>JAGUQX010000045.1 GCA_030153485.1 Oscillospiraceae bacterium | reverse complement strand
TATCATCATCATCATCATCATCATCAGAAACGTCTAGATAAATAGGGCTAGAGGTTGGTTGAGGAGTATAGATAACTTTCGGGATTATAATTAAACTAGAAGGGGATAGTGGGGTATCTTGATCTAATGATGTATTTGTAGTTAATATTGTTGATGATATTATATCTTCAAGAGAAAAAACGCTTGTGAAAATATTTGTTGGAGCTAATGGCTGTGTTGTATCTGCAGTATCTATTATAGGGGCTCCTTCTGTAATAGCATCTATATCTTGCCAATTATCGCTTGGAATCAAATTTGCGTATTCTTCTAATCTAGATAGATCAATGGGGTCTTCTGTGGTAAGAACAGATTTAGATGGAAAGTCACTCCAATTAACTACAGATGGCATAACAAACATATCTTCAGGTGGAGAAGGTTTAGATGTAGATGGAACGTCACTCCAATTAACCACAGATGGCATAACAAACATATCTTCAGGTGGAGAAGGTTTAGATGAGTTCATAGATTCTTTTAACATATCCAATTTTTGTAACAATAGAACTTCTGATCTACTGTTACTAAAATGAGTATTCAAAGAAATTATAGGATCACCTGTTGGAGTTGGTGGAATAGATGGAGGTGGACTAGAAAAAGGTGTATTAGATTGGATGGGCATAAATATAATCGGGCTATCTGGACCTATAGTTGGAGTTGATGGGGGGGATGTTTTTTTAAGGTCCAATTTTAAAACCTTTGGAGGTGATATATGTTTTTCTTTTTGTTTTCTCTTTTTTGGGAACACGTTATCCTCTCCTTTAATTATAGATTATTTTAAACTAAACTAAACTATATTATATACTATAATCTATAAATTAAATAATAATATATAGATTCTCTAAAAGTTGATAAATAATCATAGAATTACCTTTAATAATCATTTTCCATCATTTTTTTAATTTTCTTATGCAATATAATGTAGAATTTGTTATTATATAATGTAGAATTTGTTATTATATAATGTAGAATTTGTTATTATATAATGTAGAATTTGTTATTATATAATGTATAATTTATTAGTATATAATGTATAATTTATTATATAATGTATATATACTATATTTATTAAAATTAGAAGGATATAAAATGTTTCCAAAAAAGAGAAAGCAAAAAGAAAAACATACTCCTCAAAGAAAAATTACAAAGAAAAATACAGATACTGAATATATAACCCCGAGAACTCCGATACCTGGACCAGCTAGTCCAACATTTTCTATATATAGTGACTATGGAGAATCATCTGTGTATAGCCCACCAAACTCAAGGCCATCTACACCTAAAGGAGACCCTATACTATCTGATAAAGACACTTTAATCTTTTTTGGAGATGAAAAGGGGAAAAAAAAAGAAGTATCTCTATCCAATGATTATATTAATAATGATACAGAGATTAATTTACTTAATCAGCTAGATATGATGGAAGACTTTCCAGAGTGTCCGCCAACTCCATCTATAGGACCATCAAGCCCGACCTTTTCTGTATATAGTGAATCTTCAGAACGTTGTGATAGTCCTAATATATACGAAGTACCTAAAACTCCATCTGCTTTCCCAACTAGTCCAATAGCATCCACAAGTAGGGAGGTTATATTATCATCTCAGGTAGATAGCTTAATTAAAGAATTACTAGTTGATGAAGTTAGTTATCCTATTCCACCATCTCCTATAGATTTTAATAATTTAGAAAAGTATGTAAACCTTGCATCTCCATCGACGATAGACTGGCAAGATACAGAAACATTTCTTAGTGATAATCATCCAAAACCATCCTCTTCGGATGATTTATTATTTAAAGTTCCATATCCTGTTGCTCCAAACATGATTCCTATTGTAGCTAAAATTACATATGAGAGTGTTTTTGATTGTATGAAAGATGGCTCTAAATTTACATATTTTATACCTGTTAATAAAGAACCAGCTAGTGGATATATAGAGCAAGAAAAAAGTTTATTAATTGGCGGAGAAGATCAATTAGAACAGAGTCTTCCAAGTTCTGGTGATAATAGTTTGACAACTGTTTTATTAGAAGATTCTGATGATGATAATCTTGAGGAATGGGATTATAATATTACATCTAATCGATTATTTGATATTATGAAGCATGTGTCTGATTGTGAGAATAACAAAGAATTATTAAATTCAGATATATTTGAAGATATTGATAATTGTAATACTTTAATATATAATTTTAATTTCAGTATGAGGGATATTATACTTAAGTCTAAATTAGTAAGAAATACTAATTCTACATATAGAGGAACTCTTACGAGATCTATAATAGCTATTTTTAATCATCTAAAATCTTTATACCCTGAGATATATCCAGCAAAAAAGATATTAAAATTAATAAAGTCAAATCCTAATAATTTGTGCTGTTTTGCTATGCTATATCATGAAGATGGTATATCTGAGAGAGTTAACACTACTAGAGCATATATTTCGGATATGATATCATATCCCGCTATTACACAAGATAATAAGATCAAAAGGGCCGCAAATCTTAGAAATAGAATTTTTGTATTGGCAGAAGCTTATAAAAATCTATACAATTTATAATAATAATACAGCTTTATATCTGATTGGGTTAAAATTATACTTTTATTATAGGAGAGATATATACAAATGTTTAGTAAATATAATAGTGTTTTTAATAAGACGGTAGATTTAAAAGATGAAGATAAAGTTATATTTTCAGACGAAATTAAAGAAGAAGATTTAATATATTTACCACCTAAGATGGATTCAAAAGTACTATTAAAAGAGTTAATATATATTATAGATAAAATGAAAGAAGAAATTTATTGCAATTTATTTTTTTATTTTGAAAATAATAGAGAGAATAGTGGAATGGAACGCAGTAATTTATTAGAAAAGGAATCCTCTTTGGCTTTAGAATTATATTCAAGTACCTGTTATTTAAGGTTAGACTTGTTTGTTATAGGGTGTAGAGCTATATCTCTTACAAAAAATAAAGTAAAAACTACTCCTCATACTGATGATTTATTAAGAGATAATTTTAGACTTTTTAACGAGACAAGCTATGGAAGTGTATTATCCAGCAATCATTGGTGGATTTTAACTAATGATATGTTAGTTCTAGGTCTTGTACATAATAGAAAATATATTTATATGTCGTCTCCTAGAAGATTTCATACAATATATATTGATTTTAAAAATCGTGAAGATTATATTGTAATAAAAAAGGTAAAGGAAAAACAATATTGTATGACAAATTTTGCAAGAGAAATATTAGGCTTTTTGATTGCAGGATATACAATAAATAAAAATCGAACTACTGGAGAAGTTTTATCTCCTCCTAAAAAATATAAAAATATGTCATTATTAGATTATGTAAATGCTATAAAGTATTTTGAATCATCTGGATTGGATTTTTTGATGAATGATAAATTAGTTGGAATAGATTTTAATTTTGCAAATATGATTATCTTAGAATAAAAATGGAGAGATTGTATCTTTTATACAATCTCTCCATTTTCCATCTCTATCATTTTTGTGTGATGTAGTTGTGAAACAAGATGATTATCGTGGGTTGCTATTACTATTGTTTTTCCCTTTTCTTTTAAACTATTAAGGAGGCTAACAACAGTGGATATAGAAGATTTATCTAAAGCTATAAAAGGTTCGTCCAATAGTAATAGGTTTTGATTTTCCATATAACTTTGAATGATTGCTAATTTTTGCTTCATTCCTAAAGAATATTTTCGGACATTTAAATTTCTGTCATTATATAGATCTAAATCTTTTAAACAGGATAATATATCTTCTTCTTTTATTATATTGTTTATATTTGCTAGATATTTCAAATTTTCTAGACCAGATATATTTAAAAATTCTGGCTTTTCTATAATAACTCCTATTGAGGAAAAATCGTTAGAAACTGTTCCAGTTGACGGCTGTATAAAGCCAGCGATTAGCCTAAGAAGCATGGTTTTTCCAGATCCGTTGTGTCCTTGGATAATAACCATTTCGTTTTGATTGATATCTAAAGAAACATTGGTTAGAATATTTCTGTTTTTTAGTTGTTTAGAAACATTATTAATTTTAATCATATTGATAATATCCTCTCGATATATATTCTTTTTTAATAAATATAGATAAAATAATTAAAGTAGTAATTATAATTATTTTTAGTATAAAATCATTTTCACTTGATATAAATATACTGTATTTTGTTAGTGGCTGAAAAATAGCAGACACAATTATTATATAGTAGGATATATTAGGGTTTATAAATATATTAATTAGTGATGCTAAAATTGATATAATAATTATTGAAAGAGAAAAGGATAAAGACGAAATAATAATAATATTTATATTAATTTTAAAGATAATGGATAAAAACATATCAAATAGTATTTTTAAAAATTGTAATTTAAGTATAAATAGTGTTGTTTTTAAAATTATGTATAAATTTAAATTTTTGCATCTTGGTTTAATATAGTTTGATATATTTATCAATGAAACAGATTTACTCTGGACTAAAATAGTTATAAGAATAATGGTTATAAGATATACCATATAATTTTCTTGGGGAAAATTTAATTTGGTGTTAAATCCAAGATATATATCTTGGTATTCTCCAATCATGGGATAGATATATATCTGTGATATTATAAAAAATATAGATAAAATCTTTTCTGATAATGTTATAGTTTTAATCTTCATTCTCATAAAATTTCCTTTTTCGATGTATAAATTTTATATAATAAAATAATAGTTATAACTAAATATATATATTCAAGGATATGCTGAAATTTATCAAAAAGGGACATTGTTATAGAAAAAACTATTATTAAAACTAATAGATATGTTATTAAAAAGCTTGTAAATTTTTTATTTGTCCTTTGATATATATAAAAATATATTGTATTTATAAATATTAAATAGTTTAAAGCGGATAGACAAGCTAATATTAATTCTAATACTGGTGGAAATTTTGATTTTAAAATAATTATAACAGGAATTGTAGAAGAAAGTAGAAGGATAAATTGAATTATTGATAGGATAATAGATAGGTATATAATTTGTAGAGGGATATTTTTATATCTACTCCTTATAAAATTATTGTATAAAGACGGTGAAGATAAACTTGTGAATATTAGGAAAAGAAGGGAATAAAAAATATATCTATAATTAGATGCATTTAATATATGGTTAAAATCTGTATTATCGAAATTTGGTATAAACTTGGCAAAACCAAACCATAGAATAATGGTACTAACTACAACAGATAGTATAAGTAAAGTGTATAAATTTTTAAATATTAATTTCATATTTAGAAAACTTTCTTTTTCAAAGATTTTTTAGATAATTTATATAATATTATAGAGATTGTGCCAAATGTTATGTAAAAAACAATATGATCTAAAATAAAAACATTAGTTAAATAATCACCAGGGGATATAGCATCGAAGCTAAATATTATATATCCAGATTCAAACCCAAACATATAAGGGATAGACCCAAGACCTCCTACAACAAACTCTATTATAGGGGTTATTATCATAGGCATTAAAAGCAGTATAAAAGGTAATACTTTTAATATAAATTTATTGGGTATATAAATGTTTAGACATAGCGTTATAAAAATATAGAAACAAGCTGTTAGTCCAAACATAATAGTTGATACTGAGAATAAAATCATATCTATTATACTTACATAATGAAATTTTTGTGCAAAAAATATCATAGGGATAACTAAAGAAGATAACATAACAATAGTAGATATAGTAAAAGTATAGATTAAACTAGATATAATAGTTGTGTTTAAAAACTTTTTTGTGGATGATCTAGTTATCATAAAATTTGCATATCCACTTTTAATTAAATCGTTTATTCTAGAACCGACAACAATTCCAGAAATTAATATTATTATATAAAATGGAAGGTCTAAATCTGATAACATAAATCCGTTTGTATAATCATAAAAATTATTGGTTTCAACAATTTTTTTAGCAAATTCTATATTTAAATCATCTGCGCCAGAATTTATACTAATTATTAAATTATTGATACTATTTTTTGTTTCTAAAAAAGAAATAATCATAGGATAGATAGCTAGAATTAAAAGAAGATTAAATTTATTTTTTAATAAAATAGATAGATCTTTAAAGATGAAGATCTCCTCCTTGTAGATATTTTGTGAATATTTATTTTATTGTATCATAAAAATAACAATAAGTCTAAAACATAATATATATTTTAGACCTATTGTTATTTAAATTTTTTATCTAGCTCTAACCTGGAATTTTACACTGTCATCTCCAATTTGTAGATTATCTGGTTTAACAGAAGCATAGTATATATGTCCTTGAAGCCCTCTGTTTTTTTCGGATTTTGTTGTTCTACCAGTTCGTAGTTCTGTTTTTTCCGATCTTTCTTCATCATTAGAATTAACTAATTTCACAGATGGGTTTGTCCAGGAAGATTTTGTTATTGTGTAAAAATCTGCGGATTTTTCAGCAGAATCTTCCTTTAAATCATAAACCGAAGTTTTGGTATATCCCTGTCCTTGTCTCATTGTATGTAGCCCTATATTTCCCCAGTTTCCAACAGCAGCAGATGCAATAATTATGTTCATCGACATGATTGACACACCTATAATGCTAAATATATATTTTTTGTTCAACTTCATTATATAATACTCCTTATTAATTAGTATACAAAAAGTATAACTTTGTTATTTGTTAATATCTGTCGAATTTTGTATAAAAGTTAAATATAATTAAATTTATTGTTATTTAAACTTTTTATTTAGAAAACTTTCTTTTTCAAAGATTTTGTAGATAATTTATATAATATTACAGAGGTTATGCCAAATGTTATGTAAAAAACAATATGATCTAAAATAAAAACATTAAGTAGGTAATCACCAGGGGATATAGCATCGAAGCTAAATATTATATATCCAGATTCAAACCCAAACATATAAGGGATAGACCCAAGACCTCCTACAACAAGCTCTATTATAGGGGTTATTATCATAGGCATTAAAAGGAGTATAAATGGTAGTGCTTTTAATATAAATTTATTCCCTATATAGACGTTTAGACATAGGGTTATGAAAATATAGAAACAGGCTGTTAGTCCAAACATAATAGTTGATATGGAGAATAAGATCATATCTAGTATACCTACATAATGAAATTTTTGTGCAAAAAATATCATGGGGATAATTAAAGAAGAAATCATAAAGATAGTAGATATAGTAAAGGTATAGACTAAACTAGATATAATAGTTGAGTTAAAGAACTTTTTTGGTGATGATCTAGATATCATAAAATTTGCATATCCACTTTTTATTAAATCGTTTACTCTAGAACCGACAACAATTCCAGAAATTAATATTATTATATAAAATGGAAGGTCTAAATCTGATGACATAAATCCGTTTGTATAATCATAAAAATTATTGGTTTCTACAATTTTTTTAGCAAATTCTATATTTAAATC
>JAGUQX010000035.1 GCA_030153485.1 Oscillospiraceae bacterium | reverse complement strand
TAATCTGCTGTTGTGAGCGTATAGACTCTTGAGATTTTCACCATGATTTATAACAACAAGGTAGCCAAAACCACCACTATTCCACCCTGAAAATTCTACAATTCCATCTGCTGTAGACACCACTTTTGTACCATGAGGAGCATGAAAATCCGTCCCACCATGTAGCTCATTTTTACCAGTTACAGGGTTTGTTCTATATCCAAAATGTGATGAAACTGTTCTGTATGTTGGTATTGGATATATAAAATCTCCACTATAAATTGGTGGTAGCTCTGGAGAAATTTCAGGAATTTCTGGAATAAGAGTTGCCGAAGAAATCATTATAAAAGCTGATGAAAATATTATAATAAAAAAGAAAAAGCCACTAAAAATAAATGAAAAAGCCCACCATAAAACCTTTTTGGATAACCATTTTAGAATTAGTTTTTGCATTAGACACCACCACAAAATAAATCTAATTCATATTGAGAAACTGATAGTTTGAACTTTATATTATTGATTCCAGTTCCAACTAAAATCATTTCACCCTTGCCAAACAATGGAAGTTTGTTAGATTCATTTATTGTCAATTCATTTTCAAAAACTGATTGCAGAGTTTTTATTGAACTTGCATCTTGGTTTAATAGAAACTTATACTGTAATAATGCAAAAAGTGTTTTAATTTTATTGATAGAAATATTATCAGATATGTCTGGAATAACGTCTTTTATATCATGAAATATAAGGTTAAAACCTCCGAAATACTTTCTATTTTGTTTTGCAAATGTTACAAAGAAATCTATAATCATTTCATTTTCAGAGTTTATTAATAGATGAGCTTCATCAACTGTTATTAAATATCGACTTATATTTTCAAATGAAATTTCTTTGTTCTCATAGAGCTTTTTCATATGTGAACCCTGATTTAAAAGCTCAGACCAAAGCAAATTTAAGATATTAAACATCTGAGTATTAAATATATTTAGGCTATAATTTTGTAGTCCTTTTATGTTAAAGCTGATAAGTTTTTCCTTAGAAAAATCTTTAATAGTTGTGTATCCATCAAATAAATCACCATAGTTTTTTACTACTGATGATAAAATCATCTGGATATTTTCTAATATATTTCCACGATTTTCTGATATATCTTTTCGTATTTCCTTTGAGCTTTTCTCTGTATAAACTTCATTTTGAACTATCTGTAGCAAGTCTGAAAGAGTTGGAAATTCAGTTGGTTTTTTGTCTTTGAAGTTATCTTTATTAATATTAAATTTTTCATAAACTATAGCTACTAGCCTTTCAAATTCTGATAAATCTATCTCACTTTTAGTACCTGAAAGTAGAGAGTAGAAAACTCTAATTTTATTAATATGTGCTGAAAATGAGGAGGAATTATCTTCATTTAAAGAGATTATCTGTAGTATATTTATCATTCCATCCTTTCCATCAAGGTGAATTATTCTCCCTCCTAAGCTCTCTACAAGCCCCGTGTACTCATCACTCGGGTCAAATATTCTGTTATAATTTCCTTTGATAATATTATGTAATAGCAAGGTTTTTATCAGTGTTGATTTTCCAGCTCCTTTTTTACCAAATATAACGGATTCATAAGAATTTCTAGTGTTGCTTATATGAAATTGGTCAAATAAAACAGCCCCACCAGTTGAGCTGTGTCCGATATAAATTCCGTTTTCATCTTTAAGACTAGAGAAGTTGAAAGGAAGACCACCACCTAAAACAGATGAAGTTAGAGGTAGTCCCGTATTAGCTTTATCTATCATATTTTGATAGGAGTATGAAGAAATCAGAGAGGAAAATTCAAACTCTGTTTCATTAAGAAAAATTGCAGATTTAAAGCCTTTACCCTCAAGTTCTTTTATTAGGGTAAAGGCTCTAATCTCTAGCTTTTTTTTATCTATATCAGATAGAAATATCCTTGTAAAGGTGTCTTTTATAATCTCACCAGAAGAAATTATTGTATCGGCAATATCTTTTGTATAATTAATTTGTGAGATAATTTCTTGTATTTCTATAGGGTCTTTTTCTACAGAAAGTCGACCCTCAAGCTCCTTTATACTTCTTCTAAGGTTTTCTATACAGGAGGTTCTGTCTTGAGTATTAATATCAATTGTGGTTATGCAATCATGCTCTAGAAGTATCTGTGACAACCAGAAATCATCAACACTTTCGGGGTACTGATAGATGCGAATACAGGCAATATATCCCGTTCCACTAGATGAATATTTTTCGTCTTTAAAGGATATTCCTCCCATTGGTTGTATTGATTTTATTAGATTTTTGTTTAGCTTAGTTTTCATAGTTTCCTCCTTGTTTGAATTGGTATTACACCCTAGAATTCTGATTACAAAGTTTAAATAGTATCTGTTTCTTTTTATCTAAATCGATTTTAAATAGATTAAATTCACTATCTTTTAACCTATATATAAGCTCTTTGCTTGAGATATCCTCTTCTTTTTTTGTAAAGGTCATTAGGTAGAATTCTGTGTCGGTGTTGTTCTTTTCTAGATACTCAAGGTCAAATAGCTTTTGGGTTAGATAGGGTATACATAATGGGTTTAAGCATTGGTTTATTCTCTGTCTGATATATTCTTGCTGCTTGATTGTTACTGTTGGAAAATTCATCGAAACTATTTTAATATCAAAGTGATACCCTCTAAGAAAGTTTCCGAAAGAGTATATTTTTCTTGATATTTCATCTTCTGATAAACCATTTAAATCGACACTTTGAATAGCGTATATATCTAGAACTTTATTATCTTTTAATAGGAATGTATCACCTTTGTAGTAGTCTATAACTTGAATTAAATCTCTTGTTGTTAAACTCTTTATCATCTCTTAACCTCCAAAATGCTTATATGTATTCTTCTTTTTTAAAGCATAAAAAATGGAGTTGTATATTCTTTTTTTAGGGTTTGTAGGTGATGGCATGCATGAAACAACTCCAACTATAACTATGAAAATATGAAATGGTATCTGTAAATATGAGTGTATAAATGGGCTTATTATATAGCCTAAAAAGAAAAGACCTAATATAACAATTAGGTCTTTTAAATATATATTTTTCCATAGTTTAACTTCATTTTTAGTCTGCTTTATGATTATATATTTCACTTTAATTCGCTCCTTAATAGCTTTGACTTAATCTTTCTGATAGTTTATCTAGCCAGTCTACTTTAGTATTACTTTTTAATATAATTTCACCATTTAAGTATTCTGCGATGTTATCAAATTTGTTTTCATTATCATAAAAAATAACTTTATCGCAAAAAGGAATAACCTTTACTAATGTATTAAATCTATTATGATATCTTCTGATAATATCAGTCTTAGATATATGATGTCCACCTTTTCTAACTCTATTTTCTACACGAGAGATACTCTCATCGCAAGAGTCTAAACCGATGTAAAAAAGATTTATAGTGTAACCATTAGCTTTAGCTTTTGAAATAGTATTTATAACGCCTCTACCAGATAGGGTGGTTTCTTGGGTAAATGATATACCTTTTAATAAAAAGTCATCTATCATTTTTATAGCTTTTCTACCTGCTGAAATGTTATTAATTTTATCAATTTTAGAGATATAGTCAACATCAATTATAAACCCTAAGTCAGTTCGCTCAGCTTTTAAGACACCTGTTAAGCTTGATTTTCCAACACCATTAACTCCTCCAACTATAGTATATACTTTCATAAAATACACCTCATTTATATAATATTATACCATAGGTCACTTTTTATTTCTAATATTTTTTCTTGGCATATTTGAATATTTCGATTTATCCATTCTTTTATCAATAAAATCTTTTCCTTTATTGTAAGAACTGTTGACTCTTTTATATGACTCTGATTGATAAGCTTTGTCTTTAATGTTATTTCCTATACTTTTACCAACGCTAGCTGTCATATAGGTTACAGTTTTAAGTTGATCATGAATTCCTTGTATTTTTCTTTGTATTGGAGATGCTTCAACTGGCTTAGTTGATACTGTATATTTTGGATTGTTTCTAACACTGTCAGCGAATTTATCGGCATAGCTTTCTATACCAGAAACAATACCTTGTGAGTTTGGTAAACCTCTATCATCTGAAGAAAGTATAGGTGTAGATGATTGGTTTAACACCTTAGGACTAGGTGCTGGAGTAGATTTATACTTCATATTATCATAAAGACCTTTTCCCACACCTGCCATAGTTGACATAGAATTAGCAGAACCCTTTATACCTTTTGAAACTAAGCCAAGCCCAGATTTAGCAATGCCTCCAAGTCCTTTTGAGATTCCAGTTGCTGTTTGAATACCGTAATAAGCTGTTGCCATTCCTTTCGCAACATCACTACTCCCTATATCAATACCTAGTATTTTTTCTACAAGATCAGGGCCTGTAATAGTCGCAATTGATATAGTTATTAAAAAGATTAGCCTAATAAAAACGGTCTCTATACTGGTGCTATACGATACCCCTATTATATAAAATCTTAGTAGAACAACTGTAAAAAATAGAGTTAAAATTGACATGAATATATTTTGTAAAATCTTCTTTAACCGAACACCTGTAGCAATATCAGAGTAGGAAAATATCAGTGCTAAAAACCTATGTATAGCTAGTTCATAATAGATTTTGCATATCTTAAATAGTGTAAACACAAAGACTAAAGCAAGAGTTATAAGGCTTATTAGAATATTTACAAAATCTATATTGTATCGATAATAGGCTTCTTTCCAAAAGAAATCATACCAAGAGTTTGCCAAGGATACAATAACTGGATTACCATTCTTATCAAATTTTAATTTGCTATCAAATACATTTTTATTTTTGCTATCTTTAGGGTTAACAACCTCTGTAGGGTCATTCTTAAAATATTTTCTTCTGATAAATTATTTTTAAATGATATACCATCAGAAAATTCATTTTCATCATATAGTAGTATGTCTGTAATATTGTCTTTAATCATCCTTGATGATATTGAGAAATCCTCTGGGAAAATACTGTTGATTCCAATGTTTGATATATCAGTAATGTTTGATATAATCATTGGAAGTCCTAATATTACGATAACTGATATGAATATATTTTGTAGTAGCCTATTTCTCACTGCTTTATTTTGGAAAACAAAGCTATACCCAATGTATATAAAACTACCGATTAAAATAGGAATAAAGATAGGTTTAAAGGAATTTATAAAGCTTTCAACCTCTGGAGCTTTAAAAAAGTCAGCTAGAGAGAAAACGGCGTTGACTCCTTTTTCTATAATAGATGTTAACATATATAAAAGCTTTATTATAAAAAAACCTATCCAACGCAAGATAAATCCGACTATAGAGTTTATCTCAAGCAAATGCGAATAGTCTTGTAAAATCTTTATAGTTGTATCAATTTTCATCACCCTCTTCCACTTTAAATTGTTCTAAAATATAGTTTTTTTCTTCAATTAAAATTTCTCCTGATTTAATAAGTTGATCTAATAATTTTTGAAATTGATTAAAAGACCACCCTATATCAATTATTATTCCTAGCTTTTTTTCAATAATATTTAATTTTTGAGTAGATATGATTTCAGATAAAATAGAGGTGTTTAGTTGGGTATTTTCTTCAGAAGTTTCCTCTGTTTTATCCTCTAAAGGAATAGTTTCTATTAGGTTTGTTGAAGGAGTTTCCGCTTCTGGAAGATATATAATCTCATCTAGCTTTATCTTGTTATGAAATGTGTCTATCTTAATATCATAGATATTTTTGGAGGTGTCAAACTCCTTTGTAAGATATGAAAGCCTTGCTTTAAGTTTAGTCTCACCTCTGTTATAAATAGGGTGTGGTACTATTTCTTTTCTAGATAAATCAATTCTTTTCATAACTCTGTGGACGATACTTTCACCCTGTTTAAGCTCCATCAACTCCTTAGAATTTAATAAAGGTTTCTCGTCATAATGTTCTCCCAGTGACTTTTCAAAGGATAATATATGCCCACTTCTTGAGTATGTTTTTTCTGTAGAACTTCCTAGAAGTTTGGAGAATTTACTAGCTGTATCATCGCTAGAAGTTAAAAGATATATCTGATTTCCACAGTTTGATATTATAGTTTTATATGCTTTTGGATATTTAGAATTTAGCTGTTCATAATCTTGTATAACAAGATTAAAGCGAATATTTCTTGATAAACAAACAGTTATAACGCTGTCCATATCTGGAATAGGTGGCATATTTCCAAACTCATCAAGTATAAAAACAACCTCACGAGAACACTTGCCATTATCCACAAGGCTACATTCTCTAGCAAGGATAGAGTATAGCTGTTTTACAAATATACTAGATAAAAAATGTAGGGTAGAATCATAATCTGGAGTAAGTAAAAATATAGCTGAAGGCTTTTTCCCAAAACCAATAGATTTTAAATCTATCTGATTTTGTGCGGTCATTCTAGCAACATTTGATAAAGAAAATTGATTAAGTTTATTCATTGTGTTGGTGAAAATACTAGTCCTAGTCTGACCAGTTGAGAGCATTACGGTACCGTAAAGTCTTTTGGCAATGTCGGTTTGTTTCCGAATTTCAAAGAATTTATCTAGAGCATTTTCACTCTCTTTTGTGAAAGGGTTGGTTGTGTTTTGAGAACCTAGAGTCGATAGAAAATTAGCTATAGAGTACATATTTATTTTTTCTTCTTGATTGCTTTCAACACAATCTATAACATGAGCAAGAATAATAGCAGAGCAGAGTGTACTACTGGATTTATCCCAAAATGTATCTCTGGAGTTATTTTTATCATCACAAAAAATAATATTTGAAAGAGATATAGTCAACGTTTGAGCCATGTCTAAATCGTCATTTTTATATGCATTTTTGATAGCACAAAGAGGGTTGTATGAATTAGAATGATTGGGGTCGGTTGTGTTTATTATAAATATATCATACCCTCTATCTTTTAAAGTTTGATAGGAACTTGAGGCAACCTCTCCTTTAGGGTCGTTTATAACAAGGCTTGGTTTTTCCTCACTTCTTGAGTATATATCAATCACGGGAGCAACAAAAACTTCAAATTTACCCGACCTAGTTATTCCTATTATAATATTATTTACAGGGTTATCGTCCACAAGAAAATAGTCATTTATATGAGAAATAATAACCCCACCTTTACCAGTAAAATCACCTTTTTCGGGAATACATTTATACTGTGTTACAAGCTCTTTTACAGTGGTAAATCTTGAGCTACCTTTGTGATGTATATTCAAGCTAGAAAAGTTTCTTTTGAATTGATATATAATTGCTAAATCAAGGATAAATAAAATTAAAGCAAGTAATATATATATAAAGAAAGTGCTATAAATTGGTAGAATATATCTTAATTTCAAGCCGTATTTAATTATAGAGAATATATTGATTACTGTAGAAAACAACCCTATAAATATTACATTTGCAACAATACAAAAAATGACAATTGATTTTTTATCAGCCAAAAAAGATAGGTCTATCATTGAATTGATTTTTTTATTTAGCATATAACTCCTTTCTTTTAATAGGTGTGACAAATTGTCGCACCTATTAAAATACATTAGAAATTTAGAGTATCAGCAAACCAGTTTGCAAGTTGTTCACTACCCATGATTAATGCAAATCCAACTATACCGCCCAGAATAATAGAGATTCCTAAAGCTCTCCCACTTCTTCCGAAAACAAGCATAAATCCGCCTATGCAGATTGCTCCTATTAATAAAATAAAAGCGTATGGTTTTAATTCGTTAAACATATTAAGTATCGACATTGCTATTGATTCCATAGTTTTCACCTCCTTTCAAATAGTCATTTCTAGACAAGAGTCTAAGGATTTTTCTTTTGTAATTGTTTTAGTATTTTATTTGAAATTAACTAGATCTTGGTTAAAATCTTTCGATTTTGGAGTAGAAATATATATTTTTTTATCTGGATATTTTTCTTTTATCAGCTTTAATATTTTGTTTTTCTGCTCTTGTCCTGTTGTGTCATTATCAAGAGCAAGGGAGATATTTTTTATATTAGAATAGTTGTCCAAGGTATATTCTAACGCC
>JAGUQX010000006.1 GCA_030153485.1 Oscillospiraceae bacterium | reverse complement strand
ATTTATATATATTTTCTATAATAATCATATAGAAAATTTTGTATTAAAACAAATTAAATTTATATACATAACTATAAATACCAATATATAAATCATAATATCATATATTTTACAAAAAATAAATTATATAATTTATTTTTTTCGTTTTATGCTAATATATTACGTAAAATATATTATTAGATAGATATTAAACAATCATATAATATTTATCGTTTAAAAGTTTAATAAAAAACAGCCCATTTAACGATTAAAGGACTGTATTTGACGATTTTTTTACAAACAGTTTAAGTTTTGTCCCCAGGTTTAAATATAAGAGAAATGATAACTCCTAAAACGATACTAGCCGTCAAACCCGCCGCGGATGCTGTCAAACCACCTGTTAATACTCCAACTATACCTCTTTCTTCCACGGATATTTTCACACCTTCTGCTAATAGATATCCAAACCCCGTCAACGGTATAGTTGCCCCTGCTCCTGCAAATTCAACTAGAGGCTTATAAATACCTAACCCTTCTAAAACAATTCCAGAAATAACAAAAGTAACTAATATTCTTGCAGGAGTAAATTTTGTATAGTTTATAAAAAGCTGACCTATTATGCAGATTATTCCGCCGACTAAAAAAGCCTTTAAGCAATTATATAAAATTTCCATATTACCCCCTCCGCTAAACAACAATATTTGATTTGGATATATGAATAAGATGAGATATTCCTGGAATAGTATCACCCTGCTGTATACTTGTTGTCGAAAGAAGCGCGCCTGTTCCTACAAATAATATATTTTTATATACCCCTTCTTCCATCTTTTTCAAAATATAAGAAGTTAAAGTTATAGCAGAACATCCACAACCAGATCCTCCAGCATTAACATCTTGTTTATCTAAATCATAAACCATTAACCCACAATCATTATGATTTTTAGATATATCTATATTTTCTCTTTCTAAAAGCTTCTTTAAAAGACCCGATCCAACTTCACCTAAATCCCCCGTTAAAATCAAATCATAATCACTTGGTTTTGTTAGAGTATCATCTAAATATTCTTTTATAGTATAGGCAGCAGATGGTGCCATTGCCGCTCCCATATTATTTGCATCTTTTATTCCCAAATCTTTTATTTTACCAATTTTTATAGCTTTTATAACTATTCCTTCTTCAATATCTTTAGGGTTATTACTAAGAATAACACTTCCTCCACCAGTAACTGTCCATTGAGATGTAGGGGTTCTCTGTCCTCCATATTCTAAAGGAAATCTAAATTGACGTTCTGCAGAACAAAAGTGTGAAGATGTTACACAACAAATATTTTCAAAACTATCATTTGTTAAAAAGACTGATCCAATTGCCAAGCTCTCCGCCATAGTAGAACAAGCTCCATATAACCCTATAAATGGTATATCCATATCTTTGCTTCCATAAGTAGAACCTATACATTGGTTTAGCAGATCCCCTGCAATTATAAAATCAATATCCCTAACTGATATATCGGCTTTTAATAAAGATTTTTCAACTGCATGCTTTTGAATTCGACTTTCTGATTTTTCCCATGTTTTTTCACCAAATGTAGTGTCATCACAAATAAAATCAATATATCCTGCTAAAGGTCCATCTCCTTCCTTTTTCGAACCAACACTTGCATATGAGATAATATATATAGGATTATCAAAAATTATTGTCCCATTCCCTATTTTATTAGACATATTTCCTCCAAATAATTATATTGATTGAAATATAAAGAGTATTAGACCATACAAAACGGAAACACTTATACCATAGACTATAACAGGTCCCGCAATAGTAAACATTTTTCCACCAATTCCCATAATATACCCTTCACTTTTATATTCTAAAGCTGGAGAAACAATGGCATTTGCAAAGCCTGTTATAGGAACAAGAGACCCAGCACCTGCATATTTAGCAATACTATCATATAGTTTTAAACCAGTTAGAAGCGAGCTAATAAATATAAGCGTTATAGATACGAGCATATAAGCATCCTTCATTACCATCCCATAGTTCATATAGACATGAGCCAAAAGTTCACCCAAACTGCATATACCTCCGCCTATTAAAAAAGCCCCTGTTAATGTCCCAAAATGTTTTGTTGGTTTGGATGCTTTTTTATTTAATTCTTCATATTCCTTATTAGTTAAATTCAATTTTATACCACATCCTAATTAATAACTAAAATCATAAATATAATATAATTGTTTCCGATTTACTTCAAAATATTCTTTTTTCCCTTTTATAAAAAATTTTTTTCTGCTATAATATTATTAGATTTTTTACTTTGATAACTGAAATGGGGTTTTAAAATGCCTACAAAGGTTGTAGTTGGTGTTCAATGGGGAGATGAAGGAAAAGGTAAAATTATTGATATTCTTGCTTCTAAAGCGGATGTTGTTGTTAGGTCACAAGGCGGAAACAATGCTGGACATACTGTTGAAAACAACAATCAAGTCTATAAATTACATCTAATCCCCTCTGGAATACTTTATAAAGATGCGTTATGTTTAATTGGATGCGGAGTTGTAATCGATCCTAAAGTCATAATTAGTGAAATTGACGGACTTATAGCAAGAGGAATTTCTTGTGAAAATCTTTTCATGGATCCTAGAGCACATATAATAATGCCATGGCATATAGAGATAGACCATCTATCAGAAAAGGAACTTGGAGAAGATATGATAGGTACGACAAAAAGAGGTATTGGTCCTTGCTATATGGATAAAGCGGAAAGGATTGGTATTAGATTAGTAGATCTACTAAACGAAAACCTTTTTGCTGAAAAAGCTTTAAAAATTGGAAAACAAAAAAATAAAATTATTACAAAAATTTATAACGGAAATCCTTTAAATATAGAGCAAATTATCATAGAATATCAAACGTACGCAAAAAGACTTATAAAATATGTTAAAGATGTTTCAATTGAAATATACAACACCTTCAAACAAAATAAAAATATTTTATTTGAAGGTGCACAAGGAACTCTTTTAGACATAGACATGGGAACATATCCGTTTGTTACATCATCACACCCTATATCTGCTGGTGTTTGTATTGGAAGCGGAATTGGTCCAACTATGATAGATGAAATCATAGGTGTTGTTAAAGCATACACCACTAGAGTTGGTAAAGGACCTTTTCCAACTGAACTTTTAAATGAAACTGGAGAAAAAATAAGAAAATTAGGTAACGAATTCGGCACAACAACAGGAAGACCAAGAAGGGTTGGATGGTTTGATGCTGTAATACTAAGACATTCTGTTAGAGTCAATGGTCTAACAAGTTTAGCGATAAATAAGTTAGATACTTTAAGCGGCATGGAAGAAATAATGATTTGTAAAAATTATAAAAAAACTGATGGAACAATAATAGACTACTTTCCACCATCATTGGAAGAACTTGCCGAATGTTCTCCTATTTATGAATCTTGTAAAGGTTTTACAGAAGATATAACAAATATAACTAGCTATGATATGCTTCCTAACAATTGTAAACTATATCTTAAAAAAGTTGAAGAATTAAGTGGATGTAAAATATCTATGATTGGCGTAGGTCCTTCCAGAAGTCAAAATTTCACGGTATAAAATGGTATAAAATAAGGATAGAAGGGTGATTTTTATCACCCTTCTATCCTTATTTTATACCATGAAATTTAATTAAAAAAGGAGATAATATTGAAACAATTATAGAGGAAATAACAGCTTCTATAATTCCATTAATAGATATAATACCTATTAAAAATCCAAAAACTCCAGAAACAGACATATTGTTCACCATAGCATAATCATCTATAAAAAATATGATTATCATAATAATAACTAACAAAGTATTAATCATAGAAGAAAAAAAACCTATAATATAATATTTAATATTATTCCTTAATTTTAGTTTAGATAATATGCATGATAAATACCAAGGAAAAATTCCTACAAAAATTCTAGGTATAAAACATACCAATAAACTATATAAATTTCCACTTATTTCACCAAAAGAATAAAAAGGTGAAAAGACAAAAGATGTTATAGTAGGCATAAAGGTATTAACTAATAAACTTGATAGTCCAAAACAAAACCCTAATATACCTCCCGCAACAGGCCCAAATATAATGCTTCCTATTATGACAGGTATATGAACTATTGTAGCTTTTACGATACCAATAGGAATAAATCCAAAAGGCGTTAATGATAACGTAAATATAATTGCAATAAAAAAACTTATTAAAGTCATTTCCCTAAATCTATTCGTTTTTTTCATAAGATAAATTCTCCATAAATATATATTTATATATCATAATTTAAATTATAAAATAATACTATTATTATATCAATATTTTTTTATAATAATATACTTGAATAAATAATTATTTAAATGTATAATCAACTAGAAAATCAATTTAAATTTGAGGTGTTTTTATGAATTTCTATCCACTAAACGCTGACCCCATAGATACTCCAGCTGGTAGCGGAGGTGTTCCAGGGTTATTATTATCTTTATTACCTATCATAATTATGTTTCTTGTTATGTACTTTCTTTTAATAAAACCACAAAAAAAGAGAGAAAAAGAAGCTCAAAATATGAGAAATTCCTTACAAATTGGAGACGAAGTTGTCACAGCTGGAGGAATAGTTGGAAGAGTTGTTAGTTTAAAAGATGACACAATTTTAGTAGAAACAGGAAGCGACAAAAATAAAATAAGAATAAAAAGATGGGCAGTTCAAGCAAACCAAGTTTTACAAGAACCAAAAGAAGCTGCTCCAGAGATTGCTAAACAAATATCAAAAGACTCTAGTAAATAAAATTATATATAAATGCATATAAATCTCCCTCTTTGAATATATTTTATAAAATGATTTTAAAATATATTCAAAGAGGGAGATTTATAATTTGAAAGAAAAAAATAATCTTATAAATTTAAAATGTATAAAATATATGATGATTTCTTCTATAATAGGACTTTCTATATCAATATTTATAACATTTTTATCAGCAATACTAATTGTTAAATTTAGCATTCCAAACTACATTCAATCTATAATGTCCACTATATCTTTAGCATTATCTGGTTTTACCGCTGGAATAATATCATCAAAATTTATAAAATCTAAAGGAATATTATTTGGATTTCTTACAGGAATTATATTATCGATATATATAATATTAGTTTCACTACTCATATTCAGCTCTGGAATCACAATGCTAGGAATTTCTAAATTATTCATTATAATAATCTGCTCTACAATTGGCGGAATACTTGGAGTTAATCTTAAACGGAAAATATAAAGTTTTAGTTGAAAATAATTATCTTATATATTATAATTACAATTGATAAAAGATGATTTAGGGGGTGTTTAATATTAAACATATACTAACACTTAATAAAGTGAACCTTAAAAAAACAGCTTCAAAAGGCGGTTGTGGAGAATGCCAGGCTTCTTGCCAGTCTGCTTGTAAAACTTCTTGTACAGTTGCAAATCAAAAATGCGAAAGAGATAACTAATAAAAAGTTAAGAGATAATTATCTCTTAACTTTTTGTTAGTCTACTTTTATTTTAAAGGAGCTTTTTAAATAAAATTATGATACATAAATATAAACTAAATGGATTTAATATTGTTCTAGATATTAATAGTGGCGGTGTCCATATTGTTGATGACATTACATACGATATATTAAATCTTATTTCAGGAAATTTAGAAAAAGAATGTCCAAATGATATTCTGCTAAAATTATCTGAAGCTTATCTAGAATCAGAAATAATTTCATCATATAATGAAATTATTTCTTTATACGATGATCAATCATTATTCACTACAGATGAATATCATACTATTATGTCTAAAATTTCTTCATCACCTATTAAAGCAATGTGTCTACATGTTGCCCATGACTGTAATCTAAGGTGTACATACTGTTTTGCTTCAACGGGTGATTTTGGCACAGGTCGAAAAATCATGACTATAGAAACAGCAAAAAATGCTATAGACTATCTACTATACCACTCTAAAGGTCGTCGCAATTTAGAAGTAGACTTTTTTGGTGGAGAACCGCTAATGAATATGAACGTTGTAAAAGAAACCGTTTCATATGCTAGAAGCAAAGAAAAAGAATATAATAAAGTTTTTAGATTCACAATGACAACAAATGGAATTTTATTAAACGATGATAATACAAAATTTATAAATGATGAAATGTCTAATGCTGTTCTATCTATTGATGGTAGAAAAGAAATAAACGATAAACTTCGACCTAGAGTCGATGGATCTGGATGCTATGATTCTATCATAGATAAATATAAAAAATTAGTAGATACTAGAGGTTTAAAAGATTATTATATTAGAGGAACATTTACAAAATATAATCTTGATTTTGCAAAAGATGTTATACATTTAAATGATTATGGATTTGTACATATATCTGTCGAACCTGTAGTTTCCGAAGAAGATAAAGACTATGCTATAACAACAAAAGACCTTCCTATAGTTTGTAATGAATACGAAAAACTTTCTTTAGAAATAATCAAACGTAAAAAAGAAGGAAAAGAAATAAATTTTTTCCATTTTTATATCGATCTTGAACAGGGTCCATGTGCTATAAAACGTATTCGTGGATGTGGTTGTGGAAACGAATATATAGCCATAACTCCTGATGATGAGATCTATCCTTGTCATCAATTTGTGGGAAAAAAAGATTGGATTATTGGAAATTTAAATGATGGTTTGAAAATAGATGAAGAAAAAAAAGATTTCTTTACAAAAACAACTATATACCACAAGCCAGAGTGTTCTACATGTTGGGCAAGACTTTATTGTAGTGGTGGGTGTAGTGCAAATAATGTGGAGTATCAAAAAGATATTTTACAACCTAATCATATCTACTGTACCCTGCAAAAAAAGCGAATAGAATGTGCTATAATGATAAAAGCAGCATTAGCATAAAAATTAAATCATATCCTTTACTTTATTTGAATATATATATAATATCTATATCTCAAAAGTAAAGGATTGATTTTTATGAGGACAAGTTATAAAAAATATGGCTCAATTGACTATTCTAAATATATTATGATGTTTGTATCTATATTATTTATCATAGGATTTATCTATGGAAATTTTATAACTTCATATTCATCAGAATCTTTAGAAAAATATATTGGAGAGATTGTAAATAATTTTATATCTAGTAGAAATAATCAAGCAATATTTAAAACACTTTCTTATTCTTTTTTTTCATCCGCTTCAATTATATTATTATCATATGCAACTGGATTTTGGGGAATTGGTCATATAATTACACTTATAATACCTATATTTAAAGGAATGGGAGTTGGCTTAATATTTTCGTATATATACTCTGCATACCAGATAAAAGGATTTTTATACTGTATAATAATTATACTAATCCCTAATTTATTATATATACTATGTATAATAATTTCTTGTAAAGAGTCTATAAAGCTTTCTTCTATAATATTTTCTAATTTTATGCCATCAAAAAAATTAGAAATTAACAACAAGATTATTAAAACTTATACCATTAAACACATCATTATAATATTAATATGTTTTATATCATCTATATTAGATGCTTTATTAAATTTTATATTTTCTGGTTTTTTTAATTTTAACCTCTAAAAAATTTATTAATGGAGGAATATCTATGGCAAATCTTTTTTCTTTTATACATTCTCCACCTCCGGGAAAAGGTATAGATAAAACTACAAAGAAAAAAAGAAAAATATTTTCTTATACTGAAATATATTTCCAAAAATTTTGGAAATTACTTCAATTAAATTTTATATTTATTTTATTTTCTATACCAATAGTTACAATTGGTCCTGCCCTATCTGCAACTAGCTATATAATGAAAAATTTTGTAACTCATAATTCTGTTTTTTTATTTCACGACTTTTTACAATCTTTTAAACAAAATTTTAAAAAATCTTTCGTAATAAGTATATTTTCTTTAGTAATACACTTGTTATTATATATTTCTCTATCATTTTATGGACAAAATATGCAATCTAACAAAATAATAATAATTCCATATTTATTTATACTTTTATCTTCTATAATATTCATATTTATGAACTATTATATACATATTATGATTATTTCAGTTGATTTAAAAATAATTACCATAATCAAAAATTCTTTTTTATTAGCATTTTTATGTATAAAATCAAATATATTTATTTCTATTTTAATAGGAATAATCATATATATTCATCTACTGATAGCTCCATTTTCTATATTTCTATTTTTTATAATAGGATTTATAACTATCCAATATATTATAAATTGTAATGCTTATTTTCATATAGAAAAATATATAATAAAAAAAGATTGAAAAAATTAATCCAACCGTCTATAGCTTAATTGGATAGAGCCACAGATTCCGACTCTGTGAGATATGGGTTCAAGTCCCTTTAGGCGGACCAACAATATAAATAAAAAAGGACGATTTAAAATCGTCCTTTTTTATTTATATTGTTGAAAAAGAAAACCTGCTCCTATTACACCTGCATCATTTCCTAATTTTGCAGCCATAATAATAGGTAACTTATTTTTATCATTTATATAAGTGTATTTATTTATATAATCTTTTATAGGATTAATTAAAACTTTTCCCTCTTTAGAAATTCCTCCACCAATACATATAATATTAGGCTGAAATATATTTATTATATTTAAAAGCCCAACAGATAGATAAAATATATATTCATTAACTAAATCAGTTGCCAATTTATCACCTTTTTTAAATGCGTCAAAAGAGGTTCTCCCAGTAACATTATCTAAATTTTTATCACAAAGATCCCACATTAAACTTTCTTCATTTAAATTCATATAATCTTTTGTCATTTCTATAAGAGCAGTGGCAGAACTATATGCCTCAAAGCATCCTTGACGTCCACAAATACACATCCTACCTTCAGTATTTATAACAGTATGTCCAATTTCAGCTCCAGCAAAACAACTTCCAGAATATATTTTCCCATCTAATATTATACCTGAACCAACACCAGTTCCCAAAGTAATAGCTATAACACTATTATTTGTTCCATTATAACTATATATATATTCCCCATAAGCAGCTGCATTAGCATCATTTTCTATAAAAATTTCTTTATTAAATTTTTTTTCTAAATAAGTTTTCATATAAACTTTATCAAACCCAAGATTATCCGCACCTTCAACAATTCCATTAATAGAATCAACAATTCCAGGAGTTCCTATACCTATACAAATAATATCTTTTATAGATATATTTATCTTTTCACAAGATATAACAGAAGCATTATACATATCATCCATTATTTCTTCAGATGATCTTGGGCAATTTGTTTTTATACTATACTTAGATAAAATATTGTAATTAGAATCAATAACTCCAGCAACAATATTTGTTCCACCTAAATCTATTCCTAAATAATAATTCATAAATATCCTCTTCTAATATTAAATATTATAAATAATAAGACACTTGATATATAAAAAAAGTTACAAAAAAAACGAGCATACGGCTCGTTATAAAAAATAAAATCAAATAAGTATGGAGTTAATTATAAAGGAGGGGGGATTGACATGGAAACCATTCTGTTTCCATGTCAATATAATAGCAATTATATATGAACTAAAAATGAATATAATATTAACTTTAAAAATTTATATGTAGTTACAGATATAAAAGCAACATTTAATGCAAGTCATAAAAAAATGTCCTCATTATATCTTCTATTTTATTTTTTAATATCCCACCTTTAATAGATGGTAAATTTTTATATTCATAAGAAAGCACATCAATAATCATATTGGTGCAGCTTTTATCATTATACGCGCCAAATATAATTTTATTAATACCACTCATTATAATAGCACACAAACACATTGGACATGGTTCTAATGTAATATATATACTACAACTAGACAAACGCCAATCATTCTGCATCCGTCCACATTTAGATATAGCAGAAACCTCTGCATGCATAGTTGGATCATTTGTTTTTTCCCTTAAATTATATCCTCTAGCTATAATATGATTATTTTTAACTATTACACAACCAACAGGAACTTCTCCTAAGTTTTTTGCTTTAATTGCTTGTAAAATGGCTTGATTCATAAAAAAAATATTTCTGTCATTCATAAAATTCATCCTATATATGACACTTTAATAAATATAAAAGATATAAATATAATTATAGATAACATAAATGTAATAGAAGTGAACCCTATTTTTATCTTAGAAAATACGCTATCATTTTTTATAAGTTGACTTTTGTCTAAGAAAAAATCTTTATTAAATTTCATTAATAAAAATAGGCTAATTATACCAATCACAATTGATAAAATTCCATAAATACTCATAAAATTTATATATGAAAAATTTTCCAGATTATAGTCTAGATACATAATAAGTATATATATCAAGTTATTAGTCATATGCATTATAATTCCAATTTTAATGGTTTTAAACCTTATAGTGAAATATCCTATTATTAGACCTATAAAAAATGAATTTATAGACTGATTAATATTTCCATGTATTATTGAAAATAAAAAAGAAGATATAATTAGTGCAAATCCGTCTCCAAATCTTCTTAAAAATTGTAAAATCAAACCTCTAAATAAAATTTCTTCTAATATACTAGGAATAATAACTGTTGATAAAATTAAAATAACAAAAAATTCTATTGAATCTCCCCATGAAATAACTCTATATTCTATTATAGATATCCCACTAAAAAACATTACTTTATTAAATACAGATACACAAAAACTTATAACAAACGATGATATAATAACAATTGGTATTGATAAAAATATCCATCTTATATCTAATTTTTGTGGAATCTTATTTTTTTCTGAAACAGATATACCTAATATATTAAATAAATAATATATTATAAATATAGGAGGAACCATATATATAATATACCTAACTATTTTATATATTTCTAAAAAAATATATTTAAAATCTTTTGAATAATCAAAATTTCTTAAGATTATTAGATCTATATTTAAAGTTCTCATTAAATAAGAAGCTATTTGATCGGATACTCTCATTAATAATATCATAAATAATAATCCAAATCCAAAAACTGTAAATATATTTTTTAATATTTTTTTTCCATTATAATTATCTATATCATTTACAAAACCATAACCGTATACAAATGTAACGGATTT
This sequence comes from Oscillospiraceae bacterium, assembly GCA_030153485.1. GTDB lineage: Bacteria > Bacillota > Clostridia > Oscillospirales > Ruminococcaceae > CAMTHN01. The sequence continues at coordinate 18,717 of JAGUQX010000006.1, read as the reverse complement.
ATCTGTATCTAAATTGTCTTCCTCAAACTTATCTTGTGTATAGAAAAATAAATTAGGTTTCTTTATCATATTAGCTCCTGTTTTTAAAAGATAATTAAAAATGTTTATAAATCATTTAATATGTTATCATAATAACAAATATAAATTACTATAAATAATAAATTTTGTTAATTTTTTGTTATTTAAAAAAGATAGTAGATATAAACAATTGAAAAATATAATGCAGTTTGATATAATTACCCAATTAATTCACAATATGAGGAGTTCAGGATTTGAAAATAAAATTAAACAAAAAAATTTCTATACTAAATACACCAGCCAGAGTTATCTGCCTTGGATTTGCATGCACAATAATAATAGGAACTATTTTATTAATGCTTCCTATATCTTCAAAATCTATAGAGGCAACATCTTTTATAACATCACTTTTTACAGCAACATCTGCCACATGTGTAACTGGTCTTTCTATCTATGACACATTTACCCACTGGAGCATATTTGGACAAGTTATAATTTTATCTTTAATACAAATTGGTGGGCTTGGCCTAGTAACATTTACAACTTTTTTTAGTGTTGCTATCGGTAGAAAACTAGGGCTTAAAAATATGCAATTAGTTAACGAGTCTGTCTCTGCTGATGATGGGTTTAATGCATCTGAGTTAATCAAGATGATTATAACTATAAGTATAATATTTGAGATGATAGGTGCTATTATTTTATCATTTATATTTGTACCTGAATTTGGATCATCAGGATTTTTTATGGCTATTTTTACATCTATTTCCGCATATTGTAATGCAGGATTCGATTTATTTGGATCTATTCCAGGAAACTCTAGCCTAACAATTTTCTATAACCAACCTATTGTTTTATATACAATCATGGGACTTATTATAAGCGGAGGTCTTGGTTTTATAGTTTGGTATGATATTTATAACTATAAAAAAACAAAAAAACTTATGTTACATACAAAAATTGTTTTAATTATGTCTCTAGCTTTCATTGTTGTAGGTGCTATTATATTTTTATTATTAGAATTTAATAATAAAAATACCATTGGTGACATGTCTCTTTTAGAAAAATTTAATAATTCATTATTTTATTCTATATCAACTAGAACAGCTGGTTTTAATACATTTGATATCTCTAGTTTAACAGAATTTTCTAAAGTTTTTTCCATGTTCCTAATGTTCATAGGAGCTGCCCCTGGATCAACTGGTGGTGGAATAAAGATAACAACAATAACAGTTATAGCAATGACAGTTATATCAGTTATAAAAGGAAGACAAGATACCCTTATCATGTCTAAAAAAGTTTCACAAGCCACTGTTTATAAATCTATATCTGTTTTCTCTATAGCATTTATTGCTGTAATTATATCAACTATTATAATATTCTTTACAAATAATTTTGAAAATCATCTATCTGGAATCGATGCGCTTTTTGAAGCAATATCCGCTTTTGCCACCGTTGGATTATCAACTGGAGTAACAGCTATGTCAAATGTTGCATCAAAATTAATACTAATATTTACTATGTTTCTCGGACGAGTTGGTCCAATATCTCTCGCTCTTTCTTTAACTATAAAATCATCAAAAAGAAATAAGCACAAAATTGTTCCAGAAGGAAAAATAATGGTTGGTTAAAAAATAGAGGAGGATATAAATCCTTCCTCTATTTTTTTTGCTCATCTAAAGTTGTATAAAAACCTTCTAAAAATTCATCTAAAAAAATTTTAGCTTCTGGTAAACCAATAGAATCTATATTATATTGTATACTTATTTTAGCTTTTATAAAATCTTTATTTCCTTGTTGTTCTTCATCTATACACTTTATAAGAGCAGAAATTTTGTCCGCTGCTTTAATATACTCAATTATAATTTTAGAATTTTTTTCATTAAAAATATCTCTATAACTATCTTTAAGATAACTTGGTAAAAAATTTAATAACCTATCTTCTGCTTTTTCCTCTATTTCTTTATAAACTTTTCTTATATTATCATCATAATATTTTATAGGGGTTGGTAGATCTCCTGTAATTATTTCACCAATATCATGAAACATCGCAATAACGGCTATTTTATTTTCATCTATATCTTTTTTTAATTTATGCTTTCCAATTAAAGCTAGTCCATGCGCTATAAATGCAACTTCTAGGCTATGCTCGGTAAGATTTTCATGCCTTATATTTCTCATAAGACTCCATCTATTTATATATTTCATACGAAACAACATTGAAAAAAAATTGCTACTCATAATAAGTCGAATCTCCTATTCATATAAATTTATTCTAATATTTGACAAACTAATTTATAGGGGTTAATATTATATTAAATATATCAATTTTTGTTAAAGGTGGAAAAATTTATGATATCAAATAAAGTCCGTACAAGATTTGCTCCTAGTCCTACAGGATATATGCATATCGGAAATCTACGTACTGCCCTATACGCATACCTTATATCTAAAAAAAATAATGGAGATTTTATCCTTAGAATAGAAGATACTGATCAAGAGAGATTAGTCGAAGGTGCTATAGATATTATATATAAAACTCTTAAAAAAGCAAACCTTCAATGGGATGAAGGTCCTGATATTGGTGGTCATTTTGCCCCTTATATACAAAGCGAAAGATTACATATGTATAAAAAATATGCAATGGAATTAATAGAAAATAACAATGCTTATTTCTGCTTTTGTGATAAAGAACACTTAGAAGAAGTTCGTAAAATTCAACAAGCATCTGGAATAACTCCAAAATATGATGGCCATTGTAAAAACTTATCTGAAATTTCTATAAAACAAAAATTAGATGAAAATATACCATTTGTTATCCGACAAAAGATGCCAAAAGAAGGTGAAACATCTTTTGATGATGCTGTATTCGGAACTATAACAGTAGAAAATTCTATACTAGATGATCAAATTTTGATAAAAACAGATGGCATGCCCACATACAATTTCGCCAATGTTGTTGATGATCACACCATGGGTATAACTCATATTGTTAGAGGAAATGAGTATCTTTCTTCAACACCTAAATATAATCTTCTTTATGAGGCGTTTGGATGGGAGAAGCCAGTATATATACATTGTTCCCCTGTTATGAAAACACATACAGAAAAACTTTCTAAAAGAAATGGCGATGCTTCTTTTGAAGATTTTATAGAAAAAGGTTTTCTACCTGAAGCAATTGTAAACTATATTGTTCTTCTTGGATGGTCTCCAAAAGGTGAAGAAGAAATTTTCACCTTATCACAACTTATATCGGAATTTAATATTGAAGGAATTTCAAAATCTCCTGCTATTTTTGATGATAAAAAATTAAAATCTATTAACGGAGAATATATTCGAAAACTTTCTTTAGAAGCATTTAGTAAATTTGCCACACCGTATATAAGACAAACTTGTGAAAATAAAAATTTATCTATTCCTCTTATATCACAAGTTTTACAAAAACGTACAGAACTTTTTTCTGATATTCCAGATCAAGTAGATTTTTTTGATAAACTTCCAGAATATGATATATCATTATATATAAACAAAAAAATGAAAACCACCTATCAATCATCATTAGATATATTAAATAAAATTATTCCTATCTTTGAAGATATATCTAACTGGACACTTCAAAATATACATGACTCTTCTTTTAATCTAATAAAAGAAATGGAAGTTAAAAATGGAATTGTCCTCTGGCCTATTCGTGTTTCGACATCTGGAAAACAATTTACACCTGGCGGAGGGATAGAAATAGCGGAAATTTTAGGAAAAGAAGAAACGATAAATAGAATAAAAATTGGTATAGAAAAACTTTCAAATATTTAATTTTAATGAGGTGATTTGTTTGGATATAAATTATAACGTAACTATAGATGACATTATATCTTTATGTAAAAATAGGGGTTTTATATATGCTGGAAGTGAAATATATGGGGGTTTGGCAAATACTTGGGACTATGGACCTCTTGGAGTTGAACTGAAAAACAATATCAAAAAGGCATGGTGGAAAAAATTTGTAACCATGCCAAAAAATAATATAGGTTTAGACTGTGGAATTTTGATGAATTCTAAAGTTTGGGAATCTTCTGGACATATTGGCGGATTTTCTGACCCTTTAATGGATTGTAAAGATTGTAAAACTCGACACCGTGCTGACACTCTTATAGAAGATCAAGGCATACCTATTATTGGTCTTTCCGACAATCAACTTATGGAGATTATCAAAGAAAAAAATATAAACTGTCCCAATTGCGGAAAATCAAATTTTACTGATATACGAAAATTTAACCTAATGTTTAAAACGTCTCAAGGTGTTACAGAAGATACTAAAAATGATATCTATCTTAGACCAGAAACAGCACAAGGAATATTTATAAATTTTTCTAATATTCAAAGAACTACAAGAAAAAAAATTCCTTTTGGAGTTGGTCAAATAGGAAAATCTTTTAGAAATGAAATAACACCTGGAAATTATATCTTTAGAACTAGAGAGTTTGAACAGATGGAGATGGAGTTTTTTTGTAAACCAGATACAGAGCTAGAATGGTTTGAATATTGGCAAAAATATTGTGAGGATTGGCTTTTAGCCCTTGGAATAAAAAAAGAATCTATCAAATTAAGAAAACACGAAAAAGAAGAACTTTCCCATTATTCCAACGCTACAACTGATATAGAATTTTTATTTCCTTTCGGATGGGGAGAACTTTGGGGAATTGCTTCTCGTACAGATTTTGATCTTTCTACACATATGAAGAATAGCATAAAATCTCTAGAATATTTTGACCCTGAAACAAATGAAAAATATATTCCATATGTAATCGAACCTTCTCTTGGTGTAGAAAGGATGACTTTAGCTTTTTTATGTAATGCCTATCATCAAGAAGAAGTTTCTGAAGGTGATATAAGAAAAGTCCTTAAACTCCATCCTGCAATTGCCCCAATAAAAGCTGCGATACTTCCTTTATCTAAAAAGCTATCTAAAGATGCAGAAAAAATATACCAACAACTTTCACAATATTTCCCTATAGAATTTGACGAATCGGGATCAATTGGAAAAAGATATAGACGTCAAGATGAAATAGGAACACCATTTTGTATAACATTTGATTTTGAATCTTTAGAAGATGGATGTGTCACCATACGACATAGAGACTCTATGAAACAGGATAGAATAAAATTCGATCAACTTAAAGAATTTATAGAAAATTATCTAATATTTTAAATTAAAGGAGGTTGTTTTTTGATTAATATAACATTAAAAAATGGAGATATAAGACAATTTGAAGAAGGAATTTTAATTATTGATATAGTTAAATCTATAAATCAAAAATTAATAAAAACTGCTTGCTGTTGTCTACTAAGTGATAAAATTGTAGATTTAAGAGATGCTGTTTATCAAGATGAAACTTTAGAAATTTTAACCTTTGATGATCTAAAAGGAAAAGAAGCGTTTTGGCATACATCTGCCCATATTCTTGCTCATGCTGTTGTTAGATTATATCCATCTGCCAAACTATCCATCGGTCCTGCTATAGAGAATGGATTTTTTTATGATTTTGAAGTTGACACCCCTTTTTCAACTGATGATCTTTCTAAAATAGAAAAAGAAGCGAAAAAAATAATAAAACAAAATCCTAAAATAGATAAAAAAATAATATCTAAAGAACAATCTATAGAAATTATGACAGAAAAAAATCAACCATATAAAATTAAATTGATTGAAGAAATTTCTTCTAAAGATAACGATATTTCTATATATTCTCAAGATGATTTTATAGACTTATGTGCTGGGCCACATATTTTAAACATATCGTCTATAAAAGGATTTAAAATTTTGCAAACTACAGGGGCTTATTTTAAAGGAGACTCTAAAAATAAACAACTGTCTAGAATATATGGAATTTCATTTCCAACAACTCAACAGATAGATGAATATATTAAATCTATTGAAGAAGCAAAAAAAAGAGATCATAATATAATCGGACGACAATTAAAATATTTTACAACAAATGAAAATGTAGGTCAGGGGCTACCCTTAATTATGCACAAAGGTGCAAAAGTTTTGCAAATTTTACAAAGATATGTAGAAGATTTATGTGAGAAAAATGAATATTTTTTAACTAAAACTCCATTTATGGCAAAAAATGATTTATATAAAATTTCTGGTCATTGGCAACATTATCAAGATGGTATGTTTGTAATTGGGGATGAAAAAAATAGCGATGATATTTTAGCTCTTAGACCTATGACATGCCCTTTTCAATTTATGATATATAATTCTGACATACACTCTTATAAAAATCTTCCTATAAGATATTTTGAAAATTCTACACTATGCCGAAATGAATCCTCTGGAGAGATGCATGGTCTTATCCGTCTAAGACAGTTTACACTTTCTGATGGTCATACTATAACAACAGATGATATGCTTGATGACGAATTTGAAAAAATTCTAAATCTTATCCAAAAAATTATGAAATCTATTGGTATAGAAAACGATATCTTTTATAGATTTAGTAAATGGGATCCACAAAAAAAAGATAAATACATAGATGATCCTATAGCTTGGAAAAATACAGAAGACAAAATGAAAAATATTTTAGACAATCTAGATATTAATTATAATTCTGCTATTGGAGAGGCCGCTTTTTATGGTCCAAAATTAGATATACAGATGAAAAATGTTCACGGAAAAGAAGATACTATTATAACTATACAAATAGATTTTTCTCTTGCTGAAAGATTTAATATGACATATATAGATTCTGACGGAATAAAAAAACACCCATATATCATACATCATTCTCTTATAGGGTGCTACGAGAGGACTCTTGCTCTTCTTATAGAAAAATATTCTGGAGATCTCCCTCTTTGGATTTCTCCTCTTCATTGTCGGATCCTTCCTATTTCGGATATACACAAAGAATATTCTGAAAGTATTAAAAATATTCTACAAAAACATAATATACTAGTTGAGATAGATTCTACTTCAGAAAAAATTGGATATAAAATTAGAAAAGGTCAGCTTGATAAAGTTCCTTATATGTTGATACTTGGAGATAAAGAAGTTTCTTCTAATAATCTTTCAATACGATCTAGAAAACATGGTGAAAGTTTTGATATACCTCATGACACATTTATACAAAATATAACTGATGAAATTAAAAACAAGATAATATAAAATAAAGTAGCAGAATTATTATTCTGCTACTTTATTTTATATTATCTTCAATCATCTTCAAAAAATCTTCCCATCTACCTGTTTCCCTAATTATAGTTGGACAATTCTTACCTGAAAAATCTGCATGTTGTTTAACGCTATCTATATCTAAATTATTTCTTTTTAAAAGAAATGCTGTCAACTTTGATGCATTGGATAAAGATTTCTCATAATCCCCATCATCATTTACCGCTATTTCAACAGCTATCCCATGATTATTTCCATCATCCGTTCCAGAATGCCAAGCAACTTCTGTATCTGGTATATGATTATATATTTCTTTATCATCAACTGTATAATGCCATGAAACCATACGACCATCGTCCGAATTTTTTATGTATTCATTATGAGCTTTTGCATCTGCTCCTACTTTTGTATTGGCTGTTTCATGAATAACAATATATTTAATTTCTCTCTCTATACTTGTCCTAAGTCTATGATTTTTATTTAATATATCTTTATTTATCAAAATACCGTATGCATATTCATTATCAAAAAATTTTCTGAATTTTTGGTTTCCAACATATATTGGATCAAAAATATTTATTATACCAAAAACAATCATACAAAAAATAATAGCTATTAATAATATAGATAATAGAATATATAGTTTATATTTAGTTTTTATAAAAACACATCCTTTTATATTATAAATATCGATTATATTTTATAGAATAACATATATATCTATAAATTTATATCTATTATCCTAATATTTTCTTAATATTATTACAATCTATTCCATTATATATTCTATCATCTATAGACAAATTTGGTCCTTTTCCACAATCTCTAAAACAATTTTTTGTTTCTAATTTAAAATGGCTATAATCTTTTTCTATAAGTTTTAACATTTCATAAGATCCCTTTTTCATACATCTTGGTCCTGTACACAATATTATTGTTTTACATAATTTATCTTTTAAACTTTTATTTCTTTTTATAACACCTTCTATAAAACTAATTTTTAAATACATATTTTTTGAAATATATTCTATAACTTCGCCACTTATATATCCCTCTATCTTTTGTATTTCTTTTAACATTTCTACTATAATATTATTATAATCAACTGAATCTACGCTATTAATATAATATGATATAGTGTTTACTACTTTTTGATCCATTATATATCTCCTATCAAAATATATAAGATATAGCCTAAAAAGCTATATCTTATTATTTAACTATTTTTATACGCTTCACAAACAATATCTGTATTATCATTCATTTTAAGTATTCCTTTTTCAATCCAAACAACTCTTTCACAAAGTCGCTCTATCTGTTCTATACTATGGGAAACAATTATAACAGTTGTATTATTTTTCATCATCTCCGAAATCCTATCTTCACATTTTTTTTGAAACTGAAAATCTCCTACAGATAAAATTTCATCCACTATTAAAATATCTGGATTAACAATTGTCGCTATGGCAAATGCTATTCTTGCGACCATTCCAGAAGAATAATTTTTCATAGGAACATCAATAAATTCTCGAACTTCAGAAAAATCAACAATATCTTCAAATTTACTTTGAATCATCTTTTTGCTAAATCCTAAAACAGCACCATTTAAATATATATTTTCCCTAGCTGTCAACTCCATATCAAATCCAGCACCAAGCTCTATTAAAGGGGCTATAACCCCTGTTACAATTATCTTTCCTTTTGTTGGTTTTAAAACACCTGCTATTAGCTTTAACAGTGTGCTTTTTCCACTTCCATTCAAACCAACTATTCCCACAACACTGCCTTTTTTAATATTAAATGATATATCATTTAATGCTATAAATTTGCTATAATCAATCTGTCTTTTTATTAAACCAATACAATATTCTTTTAAACTATTCATTTTTTGTTTGTTTGTATTAAAATGCATGGAAACATTAGATATCTGCACCGAGTTCATACATATATCTCCTATCTTATCATTCATATGTGTAGTACAAATTTATCTTGGGTTCGCTTGAAAATTATAGATCCTATTATCAAAGTTATAAGAGAGAAACATATGCATATAATATTGACCTTTAAACTTGGTATTTTCCCATACATAACAACATCTCTAAAATATCCTACATAATGATATAGTGGATTTAAAGAGATTAGTTTAAGCATACTATCACTTAATATATTTTCTGGGTATATTATAGGTGTAAAATACATCCAAATAGTGGTTATAACTCCATATAAATGAACTATATCTCTAAAAAACACTGTTAAAGATGATAATATCAAACTGATTCCTAATGAAAAAATAAGTATATATATTATTGGTATCGGCGCTAGTATTACTGTATATGTTACTTCAAATTTTAAAATAATTATCATTATAATCAATGCTATAAGTGAGAAAAATAAATTTACAAATGAAAATAGGCATTTTTGCAAAGGAAATATATATTTTGGAATATATACTTTCTTTATTATCTGTCCAGATCCAACTATAGATGTCATAGACGATGTCGTTGCATCTGTAAAAAAAGAAAATATAGTTGATCCTGTTAAATAATAAATCGGAAAATTATCAATTTCAAATTTAAATAAATTTAAAAACACCGCGGTTATAACGACCATCATTAACACTGGATTTAATATACTCCATAAAATCCCCAATATTGACCGTCTATATTTAATTTTAAAATCTCTTGATATAAGATTAAACAAAAGGTATAAATATTTATTAAATGTTTGTATATAATATTTCAATCTATCCCCCCTAACTATAAAAAATTTATTTTTATTTATTTATAGTTCTTTTAAAAATGGATTTTTTTTATCTTTATCAGACAAACTAATATCGGATAAATTATCTACTTTCCAATCTATTCCAATATCTGGATCATTCCATATCAATCCACCTTCATCAGAAGGATCATAAAAATTTGTACATTTATATGCAAATTCTGCATAATCAGACATAACAACAAATCCATGGGCAAAACCTTCTGGGACATAAAACATTGTTCTATTTTCTTCATTTAATAAAACAGACTTCCACTTTCCAAAAGTTCTACTTCCTTTTCTAATATCTACAACAACATCTAAAACTTCCCCTTTTAAAACTCTAACAAGTTTTCCTTGTGGATTATTTTTTTGAAAATGTAGTCCTCTAAGAACATTTTTGACAGACCCTGATTGATTATCTTGAACAAAAGTCATATCTAATCCATTAGCCTTAAAGTCTTCATAATTATATGATTCTAAAAAATATCCTCTACTATCTCCAAATACTTTTGTCTCTATTATAAATAAACCCTGTATTTCTGTTTCTATAAATTTAAAACATCCCATATAAATGTCCTTCTATCTTATATATTTTTATAATAGTCTTGATATCCTCCAGAGGTAACTTCTGATATCCATTGTTTATTCTGCATATACCAATCTATAGTCGTCTCTATTCCTTTGTCAAACATAATCTCTGGAACCCAACCAATATCTTTTTTAATTTTAGATGGGTCTATTCCATATCTTCTGTCATGCCCTTTTCTATCTTCAACATATTTAATCAAATTATCATCATATATTATATTGTATCTACTCTTCATATAATCTATAACAGTTTTAACTATATAAATATTTGTTTTTTCATTATGACCACCGATATTATAAACTTCTGATAGATCACCTTTATTTATAACCATATCTATCGCACGACAGTGATCATCAACATATAGCCAATCTCTTATCTGCAGTCCATCTCCATATATTGGAATATGTTTTTTATTTAGCACATTATTTATTATAAGAGGAATCAATTTTTCTGGAAATTGATATGGTCCATAATTATTAGAACATCTAGTTATATTTATAGGCAGTTTATATGTGTCACTATATGCTTTTACAAATAAATCGGCTGAAGCTTTGCTAGCAGAATAAGGACTATGTGGATCTATTGGTGTTTCTTCTAAAAAATATCCTGTATCTCCTAAAGATCCATAAACCTCGTCTGTAGAAACTTGTAAAAATTTAACACCAGCTTTATAAACTCCACAAGAAATTTCCCATATCTCTTTACTTATATTTAATAAATTAAGTGTTCCTAAAACATTTGTTTGTGCAAATATTTCAGGATTTTCTATACTCCTATCCACATGACTTTCAGCTGCAAAATTCACAACATAATCTATATCATATTTTTTAAATATAAGTTTAATTTTATCATAATTACATATATCATGTTTAAAAAATTTATAATTATCACTATCCAAAACAGATTCTAAATTTTTTAAATTTCCTGCATATGTTAAGCTATCTATATTTATTATTCTTATACCATTTCCATATTTTTTAATCATATACAGTATGAAATTGGATCCGATAAATCCCGCTCCACCTGTAACTAAATATGTTTTCAAAATAACAACTCCTATATTTTACTTATAAAGTCTTTTAAAGCAATCTTCCAATCCCTCATACTATCCCCAATAGTTGATCTAAACATCATATTATCTAAACAAGAATAAGACGGTCTTTTCGCTGGTCTTGGATATTCTTCTGTAGTACACGGATAGACTTTACACGATATTCCACTATATTCAACTATTTGTTTAGCAAAATCATACCAGCTACATTCACCTTTACCGACACAATGATAAATTCCATAATCTTCTGTTTGTAATAACCCAATTATATGATGAGCCAAATCATTTGCATTTGTCGGGTTTCCCCTTTGGTCATCTACAACCTTTATCTCTTCTTTTTCTTTTGCAATTCTCATTATAGTTTTTACAAAATTATTTCCTATATATCCATAAAGCCATGCCGTTCGCACAATAAAATATCTGCTACTAAATTGTTTTACATACTCTTCTCCCATCAGTTTTGTTTTTCCATAAACACTGCTAGGAATCGTTATATCATATTCCCTATATGGAACTTGTCCATCTCCTGAAAAAACATAATCTGTCGATACATGTACCAATTTTGCTTTATATTTTTCCCCAGCGATAGCTAAATGTTTAGCTCCTATAGAATTAACTTTAAATGCTGTATCTATATCTATCTCACAATTATCTACATTTGTATATGCAGCACAGTTTATTATAATATCTGGATTTTCTTTTTCAAAAATCTTATATACATTGTCAATTGTACAAATATCTATCTCTTCTTTATCTAAAAATATAAATTTATTTTCTTTAAAATTAAAATCAACTAAACCTATTTCAGATTTATTTTTTTCATAGATACTTCTAATTTCGTTTCCTAATTGTCCATTACTTCCTATTACATATATATTCAAATACTATTCTCCTTCAAAAAAATTGTCATCCGATATAGATAAAATATACTTTCCATATTCAGTGAATTTTAAAGATTCGCCTAGTTCTATCAATCTTTTTTTATCTATATATTTTTTTCTATAGGCTATCTCTTCCAAACAAGCTACATATAGCCCCTGTCTTGTCTGTATAGCTTCTACAAAAATTGCAGCATCTAACATATCTTTATGATTTCCTGTATCTAGCCAGACTGTTCCTCTTCCAAAAATTTCAACCTGTAATTTCCCCTGTTTAAGATATTCCGAATGGATAGATGTTATCTCTAGTTCTCCTCTTCCAGATGGTTTTATACTTTTAGCTATTTCTACAACATTATTGTCGTAATAATATAATCCTGGGATAGCGTAATTGGATTTAGGGATAATCGGCTTTTCTTCTATAGATACTGCTTTACCATTTTTATCAAACTCTACAACTCCAAAATCATTTGGATTTGTTACATGATATCCAAATATAACCCCACCTTGAATATCTTTTGCAATTTTTGATAGCCTTTTTGTAAAGTTATCCCCATAAAATATATTATCTCCTAAAATTAAACATACACTATCTGATCCTATAAAATCAGCTCCAACTATAAAGGCATCTGCAAGACCCCTAGGTTTATCCTGAACCGCATATTCTATACTTATACCCAACTTAGAACCATCTCCCAAAAGAGACCTAAATAGCTCTATATCTCTTTCCGTAACAATAACTAATATTTCTCTTATTCCTGATAACATTAAAACCGATAGAGGATAATAAATCATAGGCTTATCATATACTGATAACATTTGTTTTGAACAAGCAATAGTTGACGGAAATAGTCTTGTCCCTGTTCCTCCAGCAAGAATTATTCCTTTCATATCATATACCTCTCTTATTTTATAATATTTAATTACCCTAATTCTATTATGTATAATATACAACATAAATATTTAAAAAACAACTTTTATATTAAATTTTTATCCATATATTAAAATAATAAAACACTGGGCAAAACTTCTTATAAACCCCTGTTTATAAAAATTATACTTAACTATGCTAGAAATTTTTTGCCACCGACTATTATAACAGAATTTACTATATATGTTTAATGTTTTTTGATCTTCTTTATTAAAAATATTACCAAATTTTTCTTTTATATACTCAGCCTGAAAAAAAGTATCCCTAATATTATTATATTGTTTTTTTAAATTAAAAAGTTTTTCCAGTTTATATGGATTTGATGCTCCTACAGAATTATTATTATGCTGTCTATACAAAATTTGTGGGGTTTCTATATAATAGGCATTCCCACAACCTACAGCTAAAATTCCAATAATCCAATCATGCATTATTATCCTACTATCATCATAAACATCTTTCAAAAGATTAGCCATCTCTTTATTTATCATTAATGTACATCCCACAAAAATATTTTGAATAAGAATATTTTTAAAACTATTAATACTAGCACATATATTTTGATGTTTATAAAAACTTTCTGAAATCACTATTTTATCTTGGTTAACAATTTTTAAATTGGTATGTACTATTATTGGAGACTTTTTTATTAATATACACTCTTTTTCTTTAATTAATTTATAAGAATTTTTGATCTTATCCTTTAACCAAACATCATCTTGATCCGCAAACATTATATAATCAGATCCTATATATTTAAACATAGATATAAAATTCTTTTTTGCACTTCCCTGTCTTTCAATATTTTTATATACATATATTTTTTTTGGATAGATTTTTTCATACTCTTTTAATATATCAAAAGTTTTATCATTTGATTGATCATCACATATTATTAATCTAAAATCCTGAAAACTTTGATCTAATATAGAATTTATCTGTTCTTTTATATAATTTTCGCCATTATATGTTGCCATTAATATATCTATCATAAATATATACCTCTATTATATACTGCTTATCAATTTTTTTAATTTTATTCCAATATAGACAATATAATATAACAATATATTATATTTATCTTTATAATTTTTTTTATAAAATATAAGCATAGAATCATAAAATCTTTTTATTGTTATCTTTGATTTTGTATTTAATCCACTCTGTCCTTTAAGGTGTAAAACAGATATTTTTGGAAAATAAACTGTCTTATATCCCTTTTGATTAGCTCTATAGCATATATCAATATCTTCTCCATACATAAAATAGTCTTCATCAAATCCATCCAATTGGTCATAAACACTTCTTTTAATAACCATTAGCCCTCCAGAAACACAATCAACATAATTTAATTCATCGTCCGACATATACGTCAATCTATATTTTCCAAAAATTTTAGACTTTTTAAATATTTTATCAAGTTTTAAAAAATAACTAATAGCTGTAAAAGGAGTTGGGAACCCCCTCTTACATCCATGATCTAAGCTTCCATCTGACAATACCATTTTTCCACCTAATATACCTATATCTTGATTTTTTTCTATATATCTAATGGCTTCTAATAATTTATTATTTTTAAATTCTACATCAGAATTTAAAAATAATATATATCTACCTATAGAATTTTTTACGCCTAAATTACATCCTGACCCAAATCCATTATTTTCAGAATCTATAATTTTACAAACTCCGTCAATTTTAAAGATTTTTTGATCTTTTTCACTAGAATTATCGACTAATATTATTTCATATTTTAAATCTTTATCCGCAGTTTGTATAAACAACTCAATTGTCTTTTCTGTCAATAGTTTTGTATTATAATTTATAATAATAACGCTTAAATCCATAAAATCTCCTATTTTATATTTCAATATAAATATATATTACTATTTATTATACTTTTATTTTACCGATATATATTTTGACAGCTTATATTAATTAATTTTAAATTAAATTCCAATTGTTGAGTGTAACTTTAATAATAAATATTACCTTATTATTTACCATTCAATAGATTATATATTTTTTATTCAATATATAATTAACTAAAATATGACTATACTTTATATTCAATAATTTTTCAACAATTATATTTATATAAAATAAAATTATATTTATAAGTTTTCATTTTTATACTAATTTATAAAAACCTTTATTTCATTTTTATAGAGAACTTCGGTTCTCTTTTTTTTTAGTCTAAAAACCTATACACTTATATTTAAATATATAATAATCATTTTTTTTGTCGGAACATCCAAAAAAATTTAAATTAAATGTATTATTTTTATTATAACTGGAAAAAATACCTTTACATAATATTCCTGTTGGCATACAGCATATATTATCATATTTGTAATCGTTATTCATAATACTTATTATACTAAAATTAGAATCTCTATAACTAGTAGATTTTAATAATAAATTTTTTAATTCTCCAACAGAATTGATAAACACATTATTATTTATCTTATTTATATAAAAAACTTCGCCACTCTTATGTATATTATATACCTGTTTAGAATCCCCACATAATAGACTATTTGTAATCCGACTATATCCTATACTAGTTATACCACAAACGCCAAGCGGAAGATAGACATATCCTATTTCATTAAAAAATAAATCTAATTTATATATAGTTTTAAAATACCCTAATGACACTCCCCAAAAGCACCCTTCATTAGAGTCAAAACAAATAGATATATATGGTCTTTTAGTTTTAATATCCCCTTTATATCTTCCCATTATATCAAATAGATAAATCTTTGGTGAATTTATAAAAGACGTATACATATGTTTTCCATCATATGCTATTCCTGTATATTGTTCTTTATTTTTATTATCTAATATTAATGTCTTAATAAGAATCAAATCAAACATATAATCCCCCTATTTATTAGTTATTTATTATATTTTTATATAAAAAATATAATAAATATAACCTTTTATAAGGTTTAAAAAAAGATGTATAGAAATTTCTATACATCTTTTTTTATAAATTATACTATAAAATATTAATTGATCCCCACTAGTTGTTTAACAAATTCAGTTTTAGGGCTCTCCCTAATATTATCCGCTGTGTCATACTGGTGGACCTCACCTTTATCCATAATCAAAATTTTGCTTCCTAAGTTTAATGCTTCTCGAATATCGTGAGTTATAAAAAATATTGTTATCCCTAGGTTTTTATGAATTATCTTTATTTCCTTTTGCAAAGATTTTCTAGTTATATCATCAACCGCTCCAAAAGGCTCGTCCATTAATAAAATATCTGGATTTGCAGCAACTGCTCTTGCAATCCCTACCCTTTGCTGTTGTCCTCCACTTAATTCATCTGGAAATCTATCCATCATCTCTTTTTCTAGTCCCATTTTTTCTATTAAAATATCTAAATCTTCTTCTTTTAGAGATTTTCTATTTAATCCTAATACATAATTTATATTCTTTTTAACAGTTAAATGTGGAAATAACCCTATCCCTTGTATAACATATCCTATCTTTCTTCTTAATCTCGTTTTATCAAGTTTTTCTATATTTTCATTATTTATAAATATATCTCCTTTATCTGGAGTTATTAGTCCGTTTATTATCTTTAAAACTGTCGTTTTTCCTGACCCAGAACTTCCGATAACAGTTATAAATTCGCCTTTTTTTATCTTTAAATTAAAATCTTCTAAAATATTATTTTGATTATAACTTTTATAGATATTTTTAAATTCTATTATATTCATTATTTCACCTTTATAAGCCCTTTTTCTTTTAAAAATTCCCTTGCAACAATTTTTTCATCTGTTTTTTCTATTTCAACTTTATAATTTAAATTAGACATTTCTCCATCATCTATTCTTCCTTCTAACATTAGTAAAACTTCTTCTAGTCCTGGATATTCATCTAATATATCTCTACGCACAACTGTTCCAGCATAATATTTTGGAAAAAATTTCTGGTCATCTTCTAGTATAACTATATCTTCTCTGCTTATTTGACCATCAGTTGTAAAAACATTCATTACATCTATATCTTTATAATTCATTGCATCATATTTCAATCCTACATCTATATTAACTATATCTTTAAATTTAAAACCATACAACTCTGATAAACCTTTATAACCATCTTCTCTTTCAAAAAAATCATATTCTCCACCATATACAAGATCTCCAGAAAATTTTGAAAGATCACTATATGTTTTTATATTAAATTTTTCTGCTATTTCCTTTCTTATAGCTAAACCATAACTATTGTTAAATCCATATAAACCTATATAAGAAAGATTAAACTTTTGTTCATATAAATTTCTTAATTTATTATAACCCTCTTCTCCTTCTTCTAAGACACCCTCTTCTTTTAAAACAAATTCCCAACTCGTTCCTGTATACTCTGGATACAAATCAAAATCACCTTTGATTAAAGCAGGATGAATATTACTCGTTCCTCCTCCAACACCTTTAGTTATTTTAACCTTTATATCTAGTTTTTCTTCTATAAGTTGTCCTATAATCTCGGAAATAATAAGCTGTTCTGTCATAGGCTTAGACGCTATAT
Source organism: Oscillospiraceae bacterium (assembly GCA_030153485.1). Lineage (GTDB taxonomy): Bacteria > Bacillota > Clostridia > Oscillospirales > Ruminococcaceae > CAMTHN01. Next base: position 774 of record JAGUQX010000006.1, on the reverse strand, counting down.
TTATCCCCTCTTTATCCATAGAAAAATAGATAAATGTTCCCAACCCTATAGCAAATATTAATATTCCAGAAATTATAACATTCTTATTTATTTTTTTTCTTTTATATACAAATTTTTCAATTCTGCCTATTATAAAATCTATAACCAAAGCTAAACCTGCCACTGCAATGCTTCCCGCTATAGTCATAGCAGAGTTATTTGTTGTTATACCCCTATATATTGCTACACCTAACCCTCCTGCTCCTACAAATGACGCTATACCAGTCAATGAAATCGTCATTATAACCATATTACGAAAACCTGACAAGATTACAGGCATAGACAACGGAAATTTAACTTTATATAGCGATTGAAACTCTGTACTGCCCATTCCTATTGATGCTTCTATTATTTTCTTATCAATATTTGTAATTCCTATATATGTATTCCTAACCATAGGAAGTAATCCATATATAGATAGAGCAATAATGGCGTTAGAATTTCCTATCCCCCATATAGGAATTAGAAAACCTAGCATAGATATTGCTGGAATTGTATATGTGAAATTTATTATACCTAGTATTAATGAAGAAATTTTTCTAAATTGGCTAATAAGTATACCTATAGATATCCCTAAAACAGATGAAATAGTTATAGCTATTAAAGAAATATTTATATGTTCCCACATTAAATCTACAAAAAATTCCCATCTATCTATATATATTAACAATACATCTTTTATCATAATAATCTCCATAATTAATTTTAAATATATAATATATCTTATGATATAAT
>JAGUQX010000023.1 GCA_030153485.1 Oscillospiraceae bacterium | reverse complement strand
GTTTTTCTTCTTCATTAAATTCAACACCGTCACGAGTTGATATATATTTAACCATACCAACTATTGCTTTTGCTGTTCCTTTTTTATTAGGAGAATATATCCACTGTTTATATACAAGCATGATCTATTAATCTCCTTATTAATTTTTAATATATATATTAAAAAGCCAACCGAAATTAATCAGCTGACTTTTTATCTTGATAAGATTTATTTTTTTTATATTCAAGAAATTCTTGATATTCTATGTTATGATTTTTATATGTTGTGATTGTATATCTAATTAGATATTTAATTATTAGAATTATACAAATAGGTATTCCAATAAGTCCAATTAACAGTGCTAGTATAGTACCAATAATGGCAAAAATATTTGATAATGTAAAAGTCATAAAATAATCACCAAAACTTAACTTTTAAAATTTGATTTTTTATTTCAGCTCTTAGTCCAGTTTTTACGGCTATAAAATCTCCGATAGATTTATATGATATATTATATTCAGCAGATGCAGGATTATAAGAGTCTTCATATTTATTTATTATTTTAAGATTTTCTTGTGTTACTGAACCAAGAACTACTAGATATTTAGGTGAATAAACATTAGTTATTTGAGAACTTCTATTTGTGTGGCTAACAAAAACATCTATCATGTATGAGTAGTTAATAGCAACAAGATTAATATAAATTTTCCAACTAGTATGACCAGTAGTAACATGAGCTTTAGCAGTATTATATATTGGTTCTATTCCAATAGTAATATCTTTTCCATTTGTATCCTTTATTATAATTTCCTGTTTTTCATTTTTTGTTAAATCAAATATGGCAGCTTTTTCAGTTTGTTGAATAGTGGTGGATTTTACATCTAGAGCTTCTGCATTTAATAAACCATAACTAGATATAGTAGTGGTTATAGCGATAATAAAAGAAATAATTTTTTTAATCATATCTATTCTCCTTTATTGTTAATTTATTAATTATAACATAAATTAATATTTTATCAATGTCGTAATTTGTCGAAAAAATAAAATTAATGGATATAAGACTCTCCTCATTTCAAATCTAGCATATCAAGAGAGATATCTTCACTTTCCATAAAATCTTTGAATTCTTTTTCACGAAGTTTTAAATAGGCTATGCCCATCATTTTAGATTGTTTCTTTATTTCATCAAAATCTTTTCTTTTTGAGATAGGTAAAATACTCTCAATTATATATGCAAGTAAATAAAAATTTGATACAGATTGATAGCCAATCTTTGCATTAAGT
>JAGUQX010000016.1 GCA_030153485.1 Oscillospiraceae bacterium | reverse complement strand
GTTTTTCTTCTTCATTAAATTCAACACCGTCACGAGTTGATATATATTTAACCATACCAACTATTGCTTTTGCTGTTCCTTTTTTATTAGGAGAATATATCCACTGTTTATATACAAGCATGATCTATTAATCTCCTTATTTAAAAATTACTTCTAGTTTTATTATTTTTTTCCATCTCTTCTATATCATTATTATTACATCCATCTAGATAAATAAAGTCATAACAATTATTACAGTTTTTAGATTTTGTAAGTTTACTACAATTATTACAATTATGGCAAGTATCTAGATTATTAGAATTATGGCAATTAGAAGATCTGTAACTATCTTCACAATTTGAAGAATTGATAACAAATTGACAATTTTTAAGATTCGTAGACCTTTTACAAAAATATGAACCATCACAATCTATAAGTTTATTTGAATATGAGCAGTTCCTTGAATTAATACAGTTATAGCTATGGTCTTGTATCATACGTTCAGAATAATTTTTAATATCAGATTCTCTAAAAAGATTGATATTCCATTTATTATTATTTTTATCTACTAGATAAATTTTTCCATCTATAATTATAGTTTCCATAAAACTTCTCCTTTTTAAAATATGATATAATAATTTTATATCAATTAATTTGGGGTGATTTATATGTCAATAGATGCTTTCGATATTAATAAAAATCGACTTGTTTTTGCCGATAACTCCATTGATAATGAAAAAAATATTTACATATGTAATACGTGTAGATTATATGGGAAGGAAGTACCATTACTATTAGTAAGAAGCACTACTCCACACTTTAGAAGCTATAAAAGTTCTAATCACGATAGTCGTTGTGATTTTCAAGCAGAGTATAATTATATTAAAAATTACAAAAGTAAGAAGGTAGCAAATTTTAATATAGAGAAGTTTGTAAATCAACTATCGAATATCAATATGTCACAACCTCTTGAAAAGAAGTCTAGTTTAAATAAAAATATGGAAAATAAAAAAAAGAAATTAACAAATAAACCATTAAAAATACGTTCAATAACTCGTTTATATAAAATTTGTTTAGCTAATGATACTGATTATAAGTTAACAGACGATTATACAGTTTCTGATATATGCGTAATGGATAAAACATTGAAGCCTTTTCCCGATATGAATAATAAATATCTTTTATTTATTGGTAAATTTTCAGGTTTTTATCATAGCAATGATAAAAATTTTTATTCAATATATGGTAAATGTAAAAAACCGAACACAAATTGTTTTAAGAAAATTATACTATATGTCAAAACAAAAGATGAGTTTGAAGATATTAGAAATAAAGCACTTCAAATTAATAAGGATATATCAAAAGTTAAATTTGGTGTAGTGGCTTTATTTAAAGATTGTAAAAATAATAAATATAATTCTAGTGCTACAATTAGCATTAATCAAATACATATACCAAATACTAACAAGGAAAATTAACTTTTTGTTCCATAATATATGATTTGTTTTTTATTCCTGTAGATTTGTAAATATGAGAAGAATTCTTACAATAAAAACTTTCTTTACACTCAATGCAATCAGAAGAAAAAAACATAACATTACAATCTATAACATTTTTACATTTAACTAAACTTGTAGAGGATATGCAACCTACAGATTTTTTACAATTATGACAGTCTATGCAATCTTTGCAAAAATCACAATTACTACATGATTTTAAATTTTTAGAATATTTAGAATAATCAACGTTATAACAATTTTCTAAATTATTAGAAAATCCACATTGAATGCAATTAATACACTTAAAACAAAAATGAATCGTAAGATATGTTGAGTGGTGAATTGCTTTTTGTTTTGTGAATTTTTTAGTATCCCACATATTTTCATTTTTATCTATCCAATAAGTCTTTCCTTTTACTAATGTTTTTTCCACTAGGTTTAACAGAAACATAAATCCACCTCACTTAATTAATATAGCAAATTGAGATTGAATGGATATAAGACTCTCATCATTTCAAATCTAGCATATCAAGAGAGATATCTTCACTTTCCATAAAATCTTTGAATTCTTTTTCACGAAGTTTTAAATAGGCTATCCCCATCATTTTAGATTTTTTCTTTATTTCATCAAAATCTTTTCTTTTTGAGGTAGGCAAAATACTCTCAATTATATATGCAAGTAAATAAAAGTTTGATACAGATTGATAGCCAATCTTTGCATTAAGTTTTGCTATCCTCTCAAATTGTGGATTGCAGATATTTTCAATTTCATCATGAATATTTTCACGTATATAATCTATGCTTTCTTTTGTAAGTTCCTTATCAAGACCTTGGTTAATAAATTTTCTTATCAACTCTGATTTTGATATATTTTGTTTTGCAGATAGAGTTTCTAAAGTTTTATTTGTTTGATTATCTAGTTTGATTGATATTTTATCAGCTTTTTTCATAACAAACCTCCTAAGATAACTAAGACAAAGTCTTAGCTAAATTTTTAACCTACTTAGTATATCTTGATGTTCACTAGATAAAAAAGAAATATCAACAGCTGGTCTAATTTCAATATCTCTAATATCTACAAGTTTAACTAGATAGTTATTTAAATAATTTAGCCTTATATATCTTCTAATATTTCCTTGTGATAACT
>JAGUQX010000036.1 GCA_030153485.1 Oscillospiraceae bacterium | reverse complement strand
CTGAGATTTTTTTATAGATTGGGTTTGTAAATATAGCCGATGGTATTATGTTATATGTGAAATTATATTCCATCTTCCCTGTTATATAGTTGTTGTTTTTCATAGTAATTCTCCTTAATATTTGGTTTAGGACATAAAAAAGCAGGATAGAAATTAATCTATCCTGCTTTTCTTTTGTATTATTATTTGATTTTAATAAGATTAGAACAACCTTAATTAAAAATCTATAAATTGTTTTTTAATTTCATGATTACAGAAAAATAAAAAGAGTATAGAAAATTCTATACTCTTTTTATTTATTTATATTATATTCCTCTATTTTTCGAAATGGTTTCTTCTGATACATATTCTTCTCTAGATATATCTACTTTATTAATTTCTGTATTTATTTTGTTTAATTTTTTTATTTTATCAATTAAAATATCTTCCTTTTCAAACGGTTTAGATACCATTTCTTTTGCTACTATTAAGTCTTTTTCTAATTTGTTAAGATATGAAATTTTATAAGCAAGATCTTTCTCTAATTTTAAATTAATATTCTCTATTCTTGTGATATTCCCAATAGGACTTTCTGCTAGAGGTATACTATAGCTATGATTACCTTTCATAATTAGCTTGATATTATGAAAATCAATTCTAATACACTCTAGGTTAAAGTTGTGATAGTTTCCAAGTTTTTCTTTACCACCTATTTGAACTTTTAAAAGTAAATCTTTAAGCACTTCAGAACAAGTAGCTCTTTTAAGATATACTTTATTTCTTAAAGTAATACTAAAATCTTTAAGAATACTAGTATCAAACTCTTTAATATCAGCTTTAATATCATTGATAATATCTTTTGTTTTGATTATTAAGTTAGGGTTAAATTTTATTTTATCTCTATAGATTGATAACTCTTTTATATATGATGACTTTAATATATTAAGTTTTTTAACATCAATTTCAAGTTGCATTTTCTCTTTAATAAGCGGATTACCACAGGCTATAGCTTTTATTTCCGAAAAATTTAGTATTGTATCATCTATATCTTCACAACTTCTAACACCTGTTTTATTTGTTATTATCTGACTTATAAAGGTTTGTTTTTGTTCTTGTATCTGCCACAAATAGCTATCAAATGTTGCTTTAGTTACATACTGATATATCTCAACTTCCTTATACATATTCCCCTGTCTTTGTATTCTTCCGTTTCTCTGTGCTATATCAGATGGTCGCCAAGGACAGTCTAGATGATGTAAAGCTATCATTCTATCATGAATATTAGTCCCAGCACCCATCTTTGAAGTTGAACCTATGAGTACTCTTATCTCACCACTTCTACACATCTTAAATAGATCATCTTTTGATTTTTCTGTTTTAAAATTATGTATAAATTCAATTTCTTCAGGTTTCATCCCTTTATCAACTAAATCTTTTTTAATGATATCATACATAACAATACCAAAATCTAAAAATATAGTTTGAAAACCTTTATTTTCCTCTTCTCTTTTATATATTGAATATACATTTTCAGTAAGCTTATAGACCTTACTACTATCTCTATCTACAACTGCTAAAGGGTCAAGTATCCTATGGTCTATCGCTATTGCTTTTCCCTCCATTGTTATTTTTAACATATTATCAATAGCTGGATCTATACCACTTTTAACAGCTTCTGCTCTTTTAGATAACTCTTTAATATACATCATAACCTCATAACTAGCCTCTACTGATATAACTATCGGTTTACCAGTTTTCAATATAGGTCTTTCTATATCTAAATCTTCAATCATCTTTATATCTGCAACTTGATGAAACATTGAAGTAAGTTCAGTCATATTATGAAACTTACAAAACCTAGATTTCATTCGATAACTATTCCCATCTGTAGATAGTTCAAGATTATCTTCTATCTGTCCAAAAGTAGACGCCCATCTATCAAAATGATACACACCTAAATCCTTTAAAGCATCAGGTTGTAAATACCTTTGTATCACATAAAGTTCTGTTATAGAATTTGTAATCGGTGTTCCTGTTGCAAAAACAACCCCCTTACCATTATTTTTCTCTGTTATATATTTGGTTTTCATGAGCATATCAAACGATTTTTTAGCTCTCGTAGTTCCAACTCCGCCAACATTAGATAGCTTTGTATAAACATAGCAATTCTTATAGTTATGTGCTTCATCAACAAATAAATAATCTATACCAAGGTCTTCAAAGTCTATAAGGTCGTCTTGTTCATTTAACTCATTTTCTAAAGATTCTATCTCTTCTTCTAATTTCATTTTTTGTGTTTCAAGTCTTTTTACAGAAACTTTATTATTATCTTCTAAAAGCAGACTACTAATAGCCTCTTTTAAAATTTCCAACTCTAAATCTAACTCATTATACAAAAATGTCTTAGATACGGGTATTTTTTCGAACTGTGAAAAGGATATAATAACTGCATCATAATCTCCAGTCGCAATTTTAGATATAAGTTTCTGGCGATTTTTTCTCTCAAAATCTTTTTTTGTTGCCACTAAAATATTAGCAGTAGGAAAAAGGGTAAGAAATTCTTTTCCCCATTGTTCCGTTAAATGGTTTGGTACGACAAACATTGATTTGTCAGATACTCCTGTTTGCTTTAGCATCATCGCTCCACCAATCATGGTGAATGTCTTACCAGCACCTACTTCATGTGCTAGTAAAGTATTCCCACCAAGCATAATTCTCATGACACCATCTTTTTGATGTTGTTTTAACATTAGCTCATTAGTCATATTGGGTATATATACATTGTCTCCATTAAATTTTCTTACAACATTAACATTAAAAGTATCGTTATATATCTTTTCTATGGTTTTGCTTTTTTCTTCATCATTTATTATATAATTAATAAACTCATTTTTTATTATCTCTTGTTTTTCTCGTACTATTTGAGTTTCCTCAAAATTAACTGTTTTTTTGGGTTTCCCATCTTCCTTTATAATTGTTTTATAAACAGTTGGAGATTTCAAATTAAGCGTATCTTCAATAATATAAATTGCACCTTTAAACTTTGAACCATATTTTTGTATATTTAAAGTTGAACTTCTTAACTGAGATTTTGAAGATATTTTATAAGACGAATTAATTTTTTCATAACTAATATCAATATCCATATAAATTATCCTATTTAACTTTAAAAGATAAAATATAAAATCTTTATAAAATTTAGTTGGAACAAATGTACTACCTAATGAAAATGAAATTTCGGATATACCCAAGTCTTTTGGTATCACTTTTTCTAAAGCCTCTATATTTTCCTCTATATTATCTCTTTGTGCTATTTTAAGTTTTTCTTTGACATTACCAGAAAGATAATCATCAGCAGTTTTATACATATTGTCAAAACTATCAAAGAATATATGCCCTTTTAATTCATCAATAATATATTCTTCTGACTTATTATATATTTCAGCCATATACGGGATTGATACATGACCTTTATTATTAACAGAAACAGATAGAGCATCCATTCCATTTTTTATAATAAAATCTTTTTGTGGGGATATAGTCGCCTTATAAAACATACTTGATTTTTTATATTTAATAGCTTGGTTTTTATCTTCCCTTTTTTCTTCTATCTCTAATGAAGAAACTAAAATAAACTTCATATCCTTATCAAGTAATTTTACATTACTTTTACTACTTATAAAGCCAAACTTTGAAACAAAATTATCATATTCAATATTAAGATTTTTTTGTATAACCTCAAAATCTTCTTGATTATAACTTGATTTTTGAATATCAATAAGTTTATACATACTATCTTTAATTCTGCAAAAATGCTTTACTATCTTATCGTTTTTAGAGGATAAATTTTGAAAAATCATAACACTGTCTTCTTTATAATAAACCTTATTATCTATAATATTAAATGTGAAATTGATAAGACTACTATCATAAGATATAAAAGATGGTTTCTCTTCATTAATTGAATTAATAAAACTATGCTGAACTTCATCTGAAGATAGAACTTTCACTTCTTCTTTAGTTGCTATTTTTTTAAATTTTGAAATTATAGAATCCAATTCAAAAGTTAGATTAAAATCTTTATCAGAATTCTTGCAAATATAATTATTCCTATAAATTGATCTATCTAAAACCATCTCTCCTAAAACATTGTCAGGGTTGTTAGCAAAGTACTCATTAATCAATATCCCATCTTTGTTTTCTTTTAACTCTATAAAATCATTTTCAACATCAGTTTCTAAACTACTAATTGATTTTTTTGATAAAAATATTATATCGCAACTAGCTTTTGTACCATTAAAACAACCAGAAGGTAACCTTATAGCATGAAGAATATTAGCTTTGCTGGATAAGTCTTTTCTAAAGCTAATCTCTTTTTTATCAAGTGTTCCTGTAGAAGTGATAAAAGCAAGTAGCCCGTTTGGTTTTAATTTATCAAGGCTTTTTTGGAAAAAATAATCATGAATATATAAAGACCTATCATAGCTTTTATCTCTTATTTTAAAATCTCCAAATGGAATATTGGATATAGATAAATCAAAAAGGTTATCAGGATAATTACAATCCTGATAACCTTTTATTTCTATATTTACAGATGGATATAAAGCTTTTGCTATTTGCCCTGTAATAGGCTCTATCTCAACTCCATATAGCGTTGTTTTATCTGATAACTCTTTAGGTATACTTCCAAAAAAGTTACCTATACCCATACTAGGTTCTAGGATATTACCTCCATCAAACCCTAAGTTCATAACCCCTTTATACATAGCCTCTATAATATTCTTAGGTGTATAAAAAGCTGTTAAAGTAGACCGTTTTATAAAGTTATACTCCTCATCTGATACTATATTTTTAAGTTCTGAATATTCTTTTTCAAAACTTTTATATCTAGGGTTAAACACCTCTGATATACCACCAAAACCAACATACAAAGCTAGAGTATCACTCTCTTGTTTAGTTAGAGTTCTATCATGTTTTTGCATATCTTTAATAATTTTAATAGATAATATATTATTCTTACATTGAGATTTTTTACCTTTAATAAAATTGTTTGAAGTAGTATAATCTATTGTTTTTAAAAATACATAGCCTCTTCCTCTGTATCTTCTTGGAACCACGGAAGACAGATAGAATAAGGTGAAGTTTCCTCTATTATTATATCTATCATTCTGCTTTGAACTTCTTCTCTTGCAGAATAGAACTCGCTGTTCTTTTCTGCCTCTGTCATCGATGGACTTATTCGACGTTGATATGCTTCGTCTATCTTGTTGTCTATCGATTCTCCCGTATCTATGCATATCTTCTCTAGCATGTCCATCGCTAATATATCCTGAAACATTCTGTTGTTGTGTTCCTCTATTATGTCTAATACCATCTGAGCTGTTGAGCTTAAGTCCATATCCTCTATATTGGTTATTTTCATTGGTTCGTCTTTCATAATTTCCTTGTTCATATATACGCTCCTCTTTTATATCTTTAATAAATTTAAATGTTTTTAAAATTATATTTTTTCTTGTATTTGATATTACACTTAATATATATTGTTTTGCCTTATTTTGTAAGGATAAAATATTACCTATATTAGATAATTTAATTTTACTATTAATTTCTAATTTTTCAAGTGATATTGTATAAATTATCTCTGCAATAGATTTTTTAAGTTGTTTATCTGTAACTACAGTATCAAGCTTATCCGAAGCTTTAGAAAAGATATCTTTTGTATTAGAGTTAATATATCTTAATGTAGCTATCTTGTCTTGATCATTTAATTTAAAGAAATTTTCTTTTTGAAATAATTCAAAAGAATTATTAAAGTTTTCTATATTATAAACCTTAACTGGAATATATTTATTTTCAACATTTTTATATATCGTAATATACTTATCTCTATTTATAATATCAGTATCAGATACACTTTCTAAAACCATTCCATTATCCTTATTATCATGATATATAATCCCTTGGTT
>JAGUQX010000017.1 GCA_030153485.1 Oscillospiraceae bacterium | reverse complement strand
GTTCATCTTGTAGTTCCACATTCTTTTATCTTCAGGGAGTTTTTTATGGATCTCTTTAAATATTTTATTTAATTCTATATCTTTTATAAATAAGTTTGAACTTCTTTTTTTAATAATATCTTCTCGAATAAGTTGGTTTATCTTCTCGTGAGATTTTGAAATATCCAGTAGATTATTTACTACTTTTGATTTCATCTTTTCCATATCTTTTTGTTTTATCATCCCTCTTTTTGTAACTGGATTTGGCTCAACAATTGCGATGTGAATATGAATATTATCGGTATTATAATGTATTGATGCCGACCAGACTGCAGAGGATATCATTCCTTTTTTATCTAACATTTCCTTTGTAGAAAGTCGGGTTATATTCTGAAGTTTAGACTCATCAATATATCCAGTTTTGCTATTATATACACCTAATTTCTCTAGCCAACGGTTATCAAAAGAGATAACATTCTGCCACATAAGAGAGCCTTTTTTCTGTGATTTTTCAAAAGATTGTTTTAAAGTTTTTATCTCTTCTGAAGTTAAACTATTTTTTGTATCTGTGAATAGACCTGTAGACTTTTCTGAGTTTAACATATACTCGTTATACAAAGAGAAACTGCTATACATATCATTACGCACAGCAGTTTCTCTATCAATATAATCTATATATGAACTGAACTCTTTTCCTGTTGATTGTATGAATTTACTCTTTAGGATTACTCCCGATATTATCGCCATGAGGACTCCTTTTATTTAAAATTATTCTTCTTATTTTTAATATATTCTAGATATTCCTGATCATAAAAATATTTTGATTTCCAAAAATATTTTATAATATATCTTGTTATAAAGATGAAAATTAATATAGGGATTATGAAGGCAAAAATAATAATAAATGGCATTAATAATATTGAACTTATTGCTATGAAATTCATAATAAAAACTCCTTTTGAAAATTTGATTTTTAGTTATAATTATAGTTTATGATAGAATTAATCTAGGTGATTTTTATCTGCTATTTTTCTCAAGATTTCGTTGTCTATAACCCTCGATTCTTTTCTTAACTGTATCCTCTGCTTGCTCGATTCCTTTTAGTTTTATTAGGTCGGTGGTGATACATTCTTGTATGTCGTGGTGGGCATAAATTCCTTGTAAAAGTTCGATAATTATCTGGCTATTTTTATCTGCAGTATTTGTGCCTAACCTGATTCTGGTTAGGTCTTTTTTTATCTCTATCCCTACTTCTTTTGCAAGAAGTTTTGCAAAATTTGTTCGCATATCTCCCTCAATTTGGGAATGCTGTTTTACGATTTTTTCCAGTGATTTTGTCTTGTTAATATTGTTTTCTTTTGCAAAGTTTTCTATATAATTATGTGTTTGTTCTGTAAGTCTAAATTGATACATTTTTTTCATATTTTCTATCCTCCAGTAATTTTATTTAGCGTATTAATCATTATATTATTTGATTCAATTAATTGGTTTACAGATTTTGTATTTGCCTGTAAAACAAGGAAAACTTTCTCACAAAGTTCTCTATACTTCATATCTATATCTAAAATATTTTGATGAACGGCCATATTTTCTATGGCATTTTTAAGATAACTATTTCTACTTTGATTACTATTTTTAGCAAGTTGATCTATACAATTTAAGCAAGATATATCTATATCTCTTAGTATTAAATTTGACATATATTCACCTTTTTCTATATATTTTAAGAAGATTTTACGTATATCTTTTGTATATCTTTTGTATATCTTTTGTATATCACTTTGTATATCAAACTGTATATCTTTAGGTATATTTATGATATCACGAATTTGTTAGGCTTTGCCTAACCTATCACGGTGGGTGATAGCAAAATTCTCTTATGCTCTTAATATTAAACGCCAAGAGGTTTTAATATTAACTTCCGATTTCTGAAGACTTAACTTTCCTCTAGCTGTTTAGTTAATGATTCTATTTCTTTTTCCTCTACAAGATAAAGGTTTTTGTTATCTTCTATCTT
>JAGUQX010000019.1 GCA_030153485.1 Oscillospiraceae bacterium | reverse complement strand
GCATATGAGGTATCCATCATAGTTGCGTGTTGTTGTATAGTTCATGTTTTGCTGCATTATGGCAGCTTGGTTGCATTTTTCAACATACTGTATATGGCTCTGTTAGAGTACCTTGTAGATGAGGGTCACTGTTTAGTGTGCTGGTAAATCATGATTATGCTTTTTTTATCTGTCCTCTCATCATTATTATGATAAAATGTGTTTTTTAAGTGGGTTAATTTAGTTTAGGTCCTTAATCGTACTGATGCTATGATGACATGTCCGGTAAACATGATGATGATGATGATGATGATGATAGTTTACTAACTTCTGATGGTCTATTTGAAATAATGAAATCACTTTGTGATGCTAGTAATAATAAAACCCCATTGGATATAAAAATATTTAAACCTGTAGCTAAAAATATTCCCTATTTAAAGAATGTGACAGACCGTTTTAATAGCAATATCTATAACATGCGTGGCAGTTATCACAACGACATGTCACTATCCATATATATTAAAGACCTCAAAAAAATTTGTGTACGAATATGTACAACACTAAAACAAACATATCCATCAATATATCCTGCTCCACAGATATTAACACTAATACAATCAAATAGATCTAATTTAGCATGCCTCCCTCTTTTAGAACATGAAGAAAAGATACAAGAATTGATTTTTGCATTTAAAAAATATATTAACACCTATTATCGTGATGTAATGAAGAAAGTAACCATATCAAATCTTAGATTAAATAATATTACAAAACATATTATTAATGTAGAAGAAGGGTATAAAAAACTATATAATCTAGAATAATATATTATTCTATACCCTTCTATTTTAAATAAAGGAGGATAAAATATGTTTCCGAATAATCCAAAAAAGAGAAAACAAAAAGAAAAAAATATATCACCACCAAAATCTTCTAAGAGATCTGGCAGTCCAACTGAAGATATTATTATAATGCCCTCTATAGTTAATTGGAGTGACATTTCATCCCAATCTAAACCTTCATCTAGTAAAACACTTCCATCTACTGATAAAAATAGTCCATCTTCATCTTCTCTTAAACCAGCTAGCCCCGATCCAATTGATCTATCTAAATTAGATGAATACGCAAATCTAGCATCAACTACTGACCTAGACTGGGATGAAGTAGAAGACTATATAAATAAACCAGCTAGCCCCGATCCAGTTGATCTATCTAGACTAGATGAATATGCAAATTTGACCTCTTGGCAAGATATACAAACCCTTATAGATGAAGCTCCTATACTAAATACTTCCGATATACCAGAAGAATCAGGTTCAACGAATAATTTTGCAAGTATTTTCTCTCTTGGAAATATAACATCATCAACAATATTAAATCCACCTATAGTCAATGATAGCGATAATGAAACATCATCAACAATATTAAATCCACCTATAGCCAATGATAGCGATAATGATTTACTAACTGATGATGAAGAAGATGATAATGATAGACCGTTAACCTCTGATGATCTATTTAAACTAATGAAAACCATTTCTGATAATATTAATAGTAAAACACTATTAAATATAGATATATTTAAGCGTGTAAGACGATATATACCACATATAGACGAGACTATTGAAAATATTAATACTAAAACTGAGATGATGGGTATGCCGCAACATAATAGACATCAAATTGCTGCCTTTTCTACAGATATAAGAAATAATATAGTTGTAATATGCAATATATTAAAAGAAACATATCCTTTAATATATCCATCTAAACAAATATTAGGGCTAATACAATTGGACCGAGATAACCTCTCTTGTATCCCCATTTTAAATCATGAAAAAGAGCTAGATTCATTGCTATATTTGCTTAAAAAACATACAACACAATATTCTCGAAAAATCCCAAGCAAAGAAGAAGCAATACAATTAAGACGTGATAATATCCGCGTGCATATATATAATATAGAAGAAGCATATAAGCGAATATATAATTTAAAATAATCCAGTTTATCTATTATTTTAAGTTATATATTAAAAATTAAGGAGAAAATAAAATGTTTCCAAAAAAAAGACATCGTAAAGAAAAGCATTTAAGCTTGACAAAAATACCTCGTACGGATAATAATCCAAGAGTAAATAGCAATTCGCCTATTCCTAGATATAATATAAGTCATCACCCTTCTTCTGGTCCCTCTTCCCCTCCTTTTATGCCATTACAGGATGACTGGTCATATAATCTTCAAGATATTATGGATACTCAACCTTCTCCTGACCCCTCTTCCCCTCCTTTTATCCCATCACAGGATGACTGGTCAAATCTTCAGGAAATTATGGACAAAGACTATCCAGCAGAACATACTCCATCTACTTCTACTAGCCAATATCCACCCACGATATCCGAGGATGATTGGCAAGACATCGAAAGTATTATTAATAATTCTGCATCAACATCTAGTCCAGAACCACCCTCTCCAAAATTATACACTGATTATACTAGTGTTTTTTCTTTTTCTGATATAACGTTAGAACAACCTTTAACATCAGCTATAGAACAACCTTCAACATCATCAAATAATAATACTGCTTTACAATCTAATCCTACTTCTAATTCACCTATACATATTATTTCTAGTGATGAAGATACCGATGATGAAGATACCAATGATAAAGAAGAAAATTTAACTTCAGATGATATATTCAACTTAATGTGTTATTTATCTTATTGCAAAAATAATGAAATAATGATAGATATATCAAAATTTCAAGAAATAAATATCCCTACTAATCCCTACATGCATCTGGTAAATATGTTTAACATATCTGTAAATAATATGTCATTAGATTGTTCTATAAACAATCACAGGATTTATGCTGGACATGTAAACTCTCTTAAAGGATCAACAAACTTAATGTGTACTACTCTTCAAGAAAATTATCCTAATCTATATCCAGCAAAACAAATTCTAGACCTAATAAGATCAAGCCCTCATAGCTTAACCTGTCTACCAATTTTAGATAATCAAAAACCCCTTAAAGATGAGCTCGTTAAAGTAAAATGGAGAGTTAACTCGCAAAATCGACATCCGGCTCAAAATCGTGTGACTGTAGAAAGAAGACGTGAAGAAATGAGAAAGTTGGTATCTGCTATTGCAGATAAATTTAAAGAGATATATGACCTAGAATAAGACAGTTGTCATAAAAAATGACATATGCAATATTAAGGAGAACTTGAAATGCCATTTAGAAGTCTCAAAAATAAAATAAAAGCAAAAGATAAACAATCCGTATCAACTACCCTCCCAAGGGTTGCTGCCAAAAGACCCAACACCTCTACTACATCTGATATAATTCCTACTAAAAGACCCAACACTTCTCCTACCTCTGATATGCATTATTCTAACCTTGAGACAATTAATTTTAATGACATTTCTGGAGTCCTATCTCAAACAGACCCATATTTAGCAGAACAAAATTGGAATGATGTTGATGATATTATAAATCAACCATCACCTAAAGAAAATATTGATTTAACTATGTTGGATAAATATTTAAATCAATCCCCTATACCAAGTCAAGAAGGGGAAGATATTTTTAATTTTATAAACCCAGATGACAACCCACCTTCACCTAGTGAGTTTAATATTCTAAGCAAATATACCAATTTAGAAGATGGTGAAGATGGTGAAGATGGTGAAGATTGGAGAGATCTTGAAAAATTTATAAACTCGGACGATAACCCATCTTCGCCTAGTGAGTTTAATATTATAACACAACATACCAATTTAGAAGATGATGAAGATGGTGAAGATAATGAAAATTTTATAAACCCAGATGACAATCCGCCTTCACCAACAACATTTCCAACCCCTATATATTGCCCACCTAACGACCTGCCTGTGAAAAATATATCGGTTTCAGCCAAAGATATAACCGAGGTTGATCCTGATATTCCCGTATATAATACTATTTTTACAAAAGAGCAAATAATAATACTAGCTGCACCTCCATGTGTCATAGATTTAGCAAATCCAATTCAATTCATGCTAGAAAATAAAAATGATACCAATCATCCAACTAATCCATATCCCCCTATAGAAACAGCTATACTACCACCATCTAGATCAAATGATGATAACCATACTTCGACCTCTCCAACTTCAGATGATTTATTTGAAGTATTAAAACATATATCTGATTGTAATAATAATAAAACAAAATTTAAGAATACTATATTAAGTATTCTAACAAATGATGGTCTTGATATAAAAAATCAGATATCTAACTTTAATACTGCTATAAGAGAATATAATAAAAATATTATTATTAATAATAACGTTGCTGCATCTGGACATACGAATTCACTAAAATTTTCAACTGTAAAAATCTGTAAACTTGCAAAGGATAAATATCCTACTATATATCCTACTAAACAAATTCTAGAATTAATCGAATCTAGCCCTACAGAATTAAAATGTCTCTCTATTTTAGAAAATGAACTGCCTTTAAAAAATATGTTAGATGACATTAAAAAACTTATGCATTATAATTCTAGAAAGCCATCACCTCGTCCGTATATAACATATAGGAGAGTGGAGGATATGAAAGACAAAATATCCGTTATTCAAGCAAAATATAAAGAAATAAATAACCTTTAATAATCTATAGGCATATATAAATAGCCTGATTAAATTAAGGAGAGTATAAAACGTTTCCTAAAAAGAGACATCATAAAGCAAAATAAATTTAAATTAATCTATTTTTAAAAACGACATAAATAATATTTAGGAGACTATGGTATGTTCACTAGAAGTAAAAGCAAAAAAAGAAAATTACACCATCTAGAGGATTTAAACCCTCCACCTTCAAAAAAAACCCGTAAAAAAGACTCTGTAAACCCTATATCTTCAAAAAAAACCCGTAAAAAAGACTCGAAAAACCCTATATCTTCAAAAACATATAGTAAATATCCCCCTCTAACAACAATTAATCTTAACGATATTTCTCAAACACCTACCAAAACTATTCCTTCCTCAGAAGATGATTGGAGAGATATAGAATCTATTATTAATCAACCTATATCTACAACACCTACTCATTTTAACAATCTAGAGCAATACGAAAACCTAGCTCCTATAGATGAAACCGATTGGAGCGAACTTGCAAATTCTATAAATGAAACGGATCCATCTCCAGATGATGTTGATTTTAACAATCTAGAGCAATACGAAAACCTAGCTCCTATAGATGAAACCGATTGGAGCGAACTTGCAAATTTTATAAATGAAACGGATTGCCCTACAGATGATGTTGATTTTAACAATCTAGAGCAATACGAAAATCTAGCTCCTATAGATGAAACCGATTGGAGCGAACTTGCAAATTTTATAAATGAAACGGATTGCCCTACAGATGATGTTGATTTTAACAATCTAGAGCAATACGAAAATCTAGCTAGTATAAACCAACAAGATTTAGACGATATACTTAAAACTCCTATCACACAAATTCCTACACCTATTATTAACACTCCACCTATAGAAAATGTAGATAATAATACAACTCAAAATCTATATATTTATCAGACTGTTTTTACAACAGAACAACTAATTTCATTATCATCAATTGTAAATGGAATAGATCTAGAAGACACTACTAAATTTACTTTATCTACAGAGATACCTTCTTCTTCTACTCCTCCTAAACCTTCTTCTTCTACTCCTCCTAAACCTTCTTCTTCTACTCCTCCTAAACCTTCTTCTTCTACTCCTCCTAAACCTTCTTCCCCTCAACCTTCTAAACCTTCTTCTTCTACTCCTCACCCTAAACCCAAACAATCTTTTAAAATAACTTCCGACCAATTATTTAAAATAATGAAACATTCTGCCAACTCTTCTATAAAAGAATTAAAATTAAATCCAAACATATTTAAGCCAATAGAAGATCCTTATCTAGATGATATAATAGATAAATATAATAAAACTGTTTTAGCTAAATCTTTGTCTTCTCCTGATGAAATAAGAAAAAGAACTGGATTCAGCTCTAATATTAGAAAAAATAATTCTAAAATTTTTTCATTTATTAAAAGTAATTATCTCGAGATATATCCAGCTCAAAGGATACTAGGTTTAATAGAAAAAAACCCTAACGAACTAGAATGTATATGTTTTTTAGACCATGAGGAAGAATTAATCGATACACTCCATACGCTAAAAACAAAACAAAATGATTTTAGGAGCACTCCTTCATTAAGACCAAACAGAATTGCAATAAGACTAAAAGTTATGCAAGATCTTATTAAAAAAATTAAACAAATCTTTAAAAATACATACAAATTAAACTAACTTAAGTTAGTTTAATTTGAATATCTTAATATATATTAGTAAAGGAGAAGATAAAATGTTTCCAAAAAAAGACATCGTAAAGAAAAGCATTTAAGCTCGACAAAAATACCTCGTATGGATAATAATCCAAGAGTAAATAGCAATTCGCCTATTCATACAGGTAATATAAGTTATCCCCCTTCTCCTGGCCATTCTTCCCCTCCTTTTATACCATCACAGGATGACTGGCCAAATCTTCAGGAAATTATGGACAAAGATTATCCAACAGAACATACCGCATCTACTTCTACCTCCCAATATCCACCCACGATATCCGAGGATGATTGGCAAGACATCGAAAGTATTATTAATAATTCTGAATCAACATCTAGTCCAAAACCACCCTCTCCAAAATTATACACTGATTATACTAGTGTTTTTTCTTTTAACGATATAACGTTAGAACAACCTTATACATCAGATATAGAACAACCTTCAACATCATCAAATAATAATACTGCTTTACAATCTAATCCTACTTCTAATTCACCTATACATATTATTTCTAATGATGAAGATACCGATGATGAAGATACCGATGATGAAGAAAGAACTTTAACTTCAGATGATATATTTAACTTAATGTGCTATATATCTGATTGCAAAAATAATGAAACGAAGATAGACATATCAATATTTAAACATATTAATATCCCCACTTTACCACGCCTACATTCGATAAATACGTTTAATGGATCTATTGATAAGATAAATTTACAAAATTCTAAAACAAATATAAAAGTATATGCTGGAAATGTAAACTCTCTTAGCACATCGGTAAAGTTAATATGTATCCATATTCAAGAACATCACCCTAATATATATCCAGCAAAACAAATTCTAGAACTAATCAGATCAAGCCCTTATGATTTAAAATGTATATCAATTTTACATCATGAAGAAAAACTTAAACCTGAACTTACTAAAATAAAATGGAAAATTAACTCGTACAATCGATATACTAATATAACCACTTCTATTAGAAGCAAAAGATCAGACGAAATGAAAAATTTAGTATCTGCTGTTGAAAATAAATTTAAAGATATATATAACCTAGAATAAGATACTTGTGATAAAAAATAATTAAAATAAGGAGAGTGTAAAATGTTTCCTAAAAAGAAAACATCAAAACAAAACCATCTGCCTCCTCCAAAAACACCTTCAGTTACTAATACTACATTAAGTGAAGACGATTTTATTATGCCATCTGTTGTCAATTGGACAGGGCATTCGTTGATATCTGATCCTCCTCCAAAAACACCCTCTCCTACAATTTTATCTCCTACTCGATTTCCAACAACACCAGATACAAGCTATCCTCAAACACCCTCTCCAATGCCCGCCATACCAAAAACTCCTTCTATAGATTATCCCCCACCATTCACTAAAAGTAATAAAAGAACTAGAGAAGAAAATACTGATCAATCAACTAGTAAAATTCCTCGTATGGGAATAATGCCACCACCTGTATATTTTTCTGCTACAGCTTCAAAAATTAGCCTTGATGATATAACATCACCAGTATTAGACCAAACTTGGGAAGACATTGATGATATTATTAACAAACCTTCTCCTTCAAAGCCTGTAGATCTTAACGATCTAGACTCATACGCAAATCTTGCCCCCATCCAAGACCAAGATTGGGCAGATATTGAATCATTTATACAACCAATACCCAATCCGCAAAACATACTTGAAAATACGCTTGCTAAAGCTCCACCTCCCCCTCCATCCCTATCCGATATGATGTTTTCCAATCCACCAACCCTTGACGATGTAATTTTTCCAGATAGCGAACCGCCTCCTATACCTAGCAGTAGCAGTACTTTTATATATAAAACTGTATTTACTGGTAGAGAACTAGTGGATTTATCATTAGTACCATTAATTATTCCACCTAGTGATAATATTTATCCATCTGCATCCAAAAATCCTCCATCACCTCCACCTCCACATCCACCTCCTATATTATCACCAGAAGAACTTGCAGCTTTAAATGCATCCGCCGCTTCTACTGAGATGTCTAGCGCTAGTCTTCTAGAATCTTTAAAACCAAGACATAAGTCGAAAAAAGGAGAAAAATCATCTAAAAAAACTACTACTACTACAAATTATCCAGAAGATACAACAACTAATCTAACTTCGAGTCAATTATTTAATCTTCTAGTATACTTATCTAACTGCGCTAGAGATAGACTGTTTTTAGATAAAAATATATTTTTAAATATCCCAAACATTGGAAATTTATTGGATGCATATAATAAAACTATTTTATCTATGAAAGACTATAACCCTACTAATTATCAAACAATAACCACATCACATATGAAAACATCCTATCGTAATATAGGAACATTTTTAAAACAGACCTATATATCAATATATCCTGCTAAAGAAATATTAGAGTTAATAGAATCAAACGATGAAAGCCTAAACTGTATCTGGATACTAGAACATGAAGAAGGATTGCGAGATCAATTACAAAAAATTAAATATAAAGTAAGTAATTTTAAAAGCAAATCTGCAACTAGAATAAAAACAGTAGAAAAACGAGTAGCAGAGATGGTAGGACTTATAGCTATCGTAAAAATTGAATTTAAAAAAATATATAATCTAGAATAAAAACATATCCATTATATACAATATATGATATTTAAACCCAAATGTTTTAGATATACTAGCACTATACTAAAAATTAGGAGGAAATAATATGAAAAAATCAAACAAAAAAATCCTTTCTACAGCAATGGCGATTGCAATGATTTCTATTATGGCTATCCCTGTTTTAGCAGCAACAACTAATACTCCATCAGGTGGTAGATGGGATTATGGTGTGAACAATAGTTCTGGTGGTACAGTTTGGTCTAATTATTACCATCCAACTAAAACCCATAAATCATCTGTACAAGGATCATATTTCTATTCCTCCCCTTGGCAAGTAAAAGGAACAACTACATATGCAAGTGCTCCTTCTAGAAAATTTGCAGTTGATCATAGCTATTATGATGATAAATAAATCTTAAACTATATCATAGATATAAAAAAGTGAAATAGATATAATATCTATTTCACTTTTTTTGGGTTAAACAATAAACATATGGTATAATTAATTATACATATTCTTAATAACAAATAGAAAATGAGGATGGTAGATGAAAAAAATACTTATCTCAATAGTTATTGTTCTATATACTTTTTGTAGTTTCATGTTTATAGAAATATTTACAAAATTAGAATTTTTAAATATTATACAGCAAAATAAAATAACTTTTAATCTAAAGAGCAATCTCCCTGCTAATGAAACTCTAAATATATTAGAAGATTTATCCACTAAATACAATCTAAACCTTGTAAAACAATCTTATATTCCTCTAGATAATAAAGAAAAAATTATTTTTTTTGCAGCTATTCCTGACCCAACTTCATTTTATAAAAATATTATTATAGACAAAGGAACTTGGTTAGATAATAGTTTTGAAAAAAAATTTTTCATCTCTTCTTTAGAGTCAGATGACCCCAACCAAATCGGAAAAATAAATCTAATTATAAAAGAAAATATACTAGAAGTTAGGAGATTATTATCTGCAGATAAAGAAAATATTGATACTGATTATGAAATCTATACAGATGATAAAAATATCGCCGAAAAATTTATATATGAACTTACACAAAACACATCAATATCTGCAAATATTAAATATACACCAAAGGTTAATCCTCCGATAAATACTTCTATAATAACTCTCGTACTATCCTTAATTATTTTAAATTTAATATGTGTTATTTACTATTTTATGTTAAACCTAAAAACCTTTTCTGTAAAAAAATTAATGGGATTTAGCGATAGAAAAATAAGATTAGATTTTATAAAACAACTAATAAAAATAAATTTAATTATATCTAGCATATCTTGTTTAACACTAATTATTTTAGGCATATTTTTATTTAAAACACAAAATATCTTTTTCTATACATCTCTAATTATATTTTTTATAATATTAAATATAATTCTTTTATTCTTATATTATATATCAATAATAATAATATATAATGTAGATATAAAGCTAATGTTAAAAAATAAAAAGCCTCTTAAACAACTACAATTTATAAACTATTTTTCAAAGATAATCTTCACAACTATAACAATTTTTATAGTCTCAAATATAATTACAGAATCCTATATTTTATTAAAACAAAATCAAAATCTTCCACTATGGGAATCCACCAAAGACTACGCTTTTACAACTGTAAATAATGTTGATACATCTGATGAAAATTATTCTTATAATATAGGGATAAAAACAAAAGAATTTTTTAAATATATAGATGATAAGGATGCTATTTTTATCCAACCAAATCAATATTATTATAATTTTAATCAAGAAAATATGGAACCTATCTCGGACGATGATAGATATATCTATGAAACTATAGAAATTAATCAAAATTATCTAACCAAACATCCTATAAAAGATATAAATAACAATATTATTCTAGAGCCACCTCATAAAGAAGATGAAATAACAGTTCTTATTCCAGAAAAATATATTTTAAAAAAAGATAATATTGAAAAAGAAATATCAGAATCATATCAAGAAATAAGATATTTTGATGAAAATCTCTATCTAGAATCTATAGGAAAACCAAAGATAACACAAACAACAACTGTGAATTTTATTTATGTAAAAGATAATCAAAAATATTTTACATATAATCCTGAAGTTTCTGAAAAAAACAACAATTTTATAATCGATCCTATTGTATATATAACAAATCCTTTAAATAGAGGGACAGATTCATACTTTAGTACGCTAACATATGGTGGATATCTATTTAAAACGGATAATATACAAAATCCTTATAAAGACATCTTTCCAATTTTAAAAAATTTAGAACTAGAAAATATTGTTCTCTCGACCCCTTCTCTATATAGTAGAATTGGAAAACATTTATACACTCTTAAGTCTAATATAGCATCTAGTTTTTTAATAGGGATATTATCTCTTATAATATTTTTTGCTATAAGTGTATTCACAACTTTGAATTACGCTGAAAAAGATAAGGTTTCTAACGCTATAAAGCTTATCCATGGATATTCATATTTTACAAGATACAAAAATTATATATCATTTAACCTCCTGTTAAATATAATAATTAGTATATCAATTTTTAGTATAAATAAATTTTCTATTATATCTATAATTATATCAAGCTTTTCTATAATTATATTGGATCTATTTTGTCAGATGATTTGCCTAAAGGTAAATGATTTAAGAAATGTAAAAAAAATAATAAAGGGAGGATAAATTATGGAAATAATATTGAAAAATATAAACAAAAAATTTGGAAATAATACAATATTTAACAACTATAGTCTAGAAATAGAAAAGGGAGAGATGGTGGCTATTGTTGGAAAAAGTGGGAAAGGAAAAACAACCCTTCTTAATCTAATCGGACTATTAGATGATGACTATAGTGGAGAAATATTTATTCAAAATAAAAAGATATTACCCAAAGATTATAATACAACAAAGTATTTTAGATATACTCTAGGATATCTATTTCAAAATTTTGCTCTAATAGATAATATGACAGTAGGTGAAAATCTTGATATTTCTCTAAAATATTCTAGACTTTTAAATAAAGGAGAAGCAAAGCATGAAGCTTTATCTAAAGTTGGTCTTAAAAACAAGTTGGACTCCAAAATATTTGAGCTAAGTGGAGGAGAACAACAACGAGTTGCTATTGCTAGACTATTATTAAAACCTTGTGAAATAATTCTTGCGGATGAACCGACTGGTTCTCTTGATAAAGAAAATAAATTAGAAATATTTAACCTATTAAAGCAAATTAATCAAAATGGAAAAACTATAATAACTGTGACACATGATAAAGAATTTGAATCTTGGTGTTCTAAAGTTATACATATATAAAATAAAAAATCAATCTTTTTAAAGATTGATTTTTTATTTTATATTATTTTAATTATGCTCTTTTTCTAAATATAAAAACTCCAAGATATCCTAATAATATTGATAAAATTATAGGAAAATACTTAGAATCTCCCGTAGAAGGATTTTTATTGTTATTATTATTTTCAGAAACTATCCCATCATCTACATCATCTATAACTTTTTTATTAATCTTTAATTCGACAATATATTCTGAAATAATTCCTAGAGAATTTTCTAAAGAATATATAACATCATAAACACCAGCAGAAAGAGAACTTATATCAACTATATTTGTTCTTTGTTTAGACAAAATATTTATTTTAACTCTGCTTAAAATATCTCCATCATTTTTATCAAAAGCTTTATCTATAAAACTAAATAAGTCAACTGTTTCACCTTCATTGATAGAAATACTAGTTACTGAGATTATTAATTCAGGATATTCGATTGATTTTACCTTTACATTTATCTCTTTAGAAGTAGCTGCGTCTCCGCTATCTTTTACACTGTATAAAACTTTATAATCTCCTGATTTTGTTGTATCAACATTGTTGGAAACAACAACAATCTTATCGGTGATATCTCCATCCTCTTTATCCATCGCCGTTATATCTTTTGATGGATTGAATATATCTCCCACCTTTATAACCTTATCCTCTACCTGGATAGTTGGAAGACTGTTCATACCCGATGGAACTGATTTTACCTTTACATTTATCTCTCTAGAAGTAGCTGCGTCTCCGCTATCTTTTACACTGTATAAAACTTTATAATCTCCTGCTTTTGTTGTATCAACATTGTTGGAAACAACAACAATGTTATCGGTGATATCTCCATCCTCTTTATCCATAGCCGTTATATCTTTTGATGGATTGAATATATCTCCCACCTTTATAACCTTATCCTCTACCTGGATAGTTGGAAGACTGTTCATACCCGATGGAACTGATTTTACCTTTACATTTATCTCT
>JAGUQX010000009.1 GCA_030153485.1 Oscillospiraceae bacterium | reverse complement strand
TAATGAGTTTAAAGATTATTTTGAAAACGCTGAGATATCTTCCATCCCAATAGAAGAAAAAACATATTTTGGAGGATATATAAGAGATACATATTATAATAATTTTAAGGATTTTGTAGAAAATTATAATTTGGATAAAATCTATAAAAACAAGATTTATTTTGTTAGATTTTCAGATGTCATTATAGAATTTCTTAAAGAAAACCAAGCTGAAGTCCTTGATTTAATCTACAATAAAGGAATATTTATAGTATAGATTTCACAATATATTTTAAAATATCCTGCAGTAAAATATACAATATATCCAAAATTAGAAAGAAGTATACTATGAAATTTTTTACCATCTCTAATAACATCTTTAACACAAACCTAACCCCAAATGAATTTTTAGTATACTCATATCTTTGTTTTAGACAAGGGCAATCCCATAGTATAATTCTTAAAACTAAACTTATTGGAACAAAATTAAACCTAACAAGACCAACGATTTTAAAAGCTATTAGTGGTCTTATATATAAAAATTTAATTAGCAAAAAAAAGAGATATACATCTGATGGATATCTCCTTGCTAGCAGATATATAGTTAAAAATAATATCCATATAACCAGATTTTTCAAGATACTAACTTTAATATTTAATATAAAAATAAAAGCTGTAGACTTTAAGATCTACAGCTTTATTTTAAAATGTATGGACAATTTAGGAGAGGCGTTCCCTTCCCTTTCTAGTATTTATAAACATATAAATATCTCTAGAAGTCGAGTTGTAAAAGGGATTAAATTTCTTAGAGAAGAGTCTATTTTATCAAGAGAAAAAAGACTTAAAATAGATAAATCTCACAAACAAAATAAATATACAATAGCTCATAAAAGTCTAGCAACAACAAGGGTTTATCCAAATCCAAAGAAAAATATTAATACATATAAAAAAGCAGGCCACAAATTGCTTGCTTTTTTTGTTTTAAATAGACATTTTTTCTATCTGAAAATAATATATCTTCTCTTATATAGAGGGGTGGT
>JAGUQX010000040.1 GCA_030153485.1 Oscillospiraceae bacterium | reverse complement strand
TTTTTCTATCTGAAAATAATATATCTTCTCTTATATAGAGGGGTGGTGTTTATTTTTTACAACTACTTACTAACCCACTCTTACTTACTTCTAATACAAAAAGAATAAATAATACTTATATATAGTTATACTAAATATATAGATAAAAAATATATTTGTAAAATAATATAATAAAAACATATAGGTTTAAATAATTATTTATATTTTTTTATATCTTTCTCTACACTTGGATAAGAATAATTACATGCCGATAAATTATTATCTACCTTAATATCAATATTTGACATTAATTTATTATAATCATCAGAGTTAATATTAAATTCATAACTAAATTTATATATTTTTTTTCGATCATATATAAATATAAATTCAATAATATACTCTTTGCCTGATTCTAAAAATAAACCTTCTTTTATTTTATCTTTTAATTCTTCTTTTATTAGACCCATACTACTATTAAAAGAAGAATTAAAATCTAATTTAATTCTATCACGGATATTTTCATCCTCCTCATTTTTTAAACATTCATTTGAATGTATAAATTTTTTATGCAAATCATTATATGCCATAGATGTAGATAAATAACTTTTAAATTCTTTATCTACATATCTTATATTTAAATTTGTTAATTTTTTTTTATACAATTGGATACACATTTTAGTATAATTTTTATTTACAGATATACTTTGGGGTCCATAGTTTGCTGATTCTGATAAATATGGAATAAAGATTGATGATTTACATTCTATATACTTTTTTTTATTATTTTTTTCTATTATTTTTATACTATAATCTTCCAAAATAATATCTTTATTTGAATATATAGAAAAAGGAATATTTATTGTTAATTGTAAAGGAAACATTATTGAAATTTCCGAATCTGGTAATAATACTATCTTTAACTTTTTACATTTATGATATAAATTTAAAGCTGAAGGAGCTACTGCTATTACTAAAGCTACAGATGTAGATAAAAGAATTAATATATCACTTAAATCCATTTATAAAAACCTCGTTAAATAATTTTACTTTAAAATATTTTATTGACATAGTTTAATAAACAACTCTGATAAGTTTTATAAGATATTTAACGGAACATCATATAAAACTTATCAGAGTTGTTTTACGGGTCAAATTATACCCCGTTTTACATATAACTTCCAAGAGTTTGTAGATGATTTAAGTTGCATCTGTAGGCTCTTGATTTTTTCGAAATCTTTTTTAAAATTCAATAAACTTTAAATACTCAAACATATTAGTTTTGTCACAACTTGCATTAAGCTAGAACTTATTGCAACGAGCGAACCTCTATTAAAAGAGACAATACATACCAAGAGTTCAATAAGTGCAGTATTGCGAATATGTGAGGTATAGGAATATAAAGTTTAAACTAAATGGTTAATAAAAAATATTGGGTTAGGTTTATATAAAATAAACCTAACCCAATATTTTTAAATGGTGGGAGATGGCGGATTCGAACCACCGAAGCATAAAGCAACAGATTTACAGTCTGCCCCCTTTGGCCGCTCGGGAAATCTCCCTATTTTAACAATATGATATAAACGTAAAAAATGGAGCTGGTGGACGGATTTGAACCCCCGACCTGCTGATTACAAATCAGCTGCTCTACCAACTGAGCTACACCAGCGAATTATTACGTTTATAATAATAACATATTTAAAATATAATGTCAAGATTAATTCTAATGGTCGGGGCGACAGGACTTGAACCTGCGGCATCTTGGTCCCAAACCAAGCACTCTACCAAACTGAGCTACGCCCCGATCAATCAATATTTAATATATTACCATAAACAGATTATTTTGTCAATATTTATTTTATTGTTTCTATATATTATTTATAGAACTTGTGTGTTATAATAACTAAATATAAAAAGTTTAAAGATAATAATATTTAGAGGTGAATTTAATGGGTTTATTAGAAAAAATATTCGGTTCTTACAGTAAACGAGAGCTAAAACATATTAACCCAATCATGAATAAAGTTCTTGATTTAGATAAAAAATATACAGAAATGTCTGATGAAGACCTTAAGGGGCAAACATCAATTCTTAAAGAAAGATTATCAAATGGAGAGTCTGTAGATGATATACTACCCGATGCTTTTGCTACTTGTAGAGAAGTTTCGTATCGAGTGCTAGGAATGAAACACTTCCCTGTTCAAATAATCGGAGGAATAGTTCTACATCAAGGCAGAATAGCAGAGATGAAAACTGGAGAAGGAAAAACATTAGTAGCAACCCTTCCAACATATCTAAATGCTTTAACAGGAAAAGGAGTTCATATAGTAACTGTAAATGATTATCTAGCTAAGAGAGACTCCGAATGGATGGGTAAAATATTTAAATTTTTAGGGATGACCGTTGGTTTAATAACCAATTCAATTCCACAACATATGAGACAATCTCAATATAATTCTGATATTATATACGCAACTAATAATGAGCTTGGATTTGACTATTTGAGAGATAATATGTGTATATATTCATCCCACAAAGTTCAACGTGGATTTAATTTTGCAGTTATAGATGAGGTTGATTCAATACTAGTAGATGAAGCGAGAACTCCGCTTATAATATCTGGACAAGGTGATAAATCTACAGATTTATATGTAATAGCTGATAAATTTGCTAAAACATTAAAAATGCATAAAGTCGCTGAACTTGATGACAAAATTGATAATGATAATATAGATGCAGATTATATTGTTGACGAAAAAGCAAAAACAGCAACATTAACCCCTTCTGGAGTTAAAAAAGCAGAAAATTATTTCTTATTAGATAATCTTATGGATGCAGACAATATATCTACTCTACATCATATTAATCAATCAATTAGAGCAAATAGTATAATGAAGAATGAAATAGATTATGTAATTAATAATGGTGAAATTGTTATCGTTGATGAATTTACAGGTCGTTTAATGATAGGAAGAAGATATAACGAAGGCCTTCATCAAGCAATAGAAGCAAAAGAGGGCGTTACTGTAGAAAGAGAATCAAAAACTCTTGCAACTATCACTTTTCAAAACCTCTTTAGAATATATCCTAAATTATCTGGAATGACAGGTACTGCTATGACAGAAGAAGGAGAATTTAGAGAGATATATAAACTAGATGTTATAGAAATCCCAACTAACAAGCCGATTAAAAGATCAGACCATGATGATGTTATATTCAAAACATTAAACGCAAAAAATGAATCTATTATTCAAAAAATAATAGATTGTAATAAAAAAGGTCAACCAATCCTTGTGGGAACTATTTCCATAGAAGATTCTGAAAAAATAAGCAGAATGTTAAAAGTTAAAAAAATTCCTCATCATGTTTTAAATGCAAAATATCACGATAAAGAAGCAGAAATTATTGCTCAGGCTGGTAAATTTGGTAGTGTAACAATTGCCACAAATATGGCTGGTCGTGGAACCGATATTGTCCTTGGGGGAAATGCAGATTTTTTATCTAATTCTGAACTATTAAAACGAGGATATAAGCAATCACAAATAGATATTATTAATAGTTTTATTGAAACCGATGATGAAGAAATTATTGAAGGTAGAAAAATATATAAAGAATTTTCAGAAAAATTTAAAAAACAGATAAAAATAGAAGCAGATAAAGTTCGAGAAGCTGGAGGTCTATATATTTTAGGGACAGAAAGACATGAGTCTAGACGTATAGATAACCAGTTAAGAGGTCGTGCAGGTAGACAAGGAGATTTAGGGGAAAGCTGTTTTTTCTTATCTTTAGAAGATGATATAATGAGATTATTTGGCGGAGAAAAAGTTAAAAATATTATGAATGTTCTAAAAATTGATGAATCTCAGCCAATAGAAAATAAAATACTAACAAATTCTATAGAATCTGCACAACGTAAAGTTGAAGGTAGAAATTTTGGCATAAGAAAAAATGTTCTTCAGTTTGATGATGTTATGAATAAGCAAAGAGAAATTATATATAGTCAACGTGAAAAAGTATTAAATGGAGAAAACCTTAAAGACTATGTAATATCTATGGCAAAAGATAGTATATCATCAACAGTTCAGCAATATATAGGAAATACTGATATTAAAGATGAGTGGAATATTGTAGGACTTAAAGACCATTATCTAGGATTTTTAACAACAAATGATGATTTGAATATAACTCAAAAAGAACTTGAGGATATAACTAAAGAAAGTATCACAAAAATTCTTACAGATAAGGCAGTAGAATTATACGAATTAAAAGAATTAGAAGCACCTTCTTCAGAAACATTAAGAGAAATTGAAAGAGTTATACTTCTTAAAAATGTTGATACCAAATGGATGGATCATATAGATGCTATGGATGAGTTAAAAAAAGGTATATATTTAAGAGCATATGGGCAGAAAAATCCTGTTGTAGAGTATAGATTAGAAGGATTTGATATGTTTGATGAAATGATAGAATCGATAAAAAGCGATACTACTAGAATTCTTTTAAGCTTATCTATAAAACCTAAAGAGGAAATCGTAAGAGAACCAGTAGTTATAGATACTAAAGAAAATATAGGTGATATAGAAAAGACTCCTGTACAAACACCTATCACATCTGATAAAACTGGTAGAAACGATGATTGTCCTTGCGGAAGTGGTAATAAATATAAAAAATGTTGTGGTAAGTAGAATGATAAAAAAAGAAGGAAGCATAAAAGCTTCCTTCTTTTTTTATTTATTTTATTTTATTTTATTTTGAAAGGTTTTTATCTTGAGAAAGTTTTTTCTTTTTTTTAGAAAAAATAACTACTCCTACAGCACCAGATATTAAGAAAACCATTATAAGCGCTATTGCACTTTGATCCCCTGTCATAGGAACTTTAGTATTTGTTCCTCCACCATTTCCGCCTTCTCCAGTTACGCCACCTGAATTTGGGTTAATTATAGTTAATGCAAGAGTTTTTCTAGCAACATTTCCATAACCATCATCATAACTATAATTAATATCATAAAGCCCTGTTTTAGATGTATCAAATTTACCATCGTCGTTAATAAGACCCTCTGGTAAAGATTCGATTACAACTTTATCTCTAACATCCCCTATAGCAGGATCAATTGCAGAGACTATATAATCTTTAGGAAATAGATTATCTCCCTGTGTAATTTCTTCTTTATCTTTCGAAATAATAATTTCAGGTTTACCGTTTTTAACAATTCTAACAGTTACATCTGATTTATCTGTTCCAGTCCAAGTAACCCATGGATATACACTAAAATCAGCTTTTGCTGTAAATATCCATTCTTTACCAACTTTTTTTGTATCAAAATCTTCTGGTAAAGTATCGGGAGTATAAGTTAAATCCAATCTTGCAACTGTTGCAGGAAGTTGCCCTGTTAAATCAGCGTTTATTGTTTGTACAAGATATTTTAGAAGATCATCAAAAGTTTTTATAGATGTTCCTGCTTCTATCTCTACAACTTCAGGAATAAGAGGCATTGTACCTTTTACAGGATTAACTTTTATATCTACCGTCGCCTTTCTTCCAGAAGAATCAACGACATTAGATTCTAATTGATAAGTAGTTCCTTTAGGTACAAATGGTATATCTTTTTCTTTATAAGTCCATATAACACCTGTTAAATCAATTTTTTTGCCCCCTGCGATATTTGCAACTATAGTTGAAGCTCCAATTTTAGGAATAGATTCTCTTGTATTTCTAGAATCATCTGAGCTTATTTCAATTGGTTTTATAGCATCAAAAGAATCAACTAATTTAATATCAACCAAACCAGTAGCTATTCTATCATCTGGATTTATTATATTATTTAAACTTGGATTAAGTCTTCCTGATACAAATTTACCAAATCCAACTTGATCAGAACTTTCCCCTTTATTCCAATCCCATTTCTCAACAGGCATATCAGCTTTAGGATTTCCATCCTCTAATCCAGTTATAGGATGATATGTCACTGGAACTCCAGTTATCTTAAGATCTATATGATCTAAATTTCCAAATTGATAAACATCACCTATTGTACCCACGTTAACAGATTTTGTTATTTTATTAGGTCTTTTATCAACTAAATGAGAAGCAGGGTCACTTTCTGGAAAGGCGGGTTGTGTTGCTGTAATTTTTAAAATTCCACCTAAATTTAAATTGGAATTAAATTTATCATCCGCTGTTCTATTTAAGCTAACAGTTACAGATCCATCAGTAGCCGCTGTTGCTTCTCCCAAAAGAATAGTATTAGTAGGATCATAAACTTTTATCACAGTTCCAGTGGGAACATTTGTAAGTCCTTTTAGATTTGCTACAGTTATTGTTCTAATTCCTGTTAAAGGATTTGTATCTGTAATGTTTTCAGGAATAGCTCCTGTAAAATCTTCTATAACTAATTCTCTTTCACCTATTGTTATATCTCCAGTTATAGAATCTCCTAAATGATTAGATGTTACAATCTTACCGTCAACAACATCACGAACAGTAGTTGCTTGAAGTTTTGGAATGTCTTTATTTATAGATATAATTGTTTTTTTTGCAGGTGGTTGTTTTTTGATATAAATCGGCATAACAAAAGTTGTTCCATCCTCATTAAAAACGCTAGATTGATTATATATATTACTATCATAAACATAAGTTGTTGTAAATATTCTTCTATTTCCTGTGAATTTAGTATCAGATGCTCTTAAACTGTAAGTATTGTCTGCAAGTTTTGGATTAATTTGACTACCAAATATAGTAGATTTGATATCATTTACATACATATCCGAACTAAAATTAGCTGGTATAAGTAAATTTTGTATATACTCTGGATCATAATCCAACGCTTGTGTTAAAGCAACAATACCTTTTATAGCAAAAGAAGGAACCCCAGTAAATTCAATCTTTGCCATAAGAGTTTGTCCAACTCTTACATTATTATTGTCAATTTTTACTCCAACAGTTTTACCGTCGTATTCATATAAATTTAAGTTAATATCCATGCCAGTTGATTTCTCTATGCCAGCATTTGCATTGGAAACAAAAACCATATTGAAAAACATAGCAACTATAATAGCAAGTGCAAAAGATCTTTTTAAAGTACTATTCATAATATAACGCCTCACCTTTTATTTTGATTTATAATCTATTCTTAAATTTTCATATATGTAAAAATTATCTTTATTCATTAGTGTAAGTCTTAATTAAAGTAAAATGAATTAAATTTATTAAATATAATTTATAACATTTATATGAAATAAGAAAGATTAATCAAATATCTAATTATATTTTCGTATTATACACATAATAAATTAACATTGTCAACGAAGTTAATTATATTGTTACCATTCATTACCAAATTTGTAAATATAATAAAACACATAAAATAAATATTAGATATTCAGAAACATAATAATAAGTATAATATATCATTATTATTATATAAATAATGTCTTATTTCGTGAAATGCATTAAACACATTTTAATTTGATACACTTATCTTTGATAAACTTATATTATAGTTTTTTATTATCAATTATGATATAATAATAACAATTAAATTATACATATTGATTATAATATAAAATAACTGTATTATATGTTATTTTATGTAAACTACTATTATTAAGGTGCGTGAAAATATGAGAAAAACAAAGATAATTTGTACCCTTGGTCCTTCTACAGATAATACAGAAACTCTTCGACAATTAATGGTTAAAGGAATGAATGTTGCAAGATTTAACTTTTCCCATCAAACACATCAGGATCATAAAAAAAGATTTGATGCTGTTGTAGCTTTAAGAGAAGAACTAAATCTTCCAATAGGAACTCTTTTAGACACTAAAGGTCCTGAAATAAGGTTAAAACAATTTAAAGATGGAAAAGTTTTTTTAGAAACAGGATCAGACTTTATTCTAACTACAGAAGATGTTTTAGGTACAGAAAAAATATCTTCTATTACATATAAAGATCTTCCTGAAGATATAAATAAAGATACTAGAATTCTTATAGATGATGGACTAATAGAATTAAAAGTTAAATCTTTTGATAATAAAAATATAATATGTGAAGTTATAAATGGCGGTTGTGTGTCAAACAACAAAGGAGTAAATGTTCCAGGTGTAAAATTATCTCTTCCATACATTAGTAAAAAAGACGAAGAAGATATTGCTTTTGGTGTTAGGACAGGTTTTGACTTTATAGCAGCTTCTTTTACAAGATCTGCAGAGGATGTTATGCAGGTTAGAAAAATTTTAAATAAAAATAATTGTAAATCTATAAAAATAATTGCAAAGATTGAAAACGCTGACGGAGTTAATAATATAGATGAAATTATACAATCTGCAGACGGAGTGATGATCGCAAGAGGAGATATGGGTGTAGAAATTCCATATGAAACACTTCCAGTTTTACAAAAAATGATTATAAAAAAATCCTATAATGCTGGAAAACAAGTTATAACAGCTACACAAATGCTAGATAGTATGATGAAAAATCCAAGACCAACTAGAGCAGAAGCAACAGATGTAGCAAATGCAATATATGATGGAACAAGCGCAATAATGCTTTCTGGAGAAACTGCTGCGGGAATGTATCCTGTTGAATCGCTTACCGCTATGGCTAATATCGCCAAAAAAGCTGAAAAAGACATAGATTATGTAAAAAGATTTAACACTAGAGATATTAATGGATCAATAAGTGTAACAAATGCTATATCTCACGCAACAGTTACAACTGCGCATGATTTAAAAGCAAAATCAATAATAACTGTAACAAAATCAGGAAAAACAGCAAGAATGATTAGCAAATATAGACCTCTAGCCCCAATAATTAGCTGTTCATCAATAGCAACAGTTTGTAGACAGCTAAATCTTTCATGGGGGGTAACACCTGTTATTGTTGATGAAAAAGATAATACAGACACTCTTTTTGACCATTCTGTTAGAAGAGCAGTTGATGAAGGTTTAGTTGCTAGTGGAGATCTAGTTGTTATAACTGCTGGAGTTCCTCTTGGAGTTCCTGGAACCACCAATTTATTAAAAGTTCATATTGTAGGAGATATATTAATATCTGGAACAGGCATAACAAATAATAAAACTTGTGAAAACCTTTGCATATGCCAAAATGAAAAAGAAGCATTAGAAAATTTTAAAAATGGAGATATATTGGTTATTCCTGAAACTACTAATAATATACTTCATCTAATTAAAAGCGCTTCTGGTATTATTGTTGAAAGCGAATCAGAATCGTGCCATGCTGCGACTGTTGGACTTGCATTAGATATCCCCGTTCTTATAGGTTGTAAAAATGCAACAAAAATTCTTAAAAACGGAATAACTGTTACGCTAGATGCAGCAAGAGGAGTTGTTTGTAGCAACACTCTTTTAGATAAATAATATAAAGATTATTAAAGATTATATAAATTATATTTTAATTTATATAATCTTTAAAAAATAAAATAATAGGTTTGGTAATTTTATGTATAATATAAAGAAATATGAATATAAAAAAGTTTTTTTAATAGCAATGGCAACCGCTATTGCTATATTTTTACCGTTTATCCTTCTAGACAACGGAATGTTTATCTTTTTTGGAGACTATAATGTACAACAAATTCCTTTCTATAAACTTGCACATGAAGCAATAAGATCAGGAAATATAGCTTGGAATTGGCATACAGATCTAGGTGCAAATTTTATTGGATCATATACATTTTATCTATTGGGTAGCCCTTTTTTTTGGTTAACACTTCCTTTTCCAACTGAAATGGTCCCATATCTTATGGGTCCATTGCTAATCTTAAAATTTTCTTTTAGCGCTCTAACCGCATATGCATTTATAAGAAGATTTTCTAAAACATCTTCTTTTGCAATAATAGGCGGAATAATGTTTGCCTTTTGTGGATTTAATATTTATAATGTCTTTTTTAATCACTTTAATGAATCTATCGTATTTTTTCCATTATTATTAATAGGATTAGAAGAATCGGTCATAAATAATAAAAAAGGTTTATTTGCTATAAGTATAGCGATAAATGCAATAGTTAACTATTTTTTCTTTGCTGGACAAGTTGTATTTTTAATAATATATTTTATAATTCGACTCAGTTCAAAAGAATTTAATGTAAACTTTAAAAAGATATTAATACTAGCATTCGAGTCTATTATTGGTGTGGCTATGGCTGTGTTTATCCTCCTACCATCTGCCCTGGCTATATCAGGAAATTATAGAGTTTCAGAATTTTTAACAGGATGGAATTTTTTATTATATACAGATGTACAAAGATACCCTTCTATAATACATAGTTTGTTTTTCCCTCCTGATATTCCATCTAGACCAAACTTTTTTCCAGAAAATAATGCCAAATGGTCATCTATTGCGGCTATGCTTCCTCTATTCACTATGACTGCCGTTATATCATTTTTTAAATATACCAAAAAACATTGGGCAAAAACAATATTAATTATCTGTGGTATTATGGCTTTTATTCCTGGATTAAACAGCATGTTTTATGCACTAAATACATCA
This sequence comes from Oscillospiraceae bacterium, assembly GCA_030153485.1. Classification (GTDB taxonomy): domain Bacteria; phylum Bacillota; class Clostridia; order Oscillospirales; family Ruminococcaceae; genus CAMTHN01. The sequence goes on along the minus strand of JAGUQX010000040.1, from coordinate 42,444 downwards.
TATTATGCTAGATGGTTTTATATGCCAATTCTTATAATGGCACTAATAACAACTCTATCATTAGAAAATAGAAAGATTGATATACGTTATGGAATTAAATTTTCATTATATGCAGTCCTGGCCTTCTCTATAATAGGGATTATTCCTGTTATGAAGGATAATATATTAAAATGGGGAGGACTTCCCCCATCTGCTCTAAAATTTTGGCTAAGTGTCATGATATCTTTAGTCTCTTTATATATAGTTTACATACTTATAACTAAATATAAAAAAAATTCAAGAATGTTATTCTCTCTAAGTCTTTATTCGGTATGTATCATGAGTGTTATATATTCAATTATATTTATATCATCAGGAAAGGGACACTCTTTTCATGAACGAGATATTATAGATAAAGGATTAAATGCTCCTAAAAGCCTAAACCTTCCTGAAGATGAATTTTATAGAATAGATATACTAAATGGTATGGATAACTGGGGTATGTATTGGGGTATGTCTAATATACAAACATTTCATAGCGTGGTTCCACCTTCTATAATGGAATTCTATCCAGAGTTAGGCATAGAAAGAAATGTCCATTCAAAACCACCAGCAGAACAATATGGACTACGAGGTCTTCTTTCTGTAAAATATATATTAACAGAGGATAAAGAAGAAAATAAAGTTGATACACCTGGATTTTCTTTTTTGGATACAAGAGGTGGATTTAGAATATATAAAAATGATCTATTTTTACCAATGGGATTTACATATGACTATTATATAGATAAAAATATGTTTGAAAATTATCCAGAAAAGAAAAGAAACCTGCTATTAATGAAAGGTATATATTTAGATGGTTTAGAAATAAAATTTCCACATCTATTAAAAAAACTTCCTAATGATATAGCACAAAATTCATATCCAAACGACTATATGAAGGATACCACAGACAGAAAATCTCAATCTAGTTATGAATTTGAAACAAATAATAAAGGTTTTATATCAAAAATAAATTTAGATAGAGAAAATCTTGTTTTCTTTAGTGTTCCATTTGATAAAGGTTGGAAAGCATATGTAAACGACGAACCAGCAGAAATAATAAAATCAAATATAGGGTTCATGTCTGTTGTTGCTCCAAAGGGCGATAATAAAATTGTTTTTGAATACAAAACTCCTGGATTAAAAATTGGAATTATTATATCTATAATATCAGGGATAATATTTATAACTTATATAGTTATCTTTATGCATAAAAGAAAATATAAAAATAAGAGGTAGTAAAATTTTATGAATATATTATACTTAGTAATACCCTGCTATAACGAAGAGGAAGTTATAGAACATACTTCTAGCATACTAATTGATAAGTTAGACAGTTTAATAGAAAAAAATAAAATTTCAGAAAAAAGCAAGATTATGCTAGTTGATGACGGTAGTAAAGATAAAACTTGGGAAATTATATCTAAATTAAATAAAGAGAATAAAAAAATAATTGGTTTGAAATTATCCAGAAATAAAGGGCATCAAAATGCTCTTCTTGCTGGACTTATGACGGCTAGAAAACATTGTGATGTAACTATATCATTAGACTCTGATTTACAAGATGATATATCTGCTATAGACAAATTTTATGAAGAATTTGAAAAAGGAAATGAAATCGTTTATGGCGTTAGAAGTTCTAGAAAAAAAGATACATTCTTTAAAAAACACTCTGCATTAGCATTCTATAAAATTATGAATAAACTTGGGGTAGACATTGTTCATAATCATGCTGATTACCGTCTTATGAGTAAAAAAGCTTTAGATTCTTTATCAGAATATGAAGAGAGTAATTTATTTTTACGTGGTATTATTCCATTAATAGGATATAAATCTTCTATTGTAAAATATATAAGAAACGAAAGATTTGCTGGAACTTCTAAATATCCTTTAAAAAAAATGATCTCTTTTGCTTTAGACGGTATAACTTCTTTTTCTATAAAACCAATAAGATTAATATTTTCATTAGGAGTTATTATATTTATACTAAGCACTATTATTTGTATATATTCTATTATAGCAAAATTTATTGGACAAACCGTCGATGGATGGACAACAATCGTCGCATCTATATGGATGATAGGCGGGATACAGCTTCTCTGTATTGGTGCTTTAGGCGAATATATAGGAAAAATTTATAATGAAGTTAAAAAAAGACCCAGATTTATACTAGAAAAATTTTTAAATGATGATGATTTAGAAAAAAAAGATAAGGAAGTTGATTAAATGGAAATATATTTTGATAACTGTGGAACAACAAAACCTTCTGAAATTTTCACATCTCATTTATCAAAATTTTTATTATCCGATAACTATGGGAATCCCTCATCATTACATAGAAAAGGTATTCAAGCAGATAAAATTTTACAAAATTCTAAAAAAATCCTAGCTTCCATATTTAAATGCGAAGCAGATGAAATAATCTTTACATCAGGAGCAACTCAGAGTAATAACATAGCTATACTAGGATTTGCTTCTAAATTTAAGAATAGTAATAAAAATATTATAACATCATCAGTAGAACATCCATCTGTTATATCCACTCTTTATTCACTAAGAAAATATGGATTTGAAATTATAGAAATTTCCCCAAGAAATGACGGTGATTTTTATCCAGAAGACTTTATAGAAAAAATAAATAAAGACACAATAATGATATCTGTAATGAGTGTAAATAACGAAACTGGATCTATTCTTCCTATAAAAGAAATTTCAGATAATGCTAAAATAATATCTCCAAATATTATAATTCATTCAGATATAGTACAATCTTTAGGTAAAACAGATATGAAGTTTTATGAATTAAAAAATATAGATATATTTACATTTAGTGGACACAAACTTCATTCTCCAAAAGGTATAGGTGGCTTAATTATACGTAAAAATGTTAAATTAAGCCCTATTATATTTGGTGGAAATCAACAAAATTCGATAGTTCCAGGAACAGAAAATCTAGCATATATACACTGTCTTAGTTTGAATTTATTAAATATATGTGATAATATAGAAAAAAATATAAATATATATAAAAATTTATATGATTATTTTATAAAAAATATAGATAAATATGATTTTATAAAACTTGGTTCATTTGGGAAAACAGTAAGCCATATAATAAATATAAGTGTGGATAAGATACACTCAGAAATTTTAGTTAATTTTTTATCATCACACAATATATTTGTATCTTCTGGTGCTAGCTGTTCTAAAGGCAAAAAAAGCCGAATATTAAAAGAATTTAAACTCCGTAAAGATGAACTAAACTCATCTTTACGTATTAGTTTTTCTATATATAATACAAAAGAAGAAATTGATATTTTTTTTAATATTATTGATCTTGCTAAAAGACAGATATTAAACTTTTAATATCTGTCTTTTAAATTATTTTAATGAAAATGATGGTGTTTTTATGAAAGAAATAATACTTATAAAAAATGGAGAAATTGCATTAAAAGGTCTTAATAGAGGAAATTTTGAATCTATACTTATTAAAAATATAAATAAAAAAATTAAAAATTTAGGTAATTTTAAAATATCAAGATCACAATCTGCAATATATATAGAACCTATTGACAATAATATAAATATTGATATAGTATTAGATAAACTTAAAGATGTATTTGGAATAGCAACTTTATGTAAGACTTTTGTTTTAGAAAAAGACTTTGAAAAAATAAAAGAATATGCTATAACAAAATTTGATCATATTTTTAAAAATATATCATCTTTTAGAGTTGATGCAAAACGTGCAGACAAAAAGTTTCCTATGTTATCCACAGAAATAGAATCAAAAATTGGAGAGCATGTTGCACAAAAATATAAAAATCTTTCTGTAAGTCTTAAAAACCCTGAGGTTAATCTAACTATAGAAATAAGGGAAAAATTCGCATATATATATTGTGGAAAAATAGAGGGTGCAAAAGGTATGCCCATAGGATCTAGTGGCAATGGTATGCTTATGCTATCGGGTGGAATAGACAGTCCTGTTTCTGGGTATATGATGGCTAAAAGAGGTCTTCAGCTTTCCGCAATCCATTTTATAGCTCCACCTTATACAAGTGACAAAGCAGAGGAAAAAGTTAAAGAATTAGCTTTAAAGTTATCGAGATATACTAATATAATATCTTATTATTCTATTAATTTTACAGAAATACAACTTGCAATAAAAAAGTATTGTGATGAAAATCTTTTTACAATTATTATGAGACGTATTATGATTTTAATTTCTGAAAAAATCTCTGTATTAAATAATATAGATTGCCTAATAACAGGCGAAAGTTTGGCACAGGTTGCAAGCCAGACACTTCAATCTATTTCATGTACAAACGAGATATCTAATATCCCAATATTTAGACCTCTTATAGGAATGGATAAACTTGAAATAATAGACATAGCAAAAAGAATTGACACTTTTGAGACATCTATTCTGCCATATGAAGATTGTTGTACTATTTTTACACCAAAACATCCTAAAACTAAACCAGACATAACTTCTGTTAAAATAAATGAAAGTAAATTCGATTTTATGCCGATAATAGAAAAAGCAATACTATCCGTAAAATTAGAAATAATTAGTAATTATTAAAAAGGAGTCATATAATGTTTAACCGTAATAAATACAAAAAACCATTATATAAAAGAATTTTAATATATCTATTTCCTCATAAAGGGGATTCTATAAAAGAAATTATAAGAAAATTCATATTTTTAATATCAATAATTGCCATAATCATATCATCTATATATATTGTGAATTATTTAATTAAGCATATGGATACCACAATATCCGAACAAAACTTACAAGGAATATATGATAATAAACCGACTAAAGAACAAATCAAAAATCTTCCTAATGGAGTTTTAGAACAATATGCTGGTCTTATAGACATAAACCCAGATATAGTCGGATGGATACGTATTCAAAATACAAAAATAAATCATCCTGTTGTTCAATCTAAAGATAATGATTTTTATCTTTATAAAGATTTTAATAAAAAATATGATGATCACGGAATACCATTTGCAGATTTTAGAAACAATATGTCTAAAAATAACGCTTCTACAAATACGATATTATATGCACACAACATCAATGGAGGAAGATTATTCGGAGATGTAAATAAATATAGAAAAATCTCATTCTATAAAGAAAATCCAATACTCGAATTTAATTCTTTATATGAAAATAGAAAATATAAAATATTAAGTATATTTATAACAGATGTAAATCAATCTGACCCTAATTTTTTTAACTATCATGATTTTATAGAAAATAGCTCTGACTCATCTTTTAACCAGTATATAAAAAAAATTAAAGATAGACAGTTATACGATACAAAAGTTGATGTTAATTCTAATGATAAACTTCTAACTCTATCAACCTGTATAAACGAAATAGAAGGCTCTAGATTAGTTCTAGTTGCTAGACAAATTAGGACTGGTGAAAGTGAAAATATGGACACCTCAGATGCAAAAGTTAATCCAAGTCCTATATACCCAAATTCATACTATAAAAAATATGGAAATAAAATTCCTTCAATTAATTAAACTTTGTCCGATTTAATATACGATACAAAATTTATAATATAAAATGAAGGAATGTTTAATATATGTATACTGACAATAGAAAAAAAATTGCTATATCAATACTAATATTTATTATTATTATTATCTTTATTTTAAATGGATTTTCTAATAAAATAGAAAATCCAAAAATTAAAAAAGATGAATCATATGCTTCTATAATAGATAATAGTAATAATAATAATTTAGAAACCCAAAATGTTGAAGACAAAAATTCTAATTATAATTTGGATTATCAAACTATATTTAATAATAAATTAGAAAATAATGATAATCATAGTTTAGTAGAAGCAACTTTTAATGATCAGGATATATTAATTGATAATAATGAAAATAATAAACCTTATAAAAATGATGATGCTGAATATAATCCAGATAAAGACGATAACTTTACCATAAATCCGGACATCCCCACTCCAAATATTCCAGTTCCAAATATCCCATATCCTCCTAAACCAGAGGAAGAAATTAATCCTACTCCTCCCACGACAAATTTATCTGATTTAACTATTAAAATAAATGGAAAGTTAATTACAGATAGCCCAATAAATATTGTATCACAAGTTGTTTCTGCCGAGATGAGCCCTAATTTTCATCCAGAAGCGATAAAAGCACAAGCTGTTGCATCACACTCATATATAAGATACAACAATGATAAAGGGATATACCCTTCAGTTGGTGTAAGACCTATAAATGATAATATAAAAAATCTATCAGCTCAAGTTATAAATAAATTAGTATATTATAACAATGAAATCTCCAACACGGTTTATCATGCAACATCAGCGGGAAAAACAAATGCATCTGTCGATGTATGGGGTGGAGCTATTCCATATTTAATAAGTGTTGATAGTTTTTATGATGATGGTAATCGTTTTTCTAATGCTAAAAATTGGAATACAAAGGTTATAATAGATAAAAATAGAATTCAAAATATGGTGAAAAAAAATGCAAATATAAATCTTCCTTTTGGTAAAGAGAAAGACTGGTTTCAATTTTTATCACAATCACAAGGTGGACTAACATCGGGTGGATATATAGCTAGGATAAATCTATTCAACAATACTCATGCAAATGGCAAAGCAATAACTGGTAGAGATATTAGAGAGAAAATATTGGTAGAAAACGGAAAATTTTTACTTAAAAGTCCAAAATTTGATATCAATTATTCAGATAATAATTTTATCTTCTCTACATACGGATATGGACATGGTGTTGGTATGAGCCAAGATGGTGCCAACGGATATGCTGCTAATTCATTATATTCTTATATAGACATTTTAAAACACTATTACACAGGTGTACAGGTTAGATAGATTAATTAATAATAATAAAATAATAAAAACATTAGAGAAATTATTCTCTAATGTTTTTATTATTTTATTATTATTAATTAATCTAGTTTACCACCAATAAGTTTTATATCAACTTTATTTTCATAACAAGATGTTGCTGCTATTTTCAAAGCTTCTGTAATTTTTTCTAATTCCAAATATGGCTGATTAACTTTTGAAATAGCCTGTTCTGGTATAAAAGGAACATGTATAAAACCAGATCTTATACTTTTATGCTTATATTTTGTAGCTATTAAATGAAGAACTCCATACATGATATGGTTACAAACAAAGGTTCCCGATGTATTAGATACACTACTAAAAATATTATTTTTAAGTATATCATTAACTATGGCTTTTATAGGTAAAGTTGTAAAATATGCAGCTGGACCATCTTTAAAAATATAAGTATCTATAGGCTGATTTCCATCATTATCACATATAGATGCATCATTAATATTTATAGCAATTCTCTCTGGAGTTATACCAAATCTACCACCAGCCTGACCTATAGAAATAACAACATCTGGATCATATTTTTGAATAGCATGATCAACTTGGTCAATAGACTTGTTAAAAACTGTAGAAATCATAATTTTTATAATTTCTACATCTTTTATTTTATCTGGTAAAAGCTTTACAGCCTCCCAAGAAGGATTTATCTTTTCTAATCCAAATGAATTAAAACCTGTAAATAATATTTTTATATAAATCACCCTTTTTAATTTTTTTTAGTTAAAAGCTAAAAAATACATAAGTAAAACATGCCCTACAAGAGCAATTACTGCTACAGGAGCTTGATATTTAATAATACTATACTTATCTCTTATCTCTAAGAGAGCAACAGGAACAATATTAAAATTAGCGGCCATAGGTGTTAAAAGAGTTCCACAGTATCCCGCAGTTAAACCTAAAGCCCCCACAATAGCTGGATTCCCACCCTGCATAATAACAAAAGGGATTCCTACACCTGCGGTGACAACTGAGAAAGCAGCAAATCCATTACCCATTATTATTGTAAACAAAGCCATCCCTACACAATATGCAATAACCCCAAATAATCGGTTTTGTTCAGGAATTATCCCAGATATTGATTCCGTTATTACAGTTCCAACACCAGCAGATGTAAATAAAGTTCCTAAAGCTGCCAATAGTTGAGGTAAAATAATTACAGCACCCATAGATTGAACCAATCTATCTCCATCTACAGCAATATTTTTAGGGTTAGATTTAGTTATGGCTATAACTGCTATAACTGCTATAACTGCAGCAGCTCCAATTGCTGCTGTTCCGCTTAAAATTTTCAATTGTGCTATTCCAAATGCAAAAACAGCAATTAATATAGAGGGAATAAAAATTTTATTTCCTATTCTATCAGATCGTATCTGTGATTTTTTTTCATCTATTGGAGTTATATGGGATATTTGTACCTGTTTTGTAGCGGTAAGTATGGCTATAATTACAATCATTATACCAACTATATACCCCTCTAGATATGGACCTAAAATAAATGTTCCTGATAATAATATCCAAAATAAACCCGTTCCATACCTCGTTTTAAGTTTCTTATCAATAAAACTTCTATATCCTGTATATAAGAAAAATAAACCTATTAGAATATAAAATATTTCTAAAAGTATATTATCAAAATTATTCATAATTATTCTCCTTTAATAAAATATTATTTGCTTTTATTAGATGATTTAACGCTATATTTCATCTTAAGCTTTTTATCTAGAAGAAGATTTTGAATAGTTCCTAAAACAAAAATAAGTATTGCAGAAGGAATACAAGATATAGCTATATTTAAAGGATCAACATTATACCCTAAATCTGAAAAAGTTCCTACAATTAAAAGAACTCCCCCTGCACCTAAAAATAAATTTTGTCCAAAAAAATTTCCATAGTTATCCTGTGCGCAAGCTGACGCTTTTATTAAATCCACATCATCTTCATCAATATTTTTATACGCAACAATAGCAGCACCTTGTGCCATTGGATTAATAATTGGTCGAACAAATTGGGGATGTCCACCAAGTCTTAAAGATAGAGCAGAAGTTATCTGTCTAAGAGCTAAATATATTATGTTTATACCACCAACAGATATTTTTTTTGTTTTTTTAATAAGCTCAACGGCACGTTGTTTTAACCCATACCTTTCGCTAATTCCAATTACAGGTAGAGTCAAAATAAATAAAGTCATCAACCTTTGAGAAGTAAAGGTTGTTCCTAGAATATTTAAAACTTCAATAATATTCATGCCTGAAACAAGTCCAGTAACTATGCCAGCGGTTACAACAGTCGCGATAGTGTCCTTTTTAAGAACAAATCCAAACACAACTATTACTATTCCTATTAATTTTATCATCCAATATTCATCTCCAAATTTAATATGTATTTGTAAAATTATATCATAAATTAAAAATTTACACAATCGAATAATCACTATAAAGCGCTGTAAACTATTAACTTGCCTCTCCAAAATTATCAACTATATAGCTTCCAGTTGGTATAAGATCTTTTATTAATATAATTTTATACCCCCTACTTAAAATTCCTTCTAGTATAATTGGTAAAGCATCTATAGTATTTTCTTTTCCATTATGAAATAGCAATATACTTCCATTATCTATATTATTTAAAACACCTTTAATTATTTTTTCAGACGTATATTCTGGTTTCCAATCTCTGCTATCTACATCCCATTGAATAATATCATAACCAAGTTTTTCCTTAAGCGTCTCTATCATACTGTTGCTATATTCTCCATAAGGAGCTCTGTATAAACTAGGTTTTTTACCTATTATATTTTCTATTTTTTTTTCTGCTGAAAGTGTATCTTTAATTAATTTATCTTCACTAATTTTTGAAACATGTGGATGAAAATCAGAATGATTTCCTATATCATGACCAGAATCGAAAAAATATTTGACATCATTTGGATATTTATCTACCCACTCTCCTGTAACAAAAAATGTTGTTTTAACATCATATTTATTAAATATATCTACAAGACTTTGGGTATCTCTATTATCCCAAGCTGCATTAAATCCTAAAGCTATTTTTTTTTCATTTATACCTACTCTATATATTGGTTTTTTTTCTACAATATTATTTACTACAACTCTATATAAATTATAGTTATTAGGAATAATAGAAGCACAAATAAAAACAATAATAATAATTAAATATAGTATATTTTTTTTGTTAAGTATAAAGTACATATTATAAACTCCTTAAAATTTTATTTTATACTTACATATTATTAAAAAAGATTGAAATATATACAAAAACAGGGATTAAAATTAATCCCTGTTTTGTATATATTTATTTAGTTGTTCTTGTGCTGATGATAAAATTTTTTGATATCCACCTTTATTTAAATCATCTATCATCTGTAAAACAAATATCTCAGGATCTTCGATACCAGTTAAAATTAAACTTTTGTATTTATTATATATAGTTGTACAAACTCCAATTTCTGTTTTTAATTTAGATGTATCAAACCAAAATCCTAGTATTGGAGATTTTATAGGATTTTTATTTAAATTGGATAAGTCTTCCCATTTAGACGGCTCAGCAGGGCTCATAATATCAAGGTTTAAAAAACCTCCAGGTACATGGATATCCACTCCATCATAATTAGTATTTAATTTTTTTATTAATCCCGTATCTTCTTTTATATAATGTTTTCCTTCTATTCCGTATGATATTAAATTTCTTAAATATTTATCAGTATTTACAAGGTTTAAAAGTTGTACAGATTCTTTAGTATAGTTTGAATTTATAGAAATGGCATTTACAGAAGAAAAAGTTGATTTAAGAGAATAATATGATTCATATCTAGGCGATAAAACTACACTATATCCATGCAAAGCCTCAAAATCGACATCAAAATATGGGTATACATCTTCCATAGATAAAAAAGAAAAACTTGGAATATCTTTATATTTTTTAAAATTACTATTTATATAATTTAATTTGTTCCATTTATAAATTAAATCTAATTTTTTCTTAACTATATCTGTTTCAAATGGATTTAAAATAGATATAGTATTATCATCTTGATTTTCATCATTAAATAAAACTCCCATGGGAATAGTTTCAAGTATCATATCAAATTCATCAAAAATATATTTGTATCCATCTTTATATGTCAGATTTATAGGAATAACATTTTCATTATCCTTTATCTTTTTCAAAAAAAACTCTAAATCTTCCATAGATTTTATATTTAAATAATCTATATTATATTTATCTATATATTCTTTAGAAAATATATAATTTGGATTTTCAGCTAAATTTTTATACGAAGGGATTCCATATATATTTCCATTAAAGCTAACCCCTTTCCATAAACTTTCTGGAATAAACTTTTTAAGATCAGCTCCATATAAATCCAACATATCGGATAAATCCTTATAAAAACCATTGTTTGCATTTAACATAAAAGAATTTACACTTCCAGAACTCCACGCAATATCATAATTTTGTCCTGTAAGTATTAGATTTTGAATAGTTTCTTCATATGAATCTTCATCAGCATATTTTATTTCTAAATTTATACTTAATTTTTCATTTAAATATAAATTTATTTCTTTTATTACATCATTATAGTCTTGTGGCTTTTCACCTATCATCCACCATATAATAGTATTGTTTTTATAAAAGTCATCTTCTGAAAGACTATTACAAGAAGAAAAAAATAACATTAGTAATAGTGAAAAAAATAATACTATATATCTAATTTTTCCCATAAATAATATTTCTCCTATAAATATTTTTATTAGTTTTATTATATATGAGCTTATTTATAATATTTGTCTAACTGTGTTTGAATATCTTTTATTATCTCTCTATATCCAGCAGAATTTAACTCTTCTATCATCTTTGTTGTCGATTCTAGAGGATGAAGAGAGCCAGTATTGATCTTTCCCATCCATTTTTCATAGATAATAGAACATTCATCAATTTTAGATTTTAAATTTCTATTATCGTAAATAAATCCCAATATAGGAGACTCTTTTGAACTTTTATTAAAATCTTTATATTTATTTAAAGTACTCGTTTGCATAGGTTTCTCAGTATAAAGATTAAAAAAAGTTCCTTGAATAGACTTATCTACAGCATACATATCATTAATAATCTCAATATTTGTATCACCTATTTTTTGATAGTGATCCCCTTCTATCCCATATGCAAGAAGATTTCTTAATTTGGAATCAGAATTAACCAAATTTAAAAAATCAAATGATCTATCCTTATTTTTAGAAGATGATGAAATTATATTTAATGATTTTCTAATATTAGAATTTTTTGTATATAAATCACCAATTTCTACATATACATATTCTTTTTCATATTTCGTTTGTAAATCTATCTCAAAATCTGGGTATCCATAAAAACCAAATACAGCACCTTCTTTATATAAATATTCTGAAGGTAACTCTACATGTGGAGCAGTTTTATTTATTATTTCTTGAGAATACCAGCTATTTAAAATATTAAGGTTAGACAAAGTTTCATCATTTTCATAAGGATTAACAGCTACTATATCATCTTTTTTATCTAGTTTAATTCCAATAGGAGGAGAACTTATTATTAAATCATATTCATCAAATAGCCCTATATATCCATTTTTATCCATTGCTAAAACAACTTTTTCAGGATTTGCAGACTTTATACTAGACAAAACAATATTTAAGCCTTCCAAACTATCAACTGTACTATAACCTATATCATATTTATCAATATAATTTTTATCAAATACAATATTAAATCTATCGGCTATAAGGTTATAATTAGGTATACCATAAATTCCATCTTTATATGAAACCCCTTTAAAAATATCTTCTGGTATAAAATCAAAAAGAGACTGATTTTTATTTAAAATAAATTGGCTAATATTTGCAAAACTTCCGTCAATCATATGATTTGTAAAAAAATCAGACTCATTACCTGTCCAAGCAATATCATATTCAATATTAGATGATATTATATCATCTAAACTTTCATAATAAACATTGTCTGGTATCCATGTTATTTCTAAGTTTGCATTTATTTTTTCTTTCATATAAATATTTACTTCATTTAAAACTTTATCATAATCAGTTGGTTTTTCACCTTTTAGTATCCATTTTATCGTTATAAAATCATCTGAATTTGTACCATTATCTACTTTATTTGTATTACATCCAGATAAAAATAATATAATTGATAAAATAATGGTTATAATTTTAATATGCATTATTTTACCTCCTTTTAAACATTTTAAAATAATTTATATAATATTAATATAGTATTTTATTAATAAATTAGTAAAAAATGAAACTAAGTGTTGTTAATAAAATAAAATCAGACCCATTATAATTGGATCTGATTTTATTTTAGCTTAGTCTAATCTTTTATAGCATTAACTCTTTTTGATAGTTGTGATTTTTTTCTAGAAGCACAATTTTTGTGTAAAATACCTTTTGCACAAGCCTTATCAATAGCTTTAATAGCAGAAACTACTACTACTTTTTTATCAATAGCATTATTTAAAATAGCATTATCTGCCTTTTTCATAACAGTTTTTAAATTAGTTCTAATATTTTTATTAATTAAAGTTTTTGCCTTAATTACTTTAACTCTCTTTTTCGCAGATTTAATATTAGGCATATAAACACCTCCTTTACATAAATAAAAAATAACTGTACACAATATGTAATATATCATAAAATAATATTACTAATAATCTATAATATGATATCATTATTTTATTTAAAAATCAATAGTTAAAAAATATATTTAAGTTTAGAGGAGATAAACTATGGATCTACAAAAAAATATTAGAACTGATTTAGCTATAGAATCATTAGAAATTGCTGGAGAAATTTTGCCAGAAGGTGTTGAAAAAAAAGAGCAGGTTACAGAAGGTGTCCGAATAACAAAAGTTCATATAAAAAAAGATACAGCTTCAAGAATTTTAGGTAAACCTATGGGAGATTATATAACAATTGAAACAAACAGCCTAAAAAATGGATCTGAAAATTTTGAAGGAGAAATCTCTGCTATCTCCAAAGAAATTTCGTCTATGATAGAAAAAGATGGTCTCATTTTAGTTGTTGGACTTGGAAATATCGATATAACCCCAGATGCACTTGGTCCTATAGCGATAAACTCTATTTTAGCTACACGACATATATCCAAGGAACTTGCAGAAACAATAGGTCTAGAAGGTCTACGTGCAGTCGCTGCAATAACTCCAGGAGTTCTTGGAAAAACAGGCATGGAAACAGCAGAGATTATTTCCTCTATTTGTAAAGAAGTTTCTCCATCTTGTGTAATAGTAATCGATGCTCTTGCTTCTAAAAGCATTGATAGACTTGGAAAAACTATACAAATATCCAATACGGGAATTTCTCCTGGATCTGGTGTTCAAAATAAGCGAAAGGAACTATCAAAAGAAACTCTAGGAGTTCCAGTAATATCAATTGGTATTCCAACCGTCGTAGATATGACAACAATTGCTTTCGACCTTTTAGGAGATAGTAATAAAAATGAAAAAGTTTCTACTAGAGGAAAAACTTTAATGGTTACTCCTAGAGAGATTGATACAATAGTTAAACAATCTTCTAAGTTTATATCTATTGCCATAAACAAAGCTCTACAACCTACACTTTCTATACAAGAAATAGAAGGACTTGCTATATAAAATTTATTATAATATTTTCTTTTATTTTTTCATATATATTTATAGAATATATAAACCGATAAACGGAGGATCTCTATGATAAAAAGAAAAAAAAGAAATATTAAAATAATAAATATAAAAAAAATATTTAGATATTCTTTTCCTGTAATGTTAACTGTTTTAATAGCATTTATTATAAAACAATCGATCCCTAATATGTTTAATATTATAAAAAACACCGCTATAATTTCGGCTGCATTATCCCTTCCAGAAGGAGGAGCGCATATTATAAGTAATGGTAAAGAAATAAGAAATAGCTTGAAAAATAATAATATAGAAACAGAAAATATAAATAATCAAGATGAAAATACTGAAACAAATATTGATTCTGATACACCAATAGAAACTATACAATCTAAAGATATATCAACCCCACCTCAAGGCTCTGGAATTATAGAAAGAAAAACATTAAAAGCTGGAACTACACCAAATTTTTTAGAACTTTCTAAAAATTCATATTTAAAAAATTTAACAAAACTTCCCATAGAAAATATAAAAAAAGTTATGAATTCGACACCGTCTTTTATTCTTAAAAACACACCCGATCCTCAAGTTTTAATAATATCTACCCATGCTACAGAGTCATACCAACCTACGACAGAAAAATGGTATGACCCTGCTTATAATTCTAGATCTAGAGACAATTCTCAAAATGTAACACTTGTAGCAGAAACTATTTCTAAAGAGATAGAAAAAAAAAATATAGGAGTTATAGTTGATAAAACTCAACATGACTATCCATCTTATAACGGATCATATAATAGATCTGAAAATACTATAAAAAAATATCTAAAACAATACCCTTCTATAAAGGTTGTTTTAGATATACATAGGGATGCAATAGAAAATAGCGAAAAGAAAATACGAACAGCGCCAATAGCTAATATAGATGGGAAAAATGCTGCTCAAATAATGCTTATTTCTGGTGCAGATGATGGTAAAATGGGATATCCAAACTATATGGAAAATTTAAAATTTAGCATAAATTTACAAAATCAAATATCTAAAGACTATCCTAATTTAGCAAGACCGATGTCATTTTCATATAAAAAATATAATCAACATCTAACTACTGGATCAGTTTTAATAGAGATGGGTGGACATGGAAATAGCCTCGAAGAAGCTTTATATGCTGGCGAATTAGTTGGAAAATCTGTGGCTAATCTATTAAAAACACTTATAAAATAAAAAAAGGAATCTTAAAAGATTCCTTTTTTAGACTAAACCTATAAGCCGAGTTCTGTCAAGCATAGTAATCTATCTAGAAATTTTGTCGCCAAAATTTTTAAGCCACCTTTCTGAACTCGCCGAACAAGCTGATATCGTTCAATTTGGTGTTGCATCTAGCAGGGTTTACATAGCAGTATAGTCTCCTATACTCTGGTGAGCTCTTACCTCACCGTTCCATCCTTACCATATTTATATAAAATAAATAGGCGGTATATTTCTGTTGCACTATCCCTAGAGTCACCTCTGGCTGCCGTTAGCAGCTGCCACGTTCTTTGATGCTCGGACTTTCCTCATATATGAAAATCATACATGCTACTACACAGTTTACTCTTTTAAAATTATATAAGATTTTATATAATCTGTCAACTTTTACAAAATCTTATATAATTTTAATCAATAAGTTGATCAATAGTTACAGACTCTAATTTAGACAATAGATCATTAGCTATATCCAAAAACACAATTTTAGCTTTACAACATTCAGCACCCCTTGGATGACTACAATTATGAGATTTATTTAAACACCTACTAAACACAAAATTATCATCCACCGATTCTATAACTTCTTTCATATTTATATTTTCTTTCTTTTTATCAAGCTCATATCCTCCTAAAACACCTTTATATGATTTAATTATCCCTGATTTTACAAGCTTACGAAGTATTTTAAGGGAAAATCGCAGTGTAACTCCTGTATTCTGAGATATACTTTTAGCATCTTTTCTTGATTTATTTTCTGCTAAAAAAACTATAATACGTATAGCATAATCAGACTCTAGTGTTAATTGCATAAATTTTACCACCTCTTATTCTCTTAAACGAATATTAATCTAAAAAATCTTTAAGTCTTTTACTTCTACTTGGATGTCTTAGTTTTCTAAGGGCTTTTGCCTCTATTTGTCTTATACGTTCCCTTGTAACATTAAATTCTTTTCCAACCTCTTCTAATGTTCTAGACCTTCCATCTTGTAAACCAAATCTTAAACGTAAAACTTTTTCTTCTCTTTCTGTTAAAGTTCCTAATACATCACATAATTGTTCTTTTAAAAGTGTATGCGAAGCTGCTTCTGCAGGAGCAGGCGCATCGTCATCAGGAATAAAATCTCCTAAATGACTATCCTCTTCTTCTCCAATTGGTGTTTCTAAAGAAACTGGCTCTTGTGCAACTCTTATAATCTCTCTAACTTTATCTAATGGCATGTCTAACTCTTTTGAAACTTCTTCTGGAGTTGGTTCATGTCCATTTTTATGTAACAAATGACTACTAACTTTTTTAACTTTATTAATTGTTTCAACCATATGTACAGGAATTCTAATAGTTCTTGCCTGATCTGCAATAGCCCTTGTTATAGCCTGTCTTATCCACCATGTAGCATATGTAGAAAATTTAAATCCTTTAGTATAATCAAATTTTTCAACAGCTTTTATAAGTCCCAGATTCCCCTCTTGAATTAGATCTAAAAACTGCATACCTCTTCCAACATATCTTTTAGCAATACTTACAACTAATCTCAAATTTGCCTCAGAAAGTCTTTTTCTTGAGTATTGATCTCCCATAGACATTTTTGTAGCTAAAAATATTTCTTCATCTGCTGTTAAAAGAGGAACTCTACCAATCTCTTTAAGATAGACTTTAACAGGATCATCTATATTAACGCCATCTGTATAAAGAGTTGATTCAACCTCTCCTACCGTTGTTCTACCAGTTAGAAAACTAACCTCTTCTTGATTTCCTTCTTCTACAATTTCAATTCCTGCATTTTCTAAAGATTCGTATAATTTTTCAATCTGCTCTACATCAAATTCCAGCTCTTCAATAGAATCAGATATCTGTTTAGTTGTAACTCTTCCTTTACCTTTTGCTAAATCTACCATCTCTGTTAAAACACATTTTTTTTCTACTATACCCATTATAATAATCTCCATCCTATATAAAATTTATATTGATTTTTCTTTTAAATTAATATAAAAATCTCTCAACTTATCTGGATCCATATTAATAATATCTTCTTTTGTCATCCTTTGTTTATATCTAACCAAGATGTCAATATAGTCATATATTTCTTCTTTTTTATTAGAAATAATATCAAATTTAACCAATATACTTGAAAAATATTCTTTTTCTTTTTCAGAAAAATTTTTAGATAAAAGAGAAAAATCCATATTTCCTCCCTTTGCTGAAAGGTCGCATATACTAGAAAATATTTTTTTATCTATGGCTAATATAAAATCATCTATAGTTATATTTGATAACACATCATTTAAGTTATTAGAATTTTTAAGTATAAAAGCTATGATACCTTGTTCTGCTTTTATTTCTCTTAAAAAATGTTCATTCCCTCTAATAAAATTATCGGTATTAAATCTACTTAAATTGGTTAGTTTTCTATATTGATGCTTTTTCTTCTTAAAAATATTTGATTTTATAACCTTATTGACTTGAGATGTTATTATATCTTTACTTATATTAGTATCTCTACTAATACGCAAAACATATACATCTCTTTCTATTTCATTTTTTATTTTAGACAATAAAACTATAACTTGTTTTATATAATTAGAAACACCCTGATTTGTATCCATATCTATAGATTTTTTTAATTTAGAGATTTCAAAATCGGTAATATTTTGAGAATCGTTAATAATTACAGAAAATCTATCAGGACCATATTTTTTTATATACTCATCAGGATCTTTACAGTCTTTTAAATTAATCATATTTACATCTAATCCAACTTCTGACAATAGGTTTGATGCTTTAATACCAGCAATTTGCCCCGCCTTATCAGAATCATATCCAATTATAACTTTTTTTGAATATCTAGAAATTAATCTTGATTGTTCTGAAGTTAATGATGTGCCCAAAGTTGCTACAACATTTTTAAAACCGTGTTGGTATAAAGATATAGCATCTACATACCCTTCTACAAGAACTACAGTTTTATCTATATGTTTTTTTGCAAAATTCATAGAAAAAAGATTTTTGCTTTTTTTAAAAATAATAGTGTCGGAAGAATTTAAATATTTCGGCTTAGTATCATCTAAAACCCTTCCGCCAAAAGCAATAATATTTCCTCTTATATCTATAATAGGAAATATTATTCTATCACGAAATTGATCATAATAGCTTCCTTTTTGACTTTTAGAAACAACACCAGCTTGATACATATCAAAAATTTTATATTTTTTTAATTTAAGATAATCTAATAAACTAGACCAACTATCCAATGCATATCCAATTCCATATTTTTTTATTATATTAATAGAAAATCCTCTATTAAAAAGATAATTTCTAGCTTTTTTTCCATATTCACTCTTTAAATTCTGATAAAAAAATTTAGCTGTATCTATATTTATCTTCCTAATTATATTTTTAGTTTCTATTTCTTGATTATCCTTATCGGATATATCAAAAGAAATGCCACCAATTTCACAAAGATATTTTATAGATTCTATATATCCAAGATTTTCCACCTTCATAATAAAAGAAAAAACATCCCCACCAACAGCACAACCAAAACAATAAAACGACTGTGTATCAGAATAAATAACCATAGAAGGCGTTTTTTCAGAATGGAATAGGCAGATACATTTATTATTTTTACCATCTCTTTTTAAAATAGTGTATTTAGAAATCATATCTTCTATATTTATCTTTGATTTTATCTCCATTATAAGGTCATCTGATATCATGTCCTAAAAACACCCCCATAAAAACTATATTTAGCTAATTCCTATAAAATTTTTAGGTATAAATATATTATTATATAAATTTACTGCATATCTGTCTGTCATCCCTGATATAAAATCACATATACACCTATCTATTCCATATATTTCTGATAATTCTATATAGAATGTAGGTAATTCATCTTTATTAGTTTTAAAATAATTATATAATTTTTCAATAATACTAAAAACTTTAACTTCTTCATGCAAACAAAATTTACTTCTGTAGACAGTAGTGAACATAAATTTTTTAAGTTCTTTATGGGCATTTAATACATCTAAATCCATGCTTATATCATTCTTATCAAAACTATTTTCAACAATAGATGATATCATAGTTGTTATTCTATTACTTTTTGTTTTTCCAAGAACATCTATACATAGTTTAGGAATATCACTATTAGAAATTATATTTGCTTTTATAGAATCTTCTATGTCATGATTTATATATGCAATTTTATCAGATATTTTAAGAACTCTTCCTTCTAATGTTTCAGATTCTTTAGAAGAATGACACTCTATACCATCCAAAACTTCTTTCGTTAGATTTAGTCCTTTTCCGTCTTTTTCTAAAAGTTTAACAACTCTTAAACTTTGCATGGCATGGACAAACCTTTCATTAGAAATTTCGTTTAATGACCTCTCTCCTGCATGTCCAAATGGAGCATGTCCCAAATCATGACCTAAAGCCATCGCTTCTACAAGATCTTCATTTAAGTTTAAAGCCCTACATATAGTTCTTGCTATTTGAGAAACCTCTAATGTATGCGTCAACCTTGTTCTATAATAATCCATTCCAGGAGATATAAAAACCTGTGTTTTATATTTAAGCCTTCTAAAACTGCTAGAATGTAGAATTCTATCCCTATCTCTTTGAAAAACCGTTCTGAAATTACAATCTTCTTCATTTATCTTTCTACCAATAGACTTTGATGAAAAAGTTGCAAATCTAGAAAATATAATTTCTTCATTTTTTTCTATTGCATTTCTAAAACATTTCATTTTTAAATATCCTTTTAAATAATTTATAAATTTAAAAATATAGAACCCAATATCTTATATTCTATCATATTATTAGATAGATTAACAATATTATATATAAATTTATCTGTCTCTTCTTTTACAATAGAAATATTGAATAGAACTTTATCTGTAAACTGTCTATCAGATATATCACAGGAATAATTTTCTGATATATTTATTATAATATTATAAAAATTATAACTAGATAAAATAGAAATAACATAACATTCTTTCATTAAAATTACTCCACTTTTATCTATAGCCCCCATACAAGCACCAGAATAAGCTCTAATAAGTCCCCCAACTCCTAATAAAATACCTCCAAAATACCTAGTAATAACACAACATACATTGGATAGTTCATTCTTTTCTAATATATAAAGAATCGGCTTGCCTGCTGTTCCTTGTGGCTCTCCATCATCAGAAAATTTTTTATACTTTTTTTCTTGAACTATGTAAGCAAAAACATTATGTCTTGCATCATTATATTTTTTTTTAATTTCTAAAATTCTTTTTTCTGCTTTATAAATGCTATCTATAGTAAAAATATTACATATGAATTTTGATTTTTTTTCTGATAATTCAAAAGACACATCTTGTTTAATTGTTTTATAAAACAAAACCTCAGCTCCAATTAAAAATAAAAGTGGTGTAAAAACACCACTTTTATTCTAAATATATTTAACCATTGATATTAAATCTTTTATTAAATCTATCAACACGACCACCCGTATCAACAAGTTTTTGTTTACCTGTATAAAAAGGGTGACATTTTGAACAAATTTCAACCTTTATATCTTTTCTAGTAGAACAGGTTTCTATAACCTCTCCACAAGCACACTTAATCGTTGTTTCTTCATATCTAGGATGAATTCCTTCTCTCACTAACATTCACCTCTTTGCTTATAAAAGTCATTTATTTATGAATTATACTATATATAAATATATAAATCAATATCATTTTACGATATTTTAAATAGTTGAGAAAATTTTTCAGAAATTTCTTTAAATTTATCTTTAGATATTTCTTTATTTTTGCCTTTTATAGAATAATAAATTTTAATCTTTGGCTCTGTTCCAGACGGTCTAATAAATATTTTTATATCATCTTCAACTTCAAACTCTATTACATCTGAAATAGGAAAATTCATTTTTCTTATTGTCTTATCTTTAATATTTAATTCTTCTGATTTTTTATAATCTCTTTTATATAAAACTTTTTCAGAAAAAAATTCTTCACAATTATTTTCTCTAAGATTATTCATGATAGAGCCCATAGTCTTCATCCCTTCTAAACCCTCATAAGTAAAACTAACCTGATTATTTAAGTAATATCCATACTCTAAATATATATTATTTATAACATCTATTAAAGTTAATCCTTTTTCTTTATAAAAAGCAGCAATTTCACAAATTATAAGGCTAGCAGAAACAGCATCTTTATCTCTAACATAATTACCAATTAAATATCCATAACTTTCTTCAAATCCAAAAAGATATCTATCTTGCTTATTTTCATCTTCTAAAATAGCAATCTGTTCTCCAATAAATTTAAATCCTGTCAAAACATTAACAACTTTTACACCATATTTATCTGCTATAGAAAAAATAATATCCGTAGTAACAATTGTTTTAACAACTATAGATCCATCTAATATACCTTTTTTATTTTCACAAATATATTGAAATATAATAGCACCTATCTCATTTCCACTTAAAAGAATATAATTTCCTCTTTTATCTCTAATGCCTGTCCCTACTCTATCACAATCTGGATCAGTAGCAATAATAATATCACTTTTTAATTCTTTTCCAAGCTCTAAAGCCAATTTCAAGGTTTCTTTTTCCTCTGGGTTTGGATAAACGCATGTAGGAAACATCCCATCTGGCTTTTCCTGTTCTTTAACTACACTAATATTTTTTAAACCTGCTATATCTAAAACTTTTCTAACTGGGATATTCCCTGCTCCATTTAAAGGGGTATATACAACATTTAAATCCGACTTTTTTAAAATATGAATATTTATAGTCTCTTTCATAACAGATGAATAATATCTATCCAACATATTATCGCTAATAATAGATATTAAACTTTTATCAAGATTATCAGATATCTGTATATCATCAAAAATATCTACCTCTTGAATTTCTTTAGTAATAAGATCAGATTGTTTTCCACTTATCTGACAACCTCTATCGTCATAAACCTTATATCCGTTGTATTTAGAAGGATTATGACTTGCTGTAATCATTATACCACCTTGACAACCCAGCTCTCTAACAGCAAAAGAAACGCATGGTGTTGGAACTAGTTTATCATAAAGATAAACTTTTATATTATTTCCAGATAAAACTTTTGCCGATTCCATAGCGAATATATCAGATTTTATTCTACTATCATACCCTATAGCTACAGAACAATCTTTTTGTTTTTTTAAAAGATAGTTCGCAAATCCCTGTGTCGCTTTTCTAATAGTGTATATATTAACTCTATTGGTTCCACACCCTATTATACCCCTAAGTCCACCTGTTCCAAAGCTAAGCTCTGTATAGAACCTTTCCTTTATATCTTTTTCATTTCCTGAAATATCTAATAGCTCATTTTTTAAATCTTTATCTTCTAATTCTTTTGAAATCCAAATATCATATAAACTTTTTTCGTACATAAAAAACTCCTATTATTATTTTGATTTTAATATTAAAACATATAAATACACTATAGATAATATATATTTATTAGGCAACTAACCAATATGAAATGATATGGGGATGAAAACTTGAATATTGAAATAATCGACGATACTATGATAAAACTAGTTCTATCTAAACAAGATTTAATTAATTTTGATATAACATATAATGATATGGACTATAAAAACGAAAAAACAAGATATGCTATAGATTTAATAATAGATAAAATATATTTTGAAAAAAATATTGATTTAAAAGATAAAAAATTAATCATTGAAGCTTTCCCTACTATAACAAAAGGATGTATCTTTTATATAAAAATAATAGACAAATTTTTAGAATCAATTAAAAAAAATGAAGAAAAATATCCAGTAGAAGAGATAGAACCGATTAATATAGAATCTCTAAGAGATATATTAAATTTAAATATAAAAGAAATTAATACAAAAATTAACATATATAATATATCCATAAGATTAGAAGATATAGAAAGTTTAATATCTATATCTAAAATAATTAATACATATTATATAAAATTAATTTTGAAAAATTCCATTTATAAAGTCGATAATATATACTATTTATTATTAGAAACAAAAACTAAAGTTGAAAAAAATTTTATTAACCATCTTTTTGAATATAGCAATGATATAGAAAAAGATAGTTTAAAATATAAAATAATTAAAGAACATGGAATAGAAATTATAAACAAAAATGCCATAGAAACTATATCTCAAAAATTATAGTATTTTATTTTATTTTATTTTATTTTATTTTATTTTATAATTTTTCATTTCCAAGATGATATCTGTAGGATCTTCTAGAGAAAATAAATACGATCCTGAAACAACAACCTCCGCTCCACTATCTATAAACAACCTATAATTATCTTTATTAACCCCTCCATCAACATGTATACCCACATCTAAATCATACCCTTTTATAACATCTCTTATAAGCTCGATATTTTCAACAGCAGAAGAAACAGGCTTTTGTCCAGAAAACCCAGGATTTACTGTCATAACAAGAATAAAATCAACCTCACTTATATATGGCATTATTTCATCTATTTCTGTATTAGGATTTATAGCTATGCCAACTTTACAACTATTATCTTTTATAATTTTTATCATTTCATATACATCTTTTGCCCCTTCTATATGAAACGTTATAGCATTTGCACCAGCTTCTATAAAATCATTTATATATCTTATAGGATCTTCGACCATCAAATGAACATCATAAAAACAATCTAATTTTGATGAAAGGCTAGATAAAACACAACATCCAAAAGAAATATTAGGAACAAAGTGGCCATCCATAACGTCTATATGCAGCATGTCTAGACCAGAATCAACTAATTTTTTACAACTATCATATAAATTGCAAAAATCTGCTGATAAAATTGATCCAGATACTTTTAAATTTTTAATAATAATATACCTCCTGATTATTTAATAACTATATACAATAATTAGAATTATTGTATATAGTTATTAAATTTATGTCAATTTGATAATAAAATTATATTTTAAATATATAGAATAATTATATAGATTATCTACATATAATTTATATATTAAATGAAACCTATATTAAAAGGAGAATTAATATGTTTGTATTATCATTAAAAATGTCCAAAATAAAATTAATCATAGGATTTTCAACAATACTAATTTTAGCAATTATAGCAACAAATTTTATTGCAAGTTCAGAAATAACAGAAACAAGAACAAAAGGATCAAAAGAAATTATTCTAAAAACATTAGAACAAAAAACTTCATACATAAACAGTCTAGGATGGGAAATATCTCCAGATCCAATAGAAGTAGTAGAAATAGCTATTCCTAAAGAATTTACAGATGTATACAATAATTACAATAAAATACAAATAGATTCTGGATATAACCTTGAAAATTATAAAGGAAAAGTTGCAAAAAAATGGACGTTTAATATAACTAATTTTACGGATTCTTCTGAAAAGGTTAGATGCAATATTATTATAAGCGATAATAAACTCATAGGCGGAGATATTTCTTCTGTTGCTTTTGATGGTTTTATGACAGGTCTTATAAAAAACAATAAATAATTATAAATGAATATAATTTTAGACAATTATTTAATATTATATTCATTTATAAATTTTAATTAGTTAATATACCTAAACATAATTTTTAAATTTTGGATAATAAATTAGTATTTTTGTCACATCATATTTGATATAATGATATCATATTAAAAATCATCGTGAATTTACTATTATTTATATGCACTTATATAAATTTAATATTTGAAAATTATATGTGTATTCATTAATTTGGAGGTTTTATTATGGCTAGTTTATCCCTTAAAAAAATATACAAAAGATACTCTGGTGGTGTAACTGCTGTTACAGATTTTAATCTAGAAATAGAAGATAAAGAATTTATCATTCTTGTTGGTCCTTCTGGTTGTGGAAAATCTACAACTCTTCGTATGGTTGCTGGACTTGAAGAAATTTCTGAAGGAGAACTTAAAATAGGAGATAGAGTTGTAAACGATGTCCCTCCTAAAGATCGAGATATAGCTATGGTTTTTCAAAGCTATGCTCTTTATCCTCATATGACAGTATTTGAAAACATGGCTTTTGGTCTTAAACTAAGAAAATTTGAAAAAGACGAAATTAAAAGAAGAGTTGATGAAGCCGCAAAAATATTAGATATTACTCATCTTTTAGACAGAAAACCTAAAGCTCTTTCTGGTGGACAAAGACAAAGAGTTGCATTAGGAAGATCTATTGTAAGAGAACCTCAGGTTTTTCTTCTTGATGAACCTCTTTCAAATTTAGATGCTAAACTAAGAGCACAAATGCGTACAGAACTTTCTAAACTACATAAAAGGCTAGGAACAACGTTTATATATGTAACACATGATCAGGTTGAAGCTATGACTATGGGTACAAGAATTGTTGTAATGAAAGATGGTTTTATACAACAAGTAGATAGTCCTCAAAATCTTTATGAATCACCAAAAAATTCCTTTGTAGCTGGCTTTATAGGATCCCCTCAAATGAATTTTATAAACGCTAAGGTTAAAAAAGAAAATAATAATATTATTTTAGAAATAAATACTCAAAAAGATAAATATAATATAGAAATTCCAGACGGTAAAACAAAAAATAAGGATATAGATAAATATATTGGTAAAGATGTTCTTATGGGGATTCGTCCAGAAAATATCCATTATGAAGAAATGTTCATTTCAACTGCAACTACTGGGGTTATTAAATGCCATGTAGAAGTTACAGAGCTCATGGGTGCTGAAACATTTTTATATCTAAAATGTGGAGAGATACCATTAATCGCTCGTGTTTCTCCAAGATCAACAGCAACTGCTGGAGATGATATTGAAATGGCGATAGATGTAAATAAAATACATGTTTTTGATAAAGAAACTGAAGAAGCTATTTTAAATTAATTTTATAAAGATAAAAGGATTTTATATGAATATTATAGTTGTTGGTTGCGGCAAAGTCGGATGTAAACTTGCAGATTCTCTTGATAATAATGGGCATGATGTATCTGTTGTTGATCAAGATGAACTTAATTTTGATCGTCTTTCTAATGATTTTAATGGGTTTACAACTGCCGGGTATCCCATTGATCTAGATGTCTTAAAAAAAGCTGGAGCTGATAATTGTGATGTATTAGCTGCTGTTACATCAAATGATAATATAAATATAATGGTTTCACAACTAGCAAAAGAAGTTTTAAATGTTCCAAATGTTATTGCTCGTATATATGATCCAAAAAGAAAAGATGTTTTTTCTCATTTTGGAATACATACGGTATGTCCTACAAATTTAACCGTTGCATCTGTTTTATCTGCTATAGAAAATACAGCTACAAAAGTTATGTTTAATATTGGATCTCATACTATAAACTTTTATTCTAAACCTATAAAAAAATCAAATATAGGTAGATATCTATACGAAATCATCACAGATAAACAAGAAATAATCTTCGCTATTGAACATGATGATAAATCTTTAACCATTGCTAAAGATAATAATATAAAGCTTAAACAGGGCGATAGTCTAGTTATTTCAAAAATTATAGATTAGGGGAACTCTTCTATATGAATATAATCATAATTGGTGGGGGGAAAATCGGATATTACCTTGTCAAAACTTTACTCGAACATGATCACGATCCGATATTAATAGAAATTAATAAAAAATATTGTAAATTTTTAGCAAATGATCTAGATATTCCAGTTATATGCGGAGATGGAACATCAATAGAAGTTTTAGAAAGTGCATATAGCGATGATATTGATGCTTTTGTAAGTGTTACTGGGCAGGATGAAACAAACTTAATATCCTGTCAACTTGCCAAAAAACTTTTTAATACTAAAAAAACTATTGCAAAAGTTAATAATCCTAGAAACTCTATAATTATGAAACAACTTGGTATAGATATTGTTTTAAGTAGCACAGATAATATAGCAAGGCTTTTAGAGCGCGAAATACAGTCCTCTGATATAAAAGAGCTTCTATCTATAAACAATGGATCCGCCGCTATTTCAGAGATAAATATACCTAAAGACTATAAGCTATCTCATAAAACACTAAGTGAGATAGATTTTCCAAACGAATTTATAGTCATATCTATTTTAAGAGGAGACGAAATTATAATTCCTAGAGGAAATGTACAAATACTTCCTTTAGATAAAATTATGGTTATGTCAAAAAATAAAAATTTAAAATATATAAAACAAAAATTAAAGTTAGACTAATTAGTCTAACTTTAATTTGTTGTTTATATAACTAACTTTAGATAAAGCATACCCAATAATACAAGTAATTATTATTTCTGGAATCATGTAAGATATATTATAAAATAATGAATATATCAAATATAAACTAAATCCAGAAAATTTTTGTAATATATACTCTCCTTGTGAAAATCCTTCTTGCGAAAAAAACCATTGAGCATAAGATCCATAAAAAATAGCCCCTGATAATATATGAAAAAAAAGTTTTAAAGATCCACCTATTATAATTCCAAATACCAATCTTGTGGATAATTTTATTTTTTTATAGTTTCTGAATAATCCTGAGAATCCTATAACTGCATGAGCTAATATATAATCTATAAAAAATATTAAAAATATCATCCCAAAATTAATCCCTTTAAAGCTTCCTTCAGAAAAACCAAATATTCCAGATAGTAAACCGTACACAATCCCGGCAAATATCCCCCATTTAGTTCCATATTTAAAAGATATAAAAACTAATGGCAACATACTAGCAATGGTTATAGACCCTCCATAAGGAAGATTAAATATCCTTATCATAGAAAGAATTATACCTAAAATGATAAATAAACTTGTTTCAACTAAACGCTTAATATTTATTTTATTATTCATGACAAATATGCCCTCCTACTTAATAATTAAAATATCTATAGGAAAGCCTACGAAACAATACACTAGATGGCTCCCTACGGTAGAATTATCTACATCAGGTTAAAAGGGTTAAAGTTTTACAACTTCTCTCAGCAAAAGCACCCCTGCAATAAATAACTATTATTTTTCTATACAAAAATCTTTCATGACACATTCTTCACATAAAGGATTCCTTGCTTTACAATATTCTCTCCCCCAAAAAACAAGTCTATGACAAAAATTACTTGATTCATCTAGAGGAACAACTTTTTTTAAAGATAATTCTATTTTATATGGATCTTTTTCTTTTTTTACAAGACCAAGACGGTTAGAAACTCGTATACAATGAGTATCCACAACTATAGATGGTTTGCCATATATATCTCCAATAATAAGATTTGCTGTTTTTCTCCCTATTCCAGGAAGCAGTGTAAGATCTGGAATATTGTCTGGAACAACTCCACCAAAATCTGTTATAATCATTTTACACATGTTAATAATATCTTTTGATTTTGTTTTATAAAGACCACATGTTTTTACAAAATTTTCCACATCATCTATATTAGCATTAGCAAAATCTTCTATAGATTTATAAAAATCAAACATTGGTGGAGTAACTATATTTACACGCTCATCTGTACATTGGGCAGAAAGCCTAGTAGCAATCAAAAGTTCATAAGGTTCTCTATAGAATAAAGCGCATCTTGGATCAGGAAAAATTTTTTTTAATCTTTCAATAATTATTAAAATTTTTTCTTTTTTAGTCATTAATCCCCCTATATATTTTAAATGATATTATAATAATTATATCATATTATTTATAATTATTATAATATCATTTAATTTGTAAATATAAAATAATTAGTATATAATATTATATAATATTATATACTACATTTGTATAAAAGGAGAAAAATTATGTATGATCTAATCATTCTTGGAGCGGGTACAGCTGGTTTAACAAGCTCTATTTACGCAACCAGAGGCGGAGCTTCTACTATGATTATAGAAAAAAATTTTCACGGCGGACAGATAGTAAACTCTCCTCAAATTGATAACTATCCTTCTCTTGCTAACGTGTCTGGTTTTGATTTCGCACAAAATTTATACACACAAGCAATGAATTTAGGAGCAAATATAACTTATGAAACAGTAGTAGAAATAGATCTAACTTCTAATATAAAAACAATTAAAACAAATCAAAAAACATATAAAACAAAATCCGTTATAATTGCTACAGGAGCGACCCATAGAAAGCTAAATTGTGAAAATGAAGAAAAATTAGATGGAAAAGGAATCTCATATTGTGCTACTTGTGATGGAGCTTTTTATAAACAAAAATATGTTGTTGTAGTTGGAGGCGGTAATACTGCACTAGATGAATCTCTATTCCTTTCTAAAATAGCAAAAAAAGTTTTTTTAATTCATAGAAGAGATTTTTTTAGAGGAAATAAATTAACTCTAAATAAAATTAGAGATACAAAAAATATAGAAATTATAACAGACTCTATTATTCAAAAAGCTATAGGAACAGATTCTTTAAATTCTATAGAAATAAAAAATGTGAAAACAGAAAATATCTCAAATTTAGATATTTCAGGATTATTTGTATCTGTCGGAATTATTCCTGAATCGGATATGTTTAAAGATATGTTAAACATAGATGAATATGGATATATAATATCTGGAGAAGATTGTAAAACTAATTTAAAAGGCGTATTTGTAGCAGGAGATGTTCGAACAAAAGCTCTTAGACAACTAGTAACCGCAACTTCTGATGGAGCAATCGCTGCTACAAACTGTCTTGAATTTCTTTTAGACTAATAAACTCTAATTAATTATAATTGCATTTATTTAAGGAGGATTTTTTACATGGATTCTGACGGGAGTGGAAATGGTATATATTTATATTTAATTATTTCTATAATATTTATTTTTATAAATTATAAGTTAATAATTTATAAAAATTCACTCAAATTTATAAATGAAGATAAACTATCTAAGATAATTAATAATAAAAATTTGAAATCTTTACAATCAAATATAGAGATAAAAAAATTTATAGATGATATTAGCATTGCTTCTATAACCTCATATACCATAATAGCCGTTTTTATGACAATTCCATCTTTTACAATTATGATTCAAGCTATTAAATATAATAGCCCTATTATAATTGCTTTTTCTTTTATATCATATATAATTATTATATCAATTTTTTTAAATATTTTTTGCTACTCGATTCCTAATCTAATATCAACAAATAAATCGGAAAAGATAATTAAAAAAGGATATAAAACTATAAAATATATTTTAATTTTATTTTTTCCTCTTATAAAAATAATAAATTTTTCTACATATATTACAAATATTATTTTCAAAATAGACAGTAAAAAAAATATAATAAATTCTCACGAAGAAGATATTCTAATGATTGTTAATGATGGAAACAAACAGGGATTTATAGAAAATACTCAAAAAGAAATGATAAATAATATTTTTGAGTTTGATGATATAACAGCCCATGATATTATGACTCATAGAACCGATATTATAGCAATAGAAGAAGGTGCATGTATATCTGATATTGTTAACATATCTAAAGAGACTGGATTTTCTAGAATACCAATCTATAAAAATGATATAGATAATATTATTGGAGTTGTCTATATAAAAGACTTGATACATCTTATTGGACAAGATAATTTTTCAGATAAAAATATAACCACTTTTATAAAAAATTTAATATATCTTCCAGAATCTATAAAATGCACATATATATTTAAAGAATTTTCTATAAAAAAGATTCATATGGCGGTTATAATAGACAACTTTGGCGGAACATCTGGCATAATCTCTATGGAAGATCTTTTAGAAGAAATTGTAGGTAATATACAAGATGAACATGATCACGAAGATAGTAAAATCAAAAAAATTAGTGAAAATTCATTCATTATAAAAGGTGACACAGAGATAGACTATATCATTAAGATATTAGGTGTAAATATACCCAAATCTTTTGATAATATTAGTGAATTTCTTATAAATAAAATAGATAAAATTCCTGAAAATAATGAACAAATAACAATATTATTTGATAATTTTAAATTTACAGTTATACAGGTTATTGATAGAAGAATCGAATATGTAAAAGCTGTAAAAATTTAATAATTGGAATGAGTTTATGATAAAAAAATGGTCCAAATCCAAATGATATTTATCTAAATCCTAGTATAAAAAGTACTTGTTATATCAAAAATACTAATACAAACCCTAATATAATAATTGGAGATGGTTGTATTATTACTTCAAATTCAACGGTTATAAAATATGTTCCACCTTATACAATATATAGGGGAAATCCAACAAAATTAATAAGATATTATATCTTATTAAATAAATTTAAAATGGTGGGACTGGGAAAAAGATAAAATATTTACACATTTAGAAATATTATCGAGTGGAGACATAGTAAAACTAAAAAAGATACAGGTATAATAATACGCCTGTATCTTTTTTATATTTTATTTTATTTAATTTTCTTATATTTTTTCATATTTTTCTTTTTAATAAACATAAAAATAAAATAAAATAAAATAATAATTAAAATTATTTGTACAATACTATACGATAATATTGTATCAATTATATTAAACCATTCTAAAAGAAGATTTTTAGAGACATCTTCTGTAGAAATAAGATCAACTTCTCCTAATTGATTTCCTTCATAAGAAAAAATAACCTTTCCTATAACATCATTCACTTTTATAGGAGCTTTTATATAATTTGGTTTTTCAATCTTTTTTTCAATCTTATCCATATCTATATTTTTATCCATTAAATGATAAAAATCTTCTTTAGATGATAATAAAATATGATTTCTCTTAAACGAAAGTTTTAATTTAATTTCATCAACAGAAGTGTTTTTACCAACTATTTTTTTAAATATAAAATTATCAAAAGCCCAATTATATAAGTTTATGCCATCTATAAACGCATAATTATCTGTAAATTTTTTTCCACTACTATCATACATAGGTCCACCCATAGTTACTAGCATATAGTTATACCCATTTTTAGAAGCTGTAGAAATTAAATTTCTACCCGCTTTATCAGTTGTGCCTGTTTTTATTCCTTTAGCATAACTATAATAATATTTTCCACCTCTATTTTTATCAATCATCAAATTTGTATGTACAACATATCTAGGCGTTTGATGCTTATTTGTTGGTTTCATTTCATATCTATTAGTAGTAGATATTTTATTAAATATAGGGTTTTTCATAGCGTATTTAGAAATTGTATACATATCTTTAGCTGTTGTATACTGATCTTTATCATCTAAACCATGTGGGTTCGTAAAATTTGTATCCATTGCACCTAACTCTTTAGCTTTATCATTCATCATAGACACAAATTTATCTATACTGCCTTCACCTATATAATCTGCAAGTATACTTGCCGCCTCTCCTGCTGATTGTAAAACTAAGGCATATAATAGATCTTCTACAGTAATAATTTCGCCTCTTTTTATATCTGCATTTGATATATTAATATTTACAAATTCATCATAAATATATCCCTTTGATTCTATCTTTGTATTTTGTATATCTTCAATATTTTCAATAGTTAAAATAGCTGTCATAATTTTTACCAAAGATGCAGGGGCTATTTTTTTATTAGGATTTTTTTCATAAATTACAGTTTCGCTATCTGTATTAACCATATAGACAGATTCACTATTAACTATTGGCATTGATTTTTTATTTTCTTCAGCATAAGAAACATATCCAATAAATATATTACAAAATATAATATAGACAAGAAATATAGATAATATTTTTTTCATCTTTGCACCTTTTTTCTATAAAATGATTTATAATAAATTATAACATATTATATAAATAAGGTTAATATGCTTTACTATATTTTTATAAATATATTATTATTATTATTAAATTTTTTGGAGGATTTATGCCCAATACAAATATAATTGTCGCTCAATCAGGGGGTCCAACATCAGCTATAAATTCATCTTTAGCTGGGGTTATACAAAAAGCCATAGAATCAAATATAAAGATATACGGAAGTTTCTATGGAATAGAAGGAATTTTAAATGATGAAATTGTATTATTAAATAATCAATTTCAAAAACAAAAAGATATAGAAGATCTCAAATACACACCCGCTATGGCCTTAGGATCATGTAGATACAAATTATCAAATTCTAAAAAAGAATTTGATATAATTATTAATCGTTTTAAACAATATAATATAGGATATTTTTTATATATTGGTGGGAATGACTCTATGGATACGGTAGATAAAATTGCAAAATATTTTAAAGAGATAAATTTAGATATAAAAGTTGTTGGCATTCCAAAAACTATTGATAATGATCTTATATTAACAGATCATACACCAGGATTTGGTAGCGCTGCAAAATATATAGCTACAACTATTACTGAATTAATTAGGGATATATCTATATATAATATACCCTCTGTAACAATTGTAGAAATTATGGGAAGAAACACTGGATGGCTTACTCTAGCTGCAGGAATACCATTTTTTTTAAATGGATTACAACCAGAAATAATATGTATACCTGAAGTTCCTTTTTGTGAAAAAGATTTTATAAAACGGATAAGACAAGGAATAACCAATAACACTCCTATTATAGCCGTAGTTAGTGAAGGTTTAAAAAATAAAGATGGTTCTTATCTAGGAGAGGATTGTAAAACTGGACTAGTAGATAGATTTGGACACACATATCTATCTGGAGTTGGTAAATATTTAGAAAATCTAGTTAAAAAAAATATTGAATGTAAAGTTAGATCTATAGAATTAAATCTTATGCAGCGATGTTCTGCTCATCTATCATCTAAAACAGATTTAGATGAAGCTTTTAATATTGGGTATGACGGTCTTACAAATGCTCTAAAAGACAAAACAGGAATAGCGATGGTCTATAACAGAATATCTTCATCACCATATAATATAACTACGTCTTATGTAGATGTAGATTTAATTGCAAATAAAGAAAAAAAAGTTCCCGATAAATGGTTGGATATATATAATCCCAAAATCCAAAAAGAAATTTTAGATTATATTCTCCCATTAATAAAGGGGAATATTTCTATCAAAAAAAATGAATTCGATCTACCGATATATAAAATAATTAATAAAACCTTGTGATTATTATCACAAGGTTTTATTAATTATTATGGCTTTGTTAAATATTTCATAGGATCAACCCAATCTTTGTCTTTCTTTAAAGCAAAATGAAGATGTGATTCTTCAGAAATTTCTATTTCCGCGGTATCTCCAACTCCACCTATAACATCTCCCATTTTTATAATCTGATCTTTTTTAACACTAATACTTTTTGATAACCCATTATAATAAGATGTAAATCCACCAGTATGTTCGATTATTACACTTGTACCCCACATAGAATTTTCCGTAACATCTATAACTTTTCCATCACCTATAGATTTAACTGGTGTCCCCATTTTAGATTTTATATCTATTCCATCATGGGTTCTCCAATCTCCTAAAGTTTTTGATTTTATTAGTTCTCCAGAGCTAAAATTATTTATAATATCTCCGTTAATTGGCATAGCAAAAACTATTTTTACACCATTAGTTGTTGCCTTTGATTCTGATGAAGTATTTTCTGAAACTGGTTTATCAGATTTATTACCTTCCTTTGCCACTTTAGAACTGCTACTAGAACTACTAGAAGAATATTCAACTCCAGATTGGCTATTATCTACATCATTAAGACCTTTATTAACCCATTCGTCTATTGTTATCTGTTTATTGTTATTATTTTCTTCAACTTTACTTATATGATCCATCGATTTATTTATTGCAAGATAAGAAGCAATCCCAACTGCAATAATACTAGCAACAAGACTTATATAAAATCCTTTGCTTATAAATAATTTAGAATTTTTTTTTCCTGAATTTTTATTATTCATAATATACCTCCACACATTTTATAGAGATATTTTTACCAAAAAAATATATATTATCCTAAAAATAAAAAAAGAGTTTAATTTTAAAATTAAACTCTTTTTTTTTAATTATTTTTAAAATCAGATGAATTAGATGCATAGGTTAAATCATTTTCATTTAACAACACTTCTTTAGAACCTGCTGTTTGTAATAAAGATAGATCATTACCTGAAGCAAATGTAACTTCTTTTGATGTTAAAGTAAGTTTTTTATTTGCTCTAATTTTAATAAGTGCAGATGAGCGAAGAAGAAAATCTCCTTTATCTCCACCTAAATGAATAGATGCACCCTCACAAACATAATCATTATCAAGATTATTTATATTAGATACTTTCATTGTATCCTTTTTCATTCCTGCTAATAAACCTTTTCTATCTATAATAGTTGCTTCTTTATGCTGAATATAGTCTTTTTTATAATCATTATAAACTTTTAAATGTTGATTTCTAGGATCCCCATAGTATGAAATAGGTGGAAAACTTTCATCATCATTTTTTTCTTTAACATTTTGACTATGGACAGAAAAATTATTAGCTAGAGTTGATGCATTATCATCTACTTGATTAGTTGAAGTATATGGATCATTAATATCATTTCTTGGATCTGGTAGATCTATAGAACTTTTTTTAACAGTTAATGTTTCGTTTGCTACACTTGGCTCAAACATATGTGGAACAGCTATAGATATAGCGTTATTTTCATCACTTGATGGGAAAAAAACTTTGACTATATCGGCAGTCACAGGCATATATATAGCGCCTTGAACTTTCCCATTATCTGAATGTCCATAACTTACTGTATGAAATGGAATAACAAAACTATCATCAGATACTGCCTCATCTTTAAAATTTAAAAACTTATTATACTGTGTTTTAAAGCAATTATAAGTAAGACTTTTAGCAAGATGAGAATATCGAGCTGGATCATCTTTAAACATAAGTCTAGGGATATCTCTTCTACCTTTTTTAAAAAGCTCATTACTATCAGTATAACTACATGAAAGATATCCTGTCCAAGCGTATAACTTTTTATACATTTTTTCTTTAGCATCGTCATAAGATTGAGAAGAAACTCCCTGTTGCAAAGGATAATATGGAGCTCCATCTCTCTGTTTAAATCTTTCTCCAAATGATACAACTATACCATTATCACGCTGTTCTAAAACAGAAGCAAATAGAGTTACACCTTTTATTCTAGGATTATTATATGGAGAAACATATAAAGCATTTCTTTCTTTACAATGGAAAGTAGATACTAATGAAGAACCATCTGGAGATAATATTATATCGACACCAGAAATAAAAAATATAATATCTTTTAATAAAGAATGTGGACCAATCAACGAATTTGTAAATTGTACTAATTCTCCAGCTTGTAATATCCAATTAGATTCTATATAAGCTTCTTTATACAAAGAAGAAATATGAGATCCTGAAACATAAACTTCATCATTTGTAGCTGATCCATATGATAATATAGAACATCTTCCAGTACTCAAACTATTTAACTGATTTGGAAAATCTCTAATAAATTTATCCATTGCATCCTTACTTAAACAAAAAGTGCTTAAATAAGTTTCTTTATCAATATTATTAAATAGAGATGCTCCATATCTTGAGGCCATCCTTTTTAAAAATTCCCAAGGAGTTTCTTTATAACAAATGCTCATCTGATTCATAGGTTCGGGAAATTCATCAGCATTTCTAATACTTTCTCTTTCTTGAACTATAGTCTCGTATGTCCCCCAAAAATTATATTCTATATTGGTTATACAATGTGGTAAATCTCTAGCAATTTCCTTAAGACTATATTCTTTATTTGTGAATGCAGCACAGTCCTCAACCATATCAAATAGTTTAGAAAGACTAAAACATTCTATATCAAGTACTAATTGTTTTGAGTTGTTTATATATTTTTTCATCTCTAAGGTTGATATAAATCCATAAAATATAGTTCTAGCACCAGATTTTGCTTTACGTCTTCTATCTTCTAATTCTGGATAGCCTAACGATTCTACATCATCAATAGAAGAACTAACTTTGATAAACATATAAGTAAAATCTTTACGAATTTTATTTACAATTTCTTTATCATACTTGCTAATTAATCCCACCATGGTCATTTTTCCATGTTTATTCATATGATTTGATATATGCATCTCGGAAACATCAAAAACCCTAATATCACTATTACGATTAATAGGATTTATAATACTTACATCGACTAAATATGACTTGTCCAAAAGATACCTCCTTTTTTCATTTTAAATATAATTTAATAATCGTATTTATTATTTTTTCTCAGTGGTCTTGATTTTGGATTCATTGGACCTGATCCTGTTGGTGATCCTCCTCTTGATGGTGTTGGTGATCCTCCTCTTGGTGGTGTTGCTGGTCCTCTTGGTGATCCTCCTCTTGGTGGTGTTGCTGGTCCTCTTGGTGATCCTCCTCTTGGTGGTATTGCTGGTCCTGTTGGTGATCCTCCTCTTGGTGCTCCTCCTCTTGGTGGTATTGCTGGTCCTGGTTGTGGTGTAAATGAACCAAATACATCTTCTTCAGATGTTCCTGGTTTTGGTCCTATTGGTGGAGATTTTCTATATTCCACTTCAGGATTTTTTGGTGGTGTTGCTGGTCCTCTTGGTGCTCCTCCTCTAACATCGGAATAAATCACTTCACTACCTTCAACTTGTTGAGGTGTGATTCGTTCTGGTTTTGATGTTGAACTTCCACTAGAATTTTGTGATTCTGATTTTCCTGGTTTTTCCTGTGTTAATGGAGTTCCTTTTTTTGGTGGTGTTTTTGGCAATGGTTGGCCTTTTGGTGTGGACGTTCCCTCACTATAAATAGGTTCTTGAGGTCTGTCCATTTTTGGAGCCGCGTTCTTTGGTCGTGGTGGTGGTGTGTCTCCTGCTGGAGCACCCCCAAATGGTCGTCTATCTCCTCTTTCTGGTGTTGGTGGACCTGATATAGGAGAACAATGACCACTAACTGGTAGCTTTGATTTTGGTCTTGGTTTTGGTTTTGGTGGTAAAGGACTTCCACCTCTATTATCATATTCAGGATATATCGTTTTATCATCTAAATTATATCTCGCTCTCGGCCTAGTAGCTTTTCCTCCACCTGACGCTCCACCTGACGCATTAGTAGCTAGTTTGCTTTCTGGTTTATTTCCTGGATTTGTTTTAACATCAGAATATATTGTTTCCTCGGAACCTGAATCAACAGGTGGTTTTTTCTTATTTTTTTTAATAAAGCATGCAGGAACAAGACATGAAAACGGATTTCGACTTTTTTTCTTATCGTCTTTTTTCTTATCGTCTTTTTTCTTATCATCTTTTTTCTTATCGTCTTTTTTCTTATCTTCTTTTTTCTTATCTTCTTTTTTCTTATCTTCTTTTTTCTTATCTTCTTTTTTCTTATCGTCTTTTTTCTTATCGTCTTTTTTCTTATCTTCTTTTTTCTTATCGTCTTTTTTCTTATCGTCTTTTTTCTTATCGTCTTTTTTCTTATCTTCTGGAGTTACTGGTTTAGCACCTTGTTGATTAGGACCTCTTCTAGGCGCTGCATCAACTTCTTCATAAATACCATCTTCATTATTATTCTGTGGTCTTTTTACAGCTGATCCATTTTGCGTCCCTCCTGCTGTAGAGTAGATATCATCATTATTTGCCCCACCTGATGATTTTTTTACAGGAGATCCTCTTTGCTCTCCTCCTGCTGTAGAGTAAATATCATTATTATTTCCCCCACCTGACTGATCAACAGCTGGAGATCTCTTTGGAACGTCTGGATTCTTACTTGGCTTTTTTGCTACTGGTGGCTTTGGCTTTGATGCTACTGGTGGCTTTGTTGGTGGCTTTGGCGATCCTGATGGGGATGGCTTTTTATTTACTTGAGCATATATATCATTTGGCATTATTATATCCCTTCCCTTTATCCCATTGTAAAATATTTATTATTTTTAAAAATAGTATTAACATTTATTATAAAATAATTATCGACAAGTTTTTTATTATAGATAGTTATAAAAAACTTAATAAAAATAGATAATATTTAATGTTATTTTATTAGTGTTCAGTATATCATAAAAAAATATTTTTATGAATTATTTTCTAAATAGAATATATAAAAACGTAAACGAATGTATTAATGTAATTTTAAAACTTTGTCCTTTTAACAATTCGTGAATTTTTACCTTTATTTGCTAATATTTGAGCTAGAGATTCCTGTTTAACTATTGGAGGGTTTAAAGAATTTATAGCTTTATCTTTTGTTGAGGTTATTTTTATTTTTTTACTTTTAGATCCTCCAAAACAACTTGGCATTGGAATACAACCCAACATTTTTTTTCTACGCTTTTTTATGTCTTCTCCCATAGATAGAGGTTTTGTCGGAGCTGTTGAAATTGGTGATCTAGATGGTGGCGGTGGTGGTGGTGATTTCCAATTTTTAAAAGGTGAAGCTTGTGTCCTAGGAGGTATCGGTGGTGCTGGCATTCTTGTAGGAGGTTTTAAATTTGGTAGACCAGCTAAAGCGGATCCAGGACCCAAAGTTGGAGACTGGTTAACAGGAACCTGTACAGGTGCAAAATAGAGTGGTCCTTTGTCCGAATATTTTCTATCATCTAAAAATTCAAAAGCTTTGTTCACTAGACCTTCATCGTCTTCTTCATCTTCTAAAAATTCAAAAGCTTTGTTCACTAGACCTTCATCGTCTTCTTCATCTTCTAAAAATTCAAAAGCTTTGTTCACTAGTCTATCTTCCATACAAGGTGAACCTTGGGATGAAAAAGAAGATCTAGATTGATTTAAAAAGAAATCCTCATTAAATATAGAATGATAAACTGGTGAAGAGTTTAGTGGAAGCTCAGGATTAGCTAAACCACTATGATTTTGTTGCAAACCAATGGCCGATTTTTTATCAGGATTAGAATGGTTTGTATTTTTAAACATTTTTATACTCCTTTTAAATATAATATAATAAGTATTATTAAATATTTAAAAATCAAACTTTGACGCCAATCATATAATTATAAAATAAAACATACAGTATTATAATATTTTATAATACTGTATTAAAATTTATAAATAACATTTTATGTCTAATAAATATTATTAAACTCTAGTGTT
Organism: Oscillospiraceae bacterium; assembly: GCA_030153485.1. Lineage (GTDB taxonomy): Bacteria > Bacillota > Clostridia > Oscillospirales > Ruminococcaceae > CAMTHN01. The sequence goes on along the minus strand of JAGUQX010000040.1, from coordinate 1,520 downwards.
TTCGTTTCTTAAATTAGGTCTACTAGTTTTTTTTACTCTGCCACTACCATCATTATCGTCTAAAAATCCAAAAGCATCATCTACTAGCTTTAAATCTTTTGTAGAATATTTACCACGCATAGCATTTGAACGATTTAATTTAGGCGCACTATTTGAATTAGATAACCCAGGTAATGCTACTCCATGCCTACGAACTCTTGTTTTAACACTATCCGATGTACCCTCACCAAAAAAACTACTTGCCTGTCTATGGCCTTGTAATGGAGGTGTACTAACTGGTGGTCTATACCCTCCACTTTGTGTAGGTGAAACTGGTGGTATATATCCTCCACTTTGTGTAGATGAAACTGGTGGTCTATATCCTCCACTTTGTGTAGATGAAACTGGTGGTCTATACCCTCCACTTTGTGTAGATGAAACTGGTGGTCTATACCCTCCACTTTGTGTATGTGAAACTGGTGGTCTATACCCTCCACTTTGTGTATGTGAAACTGGTGGTTTATATCCTCCACTTTGTGTAGGTGAAACTGGTGGAGATAATGGTGAAAACCCAGGTCTTCTACCACCAGAATTTAGTGGTTCAGGATAAGTAAATGTATCATCATCATCATCATCATCATCAGAATTTCGATTTGATGATGATTTTACCGACATGGTAGTTGAGGTTTTATAATCAGGTTTAGGATACCTATCTGGAGAACCATTTCCGCCAGATTTCTGATCATATGGATCTAATCTACCGTTATTATAAGGACCAGAATCCGAATCCGAATCCGAATCCGAATAAGGATCAGGTTCATCAGAATAATTTTTTCTATTACGATAGTGTTTATAAGGATCATTACGTTCATCAGATTGAGTGTGAAAATTATTAAAACTTGATGGTCCAGTTGCTCCTGAAGGAAAATCACCTCTATTGTTTCCAATTGGATAGTAGTTATCATCCATAGTAGAATAATTATGAAACTCGGGTCTCGAAGCAGGATATTCAGGTTTGCTATAAGGCTTCCTCGTTACAATAACTGCACCTTGTCCTGTGGCCCCCCCTACAGGATGATCTATATGTGGTCTACCACCTCCTGGTGGGAATGGTGATGGTGATTTAGAACATTTTTTTTTTATTTTCTTCAATATTTTTTTTAAACCCAAAACTATTCATCCTTTTATATAAAATTATAAATAAATTTCAATATATATATATATATATATTGAAAAATTTTAATAATTAAAATGTTTTTTATAATATATACTTATTAAGATTTAGGTCCTCTTCTAGGTGTTCTCGCAACACCACCTCTACGTAATGGAGGTGGTGGCGGTGCTTGTCTTGTTGGTGCTCCTGCTCCTGGAGGTGGTGGCGGCGCTTGTCTTGTTGGTGCTCCTGCTCCTGGAGGTGGTGGCGGTGCTTGTCTTGTTGGTGCTCCTGCTCCTGGAGGTGGTGGCGGCGCTTGTCTTGTTGGTGCTCCTGCTCCTGGAGGTGGTGGCGGCGCTTGTCTTGTTGGTGCTCCTGCTCCTGGAGG
>JAGUQX010000004.1 GCA_030153485.1 Oscillospiraceae bacterium | reverse complement strand
TTTGTGAATACAAAACTAGAGGATCTGAATACTAGAATGGGAAACTCTATTTTAAAAGAAATTAAAGATTATGATAAAAATCTTAAATTAGATAAATCCGACAAAAATAAACAAGAATATAACCCTGTTTCAAGGATGAAAAACTCTTTGAAAAAAGATTTTAAAAAATCAAAAAATCAATATGAATTTGAGAAACTTCAAAGAGAATTATCTGGAGAGATTGAGATAAATTTTGAATAATAAAAGGAGGAATAGAACTTGATCAATATAATCTCTGATAAAAATATACTTTCTATTATTGAAGAAACAAACAAAATTTTCAACTATAAATTAAACCATACTGAGAATAAAAAACTATCTAGTTTACTTCATCAAGATTTTAAATATATTATAATAGATACTGAATTTATTAATACAGATATTGAAAAGATTATAGAGTTTGAAAAAACCATAAAAAACAAACTTATTCTAATAATTGATGAGTATTCTTATAACAAAAATATTAATCTATTACAGCAAAAGAATATTTATAATATTATAATAAATTATTCTGATATTCATCTAAGAAAACAACTTATAGAGTTTCTTCATAATCCAGAAGAGTTTGAAAATAAAAATTGTTATACAGATAAAAACAAACAACAACCTATAGAAACCCCTAAAATAATATCTGAAAGTAAAGCAGTGACAGGAGCTATATCTCTACATAAAAAACATCAACGAAAACTAAGAAAAAAATATAATGTGAATACAGAAAAGGTATTAGTTGTAGAAAAAACTAATACCTTTAAATTTTGTATAAAAACAATCTCAAATCTTATAAGAATAGTTGCAAATATTTTGCTGTATATATTTTCAGGCATTGGGATAATCTGCCTTATCTACCCAGATACAAGGGAAGGTTTTATTAAAATTATCCATGATAATTTCGCAGGTTTATATAGTCTTTTTAATTAAAATAAATTAATAAAGGAGATTCTCACTATGCAAAATAAAACAACATAAATTTATATATATTGTATTAATGTAGTTATTGTAGAAAGAATATACAGCCTTTCCAAAAATCAGGGTACAGAGAAAAATAAGTTTATCAGAAAGTATCTTACACAAGACCCCCTTACCTTGAAAACTTTGAAAGTCTAGAAAGAAAATACGATAAATTACCCAAATAATTAAGGATATCTGTAGAGAAAACGCTAGAATTTAGAACCTAATCTTAGAAAAGTTATACAATTAAAATTAACAACAATATATATAAAAAAAGCAGGATAGATTAATTTCTATCCTGCTTTTTTTATGTCCTAAACCAAATATTAAGGAGAATTACTATGAAAAACAACAACTATATAACAGGGAAGATGGAATATAATTTCACATATAACATAATACCATCGGCTATATTTACAAACCCAATCTATAAAAAAATCTCAG
>JAGUQX010000027.1 GCA_030153485.1 Oscillospiraceae bacterium | reverse complement strand
TAAAATCTTGATGAAGTAAACTAGATAGTTTTTTATTCTCATTATGGTTTAATTTATAGTTAAAAATTTTATTTGTTTCTTGAATAATAGAAAATATATTTTTATCAGACATTATATTAATCAAGTTCTATTCCTCCTTTTATATTTAATAATACTAATTTATAAAGCTTTATCTTTTAATCAAAGGGTCCCGAGTTCGAGTCTCGGGTGGCTCACCATTTAAAAATACTCGGTTAGGTTTATTTTATATAAACCTAACCGAGTATTTTTTATTAATATAATAAGTCTAAAAAATGGTATCTTACTAAAATATATAAAATAATGTTTAAAAATGTTATAATTAGTTAATATAAACTTTTTATTATAAAGCAGGTGAGAATATGGCGGTTCCAAAGCTTAGGTTTCCTGAGTTTACAGGGGAGTGGGAGGAGAAAAGGTTAGGGGATGTTTGTGAATTTTTTTATACTATATTCTAAAATCATTGAAGAAAAGTATTATTGAAAAATATCTTCAAGGAGGACAGGGGAATCTTTCTGCAAAAATAATTAAATCACTTAAATTTAATCTGCCAACATTACCAGAGCAAACGAAAATAGCAAATCTTTTATCAACACTGGACAAAAACATCAACTTAAACAAACAAAAACTTTATAAACTAGAGATGTTTAAAAAAGGGATTTTACAAAAGATGTTTGTGTAAATTTAATTTTATATATTTTTAGGAGTATCTAAATTGATATAAAAAGTAACAAATATTTGACACATATTGTTATTTATACTATAATAATAACAAAGACAATCACCGATGAACGGTTAGCCCTTAACTATTGATTTTATACTAAATGCATAAAATAATCGTCTGGCTAGAGACGGTTATTTTTTTATATGTAAGTTAAAAGATATTCCACTTAATTTTATTATTAAAGTTAATATTAATTCTTTTATCTTAAACATAAACTACACCTCCTTTTAAAAGGATGTAGCTAACCGTCCATCGTTCGCGGAATGATTGCCAATGTTTATAATATTATATATTATTTGATAACTATTTGTCAATTTATGTTGACTTTAATTAAAATTAAAAGAATATTGTTTCAATTAGTTTAATATTTTAGTAACTTTTTGGTTAACGATTTTACTTATCAAATTTAGGTATAAAAAATAAGGTGCAGTAGTAAAATACTACACCTTATTTTTTATTTTATTCTTTTTTAGATGTTTCTTTGTTTTTAAGATATTCTAAATAATCTTTGTTTTCTGATCTATAAGTTTTAATAGCATATCTAATTAAATATTTAAATATTAAAATATATACTAGAGGAACTATTATTATAGGTATTAGCATAAATACTATAGAAAATAAAGCGTACATTTAACTTCTCTCCTAATTTAAGATTTTTATTTATAAAATTATTATACACTATATACTATGAGTATGTAACTTTTAATAATAGTATTAAATTATTTTATATCTCCATCACTTATATAAATAACTCTAGAGCAGATAGAAGCTACGTCCTGATCATGGGTTACTATAATAAATGTTTTTTTATATTTTTTATTAATAAAAAGAATTTTACTAAGAATAAGCTTTTCATTTTCAGAGTCAAGAGATCCAGTAGGTTCATCTGCAATTATAATAGATGCATCAGAAACTATCGATCTAGCAATGGCTACACGCTGTTTTTCTCCGCCTGAAAGAGTGGAAACGAGCTTTTTAGATAGATGTTGTATACCTAGATCTTCCATAGCGATATCTAGTTTTGAGTTGTCGATTTTATTTCTAAATGAATAGATAAGAGGAAGCTTTATATTTTGTAAAACTGTGTAATCATTTATAAGAGCAAAATTTTGAAATATAAATGAAATCTGATTTCTTCTAAGTTTTAAAAAGTCTTTTTTAGAGAAAGAAAGCACATCTTTTTGATTAAAAAAATATTTTCCAGAATCAAAAGTTTCAATACAACCTATAATATTAATTAGAGTTGTTTTTCCAGATCCACTTTTTCCCATAATACCAAGAATTTCACCCGACTGTATATCTAAATTTATATTATTTAGAATATTTACAGAATTATTTTTATTATTGGTGAAGTCGGATTTATCAAAAAATCTACCAGATATCATAGATGGTTGAATATTTTTTTTATTAAAATAAATATTTCTAATAGTGGATTCGCCTTGCTCGCTTATAGGTATTTGAATTATAAAAGGCTCTTTAATTTTATCTAGGTTATCTGATATGTCTATGTTTGGACTAAGGGTTACTTTTTTTCTATTGAAGAAAAAAATCATTAAATACAAATTGAGAGTAGTATAGCTGTTGGTTATAAAAAAAAGATATAGAGATAAATAGATTTATAATGATCAATATTATTAATATTAATAATATTTCTATATTTATTTTTGTTTTTATAAATATCACTCCAATATATTATAAACAGAAAAGCAGTAACACTATATGTTGTGCTACTACTTTTCCTAAGATGTTCGCTTTAAATTTTATCTACCATAATATGTTCTTGCTATGGTTTGGGTTAGTCCATAGAATGAAGTGGAAGCTGATGTATTGGTTGTTCCATATCTTCTTCCAGAATCGGCCATAACCTTTCCGTTTTTATCCTGTAGTTGAGCTCGGGTGTAGTGGTATGTACTTGCCCAAGTTGTATCTCCTGTAACAGATTTTGCTTTAAAAGGATTTCCTTGAGATACGTGTGCGTGATGATTAAAGTTAGTATTAGTAATATGATGTGCAAAAGCACCTAATGAAACCGTTGAAACTATTGCTGATACGAGAAGTGTGGATATTAAAATTTTCAAAGATTTTTTCATAATTAATATACTCTCGTTTAACATAATATAAATATAGTATATATTATATACTATATTTTTGTCAATAAATGTATATAATTGTAAAAAACAAGGTTTTATTTAAGTTAAAGATAGGGTGTTTTATATAGCCTTTTTAAATATTCATAAGTTTACAATATATCATTTGCATAGTATAATATTTATATTATATTAAAGAGGAGTATTTATTTATGGGGATTATTTTTAAAAAGTTTATCTTGGTTTTTATGGCTATATGCTTTATTATAAATCAAGTTTCATATACGGTATTTGCAGACGTTATTAGTAACATCAAAACTAATAACGAAAAAGTTTCTACAAATACCCTTTGGAGTGAGACTAATAAGCCTGAATTTTATGGAACAACTAAAATAGTTTTAAAAAAAGGGAGTCTATTCTCCTTAAAAGATGCAAGATATAGAATATTTGCTAGAGATTTTGAAGATTTTAATATCTCAGATAAAATTGTATCAACAGATAATATAGATGTTGATACAGTTGGAGAATATAAAATAGATTATTATGTTATTGATTCTCATAATAATAGACTCGATATAACCGTTCCAGTAACTGTTACGGATGATCCAAGTGTACAACCAATGATTGAAAGGACGTTTTATTCTCTTCCATCTGTAAAAAATATTTCTGATATGGGGATACATAGAGGAAATAATCACGATAGACAGATGTTAGGATTGTTTATAGAAAAAGATTCGAAAATTTGGGTAAAAAAAGTTTCTGGAGATCAAGATTTAAATTTTACAATGATAAATAATGATCGATTTTTAGAATCTAAAAAGACAATTGATACAAATTGGCAAGAGGTCGAATTCTCAAATAACTACACACCTTTTATACAAACTTTATATAGCCAGTCTTCTCCAGTAAAAGTTGAGATTAAATGGGACGAATCTGATACTGGTGTTAAAGAATTAAACTATTATCATTATGGTGATGATGAAGACCAATTTTTTGAAAAATGGGAAAATGATATAAATTCATATGCTTTTGTTGAAGGAGAATCCGTAGGGGTTCTAGTTCCTTTTCATGATAGACAAAAAATTTCTAATTATTATGCAAAAGGATTTCCAACTTTAGATAAATTTTTAGAATATTATAAAAAAGTTGTAGATAAAGCAGATGAGATGATAGGGCTAGAATATAACCCTAAAGATGAGATAGACCAAAATGTAAAAACAAAATTTTTTGTAAAAGCAAATGTAAATGGATATGGAGCAGCATATTATGATACGGATCATGTAGGTATTAATAGTTCTTCTGTTGCTTCTTTTTTTGAGGCAAACTGGGGTGGTTTACATGAACTTGCCCATGGGTATCAAGGATCTTTTGGAAACAAAGGTATTGGATTAGGCGAAGTTTCTAATAATGTATTTGGGTATTATATCCAAAATAATCCAGATATTTATACCTTTTCTGATAGATGGCTTGGAAATTTAGATGATATAGAAGATAGGTATAATAAAATTCGCCTTGATGGAGGAACATTTGACGATCTTGATCTAGTTGGAAGACTTTATTTTATTATAAATTTTTTAGAGTCTTTTGAGGGCGAAAAAACTTATGGAAAATTGGCAAAAATATATAGAAGAGCTATTAGAGCAGGCAAAGTTTTAAATACTCAAGATGGATGGGTTATTGGATTAAATGAAACATATGGAGTTAGTATACTCAATTATCTTAATGAATGGGGCATTCCGATTGAGAAATCCACGATAGACTATATACAAAATACAGATTTTGAAGATTCTTTTTCTGCTAAAGATACAGTTGTAGACCAAAATATTTTAGATAGAATGAAAGATGATAAGATAATAAAATATAATTATAATATTGTAAAAAACAGTGATGTAAACAAGTATAATATAGATGGAAAATTAAAATTAAAATTAAATATTGATGATTTTAATATTTTAAAAGATAGATATTTCTATATAGTTAATGGGTCGAATGATGTTTTTAAGATTAAAATAACATCCGATACTATTGATTTTGATATCCCTATAGGGATATATCAGATAGATCTACCTAATCTATATCAAAAATATTATTTAGACGATAAATATGTGATTATTTCAAATGGAGCAACAGATATTATAGATATTGATTTTAAAAAATCTGAAGAGATATTTAGATTTGAAAATGATATTAAAGTTCAATTTAACGGATACTATTATCCAGATGCAGCGGAGGTGGATCTAGATAGCAGATTAGAAGGTGGGATAGAAAAGCTGTATTTAAAATTAAGATATAGAGGTACAACTCTATACAACTGGGCACTTCCAGCAGACTATAAATATGCTAAAATTCAAGTTTTAGATAATGATGGAAAAGAAGTTTATAACAAAAGTGTTGGTGGAAATAATGAAATGTTTACTACAGTTAATTTAGAGATAATCGATGTCCCTGTACAAATTGGATATACTCTAAATTTGCAATATAAGGATGCTCCAAGTTATCTAAAATTTATAAGCCAACTTAATGGGGATAATAGGGATTATTATAAAATTCATAATAATACTGAACAATCATATGTTATAACAGAAACTGGTTTAAAGTTAAAAGATGGTTCTGATGATTCTTATCTTGATGAAATTTCTCAAAAAGCTAGATCTTATATGGATAATTTTTTAAATAATGTTTCTGAAGTTGACATTTTAAATAAAAGAAAATATAAAAAAGAAAAATCAATAATAGCCAATGAATATTCAAAATATGCAGATTCGGATAAAGAAAAATATAAAGATTTATATGAAAAAATTATAAATGGAAATAAGCCAACTCTTATATTTGAAGATCCATTAATTATTAAAGTGACTGATAATTTTGATCCTCATAGTTTGTACGAGGGTGTTACAGCTTTTGATATAGATGATGGAGATATCACAGATGATATAAGTATGAGTTGGTATGTCGATGCAACAACTCCTGGTGATTATCCAATAACATTTTATGTAAAAGATAGTGATGGAAATACTATCTCAAGACAAAGAATCATACGAGTTGTCGCAGTTCCATCGGGTATGAACAGTCTTCCAACTATCCAGGTAGAGGATAAGGTTATAAAGGTGGGAGATATATTCAATCCATCAAAAGATATAACGGCGATGGATAAAGAGGATGGAGATATCAC
>JAGUQX010000013.1 GCA_030153485.1 Oscillospiraceae bacterium | reverse complement strand
CTTCCGATTTCTGAAGACTTAACTTTCCTCTAGCTGTTTAGTTAATGATTCTATTTCTTTTTCCTCTACAAGATAAAGGTTTTTGTTATCTTCTATCTTTCTTTTTATGGTGTCTTTTTCTTTTTCCTTTAGAATTATCTGCTCGTCAATCTGCCTTATTTCCTCGTTTGTTTTATACTTTTTATCGTCTAAAAGTTGCTGTATAATATTATCTATTCTATCCATTTGGTTTTGATATTTTGTGTTTTCCTCGTTTAATTTTTGTTGTTTTTCTCTGCTTTTTTCTATCTCCAGTTTAGCCTCATCAAGATGATATTCCTCTTGGGTTTTGATTTTTACACTGTTATCAATCTTCATTTCTCGGTTATCACCATAAATTTTCAGTATGTTTTCATCCTCTTTATTATCAAAAGTTTGGTGTATTCTAAGGGAGATTTGCCCATAATTTTCAGGTATATTTTCTATCAAAATATAGTACCTATCCAGTCGTTTATATACAACTTTTACTGGCAGTTTTTCCGATGGATTTACCTTTGATACTGCGTTAAAATCAAGGTCATATTGATAGTTATAATGCATATCTTCCAGTGTGATTTTAGCCAACATAAACTGTTTTTTCTCGTTATAAATCCAATCAGTTAGGGTTAGTTTTGTAGTGGAATTCAGGCTATAACTTTGATCTAAACTTGTGCTTTTTATAATAGAATTATCCTCTAAAAACAGTCTAGATGTTAGGAAAAATATGGCTATTATTATGACAATTACAAAGAAAAAATAATAATAATTTGAGGTGTTTTTAGTTAATATTTTGGTGGTATTTTCTTTGAAATCAGCTGTTTTTTCTAGTATAAACTCTTTAAATTTGTTCAATTACTTACCTCCTTTTTCTCTAGAAATTCCATTGGATTTAGCTTTTTACCATCCTTGTGAATCTCAAAATGAAGATGATTTCCAGTGGATTGTCCAGTTGTTCCAACCTCTGAAATGGGGGTGTTTTGCTGAACTTTTTCACCTTTTGAAACTAATAATCTGCTGTTGTGAGCGTATAGACTCTTGAGATTTTCACCATGATTTATAACAACAAGGTAGCCAAAACCACCACTATTCCACCCTGAAAATTCTACAATTCCATCT
>JAGUQX010000011.1 GCA_030153485.1 Oscillospiraceae bacterium | reverse complement strand
TGTTTCGGTTGTATCTGGAGCTAATTCTGTTGGTTCTTCTGGAATTTCTTCCTCTTCTAAACCATCTTCATCAGAATCCAATTCATCTGTATCCTCTCCATCAACTGATGTTTCGGTTGTATCTGGAGCTAATTCTGTTGGTTCTTCTGGAATTTCTTGCTCTTCTAAACCATCTTCATTAGAACCCAATTCATCTGTATCCTCTCCATCAACTGATGTTTCGGTTGTATCTGGAGGTAATTCTGTTGGCTCTTCTGGAATTTCTTGCTCTTCTAAACCATCTTCATTAGAACCCAATTCATCTGTATCCTCTCCATCAACTGATGTTTCGGTTGTATCTGGAGGTAATTCTGTTGGCTCTTCTGGAATGTCCCCATATTCCGAACCATCTGCTGAGTTAGACGGAATTGATTCATCTGAATCATAATCAGAAGAAATTTTTTTATCTTTTTTTAATTCATCCATCTTAAACTACCTTTACCTTTCTTAATAATACTCCATATAAATCTGATTGTAATATCTTTTCTGCAATATATAAATCAACTATGAGAAAAGGTTCTAAAACATTTTTTATCTTAAATATCTTTTTATCTTGTATTTTTTTAGCATCAACATATAAATCTTTAATCGTCATATCAGGATTAAAGATCGTTTTATCCGAAATACAATCAAGATTTTCTACTGCTGGAACCCAATACAAAAGAGTCTCGTTATTTTGATCTAAAAATTGAATAGCAATTGTATCTAAATCTATATGATATTCTTTAATTAAATTCTTAAATTTATTTGATATCATATATATAGGATTTACAATAATATCGCTTTCTTCAGTGTTTTTATCTTTGGTATATTTTGATGACCTCAGATAATCTATTCCATCCAAATTATCTAGTGTAAGAATTTTCCCTTTAAATATATTACTACAATCATGTGGCTTTATTGTTTTTTTTACATCTGGACTTATATTCAATATGTAATAATCCACAAAATACCTCCTAAAATTTTTAAAGTTGTGTATTATGCAGATCTAAATTTACAGCTGACATATTTTCAATTCCAGAACTTGTTAAATCTGAATTAATAACTTTAACATCATTCATTGCTGAATTTTCAAATTTAGCTTTAGGAAAAGAAACATTTTCAAAAACAACAGATTTTAAAGCACACATATCAAAAGAGGTGTCTTTAAAAGTTAATTTTGTAATATCTTTATCAAGATAATTATCGTTATAATTAATATTATAAAAAATCGAATCTTGAATAACACATTTAGAAAAAGAAATTCCATACATTTTAGAATCTGAAAAATTTGTATTAGAAATTTGACATTGAATAAATTCTGAATCATCTAACTCGTTGTTAGAAAATGTACAATTATTAAATACACATTTATTAAATCTCGAAAACCTTAAATCAATATCTGAAAAATCAATATTAGATATTAACATTTTATTAAAAACACCAAAAAGTGATTTATTATTGTCAATATTTTTAATATTTTTCATTTTAATATTTATAAGATCACTTTTATCATAAATTCTATAAACATTAAACGTATTTTTTAAATATTCACCACAAAATATATCAACTTTTTCTTCTTTATTAATTAATTCTAATTCTTCAAAATTAAAAATATTTCTAATTGAATATTTCATAAAACAATAAAAAGAATAAACAAATTTTGGAATAGAAAGTCTTCTAATAACTTCAATAATAGAAGATGTCAACATAATATTATATTTATTTTTTTCTCTTATAAAAAGCTGAACAATATCATTGAACTCATTTAATAACCATGAACAATTATAATCTACATAAAATTCACTAGATTTATTAACAGTATCAGTATCGTATGCAAATATCCTAAAAATAGGATTTTTTTGATAAATACTAGTATATAAAAAACAACAATCAATATATTTTAAGCTGGAAAAAATTTGATTATTTTGACCATCAATTATCTTTAAAAAAAGTTCTTTTAAGATATCGCTAAACTCTTCAGATAATTTAATTCTATTTTTTATAATATAATCTTTAATATTTTCTAAAGCTAATTGCTCTTTTTTATTCCAATGTTTATCAATAAAAACTTTAACTATGTCTGAATTAATCAAAAAAGACCCTCCTTCCTAATTTTATTAAATTTAATCCACTATAATCGTCTTATTTGATAAACCTTTTCTCTTACCTACAGCTTTGTTATTATTCTTTATATTATCAAATATTTTACACATAAATTTAAATATTTGATTATTATCAGCGTGAATAGTTGAAACCCCTAATCTATTGGATATATAAGTTTTTATAACTTCAATATCTAATGCTTTATCACCATTTATACACATCATACAAAAAGAAATATCAATTGAATCTGTAACGCCAAGTTTTAAAGCCTCTGTAGCAAAAAAACGTGTGATTTTTGGAGAAATAGTAGGATATTTATATCCGCTATATAATACATTAATTAAATTTACCGTATCATACTGTGTAGTCATATCATATAAATCAACATAATCAAATCTTAATTTTGCACCTTCTCTAAGGTCAAATCTACATATTTCAATATCATTTTCACTTAAATCAAATTCTGTATCAAAAAGAATTTCTGTCTTATATTCCGCAAAATCTTTTTCTGTATCATCCGTATCATAAAACCTTACTTTAAGAACTAAATTTTCTCCTAAAATATCACAAAAAATACTAGTATCTTCATTTAAAACATACATTTTTCCATTAAATTTAATAATCCCTTTTGAAATTATTATAATATCATCTTGACTAGTAACATCAAATCCATTAATAATCCCATCAGAATAATATCCATAAAAAGTATCAATAAAATTTATAGGTATATCTCTTAAATAATCTAACATTTCAAGTTTTAATACTCTTCCACGCTCAAAAACAGGATATTTATATGAAAACAAAAAATCACCTACTCTTTTTATTTAAGACCATCAAAGAAGTTTTTAACCCATGTCTCATTCTCAAATGCAAAAAATGTATTATTACCAGCCATTAATTCACCTTCATATCTGAGTATAGGTAAAACATGGAATCCCCATTTTTCATCATTTGCCCAAACAAAAAATTTAACTTCCTCAGCGATAATACTATCTGTATCATGTTGTTCTATTATATCTCCTAAACTACCTTCTAATTCTTCGTATGTTATATAATTAAAATCTTCATAGCTACAACTATAAACATATTCGCATCTTGTATTTTCATCTGTATCTTTAAGATATAGTTTAACTGTTAAATTATCCATTGACCTAGATATACTTCCTTTTTTTCTATGCTTATCTAAAGAATGAATAAGAATTTTTTCATTTCCTGTATGAGTATCAACTGATATTAAATAGGGTAATGAAGCAATATTATTTTCTATACTGAAATTAGAAAATCCATATTCTTTAGATTTTATATAATTCAACATACCTTTCACAACACCTAATTTAAGTTCAAAACTATTTGATCTATCATTATCCTGCCTTTTAAATTGAACCATTTTTCCAGGAACAAATTCTTTTAAAGAATCCTTAAACAAATCTATTTTACATGAAAGTCCCGTTAATTTAATAATAGAAAATTCAGTTAAAACATCATCTTCATATAAATTTTCAAAAAATCTTTTGAAAATTCCATAGACTGTTCCTTTAATTAAATTTTCAACTTCATAAGATGTTATTATTATATCATTAAATTTTTTAACAGGTATTAAAATATTATTTTCCATAAAAGAACATTTCCATCTGTCAATTTCCATAAAAACAGTATTATTTTCATTTTTATCTATTATATCACATAAAATAATTTTTAATGTACTAAGATTATTAAAAAATTCATGCTTGACTCTTTCAGCCAATTGGAATAAAAAATAAAAATTATTTTTTATTCTAAAATACATATCTTTACTTTCATTTTCAAAATTTTTAAATTTTGTAGGCATTATTTTATCTGCTTTTTCATATTCTTTATTTAATTTTAAATATAAATCTTTAATACCATTTTCATCAATATACCTAAAAACATCTATATCAAAAGTTGATATAATATCATTTAAATCTGATAAATCAGTATTTTTATATAAAGATTTAACAATAGATATCTTTAAAAATTGCATAATAATATAAGTTAAATTATTTCCACCAAAATCAGAATCTCCATTTTCATATGAAGAAATAATATCTATTTTATAAGAAACTCGCTCATTCAGTATAGAAAATTGACAAGAAGATAGATTTGTAGTACCACCTCCGCAATCTAAAACGAGTGCAGAATAATCTTCTCCCTCAATATAATTATCATCTTTAATAATATTATCAATAGTATTATAAACAGTTGCCACACTTTCATCAATCATAAGTTCAATATAGACTCCGCTACTTTCATCAAATAAATTATATGTTAAATCTTCAAACTGTTCTCTCTGCTTAATAGGATAGGGCATAACAATTCTAGTAAATTTTGATTTAAATCTTTGTTCAGATATTTCTAATATATATTTTATATAGCTGGCTATAAGCTGTTTTCTTAAAACATATACCCTCGCCCCATATCTATCAGTGATTTCTTCATATTTATTAATATCTGATATCCATCTTTTTATATCATAAAAAATACAAAAGTCTTCAGATATTAAGCTTATATCTGCAATTCTAAGAGCCTCATATCCATATGAGTAGTCAATATTATACTCATCATGTATTTTTACAACTCCCATAACGCTTGGAATTATAGGTGTTTTTAAATATTCATTATTCGAATCATTAATAAAAGTTACATAATTTATTTCTCCATCTATAAAATCTGACTTTATATCTGATTTTACTGATGCAAAAATAGTATCATCTATGATAGCTCCAGCAGAAGTATTAGAAGTTCCAAAATCTATTACAATGGGAGAATTAGTTGTAAAAGGCTCTTTAACATGTAAATCTAATATAGATATAGAAGAAACTTTTATTTGATTAGGTAGTATAATCTCTACCCCAGAATATAAATTAAATAAAAGTTCAGATGTAGATTTCTCAAATAGATATAAATTATAATTTTTATTTTCTGATTGCTGAACAAATGAATAATTAGATTTAGTTATATATAAATAATCTTTATTATTATTACATCTTTCAATATTAAATAATCCACAAATTGTATTATCAGAACTAACTAATATAGCATTAGTTTGAGCAAATTTTTCATTATATGTTATAGAAAAATCATCCACAGAATCCATTCTTAAACCATGATATGATACAATAATAGAAGGTCCTTTTATATCTTTATTAAAGTCAACAGACATGCTAACAGTTTTTAAAAAATTTTGTATTCTTTCAATACCTTCTTGAGAAAATTCTCTTATTAAAGAATTTTCATTTAATCCTCTATATCTCATTATTAATCTAATTAAATCGTCTTTATCTAAAGGAGAAATTATACTTTTAGCTAATTTTTGTTCAAAGCAAATTTCTCTAAGTTGAAAAGTTGTCATTCGTTCCAAATCTTTTTTTAAATAATATTTTTTTTCATACTTTCTGTTATTAATTAAAGAATCTTTTATTATTCTATTATTATTCAATTCAACACCTCCTAAATTTTAAAACAAAACATTTTGTTCTATCATCATAGTTCTATCAAGGCCTAACACTGGGAAGTGTTTATCCCAACATATATATGGTTTAAAATATATTGGTAAAAATAAAGAAATTAAAACATTAAGTTTTCTTTCATATATATCGGTTTTTTTTTCTCCAACATAAATAAATATTCCAAATTCTTTTTCTTTATCCAAATATGTTATAATATTTTTAAATATATTTTTTAAAATTAAATTAAAAATATATATATTAACATTTGTAGAATAATAATTATATATACTATCTAAAACTATATCTTTTTCATCTATATTAAAAACTTTAATATTTTCTTTTATTTCATCTCCAAATAACCCTTTGTTAATTTCGTCAGATATGAAAATTTTACTAAATTCTCTAATACAAAACCCTTGCTTTAAATCTAGTTGAATTAAAAAATTTAATATTATATTGAAAATAATAATTTGGAGTTCTTTAGACCCTTTAAAATCTAAATGTAAAAGAGGTTCAAATATATTTTCAAATCTATATAAAGCATTAACTTCAATATTTTTAATATGAATATTTTCAATATGATTTAAATTTTCTAAAGAAACTTCCATATAAGGACTATATATTTCTGGCTGAATAAAAGTTATAGTAGATAAATCAATACCAGCTCTTTTTAATTTTATAGCAATATCCCAAATATAACTCACTCTACTTCACCTACACATTTAAACTCTGGAAAATATAACTGAATTTCAGAAACAATAAAATTAATAATATCTTCATAAAAATAAAATTTATTTTTAGTATTAACTTTTATAAATTTTAAAATCATAGTATTTTTACTAGACATATCTCTAATATTATCTTCAATAAAATAATTTAAATTTAAAAACAAACTATCATAATCATAATTTTGTTGTATTTCAAAATCTTTAAATACAACAAAAGATTTAAGCTCATAAGAATTTACAAGTTTAAACAGCTCAGCTTTTGTTTTTATATTTTTTGATTTCATAGTCGAAAAACTATTACTGTAACTATCTGTTGTTCCATTAGAAAATATAGGATATCCAAAATCAGAAATTCCAACAGAGATAGGAACAATATTATATAAAATCCAGTCTAATTTACTTTCTTTAATTGAAACAACTATATCATAATTATTTCTACGTATATTACTAATGGTATAATTACCTAATTCTAATAAAACGCCTCCGGCATTATCTAATTGAGAAATATCTATTTTATGTTCATAATTAACGATTTCACCAACAGGTATAGGCGAACTAGAAAGTGTATAATTATTAGATGATAAATTCCAAAGAGGCACCATACCATATTTAATTATAGAAGAAAATTCTTCAAAATCGATAGATATAGATTTTATAGTTTCTGCGTGATTTAAGTCTACACCTATATCATCATGATCATATATATTATCATATCTAAGTATAACAACATCAGCAAATCTCCAGATATAGGGAAAATTAATAGTCTTCCAATCAACAGAATTTGATATGAAAATATTATATAATTCTTCTACAATTTTAATATATGAAAAATTTTGTCTTAAAATAAAAGTAGCTTTATATTCTTTAATATCAGTAGATATAATACCTGTGAACTCTCTATCTGATGATATGATATCATAAAAATCTTCATAGCTACAATCAATATATACATCAAATATATTATGAGGTTTTTTTCTAGAAACGCTATTTTTTATATCATCTAGATTAAAAACAGGATCATTTAGTTTAGAATTATCCAGAGGAAAAAAGAATTTGTTTGATAGATCATAATCGTCTTTAGATGCAATAGTTGTATAAAGACTAAATAAATCTTCAAATAAAAGTTCATCATAAACTCTATTCTGTAAATTTGAAATATATTTACCAGTAGTTGTCTGAAGATTTGAGAAAATATTATTTAAAACTTCTTTTAAAATAATTTTTTCTTCTACATCCTCTATACTATTTAAATCTGGTTTTTTTTGAGCTTCCACTTTAAAATCCTCCTTTTTAAAATATTCTTATGATCCTAACATATCTAATTTGTCCTGAATATCTTTAAGTCCCTTTTGATAATTAAGTTCAGTATATATATTTCTAGCAAGAATATACGAATTTCTAGCATTTGGAACATCTTGCATAATTACAAATTGATCTCCATCTTGTATATATGCAGAGGCCTGGTCAATTTTAGCATTTACATCCGCTATTTTTTTTAATGATAAATCAATTTTTTCTTGTATTGAAGAAGATTTATCTTTAACATCTGCACTATCAAACTTATCTTTAGCCATTCTATAAAACATTTCTGCACTATCATAATCATTATCAATAAAACTGGTATCACCTTTTTTAATAAACTCTATAGCAGCAGATTCCATCTCAACTTTACTATCAATTTCTTCTTTTAAAAGGGTTTGTTGCTGATAAACCTGTTCCAGGTTCTGCATTGCTTGCTCTCGTCCTTCGATATAAAAAATATTGGCAGCTTCTTTTCTAGCTTCTAAAAATTTAGCTTCTGCCTTTAACAATTCACCTAACTCTAATAATTCATCACCTAAAGAAAGGGCATCATGAACTTTAATAAATCCCTTTACTATTTGTAGTTTATTATTAATATAATCTGACGCTATATTATCATTCTCCCTAGAGATTTCCCTTGCTTTAACTAATAATAATTCTGCTTCAGAAAAATCTTTACTAACTATTTTTTCATCTGCTTGAACAATACTCTCAAGTATTGTCTTTTTTATATTTAGTTCATCTTTAAGCGATTTAGAACCTAATTTTTGAGCTTGTTCAATAGCTTTATCATATTCCTCAATAGCTCTAGGAATATTATTAGAATCAACATAATTAGTGGAATTTTGAATATAGTCTTCTAATTTTTCTTTATTTTTATTTCTTATTGCTAAAAATACAAAAACAACAATAGTTATAACTATTGATAAAATAAGTGCAATAATAACCACAGTTCTTATTAATTTTTTCTTTTTTTCTGCATTAGGATCAGAAAAAATTTTATCAATAAATATAATAGCTAGAGTATAATCAGTTAAATCTAATGTTTGTCTTGACAATATAGTTTCTTCCACTGAATCTAATACATCTTGTGGCTCTGCTCCAGATCCAACAGAGTTAATCATTTCTCCAGTATCTATGTTTTCCCATACACCTTTTGTAAATAAAGCTAAAATATCTCCATCAGACAATGATATTTTTTTAGATATAAAAGGACTAAAACCTTCTGTTTGACCTAGATATGAATAAAGATTATGTCTTTCTTCATGTTGTGCAATTTTATCCAATGGTAGATTTCCGTAAAGATTCATATCTTGACTTAAAGATTGATCTAGAGAAGCCTGTTTTAAAATACCATCACCAAAAAGATTAAATCTGGTATTTCCTGCAACTGCGTAAACCATTTTAACATAATTTGTAACAACTAATGTTATAGAGGATTTTAATTTAACATCCATGCTTTCCCCTATTAATTCTCTGTTTGCTAAGTTTAAATATCCTTTTATTATATTTTTTCGCATAGATGGATATTCAGAAAAACTTCTTATTACACTAGTTACAGCAATTTTAGCACTTTCTAGATCTTGATCATCGTCTATTCCATCAGCTATTACATAACAAGCAAAGTTATCCAGCTCTACAAAAGCGAAATAGTCTCTATTTTTAAGTTGAGCACCTGCTTCAGAAACAAAACCTGTAACAAATTTTGAATTTTCTTTTCTCATATTTCACAGCATCCTTAACTAACTTGTCGTCCGTTATATTTTATTAGGATAATACTAGAATTTCCTTTTTCTAAATAGTCAAAACTATCAATAGCTCCAATTATTCTTCTGCTTTTTGTAGCACAATTAGATAGTTGACCTAAATATTTTTCTATTTCAATACAACTAATTGTATTAAAAACTCCATTACTCATTATAACTATTATATCTCCAGATTTTAATTCAACTGGAACTTCTAATAATTCTACATTTTTAAATCCATCGACACCTAAATAATTATATAAAGTATTTTCATCTAACATTGAAAGTGTTTTTTTTCTAGAAATTTTTCCTTTTTCAAATTGTTCTTTAACATAAGCACTAATAGTATGCCCTACACTTATCTGAATTAAAGAATTATTTCTATAAACACTAATTTTACTTTCACCAACTAGACCATAATATAATTTTCCTCTATGAATAATAGCACAAGCTGCAGTAGATTTTCCTCTTTCGGATAATACGCTGAGTATATTGTGATTTGCTATATTAAACATTTTATTTAGAAAAAAATTTATATTTTCAAAATTTTCTTGACGTTCAAAAATATTCTTAAAAGATTTAGATGCAATTTCACTAGCGGTTTTACAATATGAATTTTCTGTTATACCATCTGTTAAAACAGCCATACAGCAATCATTATTTATCAAAACATCTACATTTTCTACCTGAGATTCAGCATCTCCAATACTTTTAGAAACACCAATATCTAAAAACCTATCATCTTTTTCATCATTTTCAAGATTATCTTCATTATCTAATAAATCATTTGAAACTGTTTTTTCTTTTTTTTGCGAAAGACTAGATAAATATAATATTATATAGATAACAGCAATAACTCCTATAATAATTAGCAGAAGATATAATAACTGTCCATCAAGCAACATATCGATTCTCTCCTATATAATTATTCCCATTCAAAATGATCTCCACAAAATGGTACAAATAAAAATTTACTATTTCCTAACTCAATTATATCATAAGAAGAAAGAGTAGATGGTGTATATACAGCCTCATCATTTAAATACGCTATTCCTGAAGAATCACCTGGAAGTAAAACTGTTTCTCTTTTCTTTTTATCATAAATAATTATAGCATGATTTTTTCTAGAAATATTATTATCTCCTAAAACTTGAATATCCATATCATCAGATCTACCTACAAAATTTTTGCCATCATGAACCTTATAATCTTTACCTTTTCTTGCACCCTCTATACAAACAATCCATCCACAAACAGGAAGAACTTCATCTTTCATAAGTTCTTCATCAATATTAACGCCACCTGTTAAATCAGTACTATCTTCTATAGAAGTGTCAATATTACAATATGGACATATAGAACCATATCGTCTTCCGCTAAACATATGACCATTTTTACATCTAACTAGACCCAATTTAAACAACTCCTTATAATAATTTTATACAATTAATAATTTTGTATTAGCAATATAAATAATATCACCAAAATCTATTTTATAAGGTTCTCCAGAATCAATCTTATCTAGTTTACCCTTATTATAACTTTTTTCTATTAATATACCATTATCAGAATAGTAATCTTCTATAAACCAACCTTTATTAGAATAATTTAAAACTGCATGTTGACTACTAATTAAAGCTGAATATACAGAACTGGATAAATCAATATCAACATCATCTATATTGTTATCTTTTCCAATAATAACAGATACCATTCCAGAAATATTCCACTCTTTTATAGGTGCACCATATTCATTTAACATTAAAACTTTAGATATATAATCTGTTTTTATTATATTAGATTTGTAATTTTTAACTAAAGTATTCTCTAATTCATCAAATCTATCATCAAGATTATTAAACTCATTTAAATCTATTTTACTTTGGATATTTGGTTGATTTAATATCTCATTAATTTCATCATCAAAATAATTATCAACTGGATTTAAATCAAAATCACCGGAAGATAAGTAATGCGTTTTTTTTTCATCTTTAAATTTTTTATATAAATTATAATTTTTAATTTCTTTAAAACATTTAAAGACTCCTATTATCCATAAAATTAATATAACAATGATAAGTAAAGGAATATTTTTTATGAACAAAATACTAACAATTAACGCAAATACAAAGAGAAGTATATCTAAATAAAACTTTTTGAAGAACTCTTTGCTAAATATTTTCAAAAATTATCAACTCCATTTATTTGCCTTTAAAACCGAAAAAACTTTCAAATGCAGCGCTTGTATCTACCGGACCTTTTTTTTCTTCTTTTTCTTTTTGTTCAACTTTATTGCCTTTTGGAGTAAAACCAAAAAAACTTTCAAATCCACCAGATGTGTTTCTTGGATCAAAACCAAATCCATTAAATTCAACATTTTGAGATTTATCAGATTTTTTATTTGAAGAAACTGCTTTTTTACCTTTTGGGTTTGATAATAAATGATCATATTTTTCTCTTTTATTTGAATCACTTAAAGTTTCATAAGCCTCGCTAATTAACTTGAAAGTTTTTTCCGCTTCCTTATCTCCAGGGTTTAAATCAGGGTGATGTTTCTTTGCCAATTTTCTATAAGAATTTTTTATTTCAGAATCTTTTGCATTAACTGAAATATCTAATATTTCATAATATGTTTTCATACAAACAAGTTCCTCGCTTATATTATATAAAGGGGAGAATAAAACTCCCCTTTATAATTATAAATTTTATTTAATAGAATAATTTTTATAAAAATTCTATTTATAAAACTAGTTATTAAATTTTATTAACTACATTGCTGTTGTAGTGCCCAAAAATCCTGCATCTTCTTGAGTTTGATTAAATCCGCCAGCAATTCCAAAGAATGTGTTTTGTTCTTTTTTCTGTCTCATAACAAGAACAAATCTACCTTCTCCTTCAGATGCTTCAAATGTTTCTTTATATGCAAAAACAAATGCTAGAGGCATAGAATAAACTCTATTAGTATAATCACCAGTATTTTCAGTTACTTCTATATTTCTAAGAGCAAGTACACTACCAGAAGGCATACTACTCCATTCAGCAATAGTTGAGATAGTTGGTTCTACTCCTTGATCATTTTTAGAAATTTTACCTTCAAGTGTAATAGTATACATTTCTTCTGAACTTGGTGCAACAGATTTTATTGGTAATTCTTTAGATACCATGCAAGATAAAAGTTCAATATTTGTACTAATCAATTTAGATCCTTTTACACCGTCGCCCATTTTTAATAGTAATCCCATAATAAATTCTCCTTTTATTAATTAAATTATTTTTTATATATAGTAGAAAATATAAATTATATCTCCTACACAAAAATTATTCTTTTAAAAGAATAATTGATGCCAATTTTAAATAGTAAATATTAATTATTTACTTGTAGTTGCACTAATAGATACAGAAAGATTTTTACTATTTCCATTAAATGATATATCAACATTACATAAATTATCTTCTTGATCAATGTTGAATCCAATATCATCTCCATCTTTAAGAATAGAATTTTGGAAATTTTTAGCTGTAGTCCATTTGCTTTTTTGGCTAGATGGATTATTACTAAAGAAATTAACTATTGCATCTTCTTTAAAATCATTAGTTGTAAATCTTAGGATTCTTTCTATAAAAGTACTTGCAGTAGTCTTATAGATAGAGTCATAATTATATCCATCAAACGCCAAATTACGTGCTTTATTTACAGTTATATTAGTAACTGATTGTCCATTAATACTTGAGCTTTCAGAAGAAAATGTAAACCCAAAGCTTAGTTTATTAATTTCATCTTTAACAGTTTGTGTAAATCCAGTGATTTCTTTAGCCATACTTGTAGTAATAAGCAAAGAATTATCATTAGACTCAATGTCAAAACGAACACCAGGCATAAGCGGAGAAACATTTTTCTTAAGTTTTTCTTTCAAATAATCTGGACATTGGTAAGCGGCAACAAGTCCACAAGCAACATAAGCAGCTCCAACGTAAACCCCTTCTAACCAAAGTTTCATAATATCTTCTTTATCTTTGGATAGCTCGGCTGTTCCTGAATCATTCATAAGCATTTTAGAGTCAAGAACAACTCCTGATTTTTCTTTAGGTATAATAGTAAAGTTTGGAATACAAGGTATAGCAAACTCACTAGAAGGTTTACCTGATAAAGACTCAGTCTTATTCATGATATGGCTGATACCTTTAGTAGCAATTGCATTGAACGTAACATCTTCGCTATTTTCATAATTAAAAAACATTTGAACTCTGTGAGAAGCAAGTGTTTCTAATAAAACAGAAACTATCTCTATAGAATTACTTTCTAGAGTTTTGGCTTTATTTCCTTTAAATCTCTCTCTTTTAACTCCACCAGATGCAACTACATCAAGAGAAACAGAAGGCATTATAGCAAACCAAATAGTGTTTTTAAAATCATTTTTTCCATTAACAGTTTTCAAGAAAGTATCTAATCTTTTTATATAAGCAGCCTGAGAAATAACATCAGGTTTTACATTACATATTAGAAGAGATGGTTTCATTCCTCTGTTAACTGTATATTGATCAAAGAACATTTTAACACCAATAATTTTTTCAATTAAAGGCTTAACTGCTTTAATAAAATCTTCTTTTGAATCCTTATAAAATTGTAGATAAGTGTTATAGTTATTTATCTCTTTATCAAAATCTATTTCCTCTGCTGTAATATTTGATAAAGGACAAAATGTTCTAACAACTAGATCAGAAACATATGGTGAAGCAGAATCTTCTGCAATAGCATCATAATCTTCAGAAAGAGCCTGAACCAAGCCAGCTGTATTAGAATCATCCAAAGCAGCTAAAGAAGTTGTTTCTTCTTTTGGAGCTTCAATTATTTTAAGTTCTCCATCTTCGCCCATTGTTAAAAGACCTGCTTTAAATTGCTCACTAGCATTTGCACCTTCAGTTGAACCTAATAATAATCTAGTTTTTATATCTTCAATAGCTAGAGGCATAAGTGCCATAATATTATTATAGTTTTCACTAGCTTCTTCAAACATGACATTAAGTTTATCACCCATGTCTAGTTTTTGTGGATTTGCATCATCAAGATTACTATACTCATTATAAGTATATTGAAGCTCTTTTCTTGATCTTCTAATATCATCCATAACTTTTGCTGGAGATATCATATCAAGAATTTTTTCAAATTTGAAATCCACATTTATTGTACCTTGAGATCTCTTTGCTTCTATCAATGATATAAGCATTTTTAAAAAATCATTAGATAAATTTAGAGGGATTTCTGTTATAGCGCTATCTGGTAGACCATCAGGTTTTTTAAGTGAATACATAACTTTTTGAGTATTGGCATTAAAAAAGGAATAAACTCTTGGGTTGAATTTATTTATGAATTCTTCAAAATTAGAAACAAGAAGATTTTCATTAATTTCTTTCACTTTGTCATCATTCAGACTGTCTATTCCTCTTATATCACCAACTAAAGTCATAAGATCTAATTTTTCAGGATTTATCTCCTCAAACAAAATAGCTCTATTGGTTTGTTTAATGATTTCCATTAACAGCTCACCTTTCATTTGTTTATCATATAAAATGTGAATTTTATCAAAAATAAAATTTGCATTTTATCAATTTTGGGAACATTATCAATATTATTATCGGCCAATATTTAAAAAATTTAATGCTAATAATAATACAAATAAAAAAATTGTTAATCTATATAAATATTATCATATATTATTTTCTATGTCAATTATTATCGAATTACTTTAACTATCATGTAACATTTTGTTATTTAAACAATGATTAAATAACATTTTGTTCAATCAAGTTCTATATTATCTAGTATATTTTTAAAAACACTATAATCATAAAAAGATCCAGATGATTTTATTAAAATCTTTAATTGATTTTTTAATTGTTTTTCTTTGATATCTAACATATCTTCTTGTTTATCTAAATAAGATTTTTCTCGCAAAAAATCATTACTACTAATATTGTTAAATTTAAAAGAATTTTTTAATTTATCTTCTTTAAGTTCAATAATTAATTCATTCATCAAAACATTAACATATTTTGTCGATATATCTATAATATTTGTATCTATTATATTATAACTCGAATATATTAGAGTTAAAGATTTTTCAATATATTCATCTAAAGATAACGCCAATTGCTTTTCTTCTAAATTAGAATATACAAATAAATAAGAAAGTCTCTGTAATTCCATAATATCATCAATAATAGCTTTTGAATTTACATCCAAATATTGACCTGAAGCTAAATTATTGTTCACCACTGGGTTATTACTAGAATTATTATTAACAGAATTTTCTGAATTAATATTATTATTTAAATAACTAGTATTATTTGAGCTAACACTATTAGATGTATTATTCAAATTTGTATCACTAGACGAACTAGAGCTAGAAGATTGATTTGTGCTTACTCCAACACCTTGACTAATAACAGGAAATAAATAGGATATAAGAAATATACATAATACAAATGCACCTAATATTAGAAATACCTTATTTATATTAACAAAATTTTTTTTCATTATATTCACCTCCTGCTAATTATAGCATTTGAATTATGTATCTATTATAAAGTTTATTTTAATAATCTATTAATATTTATAATAAAGATAGAGAAATTCTTTCTTTATCTAATTCAATAATAGTAACTTTTATTATATCGCCAATAGAAACAATTTCTAAAGGAGTTTTAATAAATTTTTCTGACATAGCAGAAATATGAACTAATCCATCATGATGAACACCTATATCAACAAATGCTCCGAAATCCACAATATTTCTCACAACACCTTGTAAAATCATACCAATTTTTAAATCTTTGATT
Source organism: Oscillospiraceae bacterium (assembly GCA_030153485.1). GTDB lineage: Bacteria > Bacillota > Clostridia > Oscillospirales > Ruminococcaceae > CAMTHN01. The sequence continues at coordinate 62,003 of JAGUQX010000011.1, read as the reverse complement.
TCCAAGATATCACTTCGTAATAAAGGTTGTGGATACTCTTCCCTTGGATCCAAAGTTGGTTTTTTTAAAGCATCAATTATATCAATTATAGTCATCTTACCCAAACCAGTTTTTTCTATTATATATTCTAACCCTATACCCCTAATATTATCCCATATATTATTAATTTTTCCATTTTCTATATCATCTAGAGTATATCCAACTATAGATAATAATTTAGATGTTTTTTCATAAGATTCTGGATGAATAACAGTTCTATCTAAAAAATGATCTCCATCTAATATTTTTAAAAAACCTGCTGCCTGCTCAAAAGTTTTTTTACCTAATTTTTTTACAGAGAGTAATTTTTTTCTATCTGTAAATTTCCCTTCATTATCTCTAAACTCAACTATATTCTTAGCTATAGTTAGATTTAATCCTGATATTTTTGCCAAAAGACAGTATGAAGCTGTATTTAAATTAACTCCAACACTATTTACACAATCTTCAACTACACTATTTAGACTTTCATCTAATTTTGAAGAAGCAATATCATGTTGATATTGACCAACACCTATAGATCTACTATCAATTTTAACAAGTTCAGATAAAGGATCTTGTATCCTCCTTGCAATAGAAACAGCACTTCTTAATGAAACATCAAAATCAGGAAATTCTTCTGCTCCAATTTTTGATGCAGAATATACAGATGCCCCCGACTCATTAACAATTACATAAGAAAAATTTAAATTATTTTCTTTTAATATATTAGATATAAATAATTCACTCTCTCTAGACGCTGTACCATTTCCTATAGCTATAATATTAATATTATATTTTTTTATCAAATCTATTATAACAAAACTAGACTTTTCTATCTGACTAAGAGGAGGTGTGGGATATATAACCCCAGTATATAAAACTTTTCCAGTTTTATCAATTATAGCAAGTTTACATCCAGTTCTAAATCCAGGATCAAACCCTAATATAACATTCTCTTTCAAAGGTGGTTGCATCAAAAGTTGCTTTAAATTAGTATTAAATAAAATTAAAGATTTCTCTATAGCCATATTAGTTAAATATGATCTAATTTCTCTTTCTATAGAAGGAAATATAAGTCTAGAATAACTATCTTTTATACAACCTTTAACTATTTCAGAAGATATATTATTTCTAATAATGATATGTTTTTCAAGAATAGAATTACAAAAACTATTGTCTACATATATAGAAATTTTTATCTTTTTTAATTTTTCTCCTCTATTTATAGCCAAAATTCTATGGGGAGGAATTTTTTTGATATTTTCAGAAAAATCATCATACTTATTATAAAACTCATCTTCTTTGTCTAAACATTTACATATAACTAGACCATTATTATATATAAAATCTTTAATTTCTTTACGTATATCTAAAAAAGTAGAAATATTTTCAGAAATTATATCTTTAGCATAATTTATTGCATCATTAGCACTATATATTTCTTTTTCTTGAGAAATATATTTTAAACAATCCTCATCTATATTAAAATTGTCTTTTTGTTCTAATATGTTAATGGCTAAATCATCTAATCCTTTTTCTTTAGCAATACTGGCTTTAGTCTTTCTTTTAGACTTAAAAGGTCTGTATATTTCTTCTAATTCTGATAGCTGTTCTGATTTTTTTATCTGACTACTAATAGTTTCTGTCAACTTATCTTGCTCTTGTATAAATGCTATTATCTCTTTTTTTCTATTTTCCAAATTTTGCAAGTATACATATCTTTTATCTAACTCTCTTAAAACTTGATCGTCAATCCCACCAGTAAGTTCTTTTCTATATCTAGCAATAAAAGGTATTGTGTTCCCCTGATTAATTAAATTTATTATATTATCAATATAATTTTTATTAATTCTAAACTCTTCATGCAAAATATTTATAAAATTCATAATATAAATCAAGCCTTTTCTTTCTATAATATAAGATTTTTAATTTTTTCTAAAATTTTTATATCATTTTTATATACAAAATAATTATGGGCATTATTAATATCAACCCATTCTATATCTAAAATTTCATCTTCTTGCTTATGGATTTCTCCATCTTCAAATTTACATAAAAAATATACAACTTCTTTTTCGACTTCTTTTTTTGGACTGTAAGAAATAGTGTATCTATATTTTTCATTTATTTGTACATCTAAATTGGTTTCCTCTTTTATCTCTCTTAAAGCTGTCTCAACCTCTGTTTCCCCCTCCTCAACATGCCCTTTAGGGAAAGACCAGTGACCACCATTAGTATGTTTAACTAAAAGAATTTTCACAAATTCTTTTTCTTTCTTATATATAATTCCTCCACAAGATTTTTCAAAAATCATATTAATCACTCTTTTCCTAGATTTTATAAAATAATATTGATATAATTGTATCACAATTTTATCACTATTATTAATTAAATTTAAAATGAAATAATATTTAACCAATTATTGACAATACTATTTATGAAATATTAATATTTATTCTTCAATATTATATTGTATTTAAACTATAATGTATTATATAATAGATTAAAGAAATTTAATAAATAATTTGGAGGTTTTTATGAAAAAATCTATCTGGCTCTCTATGATAGCACTAATAGTATCAATTACAACTATTTTAATACTATTAATATCTCTAGTATCAAGGATGAATAAAGAATATAACAAACCTTATTTTATGAGGGTAAACAAAAAATTTAAACAATATGAAAATCAAAATCAAGATGAAGATGAATCAATAGCAAACCATCCCCCAGAAATATACTATAATTTAAAAAAAGAAGATATACAAAACCATTTTCCACCTAAATATGTCTATCAAGATTATTCCTATACTCCTAATAAAACATCTAATAAATCTTCAGCATCAGAAATGGATATAGATAAAACTATGGATTATAGTAAAGATATATCTGAAGAAGAAAATAATTATCAAATTCCAACTAATGATTTTTCAGAAAAAATAGAAAATCATAATAAAAATAATAATCCGAAAAATAAAAAATAAAAAAATATTAAAATAAAAAGCAGTTTGAAAAACTGCTTTTTATTTTAATATTTTTTTATAATCTAAGATAAATTTTTTATCTTCTAAATCTTTAAAAACACCAGTTATATAATTATGAATATTATCTATATCATCGTCAGAATAGTATACAATTTTAGATTCTTCAATATCTATAACTTCTAGTACATAATCCACAATTAATCCAACAATATCCCCTAGATAATCTACAACTATTAAACATCGTTCTTTATTATTATTAAGAATACCAATATTTCCATTCATTTTTTCAAATAAATCTATAATAGGGACTATATCACCTCTAAGATTTATTAAACCCTTATAATATGAAGGAAGATTTGGAACATATGTATATCCTTTAAACATAACTATGGAGCGGATTATACTTACAGAAAGACAATAGACTTTTGCATCTATAGAAAAGGTTATATATTTATCAAAATTATTATAATTAGATTCATCAAATTCCGCTACTTCTTCATATGAAACATTATTATTCATAAAAACCCCTTTATATATTAAATAAACTATAAACATCTAAAATTAAACTTATACTACCATCTCCTAATATAGTGCATCCAGCTATTCCAGATTTTTTTATATCAAATTTATTTAGATATTTAGGTATAGGTTTAACCACGAATTGACCTTCTCCTGAAACACTATCAACAAATAAACAATAACGACATCCATCAACCTCAACCTCTAAAATTATTCCATCAATTAAATTTAATATAGTTGTATCAATTCCATATATTTCATGTAGTCTGATAATATTATAAATATTATCAGACTTATAAATTTTTTCATCTCCATTAGAAGAAATAATAATATCTTCTTTAGAAACTCTAAAACTTTTATTTATATAATTTAAAGGAATTATATATCTTTGACTTCCAATACAAATTTCTAAACCAGATATAATTGCCAATGTTATAGGAATTTTAATAATAATGGTTGTTCCCATACCAATATCACTATCTACAGTAATATTTCCACCAATACTTTCGATATTTTTATTTACAATATCTAAACCAACACCTCTGCCAGAAAATTCTGTAACACTATTTGTGGTAGAGAAACCAGGCATTAATATTAAAGAAAGTATTTCTTTTTTTGAATATTCAGAAATAGGTTTAGTTAGCAGTCTATTTTTTGTAGCCTCTTCTATAATAATTTTTTCATCTATACCTTTCCCATCATCAGAAACAATTATAACAATTTCTCCTCCTGTATTTTGAGAAAATAAAACGATACGTCCCTTTTCTTGCTTTTTAGCTTTAATCCTATCATTATATTTTTCTATTCCATGATCTATAGAATTTCTAATTAAATGTATAAGCGGATCTGATAAAATATCAATAATACTTTTATCAACTTCCGTATCTTCTCCAACTAAAATTAAATCAATAGATTTATTTAATTTCTTACTCATATCTCTAACAACTCTATGCATTTTATGAAAAACAAGAGATATAGGAACCATTCTAATAGACATAATATCATTCTGTAATTCAGATATTAATTTTCTTAAATTCATAAAAGATTTTGTGAAACCATCTATTTTCAAAGACTTTATCTCTGTATTTGATGATATTATAGATTCTGCAATAACTATTTCTCCAACAATATCCATTATTTTATCCAATTTAAGTAGATTTACATTTATTAAATTTTGTTTAGAATTTTTTATAGAATTAAAATCATCTCTATCTAAATCATTATATAAAGACCCATCCATTAAATTTTCAACGATTGATTTTGATAAAGTAGGAATCTTTGGAATATTTTCCTGTGTGTATCTATCATTAAATTTATCAAATAATCTAGAATCTACCACTTCATAGGTTTTTACATTTATAGAGCTTTCAATAGTTTTTTCTATAATTTTCATATTTTCTATATTGGTAAAAGATAAAAAAAATCCATCTTTTACAATATCTATACATGTTTCAGGATTATTTTCTATATTTTTAGGATAATATTCTAAATTATAACAAATATCCTTTAAAGATTCTATAAGTAAAAAAGCTCTGAGATTTTCCATTCCAGAATCTTCATCAAAATAAACTCTTATAGATCCTTTTTTATTATTTAAAACCGTATTATTATTTTCTAATATATTTTCTTTAGATTTAGTAAAAGACTTTGAATAATCATTTATTCCTATTTCAGGTATATTTTCTTTATTATTCAAATTAGATTTTGATATAATGTTTAGATCATGTATATGTTTATTTAACAAAGTTTTTTTATCTGTATTTTCTTCTAAAGCACTATTATTATCTTGATAAAAAACAGTTATATCTTCTAAAAAAGTATCTATAGACGTAATTATATCATCTATATCAGTATTTGGACTATCACCTTTTTTAATAATTTCAATAGATTCTTTTAAAAAATCACAACTATCAAACAATATATTAAATAAATTTATATTTCTATCATTATTATATTTATTAGAGCGTATAAGAGAAAATAGATCCTCTAATTTATGGGATACAGTAGCCATATAATCAAAACCCATCATAGCACATGCACCTTTAACGGTATGCATAATTCTAAAAATATTTTCTATATCATCTTTATTAAACGCTTGAGAAGAATTTTTATCTAGATCATCTTTTTTTTCAATACATAGCAACAAATCATCTAAACTTTCTAATTGTTCCCCAACTTCTAATAAAAATATCTCCATCATAGACTCAGAATTATAAAAATTTTTCATATAATATATAAAACACCTCAATTTAAATATACTTTATAAACTAACATATGATAAATAAAAAATCAACTAATCTATTATTGAAATAATATCTATATACTGATATAATGAAAAAAATATAAAATTATATTTTCTATATCTGGAGGTATATTATGTATAATAATATTTATAGTATTTTAAACGAAAATGCAAACCACGAAGAAGAAGAAATAGACAAATATTTATCTTTTTCTATAGAAAATAGTATATTTGCCATTAATATTTCATATATACAAAAAATCATTATGCCTAGTAAAATTTTAAAAATACCTAATAAATCTGTTTCAAAAAATATATATTATATAAAAAATAATAATGAAATAATTCCTATTGTATTTATTTCAAATCAAGAAAAATTTTTTAATGAATCTCAAAATAATAAATACTGTATAATTTTAAATATGGATAATAATACAATTGCACTAATAGTTGACGAAGTATATGATATTATATCAATAAAAGAAGAAGATTTAAATAAATCTAATATAGAATCTAATATTCATTTAAATATATCTGCTTTAATTGATGATAAAATTATTTTTATATTAAATGAAGAAAATTTTAAATCATATATAAAAATTTTATAAAAGGATGTGTTTTTATTAGTATTAAAACAAACTTTAACCTTCAATATATAGCTATTTTATTTATTTCTACATTTATATTTATCTCTTCATTATTTATCATATCAAATATAGAAAATACAAATAATCAAATAAACAATCAAACTTCTCATATAAAAACTATGGTAAAAGATGAAACTAATATTTTATCAATACTTGAAAATATTAACTCTATGCAGATACATTCAATAAATATTCTTACAATATTAAAATTTTCTTTAATAATCTCTTTTGGAATACTAATATTAATAATTATATATATATATATGAAAAATATGAAAAAATTAATATTACCATTAGAAGATATATCTATATTTTTAAAAGAAAAATCTAACGAAAATTTATCCAAAAAAATATATACTTTTGAAAAATCATATATAAATGATATTAATTTATCCCTTTTAACAATATTTTCTAATACAGAAGATATGATACAAAATTTATCAAAAAATATACTAAATTTATCAAAAGGAAATTTAGAAAAAATATTATATCAAGATAATATTGAATTAAAAGAAATAAATATTAATTTGAAAATTTTAGTAGATTTTCTTTATGATAAATCTACCAAAATAAAAAATGATATAGATAATATTGAAAATGAATTAAATTTATTTAATTCAAATATTCAAAATTTTTATGAATCAAATAACAATCATTATTTAAACATAAAAAATATTTCATCCCAACTTTCGCTTTTAAGGATAAATACAGAAAAAAATGCAGATAAATCTAATCAGGTTAATCTAATTGTAGAATCTACAACTGATAGTGCAAAAAAAGGTTCATCACAAATGAATGAAATGTTATCATCTATGAATCAAATAAACAAAACAACTGAAAATATTGCCAAAATTATTAAAGTTATAAATGATATTGCATTTCAAACAAATATACTTGCTTTAAATGCTGCCGTAGAAGCCGCACGTGCAGGGCATGCAGGAAAAGGATTTGCTGTTGTTGCTGATGAAGTTAGAAATTTAGCTGCAAGAAGTGCTGAAGCTGTTAAAGAAACCACAGAATATATAGAATCATCAATAATTACAGTTCGCGAAGGAACAGAAATCGCAAACCATACAGCTACAGCTTTAGACTCTGTTATGAATGGTATAGATAATATTACAAATCTTATTAGTGATATATCAGAAGAATCCAATAACCAAGTTATAACTATGGAAGATATAAAACTGAAAATCGATAAAATATTATCTGATGACTCTAAAAATACAAATTTATTTAATAAACATATGTCATCTATCAAAACACTTCAAGATGATATCATAGATATAAAAGAAAGATCCTGATCTTAAATAGATAAAAAGCATGTAAAACTTTTGTTTTACATGCTTTTTATCTATTTAAGATCAGGATCTTTCTTTTTTCGGATTATTAAAATACATATATAATTGACATTTAATCATTCCATTATATAATTTTCTCCGTTTAACAGCAACTTTCCCATAAATTTTTTCAAAATTTTCATCAGAGCTAATAATATAATAAGAGTTATTCTCTGCATGATAAAATTGTTGTCCTATAATTTTATATATTTCTTCCGCCTGTTCTTTTTCTAATAGTCTTTCTCCATAAGGAGGGTTGCATATTACAATATTTTTTTTATCATTATCTAATTCTAATTTATGAAAATCTCTTATATCCGCTTGTCCAACTTTCATCCGCCCTATAACCCCTGCTTTACGTGCATTTTCAACAGTTAGATCACAGGAACTTTTATCTATATCATAACAATAAGCTTTAAAACCTACTCCTTCTCTACGAACCATATCTAAAGCTTCTTCTCTATACATTTTTATATCTTGATCATCAAATAAATTCCATTTTTCTAAAGAAAATTTTCTACCAATTCCTGGCGCTATATTTAAAGCTTTCATACAGCCTTCTATTGCTATCGTTCCAGATCCACAAAAAGGATCATAAACAATACTATCTCTATTAACTCTAGATATATCTATAATAGCCGCTGCCAAAGTTTCTTTTATAGGTGCAATTCCAGATGTTTTTCTATATCCTCTTTTGTGCAAGCCAGCTCCAGTTGTATCCAAAAGTATACAAACCTCATCCTTCATTATAGAGAATTGTACTTGATACATATTGCCAGTTTCTTCAAACCAATCAACCTTATAATATTGTTTAAGCCTGTCAACAATAGCTTTTTTTATTATCGATTGACATGATGAAACACTAAAAAGTTTAGAGTTTAAAGACCATCCTTTTACTGGAAAAACATCTTTAATACCTATAAAGTTTTCAAACCCCAACTCTTTAACTCCTTCAAAAAGTTGATCAAATGTGTATGCTCTAAATTTTCCTAAAACAATAAATACTCTTTCAGCTGTTCTTAACCAAAGGTTACTATTAAACAGAACTTTTTTATCTCCAAAAAATTCAACTTTTCCATCAGAAACACGTATATCTTCTCCGCCTATCCTTTTTATCTCTGATGACAAAATACTTTCTACACCAAAATGACATGGACACATTAAACTAAATTTCTTCATATATTTTCTCCATAATCTACACAAAACTGAATTAATAAAATAACAACTATATTCCCTTTTATTAAAGAATATAGTTGTTAGAACTAATTAAACTTCAGACTCAAGTATAGCATAATCTCCATCTTTTCTTTTATAAACGACATTAATTTGATTATTTGATGAATTTCTAAACATAAAAAATGAATGTCCCAAAAGTTCCATCTGTAAAATTGCTTCTTCAGAATCCATTGGTTTTACAAAAAACTTTTTATATCTAACAACTTTATGAATATCCTCTTCTATATTATTATTTTCATCAAGTTTTATATATTCTGTATTAAATCTTATACTATTATCTACTTTATAAAATCTTTTTTCTAATTTTGATTTATTTTTTTTAATCTGTCTAACGATTATATCTAAAGCGTCATCAAAAGCTTGATATTTATCAGTTGAGGTTCTTTCAGATCTGAATATAATCTGGTTTGTCTTTACAGTCAATTCTAAAACAATAAAATCTTTAACACTGTTTACTCTTATGTAATAGGCAACATCATCTCCAAAAAATTTTTGAAGTTTAGAAAGTTTCTTGTCTACTTTATCTTTAAATTTTGTACTCAAATCTATTTTTTTTGATGTGAAAATTATATTCATATTTAAACCCTCCATAATAATATTATTAAGAAAACCTTAATTTTATCTATTATAACATATCAAACAAATTTATACAATGAATAAACATATAGTGTAAAATAGTATATCTTATAATTTGAATTTTAAATAAATCAGCAAATAATTTTTCCTAAAACTATAACCCTGTAGGGCTTACTTTCTATAGACAAAGGTGTCTTATCAAATATAACAAAATCGGCATCTTTTCCAACTTCGATAGATCCAACCTTATCGTCAATCCCACAAATCTTAGCAGCACTAATAGTTATAGATTTTAAAGCATCCATTTCAGATAACCCCTCTCTTTTTGCAACACCAGCTGCTATATTAAGATATTGAATAGGTATAACTGGGTGATCTGTACATATAGCAAATTCTACTCCATAGGATGACAAAATACTAGGACAAGATGGAGTTAGATTTTTAAGCTCTGGCTTAGATCTATCACATAAAAAAGGACCTGTTATAACCTTAACATTATCTTTTTTAAGATATCCAGCAATTAGATGAGATTCTGTTCCGTGAACTATAACATAATCTATATTATAATGTTTACAAAGTCTTATAGCTGTGAAAATATCATCAGCTCTATGGGCATGGATAAATGCTTTTAAATCTCCTTTTAAAACAGGAATAAGGCTTTCGCATTTAGCGTCATAATCTGGTAAATCATTCTCTTTATCTTCATACGATTTCTCTATTTCTTTCATATATCTTAAAGTTTTTTCTAATTGTTCTTTAATAAGTGAAGCTGTTCCCATTCTTGTAACGGGTGCTAAACTTTTATTACTATAAACAGTTTTTGGATTCTCCCCTAAAGCAAACTTCATACCTACGGGATTTTTTACAATCATATCATCAATTCTATCACCATAGGTTTTTATAGCAATCCAGTTTCCAGCAATAGGGTTACAGCTTCCAGGTCCAGTAACAACAGTTGTAACACCAGATTCTACTGCCTCTTGAAAACATCTATCCATAGGGTTAATAGCATCTATAGCGTATATATTTGGTGTAATAGGATCTGTGTCTTCGTTTCCATCTGCTCCCTCAAAACCCAAAGCATCTTCCCACATCCCAAGATGACAATGAGGATCTATAAACCCTGGAAAAATTAATCTTTGACTAATATCTAGAATTTCACCATCAATTTTTTTAAAATCATCCATATCACCAATATCAAATATTTTCCCATCTTTTATATGTATATATCCATTATCTATTATTTTATCTATCATAGTGTATATTTTAGCGTTTATTATAATCAAATTAATTCTCCTTTAGATATTTTTTTGGATGTAATACAAACCCAACCCTTTTCTTCTAAAAAAGATATTGGGATAAATCCATTTAATTTTAAAAATTCAACAACATTATCTTTTCTAGTTTCTATTATTCCAGAAGAAATAAATAAACCATTTTCAGATAATACTTCATATATATTTGGAATAATTTCTATAATTACATCCGCGACTATATTTGCACAAATAACATCAAAAATAGTGTTAACATCATCTACTAGATTTCCTTTTATAAAGTTTATATCTTTTATATTATTCATAAGAGAATTCTCTTTAGCAACCCTAATAGAGTTTTGATCTATATCAACACCACAAACATCTGTTGCCCCCAATTTTTTAGCCGTTATTGCTAAAATTCCGCTTCCTGTTCCTATATCTAAAAATTTTGTTTTACCTTTTTGTATATATCTTTCAAAAGCTTCTATACACAACCTAGTTGTTTCATGCCCTCCTGTTCCAAACGCCATTCCTGGATCAAGAGTTACAATAATTTTATTATACTTATTTTCATATGTTTCCCAACTGGGACAGATAACAATATTTTTCCCAATTTCTATTGGATGATAAAATTTTTTCCACTCATTCTCCCAATCTTGTTCACAAATATTAGAAATTTTAATATTGTTTTGGATACCTTCATCTGAAAATCTTTTTTTTAAAAAGGATATTTCTTCTAGAGGATTTTGGCTTTCTAATATGTATATGTGGATAAAACATATTGTCTTATCCATGATTTTTAATTCGTCATCTATTAAGTTCATATTTGTCATCTCTAAAACTACCTGCTCTAGATCCGAATAATCTTCAACTTGAAAACCATGAGGTATAACCATATGTGAAATATCACATGCTTTATCCAAATCTTTTTTTTTAATCTCTATAGATATATCTAGCCAGTTATTCAAAGAATTTCCTCCAAAATTATTTACTCAATATATTAACAAAATAATTATATTGATTTTAATTATACCATGTTTTTTTTAAAATTTATCAATATAAAGATTTATTTATATTATTTTGATAAAAGATTACTGATAAATATAAATTATTATGTTATAATTTATCAAAAAACTTATAATGGAGGAAGCATATGGAAATTACAAATACAATTGGATGGCTCTCTATAATTCCACCAATATTAACTATTGCAATGGCTCTTATTACCAAAGAAGTTATTGCCTCTTTAGTAATAGGAATATTATCAGGAACTTTAATATACACAGGAGGAGATTTTCTTTCATCTATAACACTTCTATTCGAAACAATGTCCGAAAAAATATTTGGGCAAGCATCTATCTCCGAATCTGGTGCACAAATTAGCAACAGTAATGCATATATACTAATATTTCTTGCCCTTCTTGGAGCATTAGTAATGGTTATAAATAATGCTGGAGGATCTAAAGCATATGGAGATTGGGCTTCTAAGAAAATTAAATCACGAAAAGGAGCCGCTCTTGCTACAACCGCTCTTGGCGGAACTATGTTTATTGATGATTATTTTAATTGTCTTGCTGTTGGTGCTGTTATGCGTCCTGTAACTGATAAATATAATATTTCAAGATCTAAACTTTCATATATCATAGACTCTATGGCTGGTCCAATATGTATTATTGTTCCTATTTCTAGCTGGGCAGCTGCAATAGGATCAACAATTACAGATAGCGGTATTGAAAATGGAATATTTATATTTCTAAAAACTATACCATATAATTTCTATGCAATAATAACTATTATAATGGTTATATATATATCTTCATCTAATTTTAATTTTGGACCTATGAAAAAGGTCGAAGAAGATGCTATTAAAAATGGTGTAACGGATATGATTATTCAAGAAGATTTAATAAAAAATCTAAATACTAATAAACCAAAATCACATGTTATAGATTTATTTATTCCTATTGGATCTTTAATAATAATAACAATATATTTAATGCTTTTATTTGGAGATTTCTTTTCTAGCAATATATCCATAACCCAGGCATTAGGAAATACAGATGTAAACCTTTCTCTTGTTATAGGTGCTTTCTCATCTCTTATTATTTCTTTCTTTCTTTTTGTTCCTAGAAAACTTATATCGTATAAAAACTTTATGGAATCAATAAACTCTGGCGTTAAAACTATGGTTCCATCATTTTTAATACTAATACTTGCATGGACGATGGGGGCAATATCTAGAGATTTTTTAAAAACAGGTGAGTTTGTTGGAGAATTAATACAAAACAGTAATATATCTGTGGCTATTCTTCCCGCCATTATATTTATAGTTTCAGGAGTTTTATCATTTTCAATGGGTACCTCTTGGGGAACTTTCGCCATATTAATCCCTATAGTTATAGAAATATCATCGTTTAATCAACATGAACTACTCATACCAATTTTAGCCGCGACTCTTGGCGGAGCTGTTTTGGGAGATCATTGTTCACCAATATCAGACACTACTATACTAGCCTCTGCAGGAGCACAATGTGAACATATTTCACACGTATCTACACAAATGCCTTATGCATTATTAGTTGGTGGATGTTGTTTCGTTGGATATCTAATAGTAGGAATTACTAATAGTCTTATTATATCTTTTCTATCTACGCTTCTAATTTTTATTCTATCTATATTTATAATAAAAATTTATCAAAAAAAGAATATAAAAGATACAATATGAATATAGCAGAATTTTTAAAGATAAATAAAAATATAAATTTAAATATCCAACAAATAGATGCAGTAAATTCTATAGATAAGGACATGCTATTACTTGCCGTTCCTGGTTCTGGAAAAACAACCGTTCTTGTATCAAGAATAGCAAATTTGATTATAAATAATAATATTGATTATAAAAATATATTAACATTAACATTTAGCAAAGAAGCTGCAAATGATATGAAAAAACGATATATATCTTTATTTGCTGAAATAAATCCTAATATCCCACACTTTTCCACTATTCATAGTTTCTGTTATAACATATTAAAAATATACAGTTCGCTAACTAAAAACCCTATTCCTTCTAATATAGATCTTATGGGGTATGAAAAAAAAAATATTTTAAGCCAAATATTTTTAAATATAAATAATAAAACTATTCCAGAAGATGAATATGATAAACTAATATCAGATATCTCATTTGTAAATAATTCTTTGTTATCTAAGATTCAAATAGAAACATACTCTACAGAAATAAAATCATTTAAAGAAATTTTTTATAAATATAAAGAATATAAAAAAAATAATAAATATATTGATTTTGATGATATGATAAATCATGCATACACAATATTATATAAATATAAAGATATCTGTAATTATATAAAAAATAAATATACATATATAAACATAGACGAGTCACAAGATACATCGATATCACAGCATAATATTATTAAAATTATAAAAAATAAATTAAGCTTATTCATGGTTGGTGATGAAGATCAGACTATATATTCTTTTAGAGGAACATCCCCTGAATTTATGATAAATTTTAATCAAAATTATCCAGATGGCATAATAAAAAAGATGGAAGAAAATTTTAGATCCAATTTTGATATTGTTTCTGCTGCAAATAATATTATTAAAACAAATCAAAAAAGATTTGAAAAAAATATAAGTACATCTAATAAAGAAAAAGACTCTATAAATATAATAGATATAAAAGATTATTCTGAACAATATAAAAATATTTTAAATATTGTTCAGAATAATCCAAATCAAATGATAGGTATTTTATACAAACATAACGAAAGTGCTATACCTTTGGTTGACTTATTTTTTCATAATAATATTGAATACTATAATAAACAAATAAACATAAGTTTTTTTAAAAGCTTTATTGTAAAAGATATTTTAAGTTTTTTTAGACTCTCTATAAATTTAGATGATATAGAGTCATTTAAACAAATTCAATATAAAATGTATATAAGTAATGATGTTATGCTAAAAGCAACTTCAGATTTATCCGACATATCTATATTTGACAAAATATTATTATTAAAAGGTATTAAACCTTATATTTTAAAAAGAGTGGAAATTTTTAAAATTAATATTCCTAAATTAAAATTAAAATCCCCATTTGATGGCATAAATTTTATAGAATCTACTCTCAATTATAAGCTTTTTTTAGAAAAAAAAATAAAAAACGGATATAGTGCAGAAAATATTATGACTAAAATGTCTATATTGAAAACTATTTCATTAAATTATAAATCTATTTATAATTTTTTAGATCGTATGGAAGAGATTAAAAATCATATAAATATAAATAATAATTTAGAAAATAAAACAGTACAACTTATGACTATACACTCTAGTAAAGGTTTAGAATTTGATCATGTAATTATTTTGGATATGATAGATGGACAATTTCCTTCACAAAATTCTTTAGAAGAAAAGTCTTGTGGAAATATAGATTATTATGAAGAAGAAGTTAGACTTTTTTACGTTGGTATAACAAGGGCAAAGTTTAAGTTAACTATCTTCCAATCAAACTATATAAACTATCAAAAAGTCAAACCCTCTAGATTTATAGATATAATGTTAAATAAAAAAACCGAAAATATCATTATAAATAATAAAAATATTTCTGATCATTCATATAACGATGATATAATTGGAAAAAAACTATACCACAAAATTTATGGCGAAGGAATTATAACGTTAAAAAAATATGATAATATAACTATAAAATTTGAATTTGTAGGAATAAAGATATTATCATTACAATATAGCCTTCAAAATAATCTAATAAAGATTGATGAATAAATTAGGAGGTGATTTATATTAGTATAAAATTAGGAAACTACTATATTTTAAATTGTATAGTTGAACAATCGCATCTTGCTATAAATATTAAAAGTGGAACCCTTCCTGTGTTATCAACTCCATATATGATTGCATATATGGAGAATGCTTCATTAAATTGTATTTTAAATAAAATAGATCTAGATAAAACAACTGTCGGAATATATATTAGCGCTCATCACATATCTCCAACTCCAATTAATAGCAGAATAAAAATTATTTCAACTATTTCTGATATAGATAAAAATATTATTTCTTTTGATATAGAAGCTTTTGATGAATATCAAAAAATTGGATATGCTAAACATAAAAGATGTATAATAGATACCAAAGAATTTAAAAATAAATATAAAAATAAGGAAGTTAAATAATGTCATTTAAATTAAATACAAAATATTTAGAAAAATTCATCTCTTCTGATGAATTAAAAAGCATGGAACTTTTAATTAAAAAAGCTGATAAATTATTGCATACAAAACAAGATAGCCAAAATGATTTTACAGGATGGTTAAATCTTCCTAATAATTATGATAAAAATGAATTTGAAAGAATTTCTTTAGCTGCAGAAAAAATTAAAAATATGTGTGATATTCTTATAGTAATTGGCATTGGGGGGTCATACACAGGTCCTCGAGCTTGTATAGAAGCTTTAAAGTCAAATTTCTATAACCAATTAGAAAAAAATACACCTGATATTCTTTTTGTAGGAAATAATCTCTCTTCTGATTATATTTCCGATATTATCGAAATGTGTAGAGGAAAAGATCTATGTATAAACGTTATATCAAAATCAGGAACAACAACAGAACCTGCTGTCGCTTTCAGAATATTTAGAGAAATCATGGATAATAAATATGGTAAAGATTCTAACGAACGCATTTTTTGTACAACTGATAAATCAAAAGGAACTTTAAAAACCCTCGCCAATATAGAAAAATATGAAACATTTGTTATTCCAGATAATATTGGAGGAAGATTTTCATTTTTAACAGCTGTTGGACTTTTACCTATCGCTGTTGCTGGAATAGATATACATAAAATTATGAAGGGTGCACAAACTGCTTTTAAAAATTCTAGTATAGATAATTTAAATAACGATTGCTATAAATATGCTGCACTAAGAAATATACTTTATAATAAAGGAAGAAATGTTGAAATTTTTGTTTCATATCAACAAAAGTTATCAATGTTTTTAGAATGGTCTAAACAACTTTTTGGAGAGAGTGAAGGTAAAGATAAAAAAGGTATATATCCAACTAGTGCTATTTTTTCCACCGATTTACACTCGTTAGGACAATTTATGCAAGATGGAAACGAAATATTATTTGAAACAGTACTAAATATAAAATCTTCTAATAATGATATAACCATTAAAAAAATGGAAAATGATTTTGATTCCTTAAACTATTTATCTGGTAAAACAGTTTCAGAAATAAATGAAAAAGCCATGATATCCACTGCAATTGCTCATACAGATGGAAATTTGCCTAATATTATTTTTGACATAGATAAAATGGATGAGGAAACATTTGGATATATGATATATTTTTTTGAAAAAGCTTGTGCCATATCCGCTTATATATTAGGCGTTAATCCTTTTGATCAACCTGGTGTTGAGGAATATAAAAAAAATATGTTTGCATTATTAGAAAAACCTGGGTATGAAGATCTTTTACACAATTTAAAAAAACACATATAATAAAAATGCGGTTACATATGTAACCGCATTTTTATTATATGTGTTTTTATACATTAAATCTAAATAAAATAATATCTCCATCTTTAACAATATATTCTTTTCCCTCTAATCTGACAAGCCCCTTATCCTTAGCGCCAACCATGCCTCCACATTCGATAAAATCTAGATACGAAACAATCTCCGCCCTTATAAATCCTTTCTCAAAATCTGTATGTATCTTTCCCGCAGCTTGCGGAGCCTTTGTTCCCTTTTCTATAGTCCACGCTCTAACTTCCTGTTTTCCTGCTGTTAAATAGGATATAAGTCCAAGAGCAGAGTATCCTTCTCTTATAATTCTATCTAATCCAGATTGTTCTAATTTAAGCTCATTCAAAAACATCTGTTTATCATCATAGTCCATAGAAGAAATTTCTTCTTCTAATTTTGCACAGATTGGTAATACACAAGAATTTTCCTTTTCTGCAATCATACAAACAGATTTATATTCTTTATTTGTTTTAATATCTTTTTTAAAATCTTCTTCACACATATTTGCAGCATATATAATAGGTTTATTAGATAAAAGAGATATACTTTTCATTATATCTATATTATCACCCGACTCAAAACTTCTTGCAGGTAAACCAGATTCTAGATGTAATTTTAACTTTTCAAATAAATCTAATTCTATTACATATTTTTTATCAGATTTAGTAAGTTTTTTTGTCTTTTCAATTCTTCTATCAACTATCTCTATATCAGAAAATATAAGTTCTAAATTTATAACTTCTATATCTCTAGATGCCCCTATATCTCCATCCACATGTATAATATCAATATCTTCAAAACATCTAACAACATGAACAATCGCATCAACTTCTCTAATATTAGACAAAAATTTATTTCCCAGACCCTCTCCTTTAGACGCTCCTTTAACTAATCCAGCAATATCTACAAATTCTAAAAAAGCTGGTGTAATCTTATCTGGTGAATATATTTTACTTAATGCATCAATTCTTTTATCTGGAACATTAACCATACCTACATTTGGTTCAATAGTACAAAAAGGATAATTTGCAGCTTCTGCACCTGAATTTGTAAGTGCGTTAAATAGTGTACTCTTTCCAACATTCGGTAGTCCAACCATTCCTAACTTCATAAAATATCTCCTAAATATAATTTTAAAAATTTTATTGTACATTTAATTATACAAAAATATATACTTAATTTCAATAATTCCTTCATAGATTATTACTAAAAAATCAACAAATAAATTTATGTATAGTGTATACTTTGTAAATGTAAGAACTATTATATTTATATGGAGGTCTATTATGCAAAACAAAATACTTATCGTTGACGATGATAAAAATATATGCGAACTATTAAAACTATATTTAGAAAATGAAGGGTATAATATTACTACCGCTTTTGATGGCAATTCAGCTTTAGAGAAATTTAAAGAAATAAATCCAGATATAATTTTATTGGATGTTATGATGCCTGTTAAAGATGGTCTAGAAGTTTGTAAAGAAGTTAGAAAAACCTCAAACATACCTATTATTATGCTTACTGCAAAAGGCGAAACCTTTGATAAAGTTCTTGGTTTAGAACTAGGTGCTGATGATTATATTGTAAAACCTTTTGATACAAAAGAAGTTACCGCACGTGTTAAAGCTGTTTTAAGAAGAAGGTCATCTCTTGAAACAAAATCAGAAAATAAAGAAATATTACATGAATCATTATCTGCAAATTTAAACAAATACGAACTAAAAGTAAATAATAAAATTGTCGAAACTCCACCTAAAGAACTAGAATTATTATACTATCTTGCATCAAATCCAAATAGAGTATATACTCGAGATCAGCTTTTAGATGAAGTTTGGGGATTTGAATATTATGGAGACTCTAGAACAATTGATGTACATATAAAAAGATTACGTGAAAAACTAGAGGGAGTTTCTGAAAAATGGGCATTAAAAACAGTATGGGGTGTAGGATATAAATTTGAAGTCTCCGAATAAAATATCAAAAAGTTTTTTCTATAAATATTTCCTATTATGTGCTTCAATTACTACAATATCAATAACTATAATATCTATTATTTTCACTATTTTTGCTAGTAATTATTTTAAAAAACAAGAAAAAGATTTATTACAACTAAATTTAGAAAATATATCTAATTTTATAAAAACGATGACTGATGATATTATATTTATAAATAATAACGATAATCTAAATTCTCTAATACTTTCAAGTATGTATAATTATATTTCTCATTATAATAATTATGAGATATTTTTTGTAAACAATAAAAAAAGAACTATTTTTTGTACCCATAAAGAACAACCCTGTCCACATAAAATATATAGTATATCTGATGAAATTTATACTCATATGAATAATAATAATGTTTTTATTGAATTTGGTAATTTAAATAATATCTATAAAAACTTTAATTATACTGTCGGAAAAAAACAGGTGAGTTCTAATGGAAACGATGTGGGATATATATTTATATCAAAGCCCTCTACAGACTACTATAATTATATCAATACTATTTTTACTATTTTTATTATATCCGCTATAATTATAATAATTGTATCATATATTATAGTGTATATGATTTCTAAAAAAATGATCGATCCTTTAAAGAAAATTTCTCAAATAACTAGAAGTATTTCTAATGGAGAATTTAACTCTAAATTAGAGATATATGAATATAGAGAAATCCAAGAACTCTCTTTGTCAATAAATAGCATGTCTAAATCATTGTTAGATATAGAAAAAATGAGAAAAAGTTTTATAGCAAATGTTTCTCATGAATTACGTACACCTATGACATCTATTATTGGTTTTATAGATGGAATATTAGATAATACTATTCCCCCTAAAAAACAATATTATTATTTAAATATTGTCTCACAAGAAGTTAAACGTCTATCTAGGCTTATTAAATCTATGCTAAATCTTTCTAGAATTGAATCTGGAGAACTTTCATTAAATATTGAATATTTAGATATAATGGAGCTTTCTTCAAGAATAATATTTACTTTTGAAGAACAGATTAAACAAAAAAAATTGGATATACATGGTTTATCTATAGAGAAATATTTTATATATGCTGATAAAGACCTTATATATCAAGCTATATATAATTTAATAGAAAACGCAATAAAATTTTCAAATGATAATGGATATATAGAATTAGATTTTAACAAAGAACACCAATACACTATTATAAATATTAAAAATTCTGGAAAAGGTCTTTCTAAAGAACAAATTCCAAATATATTTGATAGATTTTATAAAACTGATAAATCTAGAGGAATAGATAAAGATGGAGTTGGTCTTGGCTTAAATATTGTAAAAACTATTATAAAAAAACACGGTGGAGAAATAATGGTCAAAAGTGTTGAAAATCAATATACAAATTTTTTATTCTCTTTAAAAAATAAAAAATAAAATATATAATAAAAGGAATTAACAATATGAATAAATTTTTAGAAAATGATGAAAATAAAGAATATGATAAAAATAATCTTCATAAATCAGACAATAATGATAATATAAAACTAGATGATAATATAGATAGTGGAATTATAGAAAATAATAATTCTATTAAAATTAATAGTGATAATATAGAAAATAAAACTAGTAAAAATAATGATGATATTATAGAAAATAATCAAAATTTTATTTTAAAAGAACAAGATAGTATAGATGATCTCACATCTTCAAAAGAAAATATTAATAATAATGAATATATTTTTCAATACAATAAAGATGATAATAATAGCGAATCCTTTAATAGTTCAAATACTATACAAAACAAACATAAACACAAATTTATTCTTTTAATTTTAATAATATCCATTATAGGAATATCCATTATTTCTATATCTATAATAACTACATTAAATAATTCTAACCAAATATTAAAATCACAAGAAAATAAAAATCAATCATCTCATTTAAATATAAATCCATCTCCAGATAATATTGATAAAACTAATCTATCAGATGATAATTTATCAATATCAGATATCGCAGAACGTGTGACTCCTTCTGTAGTAGGTGTTGTTGTATATAATCAAACTCTTTCATTTAAACCCACTGGTCAAGGATCTGGGGTTATAATGTCTAAAGATGGATATATAATAACTAATGCACATGTTATTATGAATGAAAATGGATCTATTGCTGATGGTATAAAAGTTGTTCTTAATAATCAAGAAGAATATGAAGCAACAGTTATTGGTACAGATTCAAAGACAGATCTAGCCGTTATAAAAATTAATGCTAATAATTTAACTCCTGCTGAATTTGGTGATAGCCAATCTATAAAAGTTGGTGTTCCTGTTATAGCAATTGGAAACCCAAGTGGAATACAACTTGCTGGAAGCGTTACAAAAGGAATTATATCTGCTGTTGGTCGTGATATTCAAGAAGGATATTCAACTACTTTTTTACAAACAGATGCAGCTATAAATCCAGGTAACTCTGGCGGAGCTCTTGTAAATATGAACGGTCAAGTTATTGGCATAAACTCTTCAAAAATTTCTGCTGTAGATTTTGAAGGAATAGGATTTTCTATACCTATAGGAGAAGCTAAGCCAATAATAGATAGCCTTATAAATTATGGTTATGTTAAAGATCGTGTTGTGTTAGGAATATCATATTCTGTTATTGATAAAGTTCTTGCACGATTAAACAATATACCTAGTGGATTAAGAATAATGAACATAGACAAAAATTCTGATATATTCTTAAAAGGTGTTAAAGTTGGGGATATAATAACAGAAGCAGATGGAAATAAAATAGAATCTACCAATGATCTCGTTAGTATACTAAAAGAAAAAAAGCCAGGCAATACAGTCTCGCTTGTTTTATTTAGAATTTCATCAATTGGTCAAAATAATACTATAACAGTAACTATAACATTAGAAGAAGACAAAGGTGATATCTTACAAGGTAGTTAATATAGTGGTAAAATAATAATAAAAAGAGATTAGTTTTAAAACTAATCTCTTTTTATTATTATTTTACCACTATATTAACTAGTCTATTTTTTATATAAATCTCTTTTATTATATGCCTACTATCTAAATATTCAGCAAGTTTCTCTTTAGCTATTTTAATAATATTTTCTTCATCATCTTCTATATTAATATCAATTTTATTTTTAATTTTTCCATTAATTTGCAATGCTATTTCTATATTAGAGTCTATGCATTTATTAATATCAAATATAGGCCATTTAAATTGATATATATATAAATTATTTTTAAAACAAATCTCATTTAATTCTTCTGTTATATGTGGAGCAAAAGGATTCAACAAGACTAATAATGTTTTATACTCATATTTATTAATTGATTTCGTTTCATATATATTATTTATTAGGCTCATCATTACTGCAATTGCTGTGTTAAATTTTAAATTTTCTATATCTTCTGTAACTTTTTTTATAGTTTTATTGAAAATAATTTTTAAATTTTCCCTAAAATATTCACCTTCTATTAAAATATTTTGAAAATTCCAAATTCTTTCTAAAAATCTTCTACAACCTTTTATGCTATCACTACTCCAAGGTGCAGATTTTTCAAAATCTCCTATAAACATCTCATATAATCTCATAGTATCAGAACCATATTTAGAAATAATTATATCAGGATTTACAACATTACCTCTAGATTTACTCATTTTTTCGCCATTTTCTCCTAATATCATTCCATGACTTGTTCTTTTTAAATACGGCTCTTTTGTTGTAACTATACCTATATCATATAAAAATTTATGCCAAAATCTAGAGTATAAAACATGTAAAGTTGTATGCTCCATCCCACCATTATACCAATCTACTGGCATAAAATAATCTATAGATTCCTTAGATGCAATTTGATCTTCATTATCAACATCACAATATCTTAAAAAATACCAAGATGAACCTGCCCATTGTGGCATTGTATCCGTCTCTCTTTTAGCCAAACCAAAACATTTAGGACAATTTGTATTAACAAATTCTGATATATTAGATAGAGGACTTTCTCCACTATCAGTCGGCTTAAAATTATCAAGATTTGGTAATTTTAGTGGCAAATCTTTTTCATCTATCGCCTGATATCCACATTCTTCACAAAAAACAATAGGTATAGGTTCCCCCCAATATCTTTGTCTAGAAAATATCCAATCTCGAAGCCTGTAATTTGTCTTTGCTCTACCTATATTTTTATCCTCTATAAATGATAAAATTTTTGATCTACTATCTAATATATTTAGACCATTTAAAAATTCTGAATTTATTAAACAATCACTATCATTATTAGATAATATAGCAGAATTTTTATCATTTACTAAAGTATCTATAACCTGTATTGCCTCTAAGCCAAATTTTTTTGCAAATTCAAAATCACGTTGATCATGAGCAGGTACAGCCATAACAGCACCACTACCAAAGGTTATTAAAACATAATCAGAGATATATATAGGTATTTTATTATTATTTAAAGGATTACATGCATATACACCTTCTAAAATAATTCCTGTTTTTTCCTTTATCATCTCAACACGATCAAAATCAGATTTGCATTTAGATTTTTCTATATATTTAATAACATCATCAATATTTTTTATATTATCTTTATGCTTAATAATAAAATCATGCTCTGGTGCAATAACCATATATGTAACACCAAATATAGTCTCTGGCTTTGTTGTATATATCTGTAAATCAAAATCCACATTAGTAGTAAAATTTATTTCTGCTCCATAAGAGCGTCCTATCCAATTTTTTTGTGAAACTTTAACCCGATCTATATAATCAACACTATCTATATCATCTATCAACCTATCTGCATAATCTGTTATTTTTAACATCCACTGTGATTTTATCTTTCTAATAACACCTTCAGAACATCTCTCGCAATTCCCAGATACAACTTCTTCATTTGCCAGAACAACCCTGCATGATGGACACCAATTTACATTCATCTCTTTTTTATACGCTAAACCATGATTAAATAACTGTATAAATATCCACTGAGTCCACCTATAATACTTTGGATCGGTTGTATCTATTTCTCTCTCCCAATCAAAGGAAATTCCTAATGATTTAAGTTGTTTTTTAAAATTTGATATATTAGTTTTCGTAACAATACTTGGATGTATATTATTTTTTATAGCAAAATTTTCTGTAGGAAGCCCAAAAGCATCCCATCCCATAGGATATAAAACATTAAATCCTTCTAATCTTCTTTTTCTAGATATAATATCTAAAGCAGTATAAGATCTGGGATGTCCTACGTGTAATCCTTGACCAGAAGGATATGGAAATTCTACTAAAGCATAAAATTTTGGTTTTGTTTTATCTATAACAACTTTAAAACTCTTTTTCTCATCCCATAAATCTTGCCACTTTTTATCTATTTTTTCATGATTATAAGACAACTTTAACACTCCTATTATATTAAAATTTATTTTATTTCTACAACTTTTCCATCCATCCATAACTTATCTATATTATAGTATTCTCTTGTCTTTTTTTCAAATAAATGGATAATAAAATTTCCATAATCCATCACTATCCAACTATTATTTTTATCTTTTTCTATAGTTTTTGGTTTTAAACCTATCTCTATCAAATCCTTATATACTATATTAGAAAGAGAAGATGTGTGTACAGAATTATCCCCTGTTGCAATTATAAAAAAATCAGATATAACAGACACCCCTGTTATATCTATTATACCTATATCTTCTGCTTTTTTAAAATCAAGCGTATTATATATTCTGTTTAATGTGTTATACATAATTTTCTCCATTCATATTAATTACCAATTATTTCCCCAAAATTTTCTTCACTAGGTTTAATATTGGTACTAGAATCCTTCTGTAATTGAAAAATATTTAATTTATCTTCAAATATTAGCCCTGTATGAGGTCTAAAATAATTATTTAAAATATCTATTGTCTGTTGTTTATATAAAGAATAAACAGATTGATCTCCATTCATCATAGAAACACCTGGCAAAATATATACATTTATTTTATCAAGACTCACCTTAGATACATCTTTTGCTAAATCACTTATATTACCTATACTCATATTTGAAGAAGTATATTCTACAATATTTGGTATCAATTTTATAATATTGCTTGTCCCCATATTCAATAACTTGTCCGCAAAAGCGGCCATAAAAATTCTCTGTGCCTTTACGCGACCAATATCTCCTTCGTTATATATTGATCTAACTCGAACAAATTTTTCCGCCTTTATCCCATCCAATAACTGTAATCCTTTTGATATTTTAATTCCTTCTAGGTTAAACGATTCAGGAACATCCATCTCAACTCCGCCTAATGCATCAACTATTTTTACAAATCCATCCATATTTATAGATACATAATAATCTAATGGTAGACCAAAGCTTTTATTTATTACATTAGAAATTCCCTGAACCCCTTTTTGATTTTTTCCAGCAGAATATATACCATTTATCTTTCCTGTATATACTTCACTTGTTCCTATATATGTATCCCTAGGAATTTGTAATATACTTATAGAATCATTTTTTAAATCAAAATTTAAAACCATTATAACATCTGTAAGTTTTGCAGTTCTATCACTTGTTTCATCTATCCCTAAGAATAATATATTAATACTATCATTTTGAAATTTTTTTGGAGTTGCTATATTAATATCTAAAGATTCATCCGAACTTTTATTATCTAAAGGTTTCCAACTTCTAATTAAAACAGTAGATATAACTATAACAGATATAACGATTAAAATAATTGAAATAGTTAAAACTATTTTTTCTTTTTTAGAATAAGATTGTTTGATTTTTTTCATAAACAATAAATCCTTTCACTAATGATCTATTTATATTAAAAAGAATGATATAATTCCAAAGTATTAAAATGTATTCTTTTTTTACTTTTGACTAATAAAAAAATTTTACTAATACAAACCTCTCTAACTGCAATATCAATATCTTCAAAAGCCAATTTTCGTAATCTTTCAACATCTTTATAATCTCTATCATATGATATAGAATCGGAAACAAATATAACCTTCTCTATATCACTCATATCCACTCTACCTACTGTATGGTATTTTATAGAATTATAGATATCATTATTATTTATATTAAAAGTGTTTTTTACATAAATTGCTCCTGCTAAACCGTGTAGAATACATATTTCTTTTTTATATAAATTAAAATTAATAGCATCCTCTGTTTTTATTACATTTAAAAGAAACTCGATAGGCATATCTTTCATAATATCATGGAGTAATCCAGCAATTTTACAATGTATAATATTTAATTTATTTATAAGCCCAAGCTCTTCCGCCATACAGCTAACATTAATACTATGTAAATATCTATTATGGTTAACAAATTTTTTTAAGGTATATTTCATATAATCTAAATCAAAATCTTTTTCCATATAACTCGTTTCTAATTATATAATTTAATACATCTTTATGCAAATATTTTTTTGTATAGTTAAAATTAGTAAAAAAATTTTTTCTAATTTGGCTAGATGAAATATCAATTATATTAATATTAATTATCTCTATATTATATAAAGAATCAAAAGTTTTCTTGTGTTCATATACCTTATATACATCTTCTTCTTTTCTACAACAAACAATTAAATTATATATCTTTAATATTTTTTTATACATATACCAAGTTTTAAATCCTAAAAACATATCCGATCCCATAATTAAAAATATAGAAGAATCCATATTTTGTTTTTTTATTATATCTAATGTATTTATAGAATAATTTAGACCTATAATATGTTTTTCTATATCACTAATAATAATATTTTGAATATCTTTAAATGCAAGATGGCACATCTCATACCTATGATAAAAAGGAGTTATGTTTACAAATTTTTTATGAGGAGGATTATTAGATGGAATAATCATAATAGTATCTAATTTACATATATCTAATATCTGAGTAATGAATAATCTATGCCCCTCATGTATCGGATCAAATGTTCCCCCATATATTCCTATTTGTTTTATCATAAATATCCTTTATATCCTAAATTTTTAACTTTAAAACTGGTTCTTTTATATTTCTTTTAAATAAAACTATCTTCCTACCTATAACTTGAACTACTTCACTTTCTGTTTTTGATGATATCTCTCTAGATAAATCTTTAATATCATCCATATTATTATCTAAAACACTAATTTTTAATATTTCTCTAACTTCTAATAACTGTTCCACCTGAGCCAAAAAATCTTCTCCTATTCCATTTTTGCCTAGTTGCATAACCGCTTGTGTTTTACTTCCTATACCTTTTAATTGGCTTCTAAGTTTACTATTCATTTTATTCAACAACCTTTTCTAAAATATATTTTTTAATCTTTCTAATTGCTTTGCCTCTATGACTTATTATATCTTTTTGAAATCCGCTAATTAATCCAAAACAAACATCATCCACTAAAAAAATTGGATCATATCCAAACCCATTCTCCCCTATATATGTCTCAGATATATATCCCTCGCATGTTTCTTCTACTTGAAATAAAACACCTTTTTTATTTATATAGCTTATACAACAGATAAACCTAGCCACCCTATCTTGCTTAGGAACACCTTTCATTCTATCAAGGATTATAGAACACCTTTCTTTATCTGTCAAATCTTCTCCACCATATCTAGCAGAATATATACCTGGTTCATTATTTAAAAAATTTATTTCTAAGCCACTATCATCAGAAATAGTTGGTTTTTTTAACTTTAAGTATACCTCTTCTGCTTTGATTCTAGAATTTTCTTTAAAAGTTCTTCCAGATTCATCTATATGATCATTATAATTTTCATCTTTTAGCGATAATA
This sequence comes from Oscillospiraceae bacterium, assembly GCA_030153485.1. Classification (GTDB taxonomy): domain Bacteria; phylum Bacillota; class Clostridia; order Oscillospirales; family Ruminococcaceae; genus CAMTHN01. The sequence continues at coordinate 33,785 of JAGUQX010000011.1, read as the reverse complement.
AATTTATTTTATCTAATTCTAATATTCTGTTAAATTCTATTAATTTATGAGAATTATTTGTAGCTACAACAATATCCATACTTAAAATTACCCCCTGTTATTAATAGCTAATCAAAAAGACCATCTGTAAATTCATTAGCATCAAAAATTTGTAAATCATCTAGCTGCTCACCTACACCAACATATTTAATTGGTATTCCTATATCATATTTAATAGGTATAACTATTCCACCTTTTGCTGTCCCGTCTAATTTTGTTAAAACTATGCCAGTTATATCTGCAACTTCCTTAAATTCTATTGCTTGATTTATCGCATTCTGTCCTGTGGTTGCATCCAAAACTAATAATATTTCTTTTTTATATTCTCCTTTTTCTCTATCTATAATTCTATTTACCTTCTCTAATTCTTTCATTAGATTATTTTTATTATGTAATCTTCCTGCTGTATCACACAATATTATATCATAATTTTTAGATTTTCCAGAAATAATACTATCAAATATCACAGAAGCAGGATCAGAACCATTTTTATGCTTTATAATATCAACATCAGACCTTTTTGCCCAAACATCTAACTGCTCTATAGCTGCTGCTCTAAACGTATCTGCCGCTGCTATTAATACTTTTTTACCCTCTGTTTTATATATATTTGATAGTTTGCCTATAGTTGTTGTTTTGCCAACTCCATTAACTCCTATTAAAACTATAATCTTTTTTTCATCTATCACTTCTTCATCTTGAGTATTTAAAATATTAGAAATTATATCTTTTAGTAATTTTTTTACATTATTAGCATCTTTTGTTCCCGTTTCTTTAACTTTTTTTCTTAATTCAGAGCAGATAAAAACAGATGTATTATATCCTATATCACTCATTATTAAAGTTTCTTCTAATTCTTCGAATAAGTTTTCATCTATTTTAACAAAAGAATTTATAACACTTTCTACCTTTTTCATCATACTATCTTTTGTTTTTTTAAGTCCTTCTTTTATCTTTGAAAATAATCCCACAAATAAAACCCCCAAATTTTTTTATTATAAAATTGATTCTATTTTTTTTATATCTAATTCCAATAAACACGAAACTCCCTCTTGTTGCATAGTAACTCCATATAAAATATCAGCTTCCTCCATCGTCCCTCTTCTATGAGTAATCGCTATAAATTGTGTGCTATTACTCATATTTTTTAAATATTGTGCATATCTACAAACATTTGCATCGTCTAAAGCAGCTTCTATTTCATCTAAAACACAAAAAGGAGATGGTTTAACTTTTAGTATTGCAAAATATATGCATATAGCAACTAACGATTGTTCTCCTCCTGATAAAGAAACTAAATTTTTTATTATCTTGCCAGGTGGCTGTACATATATTTCTATTCCAGATTCAAGAACATTATTAGGATCAATTAATCTAAGCTCACCGCTTCCTCCTCCAAATAAACTTATAAAAATTTCCATAAAATGACTATTTATTTTATTAAAATTTTCTTGAAAAATTTCTTTCATCTTGCTAATAACTTCATCTATTATTATAAACAACTCTTTTTTTGATTTTTCTATATCATCTATCTGACCTTTTAAAAAATTATATCTATCAGAAACTTCTTTATATTCTTCTATAGAATCTATATTTACATGTCCTAATTTTTTTATACTAGCCTTTATATCAACAAGATTTTTTTTTAAAATATTTATATTTTTTATATTACATTCTATATTTAATCCCTCAGATTGTGTAATTTCATATTCATCCCACATTAAACTAATTATATTATTATATTCTTTTTTTATGTTCTCTCTATGCTCTTCTAGCCTTATTATTTCTCTAGAAATACCTTCTTTTGATAAATTGATAGTTTTTTGGCTATTTATATCTTTAAATAATTCTTTTTCTAAGACTTCTTTTTTCTCTAATGATATTTTTATATTATCATCAATTTTTAAAATTTTATCATTTAAATTATTAATATTTTCTATATTCTCTACTATGCTTTTTTTTATATATATAAATTTATTTTCTATTTCTTGATTTTCTATATGTATAGATAATTTATTATTATTATTATTATTAATATTTTCAGATATTTCTATCATAGACTCTTGTAAAACAGATATGTCCTTCTCTAAACTCATCTTTTTAAATGAATACTCATTTAATTTTTTAACACTACTATTATACATATTAGTGTTAGTTTTAATTTGGTCTAATAAAAATTTTATACTATTAATATTTTTATTTTTTATTTCTTCTAAATTTAATAAATCATCTTTAATTTTCTTTATATTGTAATCATTATCTTTATATCTTTTTTCACTATTTTTTAATTTATCTATACTATCTTGGATATGTTCAGTATTATTTTGAATTTTATTTTGAATTTTATTATTATCCAATTTTTTTATATTTATTTCTTCTAATAAATTCTCCAAAATATTTTGATTATCTATTCTTTTGTTTTTATCTATAGAAATATTATCTTCTAATAAAGATATCTCTTTTATATAAAAATTATGTTTTTTTTCGCTACCTATTAAAACTTTTTTCAATGAAATAATTTCATTTTTTCTACCTAAAAAACTTCTTTTTATATTAGAAGATCCTCCTGTAAATGATCCTCCAAAATTTATTACCTGCCCATCTAATGTAACAATTTTAAACGAATATCCATATTTAGATGCTATTTTATAACCAACTTCTAAATTTTTTACTATTGCTACATTTCCCAATAAATTTTTTATAATATTATCATATATTTTTTCATTTATTATCAAGTCAGATCCTACACCAATATATCCATCCATTAAATCTAAATTTTCTTGAATAAACTTTCTAGGTTTTATAGTAGATATGGGTAATATAGTAACTCTACCCATTTTGTTTGATTTTAATTCTTCTATAATCAATTTTGCAGAACAATCATTGTCGACAACTATATTTTGCAAAGATCCTCCAAGGGATGTTTCTATAGCTAATGAATATATATTATCTACTTCAATTATTTGTGAAATAGTTCCATAAATTTCTATATCCTTATTCTTCTTAACCTCTCCCATAACATATTTCACACTATAATTATACCCTTCAAAATTAGATTCATAATTTTCCAATAAGTCTAATTTTTGTCGGTTAGATTCAGTGGATATATTATATTCATTAAATTTATTCCTTAAATCATCTCTGTTTTTATCCATGTTTTTAAGTCTACTATCTATTAGCGTTTTTTCTTTAACTAAAATAGATATGTTTTTTTCTAATTTAAATATAATTTTATCTAAATTTTCTTTTTCTTTACATAAGGAATTGTTTTCTATCTCTAAAAAATCTATATTAGTTTTAAGGTTATTAATTTTATCTTCTATTTCATCTATAATATATAAAGAATTTTCTATTGATATATCATATTTAGATTTTTTTATAGATATATCATTTAATATATCATTATGTTTATTTGTTAATATGTTATTCTGGTTTAATTGTACGGATAATTCTTGATTATATTTTTTTTCTTTTTCAACTAATTCTATTATTTTTAAAAGATCACTTTTATATCTTTCAGTCTCAATATTTTTATTAAAATATGTTTTTTCTAATTTTTTATTTAAATTAATAGTATCATCTAAAGTATTTTTTAATTTATCTAGTATTTCAAGACTATGTTTGTTTTCATTTTTTAATACTGCCAAATTTGATCTGCTAGAGGATAGATTTTCTTCTAATTTTGATTTTTCCATCCTTTGTTTTTCTGAATTTAAAAATATATTTTGTATAGATAATTGTTTATTATTTATTTTTTCTTCTATAGATTCTAGCTCGATAACTATATCTCTATAATTATCATTTGCAATTATTATTTTATCATCTTGTATATCAATATTTTTTTTATCTTCATTTAATTGATATATCCATATAGATATATCAATTTTTTTCTTCTTTTCAAATAAAGCAAGATATTCTTTTGCCTTTTCTGATTGTTTTCTTAAAGGTTTAACCCTACACTCTAATTCATTTAAAATATCCATTAATCTAATCATATTTTCTTCTGCTTGATACAATTTTTTTTCTGCTTCATTTTTTTTATATCTAAATTTTGTGATTCCAGATGCTTCTTCAAATATCTCTCTTCTTTCATCACTTTTTGCAGAAACAATTTCAGATATCTTCCCCTGACCTATTATAGAATATCCTTCTCTGCCTATTCCTGTATCCATTAGGAGTTCATGGATATCTTTTAAACGAACATTTTCCCCGTTTATTTTATATTCACTTTCAGATGATCTGTAATATTTTCTCGTTATTACAACTTGGTCGCTATCCACAGAAAGAGTTCTATCTTTATTGTCAAATTCTAAAGAAACTTCTGCATAACCTATTGCTTTTCTATTTTTAGATCCAGAAAATATTACATCTTCCATTTTACCACCACGTAAACTTTTACTAGATTGTTCTCCTAAAACCCATCTAATAGAATCACTAATATTACTTTTTCCACTTCCGTTAGGTCCAATTACAGCTGTCAGTCCTATATTAAATGTAAGTTTTGTTCTGTTAGCAAAAGATTTAAATCCATAAACTTCTAATGATTTTAATAACAACTGCAATCCTCCTAAAAAATCGTATAATATATTATACTATTTTAAAAAATTTTTTTCTATAAAATAAAATAGAAATATACAAAACATATTTTAAAAATATATTTTGTATATTTCTATTTTCTAATTTATAGTATCATATCCCATTAAACTTAATGCTTGTTTTGCTGCATCTTGCTCTGCTTGTTTTTTGCTTTTACCTTTTCCGTTCCCAATAACATTGCTATTCAATAAAACTTCAACATTAAAAATTTTATCATGATCTGGTCCTGTCTCACAAATAAGTATATACTCAACTTTTTCTTCTTTATTTTGTTGTATAATTTCTTGTAAAGCTGTCTTATAATCTTCTAAAGAATTAAAACTATTTATATCTATATCATTTGGAATAAAATTTAAAATAAATATTCTTACTTTTTCAAGACCTCCATCAAGATATATACCGGCAATTAATGCTTCAAACGCATCCGCTAGTATGGACGGTCTATCTCTTCCTCCTGTCCTTTCTTCGCCTTTTCCAAGGAACATATGTTCCCCTAAATTAACAGATCTAGCAAAATCACATAATGATTTTTCACAAACTAAACCAGCTCTTATTTTAGATAAATCTCCTTCAGGCATATCTTTATAATCTTTAAATATCTTTTCTGACACTACTAAAGACAAAACAGAGTCTCCTAAAAACTCTAGCCTTTCATTATTTTGTGTTCTTTTCCCCTCGTTTGTATACGATGAATGACTTAAAGCTTCTTTATATAATTTTTTATTTTTAAATTCATAACCTATTTTTTTTTCAAACTTATCCATAATATATATTCTCCATAAATACTTATTTTATATGCTTGATTCTATTTCTTTTATAACATTTTTATCCACAAAATCTTTTGCTTGTTTTATCGCATTTTTTATCGCTTTTGCATTTGAACTACCATGTGCTTTTATAACAGGTTTTCTTAAACCTAATAAAGGGGCTCCACCATATTCTGTATAATCCATCTTACTTTTAAAATAATCTAATCTTGTTTTTACTAAAATAGCCGCAATTTTAGTTATCCAATTACTATAAAAAATTTTTTTTAAATTATAAGCTATAGACTTACCCAAACCCTCTGTCAATTTAAGTATTACATTTCCTGTAAATCCATCACAAACAATAATTTGTGCTTTCCCAGTAGGAATATCTCTTGGTTCTATATTACCTATAAAATTAAAATTTCCATTTTCTAATAGACTATAACTTTGAATCTGTAAATCCCCACCTTTACTAGGCTCTTCTCCTATATTTACAAGTCCAACTTTTGGATTAGATACATGTAATATTTTTTTCATGTATATATTTCCCATAATAGCAAATTGAAATATCATTTCTGGTTTGCAGTCTATATTTGCCCCTGCATCTAATAATATATAACATCCATTATCATTTGGTATAATTGGCGCTAATGATGGTCTTTTTATCCCTTTTATCCGTTTTATAATAAAATTTCCGCCTACAACCAAAGCACCAGTGCTTCCAGCACTTAAAAAAGCATCTCCTTTTCCTTCTGATAAAAGTTTAAGACCAATACCCATAGAACTATTGGATTTGGATTTTATAATAGATAAAGGATCATCTTCTATCGATATAACCTCAGTAGTATGGACAATATTCATTCTATTCATACTAATATTATATTTTTCACATACGGAATGTATAATATCTTTATCCCCTGTAAGTAATATATCTAGATTATATTCTTTAATAGCATAAGAACATCCCTTCAATATCTCTAACGGAGCATGGTCTCCTCCAAAACAATCAACTATAATTATCATGATATATGTATCTCCCTAATATTTAGTTTAAAATAGAAATAAGCTTTTCCATAGATCTTGAAGCAAGCTTTTGATATTTAATCTTCTTATCTCTAATTTTTTCTTCAAGAGGTGGTAAAATTCCCATATTACTTCCCATTGGTTGGAAATTTTTAGAATCTCCATTTGTTACATAATTAAATAAACTTCCCATCATTGTTTCTCTAGGCAAAATTAAAGGAACTTCTCCCAACAATATTTTACCTATATTATATCCCACATATATACCATTAGCAGCAGATTCTGTATACCCTTCTACTCCTGTAATCTGTCCTGTGAAAAATAAATTATTATCTTCTTTAAATCCAAAATAATTATTTAAAACTTTTTGACTATTGATAAAGGTGTTTCTATGCATAACGCCATATCTTACAAATTCTGCATTTTCTAACCCTGGTATCAACGAAAATACCTTCTTTTGTTCATCAAATTTTAAATTTGTTTGAAATCCAACTATATTATACATAGTTCCATCTTTATCTTCTTTTCTAAGTTGTACAACAGCATATGGTCTAAAATCTGTTCTAGGATCGATAAGACCAACTGGTTTAAGTGGTCCATATCTAATTGTATCTTCGCCTCTTTTCGCCATAACTTCTACTGGCATACACCCTTCATATACTCTAAAGTCTTTTTTTTCAAACTGCTTTAATTCAACAACTTCAGCATTTATTAATGCAGTATAAAATATCTCGTATTCATTCTTATTCATAGGACAATTTATATAGTCTGCATCCCCTCTATCATATCTTGATGCATAAAACGCTTTTTCCATATCTATACTAGAAAATTTTATTATTGGAGATGCTGCATCAAAAAAATAAAGATTATTTGTACCCATAATATTAGATATAGAATTTGATAAGTTATCTGATGTTAATGGACCCGTTGCAATAACCCTTATCCCTTCTTTTGGAATCTCTAAAATTTCCTCGGATATTATATTGATGTTTTTTGTGTTTTTTATTTTATTTGTAATATAATCAGAAAATTTATACCTATCCACTGCTAAAGATCCACCAGCTTCAACTGTACAGCTATCTGCAGCTTCTAAAATAATAGATCCAAATTGTCTCATCTCTTCTTTTAAAAGTCCTCCAGCAGATTCTATCCTCTTTGCTTTTAAAGAATTTGAGCAAACTAGCTCTGCAAAACCAGTATAACTATGTGCTGGAGAATATTTTAAAGGTTTCATATCATATAAATCCACTGATATTCCTTTTTTGGATAATTGCCAAGCAACTTCACATCCAGCAAGTCCCGCTCCAATAACTTTTACATTCATTATTCATTCAATTCCTTTACATATCCACAATTTTCGACTTGACAATATATTTTTCCTTTTTTACCAGCTTTTTTAAATAAACTTTTTCCACATGTAGGACAATTATCTTTCATAGCTTGATCCCAACTCATAAAAGAGCACGTTGGATTATCTTCACATCCATAATATTTTTTTCCATTTTTAGATTTCTTTTCTATAACATTCTTATCACAAATAATACAACGTCCTCCCGTCAATATAGTTATCCTTTTTGTAAACTTACAATCTGGATATGATGGACAAGCTAGAAATTTTCCGTATCTACCCATTTTTACTACCATATTTTTTTGGCAAAGATCACAAATTTCATCTGTTTGTTCATCTGGTATATCTACTTTTGTTCCTTCTAGTTCTTTTTCTGCTTTATCAAAAGACTCTTTAAACCCTACGTAAAAATCTGATAAAATTTCTTTCCACTCTTTTTTACCATATTCAACTAAATCTAAACTTTCTTCCATATTAAAGGTAAATTCAAGATTTACAATGTCTGCAAAATGCTCTGCTATTAAAGATATTGTTATCTCTCCTAAAGAAGTTGGCTTTAATTGTTTTCCTTCTCTCTCTACATATGTTCTATTTATAACCGTACTTATAGTTGGAGAATATGTACTAGGTCTTCCTATACCTTTTTCTTCTAATTTTTTTATCAAGGTTGCCTCAGTATATCTGGGTGGAGGCTGTGTAAAATGTTGTTTATCCTCTATTTTTATAACATCTAATTTTTCTTTCTCTTGTAAATCTGGTAAAATATAATTTTTTTCATCCTCTTCGTCTTTTCCCTCTTCATATAAGACTGTAAATCCATCAAATTTTACAGTATGTCCAGAAGAAGTAAACACATAATCAGATACATGTATAACAACTTTAACTGTATTTAATATACAATCAGTCATCTGGCTTGCTATAAATCTTTTCCATATTAGATTATATATTTTATACTGATCAGTGGTTAAAAATTCTTTAACATCAAATGGTAATAAACTGGGATCTGTAGGACGAATTGCTTCATGACCATCTTGTGAACTTCCTTTTTTCTTGTATATTTTTGGAGTTTTAGGAATATACCTATCATCATATGTTTTTAATATATGGTCGTATGCTTCTTTTCTTGCGTCATCTGATATTCTCAACGAATCAGTTCTCATATATGTTATAAGTCCTGTTGATCCACCTTTACCTTTTAAATCAATACCTTCATATAGTTCTTGTGAAATCTTCATAGTTCTCTTTGATTGAAAATTAAGTTTTCTAGAAGCTTCTTGTTGGAGAGTCGATGTTATAAACGGTGGTGAAGATTGCCTCTTTCTTTCTCCATTTTTTATACTATCTATAATAAATTCCTGTCCTTTTATATCAGACAAAATTTTATTAGCTTGTTCTCTATTGTTTATATTTATCTTTTTTCCTTTTTTTCCATAAAATTTAGATAAAAATGGAACTATATTATCTCCAGAATTCTTAGACTTTAAAAATGCATCAATAGTATAATATTCTTCCGAAATAAACTCCCTGATATCCGTTTCTCTATCAACTATCATCTTCAAAGCCACAGATTGAACACGTCCTGCAGACAATCCTCCTCTTATTTTTTTCCAAAGAAATGGGCTTAACTTATACCCAACTATTCGATCTAGTATTCTTCTAGCCTGCTGAGCATTAATTAAATCCATGTCTAGTTTTCTTGGATTAGACATTCCTGTTTTTATACCTGTCTTAGTTATTTCGTTAAATGTAACTCTATTTAAATCTTCTAAATCTAAATTTAATATATATGCAAGATGCCATGAAATAGCCTCTCCCTCTCTATCTGGGTCAGTTGCTAGATATATTTTATCCATACCTTTTGCACTTTTTTTAAGAGATTTTATAAGATCGCCTTTGCCTTTTATGTTTATATATTTTGGTTCAAAATTATCTTCAATTTCTACACCAAGCTTTGTTTTGGGCAGATCTCTAACATGTCCCATAGAAGCCACTACTTGATAGCCTCTTCCAAGATATTTTTTTATTGTTTTTGCTTTCGCTGGCGATTCAACTATTACTAGTTTAGGCAATTGTAATCAACTCCTTCTATTTTTTTAAAATTCCATATCTACCACCAGAATATGAAACTATTTCCCCCATTATTTCCAACTCCATAATTACACTAACGATAATTTTGTAATCAATATTAACTAAAGAAGATATTTCTTCTAAATGTTTTGGATTTAAAGTTAAATGGTTATAAATTTTTTCCTGATCCTCCGTTAAAGAAATATTTTTTTTAGATTCTATATCTGTTTTTATAGGTAAATCTTTTTTAATAACAGAAATTTTATTCATACTATCTATCGTCATATAATTAGGCTTATTCTCCGCAACCATATCTTCACTATAGTCATTATAAATTATTTTTTCGGCTATATCTAAAGTATTATATTTTAAAAGTCCTATATACTCCCTTATAATATCTTCAGAAGAATATACAGCTGTCGCTCCATCATTTAAATAAGGAACAACACCTATAAATCTGCTGTCATATATATTATGAGGAGGTATACAAAATATAGCTTTACCCTGTTCAATTCCATGTTCTACAGTTATCAATGCACCACTTCTCACAGGTGCTTCTGTTACTAAAACACCGGATGATATCCCTGCAATTATTCTATTTCGAATAGGAAATATCTTTCCCTGAACAGCTGTTCCAGGAGGAAGCTCTGTTATTAAACATCCTCCATTTTTTAAAATTTCTTCTTTTAAAAGTTTATTTTTACTAGGGTAGTTGATATCCATTCCACAACCAAGAACACCTACAGTATATCCATTTGCTTTAAGGCATCCAATATGCGATATCCTGTCTATTCCAACTGCACAACCACTTATAATTCCAATTCCTTTTATTCCAAGCTCATAACATATATTTCCAGTTATATATTCTCCATATTCACTAGCATTTCTCGTTCCAACTACTGCGATGGATACCCTATTTTCTAAACCTGATAAATTTCCTTTTGTATATAAAACTAAAGGACATCCATATATAACTTTAAGCCTATTTGGAAATGAATAGCTATTTTTACATATTATTTCAATTTTTAATTTTTCGCACTCTTCAATAATATAATCAGCTTTTTTTAAAGATTTTAATGATAATCTCTTTAAATCATTATCAGATAAAAAACTAATATTCGAAAGGCAATCTGGTAAAGAGTCATAAAATAATTTAGGATTTGTACCAAATATAGATAATATTTGATTTGGTTTTTCGCTTCCATAACTAAAACACTGAGATATCCAAATCCAATACCTCATCTCCTCCAAAATAACACCTCCAAATATATATAACTTTATTTATATTTTATTTTTTATTTCCCAAAGCAAAATAGAAGTTGCCAAACTTACATTTAACGATTCTATAGATCCACCCATAGGTATTTCTACTAATACATCACATTGATCTAAAACTATATGATTTAGTCCATTTGATTCATTTCCAATAATTATACAAACCGACCCAGATGGCTTATAATTCCTAATATCAACTGAAGAAGCAGAAATATAGCTACCCAAAATTTCAATTTTATTATCTTTCATCAATTCAATTAACGAAATTATATCATCAAAAAAACAAATTTGTGTTCTAAAGTTTGACCCCATGCTAGAACGAATAACTTTTGGTGAATATATGTCACAAGAATTATTTGAAATATATATTCTTGAAACTTCCATAGCTTCTGATAATCTAATTATTGTTCCTAAATTTCCAGGATTTTGAAGATTATCTATAATTAGATATATTTTTTTTTCTTCTTCTAATATAGAATTAGAAATATCATAATTTGATTTTTTACAAACTGCATAAAACCCCTCAGGAGAAACTGTATCAGCTATTTTTTTTTCTATTCCATTAGATATACAATACTTTTCACATAAAACTTTATCTATATATTTAAATATTTTTTCTTCTAAATCTATTTTATCAGATATAAAAATTTTTTCTATAATTATATTGCTTTTTATTGCTTCTAATAATATTTTTTTTCCTTCTATAACAAAGAGTCCTAAATCTTCCCTACTTTTTTTAAAATTTTTCAACTTCATATATTCTAAAATATTTGAATTTTCTTTACTAGTTATATATTCCATAAAATAAATTCCTTAAATATTTATAAATCAAAATCCACAAGAAAACAAATTAGTCTCCCTTGTGGATTTTAATAAATAAATTTATTTTAAAGCAGCTTTTGCTTTTTCACAAAGTGATGAAAAATCTTGTGGATTATGAATAGCAATTTCAGAAATCATTTTTCTATTAAGAAGAATGCTTGCTTTTTTTATACCATTCATAAATGTAGAATAATTTAATCCATTAAGTTTACTAGCGGCAGAAATTCTTGTAATCCATAATCTTCTGAAATCACGTTTCTTTTTCTTACGTCCTATATAAGCATATTGACCAGATTTCATAACAGCCTGTTTAGCTGTTTTGAAAAGTTTGCTTTTTCCACCCCAATAACCTTTTGCTAATTTTAGTATCTTTTTTCTTCTCTTACGAGTCATCATAGCGCCTTTAATACGAGCCATACATTAAACCTCCAAAAACTTTCCTATTATTATTTATAAGGTATTAATAACTTTATAACAGCAGCATTTGAAACATCAACATATGTTCCGTTTCTTAGATGTCTTTTTCTTTTGCTACTTTTTTTAGTTAAAATATGAGCCTTGTTTGCATGTGCTCTTTTTATTTTTCCATTTTTAGTCATCTTAAATCTTTTTTTAGCGCCACTATGCGTTTTTAATTTAGGCATATTTTAATCCTCCTTGACTAAATATTTATTTTGCTTGTTTTGGTGCAATAAACATAGATAAGCTTCTACCCTCAAGCTTTGAAGTCTTTTCCACAACGCCATGTTCAGAACATAGTTCTTTAAAATTATCTAAAACTACATCCCCAAGTTTTGTATGAGCCATTTCTCTTCCTCTAAATCGAACAGAAACTTTAACCTTATCTCCAGCCTGTAAAAATTTTACAGCACTGTTAACTTTAGTTTTTAAATCATTTACATCAATATTTAATGACATTCTAACTTCTTTGATATCAATAGTTTTTTGATTTTTCTTTGCTTCTTTATCTCGTTTTGATTGTTCAAATTTAAATTTTCCATAATCCATAATTCTACAAACAGGAGGGGTCGCCTGTGGAGCAATTTTAACTAAATCAAGATTTTTTTCCAAAGCAATTTGATAGGCAGTTTTAAATGATAAAACTCCGAGTTGACCTCCGTCAGAATCAATAACACGAATCTCATTCTCTCGTATTTCCTCATTTATAAGCATTTCTTTATTGCTAATAATAAAGCACCTCCAAGTCAGATTTTTTATCTTAAATATACAAAATAAAGCATAGACAAAACCGTCTATGCTTACTATTAAAAACAAAAGAAAACTTTTGTATATATTAACATTTAGTAAGACCTATTAAGAACATTATCCAATAGGTGAGAACGGCTATTCTTCTTTATCTTTTAATCAATTTTAACACACAATATAAATTTGTCAAGTTGTTTTTTTACGATTTTTTTTATACTCTGCTGGTATGGCATCTGGACACGTTCTTATATAATGAAAAATATATTGTTGCGCCACTCCTCCAAACTCAACATATTCCTCTGGAAATCCATTAGGATAAAAATAATCTAAAGCTCTTTTTATCCAAACATCAATAGGAAAAGCTTCTAATCTATAAAAACCAAACAAAAGTATACAGTCTGCCACTTTAGGACCTATTCCTTTTACACGCATAAGGCTTTTTCTAGCTTCATCAATATCCATCGTATCTATTTTATCTATCAACAACTCTCCTGAAACAACCATCTTACAAGCATCTAATATATACTTGCATCTAAACCCTGCTTTTATCTCCATAAGTTTTTCAAGTGAAACTTTTTCTAAAACTTCTGGGGATGGAAAAGTATAGTTTTCTTCTGATATCTTTTTCCCATAACTTTTACACAAGTTTTCTATTATTCCTTTTATCCTACTTATATTATTATTTTGAGAAATAATAAATGAGCATATAACTTCCCATGAATCTTGCTTAACAATTCTTATGCCTTTAGCATAATTTAAAGCTTTATTTATAGTTTTATCTTTTTTAAAAGTTTCATTAAAAATTTTATAATTAGTTTTTAAATCAAAATATTCAACTATTTTTGTATCAAAAAAGAGTTCATCTATTTTTTCAAAAATAAATAATTTTTCTATTTGAATAATTTTTAAACATCTATCATAAATTATTCCCTCAAAAACTTTTTTTGTAGTATCTAAATCATCAGACAATTTTTTCCATCTAAAACATTGTCCACAATCTAAAGTCTCTTCTAAATCAAATTCAGATATATGAGCCTCTATATTTTTTCCAACAATTTTTTTATATATAACCACAATATCAAATCTCCCTACAACAGATATAATAAATTTGTTCCATTATATCATAGTAAATTTAAATTATCTAATTAACAAAGGGATATTAATAATGTATACTATTGTAGTTAAATACAATAAAATTTATGAAAAGAGGATTAAATGAAGAAAATCATTTTAGTATTAACTTTGTTGACATTTATTTTTACAACAGGGTGCAATATTCATGAACTTGGTCAATCACAACAAAATGAATTAACAACAATATTTGGGAAAAATTGGGAAGATATTTTAGAGAGTCAATATCAAGATAATTGGGAAATATTTTTAAGAAATAAATATGGAGATAAGTGGAATCAAAAAGTTAAACTAGAAATCAATTATATACTAGATAATAAATTACATAAAATTAATAATAATATCGAAGATAAACTAAAATTAAGCCATGGCGATGATTGGTCAAGCTCTTTAAAATCAAAATACGGTGATGATTGGGATATATCTTTAAAAGAAATACATGGAGATGACTGGCCAAATCTATTGGATAATGAACTCTCTTCAATTAAAGCTGATTCAATAACCGAAAAATCACCACAACCAGAAATTACAGAACAAGAAAAACCATCTATTGATACAACCTCATCAAACCCTCCTGTAATTAAACCCCCTGTAACTAAGCCTCCTATATCTAAGCCACATGTAACTAAGCCTCCTATTTACGATGATGATGATGATTACTATGATGACTATGATGATGATGACTATGATGATGATGACTATGATGATGATGACTATGATGATGATGACTATGATGATCATAAAAATAAAAAATAGTAACAATACATATATTACTTTTTATAAAATAAAATGGTTTAACTATTTGTAATATTTTGTAGAAAAACACATGAATTCAAAATGTCAAATAAATTTATATAAAAACAATAAAAAAATCAATGTTTTATATTTTCAACATTAGACAATAAGTAGCTTAGGATATGTACAAAAGTTTTCAATAAAGTTTTCAACCTTTTCCACATGGTTTTCAACATATGTATAAATCAGATAGATATTTAAAAATTTATTATTTAAAATATCTATCTACTGTATGTATATTATATATAAAATTTTCCAAATATATTATCATAAACAGATTATGGAAAAGGAGATTTTTTATGATAAAAGGTGTTAATAAAAATATTGTGGAAATTAAAAATACCCAAAATGATTATATAGAAAGAGCTATTTTTTTTATAAATCCAAATTTCGAATCTGTAGACGAAAAAAAAATTATTGAACAAACAAAGCTATATTTAGATATATTTCAAAAATCTAAACCAGATAAACAAATAAATTACAGTAAACTCTTAAAAGGAATTAAAAATAATAATAAAAATAATAATAAGATTTTTTTATTATTTTTAACTACTATTATAATAACCATTATATGTACATTGTCATTTATAACTATATTATAGAAAAAGCCTTATAGATTTAATTTAAATCTATAAGGCTTTTTCTATAATAACTTTAATTTAATTTATTATTCCAGCTATTTACATCGTTGAATCCATTAGCAGATGAAAAAAATTTAGATATAGTAAAAATAATAGAATCTAATTTTTTTCTAATATTTTGTCCTCTATTAAAATAATCTTGCTGTCTAGTATCCGTCATCATTACAGAAAATATAGAAGCCCTATCAAAAAAATCATTCTGCTGAGAAAAATCAGATAAAAAAGAACCTTTTTTATTATTTTTATATGATAGTGAAGAATTTATATTTCCATAATTAAAATTTATAGGATTTAAACTTATAAAATTATTATAAACTTCTTGAAGATTGTGGTTCATATTAAGATAATAATCTATTACATACATCATGTAGTAATGTATATTCTTATTAAAATTTCCTCCCACATATCTATATATAATTGATATTTGATCATTATAATCTATATCAACAATACCAACAGCAGGTCTATTATTTTCTAAAGATACATAATCAATTTTATCTATTAAAACTAAATTTAGATGTTTTAACGACCCCCTGATTTTGAACTCTTTAAAGAAGTTTTTAGGATATTTAGAAAATTCTCTATCTATTTCTATTAGCATTTGATTGATTTTTTTATCATCTAAATACTTTATTAATAAATATTTATCAAAATATTTATCTATTTTATTATTAACTTTTATACTAACACCATAATCTAATAATATTTTATTTATTAAAAAATTATTATTATTTGCTATATCACCTAAATCTACTTCATCATCTTCTATATTTGGATATTCAGGAGGATCGGGCCTCTGTAAATCATCAGGAAGGCTAGATGTGGAATTATCAAAATTATCATCAAATATATCCTCTTCATAACTAGAATTATTTCCTTCTAAATCACCAATTTGCGAATTATTATTAGAAGAATTATTAGATGTTGTACTTTTAGCCTTAGAAGAAGATAACGATTTTTTAACAGAATTTTTCAAAGTGGTTTTTGTAGTAGAGGAGTTATTTTTAGAGTCTTTCTTATCAACCATACCATATTCAGAATCATAATCTCCATAAAAAACAGATAAATTATCATTATCTATGCTAAAAATGATTAATAAAAAAATAATAATAATAACTGATAATATAATTAATAACATTTTTTTATTTTCTTTTAAATCATTTTCTTTTAAAGATTTAACTTTATTATCTAAATTGTTCGAAGGCTTATCATCTATTTTTATTATTTTCAATTCATCTCTATTATCTTTATTCATTTAAAGCTCCTTATAAACCGCGTTTTATGTAGAAATTTGTCGAATGTATAAGCAAAATATAAACCTTGAATAAATCAAGGTTTATATTTTAAAATTTAGGTACACAATGTTTATATTATAAGACAAATTAAAATACAATGCAATAAGTATATTCTAAATATTTTTTATCCATTTTTTACCTCTAGTTCTAATTAAACAAACAATAACTTTTATCGGCTCATCAATCTTCATAAGTAGATATACAATAGGTGCTGGAAATTTAAAAACAAAAGCACCTATTGTACATAATGGTAAAGCTATGCACCATATAGTTATAAATTCTAGCCCAAGTGCAAATTTTGTATCTCCTCCACCTCGTAAAACACCAATTAAAAAAACATCTGTCAAAGACTGTAAAAAAGCTATAACAGCTGCCGCTAATATAAGTTGTCTAGCTATATTTTTAGTATGTTCACTAACATTATAAAAATCAACAAAGACATTTCTAACAATCAGAATACCAATTGTCGATAATACTCCCAGACCAATAGCAACTTTTAATATTTTTTTAACTCGATATTTAACTTTATCTAAATCCCCTTCTCCAACGCTTCTTCCAATAACAACAGCAGTCGCACTAGATATACCAAATATGATAACAGTTGAAAATTGTTGAATAATTAAAGAAATTGCATTTGCAGAAACAATTTCTGAACCCATTCTTCCAAAAACCATAGAATGATATGAAATACCTATAGCCCAAACAAGCTCATTAAAAACCACGGGAACACTATATTTAATAAATTTTTTTAATATTTCAAAATTAATTTTAAATATATGCGACATTTTAATTATCAATTTTTTATCTATAAAAACAATATAAAAGACAACAATACTAAACTCTATAATTCTACAAAATAGCGTTGATAAAGCCGCTCCTTCTATCCCCATTGCTGGAAATCCAAAATTTCCAAATATAAAAATCCAGTTTAAAACAAAATTTATTATTAAAGATAAAATATTAGTTATTATAGAAATTTTTATAACTGAAATACTAACTAATGCATTCAAAAGTATTACAGAAACTCCGTAAAATCCATAAGAAAAACTTATGATTTTTAGGTACTTGCTTCCAACATATATTATAGATTCATCATTTGTATAGATAGCCATAACATTTTCTGGAAATAAGAAAACAACTATATTTAAAACAATTGCTATTAATAAAGCTATTTTTATAGTTATAGAAATAACACTTACAAAAGAATTTAAATCTTTTTTTCCTAAATACTGTGAACATAAAACAAGTCCTCCTCCAGAAAGACCGAATACAGCAAGTGTGAAGATAAAAAAGGTTTGGTTTGCTAAATTGGCAGAAGCAATTTCTATTTCTCCAACTCTGCCTAACATAATAGTATCAATCATACTAATCATAAGTGACAACAAATTTTGTAATGACATAGGAACAGCTATACTAACTAACAATGGCCAAAAACTTTTATCTACTATTTTTTTCATAAATATATCACCCAATTTTTGTTTTTTATCATTATATCACAAATAATAAAAGTTAGTCTAAATTATTTATTAGGCTTGATATTGAACATAATAATACAAATAATATTAGTAATTTTGTGATTATATTAACAATTATATAATTCTTTTAATTGACTATCATTTTTCATAATGATATTATGTAAGATATGAAATATTTATACAATCAAGAAATTTGACATAATATATTAGATTTTTCTAAAGCTTAATTACTTATATACTAAAATATTGGAGAGTAATAAATAATGATATATACTATTACATTTAATCCATCTATTGATTATATAATGAATTTAGAATCATTTTCAAATAATTCTATTAATAGAGCTTCATCAGAATATGTAAACTGTGGCGGAAAAGGTATAAATGTATCTTCTGTTCTAACAAATTTAAAATTAGAAACAACCGCTTTAGGTTTTATATCTGGATTTACGGGTGAATATATAGAAAAAACTCTATTTAAAGAAGGAATGAAAACAGATTTTATTAAATTAAAAGATGGTATTTCTCGTATAAATGTTAAACTAAAATCAGAAACAGAAACAGAAATTAATGGAAACGGACCAATAATATCTCAAGAAGATATAAACAAACTTATAGATAAAATAAAATTATTAAAAGAAGATGATATTCTTGTTTTAGCTGGTAGTATTCCATCATCTTTGCCAAAAAACACATACGAAACAATAATATCAACACTAGAAAATAAAAAAATAAAATTTGTTGTTGATGCAACTGGTGAATTAATTTTAAATACATTAAAATATAAACCTTTTTTAATTAAACCAAATAACCATGAATTAGAAGAAATATTTAAAACAAAGATAATATCCGAAGAACAACTTATCTTAAATGCAAAAAAACTTCAATTAATGGGAGCACAAAATGTTTTAATATCCCTTGCTAAAGATGGGGCTATACTCATAGACCAAAATCAAAATGTCTATAAATCTTCTGCACCTAAAGGAAATTTAGTAAACTCTGTAGGTGCAGGTGATTCTATGGTTGCTGGTTTCATATATGGATATTTAAAATATAAAAATCTAGAAGATGCTCTGAAATTCGGAATATCTGCTGGAACTGCAACAGCATTTACACAATATCTAGCAACAAAAAATGATATATATTCTATGTATAAAAAATTATAAATTAGGAGGTTGTCATGCGTATCACAGACTTATTAAAAGAATCTAGTATATCTCTTAACAAATCGGTTAAAAATAAAATGGACGCAATCGATACACTTATAGACTTAGTAGATACAACTGGAGTTTTGCTAAATAAATCAGAATATAAAATAGCTATATTAGCTCGGGAAAAACAAGGCACAACAGGTATAGGTGAAAATATTGCTATTCCACACGCAAAAACTTCTTCTGTATCAAAACCTGCTCTTGCTTCTATGGTTATTAAAGATGGTGTTGATTTTGATTCATTAGATGGATTGCCTGCAAAACTTTTTTTCATGATTGCAGTTCCAGAATCAGGAAATAATCTTCATCTAGATGTTCTAAGTAGACTTTCTGTACTTCTT
Source organism: Oscillospiraceae bacterium (assembly GCA_030153485.1). GTDB lineage: Bacteria > Bacillota > Clostridia > Oscillospirales > Ruminococcaceae > CAMTHN01. The sequence goes on along the minus strand of JAGUQX010000011.1, from coordinate 13,771 downwards.
ATGGATGAAGTTTTTAAGGAAAAACTTATAAATTCAGAATCAAAAAAAGATTTTTTAAAACTAATTGATAATATGGAAACAGAAAAATTTGATGACAAGAAAGAAGACACTAAGATTGAAACATCATACAAAATTCTTGCTGTAACAGCTTGTCCAACAGGTATAGCACATACTTTTATGGCTGCAGAAAGTTTAGAAAACGCAGCAAAAAAACAAGGAACAACGATAAAAGTTGAAACTAATGGATCTGGTGGAATAAAAAATGGTTTGACAAAAAAAGAAATACAACAAGCAGATTGTATAATCATTGCTGCGGACAAAAAAGTTGAAATGAATAGATTTAATGGAAAAAAACTTATCCAAACTAAAGTTGCAAATGGTATACATAAGGCAGATGAATTAATAAATAGAGCTTTAAATGAAAATGTTCCTATATATTCTGACTCTACTCCATATGAAGATACTCAAGATGAAAAAGAATCCGCTATAAGAAAAATATACAAACATCTAATGAATGGTGTTTCTCATATGCTTCCTTTTGTTATAGGTGGCGGTATTCTTATTGCAATGGCTTTTTTATTCGACGATTATTCTATAGATCCTAGTAATTTTGGCAAAAACACTTATTTTGCTTCCCTTTTAAAAACTATTGGAGATACAGCGTTTGGATTTATGCTTCCTATTCTTGCGGGATATATAGCAATGAGCATTGGAGATCGCCCTGCCCTTGCTGTTGGATTTGTTGGAGGTATGTTGGCAAATTCTGGTGGATCAGGATTTTTAGGCGCTTTATTAGCTGGATTTATAGCGGGTTATATTGTTCTTGCTCTAAAAAAATTATTTGATTTATTACCAAAAACACTAGAAGGTATAAAACCAGTGCTATTATATCCACTTTTTGGAATTCTATTAATAGGCTGTATAATCACATTTATAATAAATCCTCCTGTTGCATATATAAATGATTCTTTAACAAATTTATTAAACTCGATGGGGTCAACAAGCAAAATTCTTTTAGGAATTGTACTTGGTGGAATGATGGCGTTTGATATGGGTGGTCCATTAAACAAGGCGGCATATGTATTTGGTACAGCTTCTATTGCAAGTGGACAATTTGATATTATGGCAGCTGTAATGGTTGGTGGAATGGTTCCCCCTCTATCTATAGCTCTTTGTTCTACATTCTTTAAAAATAGATTTACAAAAAGAGAAAGACAATCAGGTTTAACTAATTATATTATGGGTTTATCATTTATAACGGAAGGTGCTATACCTTTTGCCGCTGCTGATCCATTAAGAGTTATACCTTCATGTATTATCGGATCTGCAACTGCGGGAGCTTTATCAATGGCTTTCAACTCAACTCTTAGAGCTCCCCACGGAGGTATATTTGTTTTTCCAGTTGTAGGAAATACATTAGGATATATAGTTGCTCTTATAACTGGTTCTATTGTTGGGATGATTATACTTGCAATATTAAAAAAACCTATTCAAAGCAAAAATAATATTTAAAATATAAGGAGATAAAATAATGAAAACTTTTTCTTACACTATAACAGACCCTTCGGGAATACATGCAAGACCAGCTGGGATATTAGTTAAAAAAGCGGGTGAATTTAAATCTGCTATAACTATAAAAAAACAAGAGAAATCAGGAGATGCTAAAAGAATTTTTGCAGTTATGTCACTTGGATGTAAACAGGGTGATGAAATTATATTTGAAATAGATGGAAATGATGAAGATATTGCACTTAATGTTTTACAATCATTTTGTAAAGAAAATATATAAAAAAAAGACCTTTTAAAGGTCTTTTTTTTATATATTTATACATTGAATTTATTTATAAATATATATATAATTTTATTCTAAATATATCATATGTTAGGAGAATAATATTTTGAAAATAAATAAGAAAAAAAATTCTATTAATTTTAAAATTTTATGGACACTATTTAAAACAACATTTACAATTAGTAGTTTTACATTCGGCGGAGGTTTTGTAATTGTTTCCTTAATGAAAAAAAAATTTGTAGACAATTTAAATTGGCTTTCTGAAGAAGAGATGTTGGATATAACTGCTATTGCACAATCTTCTCCAGGACCAATACCCATAAATGCAGCTGTAATGCTTGGGTATAAAATGTCAGGAGTATTAGGATCTGTAATAGCTATACTTGGAACAGCTATTCCACCTATGGTTATTATATCCATTATATCTTTATTTTATAATCAATTTAGAGAAAACAAAATAATAGCTATATCATTACAGGTTATGCGAGCTGGAGTAGCTGCTGTAATCGTTGATGTTGCTATAAATTTAGCAATAAAAGTTTTGTCTACAAAAAAAATAATCTACGTAATTCTTATGATAATTTCATTTATATTAGCTTATTTTTTTAATATTAGCGCTATATTAATCATATTAGCGTGTTTATCTATTGGTATAATAGATTTATTTATTCATTCTAAAAAAGGAAATAGATAGTATGATTATTTTAAAACTTTTTTTTAGCTTTTTACAGATTGGACTTTTTAGTGTTGGCGGTGGATATGCAGCCATACCTCTTATCCAAAATCAAATAGTTGATATACATCAGCTTATGTCATTAGCAGAATTTACAGATTTAATAACTATTGCAGAGATGACTCCAGGACCAATATCTATAAATTCTGCCACATTTGTCGGCATAAGATTAGCTGGAATTCCTGGTGCTATAATATGTACTCTTGGATGTATAATACCTTCATTTATTATATGTTTAACTCTATCTCATTTTTACTATAAATATAAAAATGTAAATGGAGTTCAGATTGTACTATCTTCCTTAAGACCTGCTGTTGTTGCTTTAATATCTTCTGCTGCACTATCTATTTTAACATTAGCATTATTTAACGCAACAAAATCACAAGCAGATATCTCAAATTTTAGATGGGTGGAATCTATATTATTTATAATATCATTATTTGTCTTAAGAAAATTTAAGCCAAATATAATTTTTATAATTTTAGGGTGTGGGGTTTTAGGTACAATAATATATCAAATTTTGTAATTATATGTAATAATATATTATTATTACATATAATTAATTGACAAAAATTATATATAATAATATAATTTGCATATTATATTAAATATAATATGCATATACTATTATATTTAAATTACAAAATATTACAAAACGAATTGGAGCGAATATATAATATGAAACTTTTTTTTAGCAAAAGAAAAATATTTTATTATATTATTATTACTATTATAATAATATTAAGCGTGTATCAACCTATAAAATTAATCGATAATGGTATCCACAATAGAGAGAGTAATACCCAAGATATAGATGCGAAAAATAATCAAGATATAGATCTTAAAAATAACCATGATATGAATATCGATGATATAAATATAATCGATACACTAAGCAAAGAAAAAGATATTATAATGAAAAATATGCAATATAAATCTTATCTAGATAACAATTTAGATAACAATTTAGATAACCATCTAAAAAATTTAAATATAGATGAAGAAGATTTATCTAATATAGGCATTCCAAATAAATCCATTAACTATAAAATTAAACCATCTATAGGAAATTCACAACTACTTTCAACTGATATGTATATGTATATTAATAGAGGTTTTCGTGATACAATAGCCAGAATTTTAGATCCAACTGGAGAATGGTTCTCTTCAGCAGACTATACAATTACGAGAAAAGTTGAAAAATTTGAATCGATGTTATCTGATAATATTATTCCTAATTCAGAAAAAACTCTTCCTGCATATATTCCAAATGAGGATATAACACTAGGTGTTAATAACAGAAACTCTTATGGAAAATATAGAATAACCTATTCTGTAGATATCCCAGGATATAATATAGAAGATGGAATTCGTATAGTCAAAATTATCCCTTTGCGAGGAGATATAAATAAAGATGGAGTTGTAAATGGATCATATACAGATAATACACCTTATTCAGACATGGGTTTATTTAATTTAATTGTATCTAGAAATACAATCTATAACAATTCTGAAAATGATGCAGATTATATTATTAATCTTTCTTATAATAAAGTAAAGTTTAATCCTTTAACATCTCCTAGTTCAGTGTTTAGAGTTCATAATCAAGAACGTTTAAATAAATTGATAGGAAATCCTAATAATATTCATCAAGTCATACCTTTTCTTATTCCTGAAGAAAATATTTATTTTAATAAACACCTACAATAAAAATATTTAAACAAAATAAAATTAAAATAAGGATATAATAAACAATAAATAATATTGTTTATTATATCCTTTTATTTTATTTAAATATTTTTATAATTTGTATGCTAATAAAATCAATAAAAATTGTAATACTAAAATTAAATAAAGTTAAAATTAGGAAGGTTTGTTTCAATGAAAAGATATATTTTATTAGTAGTTATCTGCTTTTCATTAATTATAGGTATAAATAAAATACCATATATTATAAAGAATAATATAAAATCAGTAAATATAACAAAAGGTTCGAATATAAAACATCTAGAAACTCTTGTTGTTTCTGGAACTATAAATGAACAATCAAAAAAAGATATAAGTATACCTATCCCAGTTGTTGTCGAAAAAATTTTTTTTAATATAGGTGATAAGATAAATATTGGTCAAACTATAGCGACAATAGATCAAGAAAAAACATTTGAACAAATTTTAAACTCTATAGATATATTATCAAAAAATATTCCAGAAGAAACCTTCGCTACTTTTTCCTCATATATATCCAAAATAGAATTAATTAAAAATTTTATCCCTGAAAATATAGTAGCAACAGCATCTGGAAATATAACATCACTTAATATTATAGAAAATTCTATTTCTGATGCTAATAAATCTATCGCAACAATTTCAAATACAGATAAACTTATAGCAAACATATCAATTCCAGAAGATCTTGTATCATATGTTAAAGAAGGACAAAAAGTTATTTTAGAGGGAGATGGGTTTAAAGGAATATCATATACGGGACATATATCAGATATATCATCATTTGCAAAAAAAGAATTATCTGGATTATCACAGTCAACTTCGGTTAAAGCGTCGATAAATATAGATAATATAGATGAGCATCTTAAACCTGGGTTTTCAACAAAAGTGGAGATATATTTAGATGAAACTCCACAATATATGGTTACTCTTCCATACGAACTTATACAACAAGATAAAGATAATAATGAATTTATTCTTGCAATTGAAAAAAATAAGGTTACTAAAAAATATATAAAAACAGGTGAAGAAATGTCACAAAGTGTAGAAATTATAGAAGGTATAGATTTAAATACAACAATAATATCATCTTTAGATGATATTAAAGAAGGAGATATGGTAGAAATTAAAAATATAAAAGGTGATTAAATGTTAGATTATTTTTCAACTGCTATAAAAAATATAACTAGAAAAAAATTAAAATCTATTTTAATAATAATAGGAGTTTCTATTGGTGTTCTTTCTGTAGTTATAATATCTACAATAGGCGAAATGGGAAAAAATATAATAAATAATGAGCTGAATAGTGTTGGGATGGACAGTATAAGTATATATTCATCTATGAAAAAACAAAATATACAGATTGAAAAAGATGATATAGATATCATCAAATCTTATGATAATATAAAAGATATAACTGCACTAACAGCAAATTTTAGTTCTGCCATTATTAAAGATTATCTTTTTAATTCATTTTTATGGGGAGTGGACAATAATATATCTAACATTATAGATATAAATGTTCTCCATGGTAGAATGATAAATAAATATGATGTAGAATCCAATAGAAAAGTTTGTGTTATTGATGAAAATTTTGCAAAAAAAACGTATAATAGAACAAATATAATTGGTAAAAAAATAGATATATTAGTTGATAACACTTATACAGAATTTGAAATAATAGGTGTTACATCCTCTATTGGAAATATGATCCAAGGAATAGTTACAGAATATATACCACACTTTATATATATTCCATTTTCAACATATCAAACATTATCTGGAAATAAATATTTTGATCAAATTATGTTAAATTTAAAAGATACAACTACATCAAATGAAACTATAGATGCAATAACTACATCCATAGAAAAAAGAAAAGGCTATATTGGTTCTATTCAATCAAAAAATTTAGTTGATGAAAAAAATAATTTTAATTATATAATAGATATGATAACATTTGTCTTATCAATTATAGCGGGAATTTCTATAATTGTTTCTGGATTATCTATAATGACAATTATGCTAGTATCTATCAAAGATAGAACAAAGGAAATAGGAATTAAAAAAGCTATTGGTGCAAAAAACTCATCTATTATTATTGAGTTTCTTTTAGAATCATCTATTTTATCTGCTATAGGTGGCATTATTGGAATATCATTAGGGATTTTTATAATGTTTATAGGTTCCCTAATAATTTCTATAAAATTAATTCTTAATATACCGTATATATTATTTCTTTTTATTTTTACATCATTTATAGGAATAATTTTTGGAGTCTACCCTGCTTTAAAAGCTTCAAAGCTTCATCCTATTGTCGCCTTAAGAAATGAATAAAAATATGCATCACTTTATTGTGATGCATATTTTTATTCTTATAAAAACAACGGTGATACAGGTCTATCTCCATATATTCTCTCTATCGCCTGTGCAAAAACAGGAGCGCATGGCAATAATTCTATCTTATCTATAAGCTTTTCTGGAGGAAGCTCTATAGTATCTAAAATAACTAATTTTTTTATCAAACTTTTTTCTATTCTTTCTATAGCTGGGCCAGATAAAACTCCATGAGTTGCACATGCATAAACATCTTTTGCACCACTGTCTATCAAGGCCTGTGCTGCATTACATAGAGTTCCTGCTGTATCTATCATATCATCTACTAAAATAATTTCTTTACCTTCAACATCTCCTATAATATTCATAACCTCAGAAACATTAAATTTTTGCCTTCTTTTATCTACTATGGCTAAAGGAAGATTTACTTTAGACGCAAAATTTCTAGCTCTTGTTACAGATCCAAGATCAGGAGAAACTACAACAGCTTCATCTTGCCTTTTATTAAATTTATTATAAAAATAAGGAGCTAAAATAGGAACCCCTAAAAGATGATCCACAGGTATACTAAAAAATCCTTGTATTTGAGCAGCGTGTAAATCCATTGTTAAAACTCTGTCTGCACCAGCGGTGGTTATAAGATCTGCAACTAATTTAGCTGATATTGGATCTCTAGCTTTTGCTTTTCTATCCTGCCTAGCATAACCAAAATACGGAATAACAGCTGTTATTCTTCCTGCTGATGCTCTTTTTAAAGCATCAATCATTATTAACAATTCCATTATATGATTATTCACTGGGCTAGATGTGGATTGTATAACAAAAACATCCGATCCTCTAACAGATTCATGTATTGATATATTAATTTCTCCATCGCTAAAAGTTATTACATCTGCTTCACCAATAGAAACTCCCAAGTTTTCAGCAATCTTTGAAGCCATTTTTCTATTCGCATTTGCTGTAAATATTTTAATATCTTTTAGATGTGTAATCATTATTTAAGCTCCTTTTAAATGTTAAAACGTATATGCATTATCTTATTTTTTAAAACCAAATTTTTTATTAACAAAATCTTTTTTATTTTCCTGAACAGATCTCGAAATTCCTAAACTACCACTTGGAATATCCATGTTAATAGTTGAACCAGCGGCTGTATAGCATCTGTCTCCAAGAATAACAGGTGCAATTAAATTTGTATTACAGCCTATAAAACAGTCATCTCCTATAATTGTTCTATATTTATTTCTACCATCATAATTAACAGTAACAGTTCCACAACCAAAATTAACATTTTTTCCAACATCGCTATCTCCAACATATGTAAGATGAGATATACTTGTTGATTCTCCAACAATAGAATTTTTAACCTCTACAAAATCCCCTATTTTAACATTGTCATCTATTTTACAATTAGGTCGTATATGAGAAAAAGGTCCGATTTTAACATTATTACCTATATAACTATCATAACATTGGCTAGAATTTATATAACAATTATCACCAGTAGAACAATTTTCAATAAAACTGGATGAAGTTATAGTTGTGAAATTTCCTATTTTAGTTTTTCCTTTTATCACAACAGAGGGGTATATAAAACTTCCTCTACCTATTTCAACCTCTTCTCCAATTATAACTCCATCAATTGCTATAAAGTCCACACCATTTTCCAAATGAAAATTTATTACATCTTCTATAGCCTTTTTATTTGCAACTAAAAGATCTAATTTTGTATTAACCCCTAATAAAACCTCTTGATTTTTAGAAATAAAACAACAACCATGTTTCTTATTCATTATAAGGAGTTCTACACAATCCGTCAAATAATATTCATTTTGTGCATTATCACAGGAAATTTTTTCTATAACTGATAATAATTCTTTCACAGAAAACCAATATATTCCAGAGTTTATTTCTGTTATAGCTTTTTGATCATCTGTACAATCTTTTTCTTCAATAATTTTTTTTATCTCTTTATTTTCTCTAATAATTCTACCATAACCTTTAGGATTTTCTACAAAACAACTAACAACTGTAAAATCAGCCATATTTTCTTTATGATAATTATATGAATCTTCTATTGTTCTTTTATCTAAAAATGGCATATCCCCACAAACTATCATTACATCATCATTTATATTTTGTTTTAAAAAATCTTTGCAAACTATAACAGCATGCCCTGTTCCTTTCTGCTCTTTCTGTAAAACTGTTTCAACTCCTTTAGAAAAATAGCTTTTAAGACTGGTGTCTATACTTTCATGTTTATAACCTTTAACTATGCATATTTTATTTATATCAGATATTTCTATATTATCTATGACTCTATGTAACATTGGTCTAAACAAAACTTCATGCAAAACTTTTGGAATCTCCGATTTCATTCTCTTTCCAGAACCTCCAGCGAGAACGATTGCTATTTTTCCCATACACTCATCTCCTATATTTATAAATTATATATTTTGAAAAGACATATATGATAATATTATTAAAGTTTATTTTTAATTTTTCAATATACAGATTATATATTATATATAATCTGTATATTTTTTTTAATAATATATAGAATTATACTATGCTTTTTGGTATAATGTGCTAAAGTTGAAAAATTAATATTTAAATACATAAATACAAAATAAATATTTTTGTAAATATATATTTTAAATTATATATTTACATTCTTTTTATGCGTATAAATATGTAACTATTTTTTGGAGGTATTATAAGTGAGTAAAAAATATGTTTATCTTTTTTCAGAAGCTAATGGTTCTATGAAAGAAACCCTTGGTGGTAAGGGTGCAAACCTAGCTGAAATGACCAGCCTTGGTATGCCTGTTCCACAAGGGTTTACTGTTTCTACAGACGCTTGTACCAAATATTATGAAGATGGAAAAAATATTTCTGATATCATTGAGAAAGAAATATTTTCTCAACTTACAGAATTAGAAAATATTTCTGGCAAAAAATTTGGAGATCCGTCTAATCCCCTATTAGTTTCTGTTAGATCTGGAGCGAGAGCTTCTATGCCTGGTATGATGGATACTATTCTTAACCTTGGTCTGAATGATAAAGTTGTTGAAGGCGTAGCAAAACTTACAAATAATGATCGTTTTGCTTATGACTCTTATCGCAGATTTATACAAATGTTTTCTGATGTTGTTATGGATGTTTCAAAACATCATTTTGAAAAAATTATAGATCAGATGAAACAAAAAAAAGGTGTAACATTAGATACTGATTTAACTGCTGACGACCTTAAAGAAATGGTTGTGAAGTTTAAAGAATATTATAAATCACAAAAAAACGAAGATTTTCCTTCAGATCCAAAACTACAACTTATGGAATCTATAAAAGCAGTTTTCAGATCTTGGGACAATCCTAGAGCTATATTCTATAGAAGAATGAATGATATTCCTGCTTCTTGGGGAACGGCTGTAAACGTACAAATGATGGTTTTTGGAAACACTGGAGACACTTCTGGAACAGGAGTTGCTTTTTCTAGAAACCCTTCAACAGGTGAAAAAAAGCTATATGGAGAATTTCTAATCAATGCACAAGGAGAAGATGTTGTAGCTGGAATTAGAACACCCCAAACAATAGATGAATTAAACGATATTATGCCTGAAATTTATAATGAATTTGTTTCTATTGTTGATAAACTAGAAGAACATTATAGAGATATGCAAGATATGGAATTTACTATTGAAAACAAAAAACTTTATATGCTTCAAACTAGAAGTGGAAAAAGAACAGCATCTGCTGCACTTCAAATTGCTTGTGATCTTGTTGATGAAAAAATGGTTGATAAAAAAACCGCTGTTTCTATGATAGATCCAAAACAACTTGATGCTCTTTTACACCCTCAATTTGATACAAAAGCTATAAAAAATGCTACTCCTATCGGATCTGCTCTTCCTGCTTCACCTGGTGCTGCTTGTGGAAAAGTTGTTTTCACCGCTGAAGATGCTGTTGAATGGACTAAAAGAGGAGAGGTTATAGTCCTTGTTCGTTTAGAGACTTCTCCAGAAGATATAGAAGGAATGCATGTTGCTCAAGGAATTTTAACAGTTCGTGGAGGTATGACTTCTCACGCCGCTGTTGTTGCTCGTGGAATGGGAACTTGTTGTGTTTCTGGCTGTGGGGATATAAAAATGTCTTCTAAATCCTTTGAATTAGATGGTAAAACAATTAAAGAAGGCGACTATATTTCTCTGGACGGAGCTACTGGTAAAATTTATCTAGGTAAAATTGATACTGTTAAAGCAGAAATTTCTGGAAATTTTGAAACAATTATGTCATGGGCTGATGAATTTAGAACCATGAAGATTAGAACAAATGCTGATACACCTGCTGATGCGAAAACTGCTGCTTCTTTTGGTGCAGAGGGTATTGGATTATGTCGTACAGAACACATGTTCTTTGAAGGTGACAGAATTAAATCTATGAGAGAGATGATTGTTGCAAAATCAGAACCACAAAGAAGAAAAGCCTTAGATAAATTACTGCCTATGCAAAGAGGAGACTTTGAAGCTTTATACGAAGCTATGGGTGGACATCCTGTAACAATTCGTTATTTAGATCCTCCTCTACATGAATTTTTGCCTCATGCAGAAAAAGACATAATTTCTTTAGCAAAAGAAATGAAGATTGAAGTATCTGATCTTAAATCTATTATTGATTCATTGCATGAATTTAATCCTATGATGGGACATCGTGGATGTAGACTTGCTGTTTCTTATCCAGAAATTGCTGAAATGCAAACAAGAGCTGTTATAGAAGCAGCAATAAATGTTAAGAAAAAGCATAATGAATGGAACATTGTACCTGAAATCATGATACCTCTTATTGGAGAAGTTCGTGAATTTGAATATGTTAAAAAAATCGTTGTTGAGACAGCTGATAAAATTATCAAAGAAAGTGGCTTGAAATTAGAATATAAAGTTGGAACAATGATTGAAATTCCTAGAGCTGCTCTAACTGCTGATGAGATTGCTAAACACGCTGATTTCTTTAGTTTTGGAACAAATGATCTAACTCAAATGACTTTTGGATTTAGCCGTGATGATGCTGGAAATTTTCTAGATCATTATTATGATAAAAAAATATATGAGAACGATCCTTTTGCTAGATTAGATCAAGTTGGTGTTGGTAAACTTATTGAGATGTCTGTGAAACTTGGAAGACAAACAAAACCTGATCTAAAACTTGGTATATGCGGAGAGCATGGTGGAGATCCTTCTTCTATAGATTTTTGCTATAATTTAGGTCTTGATTATGTTTCCTGTTCACCTTTCCGTGTTCCTATAGCTAGACTTGCAGCTGCACAATCTGCAATAAATAAAAAATAATATTAATTTATATAATTATAAAAAATAGACAATGACTTAAAGTTATTGTCTATTTTTTATAATTATTGGTAATAATAAGTTTTAAAATAAAAATTTATTATTAAGGTGTATAAAATATGAAAAAAAAAATAATATTAGTATATGGCGCATTATGCCTAGGATTTAGTTTTCTTTCTATAAGAATAGGATTTTTATCAACATCAAATAATTTAAAACAAACCGCACAAAACCAATCATCTTATAATCTAAATATATATAAAAATAGAGCAAATATATATGATAAAAATTTTAATAAACTTGTTAATCAAGATAGTCAATATATAGCAACTTTTTTTCCAACAAATGATAATATAGAAAGTATAATAGAGTCTATCGGTATAAATCATCGTGGAAAAATAATAGAATCTTTAAATAATAAAAAACCTATATCTATACCTATAGAAAATAATATTATAAATAAAGATATAGATGTTTTTAATAAAGTAAATAGATATAGTTCAAACCAAATTTTGCCACATATTATAGGTCATCTTGATAATAATGGTAATGGAACAACAGGGATTGAAAAATCTTTTAATAATTTTTTAAATAATAATTCAACATCTAAATCAATAAAATATTATAAAGATGCTAAGGGTAATATAATATCAAATAACAAATCTGAAATTTCCACAAAATCAGAAAATGATTCAGGTGTTGTTTTAACAATAGACAAAAAAATTCAAACGATAATAGAAGATATAGGTAAAAAAACTATACAAAAAGGAGCTATTGTTATTATGGATCCTTTTAATGGTGATATAGTTGGATCAGCTAGTTTCCCGTCTTTTTCTCCAGATAATTTAATAGAATATATAAATGATAAAGAAAATACACCAATGATAAATCGTAGTCTAACACCATTTAGCGCGGGTTCTACATTTAAAATAGCAACAACTGCTATTGCATTAGAATCAGGAATAAAAAAAGATAGACAATATAATTGTATAGGACAGATAACCGTCGAAAACCATATTATAAAATGTCATAATATAAATGGACATGGAAAAATTAATATGGAACAGGCTCTATCTGTTTCATGCAATCCATATTTTATAGATATAATATTCGAATTAGAACCAGAAAAAATAATATCAATTTCTAATAGACTATCATTTGGACAAGGATATGATCTTACAGAAACTATGAAAACTGCAAAAGGATATTTTCCAAACATGTCAGATTTACAAGATAAAATTGAGATGGCAAATTTAAGTTTTGGTCAAGGAAAATTATTGGCAACACCTATACAAATTGCACAACTTATATCAAGTATTGTAAATAATGGAAACACTCCTATCCCCTCTATAGTTAAAGGAATCTCTAATGATGGAAAATCTATATCTATATTATCAAAAAAACACCCTCAAATAATAGCAATAAATCCCAAAACTTCAAACACGATACAAGATTTTTTAATTAATAATATTATGGATAATTCTATACAAAAAGCAAAACCTAAAACAATTTCTGCGGGAGGTAAAACCTCTACAGCGCAAACTGGAATTTTTAAAAAAAATCCTAACAATAACCAAGAAAAAATTGAAATTGTACAAACTTGGTTTGGTGGTTTTTTTCCTGCAGAAAATCCACAATATGTATGTGTAATCCTTGTGGAAGATGGAGATACAGGAAATAATTCTGCCTCCCCTATATTTAGCGAGATTGCAGATAAAATAAATTTAAACTACCTTATATATTAATATATAAGGTAGTTTAAATTTATTTTATCTGCAATCTTTTAGTTATCATAAATTTTTTTAGCAGAGTTTATAATAGCAAATTTACCTGTATTATATGTTA
>JAGUQX010000034.1 GCA_030153485.1 Oscillospiraceae bacterium | reverse complement strand
TTACCAGGAGGATCAGGAGATTTACCAGGAGGATCAGGAGATTTACCAGGAGGATCAGGAGATTTACCAGGAGGATCAGGAGATTTACCAGGAGGATCAGGAGATTTACCAGGAGGGACAAGTGGTAAACTTAGCGATATGGAAAGAAGATTAATTGCAACATTTGGTGGAATAGGTTTTGGTATGTTGGCAGGAGCAGGAATTTCAGCTCTAATCTGTGCATTTTTAAATTGTTGTAAAAAGAAAAATCCTGAAATCTCTGATGATATTGAACTAGTTATGTCAAATATTAATAATAATGATGAAAATAATGATGAAAATAATTTACAGTCTGAAACGGATTTAGATAATAGTGTTAGGTATGTTAGTCCAAAATTTTATGGTTTATCTAGATTTTAATAAATAAGGTGGTGAATTTATGAATAAAGTTATATTTGGACCACAGGGTATTGCAGTAGTTGATGGCGCAGTTTGCAAATGTTCTTTTGGGAGTGCGCCAAATAAACTTAGCCATGGTTTGAATTCTACAATGGATTTAGCAGGAAAAAAAGTTTTAACTATAGATGATGCTAGAGTATCATTGAATATTCCTACATCAGCTTTTGGTTTATGTAATGGAATTCCACCTACTCCATCTATTCCTAAACCTCCATGTGATGTCATGATTATTGGGAGTTGGGTTGGTGAACCATCTGCTATAAAGGTTAATGGTGTTAGTATTTTGACCGATAAGCATCAAATTTTATGCAATAATGCTCGAGTTACGGGAGTAGGAACAATTACTATTGAAAATACCGGACAATAGTTAATATATATAATAAATTTTGTGAAATATTAAAAATATTTCACAAAATTTATTATATAAAGATATTATTATATAATTTCCAATTTCTACATTATCTTTATGCAATTTAATTATTGTCGATATATGAGATATAAGTTTTATCATTATATATAATAAATTTATTGGTAAAAAGGAGAATTCTTAATGAGCCAATTATCTAATAATAAAAAAACAAATAAACAAAAATCTACAGGACCAAAATCTAATAGATTTGTTAGTAAAAATATAAAAATTCTTGAAGAAAGAGAAAAATTAAAAAAAAGAATTGTTTTTGGATTAACAGGAACAATATTATTTGCAATATCTGTTTTATTAATATATTCTAATGCAAAAACACCTTATGATATTTGGAAAGGTTTAGGAAACGATAAACCTGAATCGGTTTTTATAGACTCTTTAAAAGGAAATATTGGTGGAAATGGAGATATTGGTAATACCGGAGTGATTGGAAATAGTGGATCTGGGTCTTTTGAGGCTTGGAAAATTGCTAGTACAACTAATGAAAATTTAACTCATGATGATTATTTAAGGACAATAAAAGGGACTACTGGTCCTTCTGGTGATGATGGTTATGAGATTTGGAAAACATATAATTTGCAAAATTCCAATAGGGGAGAGACAGAATTTAGAAAGTCTCTTGTCGGTAATAAGGGTGGAGATGGATTAAGTGCATATGAAGTGTGGAGAGGATCAGGAGCAGATAATACTGATAAGAAAGAAGAAGATTTTATAGAGTTTCTAAAAGGAAATTCTGGAAACGATGGACTTACACCATATGAACTTTGGAAAGAAGCTAAAAATAATACTGAAGATACTACATTATTAGATTTTCATAATTTAATAAAAGGTGAAAAAGGTGAGGATGGATTAAATGCATATGAAGTTTGGAAATCTATTTCACCTGATAATGAAGATAAAACGGAAAAAGATTTTTTAGAGAGTTTAAAAGGAGATAGAGGAGAAAAGGGTGGACTAGCTGGATTTATTCCAGGAGAAATGAGATTTTTTGCTGGAGAAATGAATGATCCTTTATGGTTGCCTTTAGATGGACGAACTTTTGATAGAAATAAATATCCTGATCTTTTTAGAGCTTTAAAAACAAATAAAATACCCGATTATAGAGGTAGAATTTTTGCTATGGCATATGATAAAAATCCATATGGTAGTTTATCTGGATCTACAACAACATTATTAAACGAATCCTATCTACCTAATGTAGATATAACGTTAGATTATTCCCATGTTCATACTATAACAGGTGTAACTAATGAAACAGGATCTCATAAGCATGAAGGAATAGTTAGTTATAATAGATCATATTTTTCTGGTTTAAGTTGGACTTATACAAGTAATTCAGATGGTGTTACACATAGTTATGATACATCATCTGATGGAGAACATGCCCATAATATGAGGGGACAATTTGATTCTTTTGAAGGATTTCAAACAAGAGGATTTAATATTAACGGAACAGGAAAACAAACGTCTTTAGATAATAGACAAAAAACATATTATTCCGCTGTTTACATATATACTGGTATCATTAATTAATATTTTACTATATATAATTTTTAAGGAGTGTTTCATTTATGAATGTTGCACATGATAAAAGTTCAATTTCTAATGTTAAAAATTTTAGAATAAATAAAGAAAAACAAGCTAGAGGGCTAAAAAGTGATAATATTTTAGCAATGGAAAGAAAGACCAATATGATTAAAAAAACTATTTTTTATTCTATTCTTTCTTGCGTTGTAGTTATTACTGGAAGTATTATTTTAAATAATGCTAGAGATACTTATGATATGTGGAGAAATCTAGGTAATAATGGTTCTAAAGCTGATTATATAGAGTCATTAAAAGGTGATTTTGGAGATAAAGGTTTTATTGGAAACGAAGGAGTTCAAGGTGATTTTGGAATTTCTGCATATGAGAATTGGAAAAGATCAGATGCTTCAAATCAAAATAAAAATGTAGATGATTTTTTAGAAACATTAGTTGGGGATAAGGGGTCTAAAGGAATAAGTGCTTATAACACTTGGAAATCAAAACTTCCTATAAGTGCTTCTAAATCTGAACAAGATTTTTTCAACTCATTTAAGGGAGAAGTTGGATTAAAAGGTTTTTCTGCTTATGATTTATGGCGTGGAAAAAATCCAGAAAATAAAGATAAAACTCATAAAGAATATTTAGATTTACTTCGTGGATCTAAAGGTATTGAAGGATTAAATGCATATGAATCATGGAAAAAAGAAAATTCAGGCGATGGATTTATTTCAGAAGCAGATTATTTAGCATCGCTTAGCGGGTCTCAAGGTGAAAAAGGTCTGTCATCATATGAAGTTTGGAAGAATTTGAAGCCGGAGAATAATGATTTAACAGTTCAAGATTATTTGAATTCTTTAAGAGGAGAACAGGGAGATGCTGGAGCTAGCGGTGGATTTAAAGTTGGGGAAATTAGAGCTTTTCTTGGTGAAATAGATGAAGAAGGATGGCTAAAAGCTGATGGATCTCCATTTGATCCTATAGAGCATACAGATCTTTTTTATACTTTAGGTAAAGACGTAGTTCCAGATTTAAAAGGAACAACGCTTGGAATGGCTGATAGATTAAATCCAATTGGAAGTTTTGCAGGAGCTAATGAAATATTATTAACAGAGGTTATGTTACCAAGTAAAACTTTAACTTTTAATATTGATCATAGTCATGCTAACATATCTATGAAAACTGAAGATGCTGGTTTACATACTCATAAATTAACCAGAACTATTGGTTCTCCTTATGGACCAACTTTAACTCCGACTAATAGACCAAAAGGTATTGGGAGCTTTAAAGGTGATACAGAATTAACCTACGTTCCTGATCATACACATACAATTGGAAATTATGATGTTCAACAGGATATTTTAAATGTTGACGTATTTATCAATAATACGGGTGGACAAAAAGCTATTGATAATAGACAAAGTACTAAATATATAGTTTATTATATATTTGCAGGATATTGATTTTATTATTATTTAAATTATATTTTTATAATTTTCAAAAGGGGAGTTTTTTATGAGTATGCCTAATGGAATTAATGGCAGAAAAAAACCAGATGTTGTAAGAATTATATCTGGTAAAAGATCTGTTCAAAATATTAATCTTTTTAAATTTAAAAATAGAAGATCTGCAGGGAATAACTTTAAATTTGTGGATCCTGCTGTATTGAAAAAAAGAAAACTTATTTTATCTTTAATTTTATTGTCTTCAGTTATAGTTTTCTTAATATATCTTTCTACACAAACAAAAAGTTCTTTCGATATATGGAAAGATATGGGCAATAATGGAAATACTTCAGTATTTATGGATTCTTTAATAGGAGAAAATGGTGATATAGGTGAAAAAGGAAATATGGGACCAATGGGAGAAACTGGAGATAGTTCTTTTGATATCTGGAAATCTGCTGATCCTTCTAGAACTAGTAAAACAGAAGTTGATTTTATAAGGTCTTTAAAGGGAACTCCAGGAGAAAAAGGAGATAGTATATATGTAACTTGGAGAGATAGTTCTACAACAAACAAATTTTTAGATGAATCTGATTTTGTTGCTTCTTTAAGAGGAATAACTGGACCAAATGGAGATAGTACATATGATACTTGGAAAAATTTAAAAGATTCTAATACAGATGGTCTTATTGTTGATTTTTTTAATTTTTTAAAAGGTGATAAAGGAGAAAGAGGAAAATCTGCATTAGATATATATAGAGAATTTGATATAAATAATAGTAATTCTGATTTATCAATATTTATTTCTTCGCTAAAGGGAGAAACGGGTGAAATAGGAGATAGTGCGTATACTGTATGGAAAGAATCGGATCCTTCTAATTCTGATAAAACAGAATCAGACTTTATCATGTCTTTAAAAGGTGAAAAAGGTGAGATAGGTGGTTCTGGCGGATTTACTGCTGGTGAGATGAGAATGTTTCCTTTAGAAATTAGTTCGCATCTTATGCCTCCAGGCTGGTTTTTAGCTAATGGACAAAAATTTTCAATACATGAATATCCTGATCTTTATTCGGTTGTTGGATCTGATATAGTGCCAGATTTGAGAGGAAAAGTTTTAGCAATGTCAGATGATGAGAATCCTATTGGATCGGAAGCTGGCAGTAATGATTTGATAGTTCTTGAAGAAGAGAATCTTCCCGATAATGCTTATAATATAGATATATCTCATAGCCATAAGATATCATTTCAATTTGATGCAGCTGGGGGTCATACACATACTTATGCAACATACTTAGTGGATAGTGCTGGAACTAATCCTTTTTCTACATATGTATATGGAAAAAATGTATTAGGTGCATATGGTATAGAAGAGACTGAAAATGCTGGTTTACATAGCCATGCTTTCACAACCCAATCAGAGGGACAAACCTCTACAACAGATACAGTTAATTTAAATACAGGAACTCAAGCTGGATTTAATTCCAAACAACCAACAGGATATGTTGCATATTATATATTTGCAGGTGCAAAAGCTACTAAATAGTATATAATATGGGCATAATATTTTATGATTAAATAAATTATTATAAATAGTTAACTATTTTAAAATTAAGTATAGAAAGGCCATAGTGGTGTTATAATGCTAAAAGGATTATTTAAATATAGTAAGTATAGAAAGATATTTCTTATAATATTATGTGTTTTATTAGCTTTAATTTTTATATTTTTTGTTCCAAAATCAAAAAAAGATTTTGAATCTATCTCTGGTCAATTTAATATATTTTTTGGACAGTATGATAAAGGTATAAGTAAGTTAAGTCAAAATCCTTCTCATAAAAATAATTTTGAGCTTGTTATGAAAGCAAAATATAATAAAGGGAAAAAACTATATAAACAAGAAAATTATTATGAATCACAAGTAACATTTAATGAAATTTTAGATTATAGAGATAGTAGAATTTGGTATAAAGATTCAATATATCAAATAGGAAAAATTTATTATGCTAATAGTCTATATAATGATTCTTTAGCATATTTTAGTAAAATAGAAGATTATAGTGATGCATATGTTTATCTAATGTTGACTAGAGATGCATTATATAATATGGAAGATTTTAATAATTTTATTATAACTCCATTACAACAGTTAGAGATATTAAATGTATTTTCAAAAATTAAAGAGTTTGATGATATAGAAAAAAGACTGGAAAATAATAAATATCTATTAGCAAAATCTAATGGAACATGGGAAGATTTAGCTAATAAATTAACACTAAATATAACTATACAAGAGGATGGAATTTCTCTTAATCATAATCTTCCTCTACCAGCTAATATAAAATCTACAGATCAATTGATGATTAAAGATAATATTATTGGACTTGGTACTTCTCCATCTGATTTTAAACAATTTATAAAAATTAATAGTATTACAGATAAAGAAATTAAAATACATGTTTTTGGAAATAGCACAGAATACACTTTAGTAAAAAAATAAAAAATATTGTTAATAAAGCAGGCTTTTATAAAATAAAAGCCTGCTTTATTTTTCGTTATAAATAACGTGTATCATGATTATATAATTAATCATAGTATTATAATATATTATATTTATAAGTTACAGTATGATATAATTTATGATATAATTTAATATATATATTAATAATTCTTATATCAATTATAATGGGGATTATAAGTACCTTAGGAGGATAGTCTATGGCACTAATTATACAAAAATTTGGCGGTACATCCGTTGCAGATAAAGAGTGTTTGTTGAGAGTTGCAAAAATAATAACAGATACATATAAAAAGGGAAATAATGTAGTTGTTGTTGTTTCTGCACAAGGAGATACAACGAATAAATTAATTGAAAAATCTAAAGAAGTTAATAAAAATCCTTCTAAAAGGGAATTGGATGTATTATTATCTGCAGGAGAACAAATATCTAGTTCGCTATTATCTATGATGATAGAGAGTTTAGGTTTTCCTGTTATATCTTTAACAGGATGGCAGGCGGGTTTTAGAACGGATTCTAACTATACAACAGCAAGGATAAAAAAGATTGATCCAGAGAGATTAAAAAAAGAATTAGATGCTAGAAAAATTATAATCGTTGCTGGATTTCAAGGTTTAAATAGATATGATGATATAACTACATTTGGTAGAGGAGGTTCGGATACAACGGCAGTTGCTCTAGCTGTAGAATTAAAGGCAGATTTATGCCAAATATTTACAGATGTTACAGGAGTTTTTACAACAGATCCAAAAAAAATAGATACAGCTGTAAAATTAGATGAAATTTCTTATGAAGAGATGTTAGAATTAGCATCTCTAGGAGCAAAAGTTTTACATAGTCGTTCTGTAGAACTTGCGCAAAAATATAATATAAATGTAGAAGTTTTATCGAGCAAAGTTTCTGAAAAAGGAACAGTTGTGAAAGAGGTTAAAAGTATGGAAAAGATGATAGTAAAAGGAGTTAGTATTATAGATTATATAGCTAAAATTTCTATAATTGGTCTAAAAGATTCTCCAGGAATAGAATTTAAAATATTTTCATTTTTATCACAAAAAAAAATAAATGTAGATATAATTTTACAAACAAAGGAACTAGATGGCACAAAAAATATACATATTACGATACCGTTAGAGGAGAGCGAAGATGCGTATAAAATCATTAAAGAAAATTTATCTTTTTTTGATGCTAAAGATTTGACTATTGATAGTGAGGTTTCAAAACTATCTATCGTGGGTTCTGGAATGCAATCAAATCCAGGGGTGGCATCAAAAATGTTTGAATCATTATTTGAACATGGTATAGATATCGAAATGATTTCTACAAGTGAGATAAAAATATCAGTTTTAGTAAATAGGAAAGATGGACTAAAATCACTTAAAGTTGTTCATGATGCATTTATTCAATAAAAACTTTATATATTTAGTTGTTTAAATAAAAAGGAGAAAATAAATTTGAAAGAAATTGTTTTAAAAATTAGTGGTATGACATGTGTAAGTTGTTCATCATCTTTGGAAAAAGAATTTAATAAAAATACTGGGATAAATAAAGCAGTAGTTAATATTGCTACAGAAAAAGCAATTATAGAATATGATGAAGATAGTATTAATTTAGTTGATATTGAAAAGATTATAAAAAGTTTAGGTTTTTCTATAAATACTAATAAAAACGATATTGATATAAAATCCAAGGAGCTTAAGATACAATTTTATAAAGTTTTATTTTCATTTATATTTAGTATACCTTTATTATATATAGCTATGGCTCCTATGATATCACAAATCTCATTACCATATCCAGATTTTTTGGATCCAATGTTAAACACAATTAACTTTAGCATTATTCAGTTAATATTAACTATTCCAGTAATCCTTATTGGATATAAATTTTATATAAAAGGATTTAAAAATTTGTTTTTCTTAAGACCAAATATGGATAGTTTAGTAGCTATGGGAACATCTGCTGCTTTTATATATAGTATGTATTCTACATATAGAGTTATAAACGGGGATCATATGAGTGGACATAACTTATACTTTGAGTCTACAGCTATTATTATTTCATTGATATTACTTGGAAAATATTTAGAGATGAAAAGTAAAGGAAAAACAGGAGAAGCTGTTAGAAAGTTGATAGATTTATCACCAAAATTTGCAAATGTTTTAAGAGATGGAAATTTTATAAAAATATTGGTGGAAGATATAGTTTTAGGAGACACCGTTATTGTTAAACCTGGGGAAAGAGTCCCTACTGATGGAGAAATTATTGAGGGAAATACAACTATAGATGAATCTATGATTACAGGA
The DNA here is from genome assembly GCA_030153485.1 of Oscillospiraceae bacterium. Classification (GTDB taxonomy): domain Bacteria; phylum Bacillota; class Clostridia; order Oscillospirales; family Ruminococcaceae; genus CAMTHN01. The sequence continues at coordinate 6,866 of JAGUQX010000034.1, read as the reverse complement.
GAGAGTATTCCTGTAGATAAGATTAAAGGCGATAGATTAATTGGTTCAAGTGTTAATATAAATGGAAATATAACATTTTTGGCAACAAGTGTTGGAGAGGATACAGTTTTATCAAAGATAATAAAAATGATAGAAGACGCCCAAGGCTCCAAAGCTCCTATAGCAAAATTAGCTGACAAAATATCTGGATATTTTGTTCCAATAGTTATAGTAATAGCAATTATTTCATCATTAACGTGGTTTATATTAGGAAAAGACTTCATATTTTCATTAGAAATATTTATATCTGTTTTAGTTATAGCTTGTCCTTGTGCACTTGGATTAGCGACACCAACTTCAATAATGGTTGGAACAGGTAAAGCAGCTGAAAATGGAATTTTGTTTAAAAATGCAGAGGCATTGGAAATAGCGCATAATGTTAACACTATTGTTTTAGATAAAACAGGGACTATAACATATGGAAAGCCAGAGGTTACAGATATTATATGTTATAATGGGTATGATGCAGAATATTTAATTAAATATTCTGCATCTGTAGAAAATAAGTCTGAGCATCCTTTGGCAAAATCAATTGTAAATTATGCTATACAAAATAATATAGGATTAGAAGAATATAGTGATTTTATTGCAACAATTGGTCAAGGTGTTCAGGGAAAGTTTAACGATGGAATGATATATATTGGAAATAAATTATTCATGAAGAATAATAATATTGATATATCAGATTCGATTAAAGATGAAAAAATATTTTTTGATAATGGAAAAGCTCCTGTATATATTAGTTTAAATAATATATTTATAGGAATTATAGGTGTTTCTGATATTGTTAAAGAAACTAGTGTAAAAGCTATATCTATTCTTAAAAAATTAAATATAAAAACATACATGATAACTGGAGATAATGAAAATACAGCTAAATATATTGGGAATATTGTTAAAGTAGATAAAATATATTCTAATATTTTACCAGAAGATAAAGCAAATAAAGTTAAATTATTACAAAATCAAAACCAAAATATTGTTGCTATGGTAGGAGATGGTATAAATGATGCGCCAGCTCTTGTTCAGGCTGATATAGGTATTTCTGTTGGAAATGGAACAGATATTGCAATAGAATCTGCTGATGTTATATTAGTTAAAAATGATCTGCTAGATGTAGTTAATCTTTTTGATATATCCAAGGCAACTATAAAAAATATAAAGCAAAATTTATTTTGGGCATTTTTATATAATATTTTAGGAATTCCATTTGCTGCTGGTGTTTTTTATGCTATGGGTGGACCTTTGTTAAACCCAATGATTGCTGCTTTGGCAATGTCGTTAAGTTCTATATCTGTTGTTTTAAACGCTTTAAGGCTTAATAATTTTAAAAAAAAGAATATAAGATAATAAAAACAGCTCTTTTAAAAGAGCTGTTTTTATTATCTAGAAGATGGACTCTATTATTTTACTACTATACTCAGGAGAATATTTCCAATAATCTATATGAGAGTCTTTAATAAAATAATTATAATTATAATCTATATAATTTTCATCAAATGAATCAACAATAATTAATTTAACTTTCATTTTTTCAGGGATTAAACTTTTTATATAAACACTCGCCATCTGTCCAACTTTAACTCCATCTTTATATTCTGCAAGTCCCGCAAGATTTGGTGAAAGTTCTACAAAAATTCCATAATCTTCAATAGATCTAATAATTCCTGCTACAGTTTCTCCAGACTTATATTTAGATGCATTCTGCTCCCAATTTCCTAATAACTCTTTATGAGTTAAGCATATTTTTCCGTCTTTTTCTTTTGATTTAACTATACACTTAATTTCTTGTCCAACTTTAAATCTATCTTTTGTATGAAGAATTCTAGATATTGATATAGAATCTATTGGTATTAGAGAGGTTATACCACAGCCTATATCAACAAAACATCCAAATTGTTCTAGATGAGTAATTTTTGCATCAATAATATCACCAGTATTTAAATTCTTTATATAGTTATCTAAGCATTCTTCTTGCACTATTTTTCTAGATAATGTAACCATAGTTTCATTATTTTTATTTTCAAAACCGGTAACTCTAAAACATATTGGTTTATTTACTTTAGAAATAATAGCAATATCTTTTACACTTCCATCACTTATTCCTATTGCGCATTCATTTTTTGGAATAATTCCTTTTATATGCCCAAAATCCACAATAAGATTATGATCGATATCACAAACTATGCATCGAGCTTCTAATATTTTTTTATTTAACATACTATCTTGTAAAGATGAGATACTTTTTATATTATATTTATTTTTTTCTGTTGATATTATTTGGCCTTCAGGAAAAAATTTGCTCATATATGTAACCTCCTTTTATTTTCAAAAGCTTTTAAGTCTTTTAATTTATATGAGAAGGTTTTTAAAAATATAACTAGATAACTCTTATTTTTTCTCCACCCATATTTAATAAATTAGTAGTTAAAATATCTATTTCTTTTTTTTCGCTATCTATGATTATTTTTAACTTTATTTCATTTTTAAAAGATTTTATTTGCGAGTTATTTTTTTTAAAAATATCTGTCGTTATAGCTGATATATCCGTGGGAAATATATTTAAATTATTGGACATATTGTATATAGGTGTATTAGAGAGATTTGTTTTATTAGATTGTTCTTTATAATAATTATATTGTTTCATAGGATTATATTTAATAGATATATACTTTATATTTTTATATGTTTTTTTCATTGTACTTGCAGCTATTTCTGCCATATCTATATTATCAAAAGAGCATACTATAACTTTATTCATAAAATTTCTCCTATTATTTTATTTGTTATAGTATATCTTGTGCAAAACTATTAAAAATATTAAAAAACTATCTATAAAATTATAGATAGTTTTTTAAATTTTTATATTAAATAGTATAAACTATTTTGAAGAAACTTCTACTGCAACAGCACAAGCAACGGTAGCACCAACCATAGGGTTATTTCCCATACCGATTAGTCCCATCATTTCAACATGAGCAGGAACAGAAGATGAACCAGCAAACTGTGCATCTCCGTGCATTCTACCCATAGAATCTGTTAGACCATATGAAGCTGGCCCAGCCCCAACGTTATCGGGATGTAGAGTTCTTCCTGTTCCTCCGCCAGAGGCAACAGAAAAATACTTAACAGAATTTTCATTAGACCATTTTTTATAAGTTCCGGCAACAAGATGTTGAAATCTTGTTGGATTTGTAGAATTTCCTGTTATAGAAACATCAACACCCTCATGTTTCATAATAGCGACACCCTCAAGGACATCGTTTGCTCCAAAAACTCTAACAGCACCTTTTTCACCAGTAGAAAAAGCTCTCTCAGATACAATAGAAAGCTCATTTTTATCAAAATCATAATCTGTTCTAACATATGTAAATCCATTTATTCTAGATATGATATAAGAAGCGTCTTTTCCAAGTCCATTTAAAATAACTCTTAAAGGGTCTTTTCTTGCTTTATTTGCTGATCTAGCAATTCCTATAGCGCCTTCAGCAGCAGCAAAGGATTCATGTCCAGCAAGAAAACAAAAGCATTTTGTTTCTTCTTTTAATAGCATAGAACCAAGATTTCCATGTCCGATTCCAACTAGTCTTTGCTCTGCCACAGATCCAGGGATACAAAAACTTTGAATTCCCAATCCTATTTTTTCTGCAGCATCTGAAGCAATTTTACAGTTTTCTTTGATAGCGATAGCCGTTCCAAGAGTGTATGACCAAACAGCATTATCAAAAGCAATAGGTTGAATTCCTCTAACAATTTCTTCAACATTTATTCCTTTTTTATCACAAAGATCTTTTGCATCTTCTAGAGAAGAAAAATTATATTTCTTAAGACAATCATTTATCTTAGACATTCTTCTTTCTTTACTTTCAAAATTAGCCATGAGTTACCTCCTTTTAATATATAAATGGAATTTATTCTTCTCTTGGATCGATATATTTTGCAGCTTCATCAAATCTACCATATGTAGAAATACTTTTTTCATAAGCTTCTGTAGGATTCACGCCTTTTCTAATATCTTCTAACATTTTACCAAGTTTAACAAATTGGTATCCTATAACTTCGCCCTCTGTATCAATTCCAAGTTTTAAAATATATCCCTCTGACATTTCAAGATATCGAACGCCTTTAGCACTTGTACTAAATATAGTTCCAACTTGTGATCTAAGACCTTTTCCAAGATCCTCAAGACCAGCGCCAATAGGAAGTCCACCTTCAGAAAAGGCGGTTTGTGATCTACCATAAACTAATTGTTTAAAAATTTCTCTCATAGCAACGTTTATAGCGTCACAAACAAGATCAGTATTTAAAGCTTCTAACATTGTTTTATTTGGAAGAATTTCTCCAGCCATAGCAGCAGAATGAGTCATACCAGAACAACCAATAGTTTCTACTAGTGCTTCTTGTATGATACCATCTTTAACATTTAAAGTTAATTTGCAAGCACCTTGTTGAGGTGCACACCATCCAACACCATGAGAAAGACCAGAAATATCCTTTATTTCATATGCTTTTACCCATCTTCCTTCTTCAGGAATAGGAGCGGGGCCGTGGTTAGGACCTTGAGAAAGAACACACATTCCTTCTACTTCATGAGAATAATTCATACAGTACTCCTTTCGATTTTACAATTCATAAAGTCGAGTTTGTTATACACTTTTCATTATAGTATTAATACAGTTATTTATCAATAGTTTTTAAAATTATATAAAATTAATTATTTTTATAATTTGATTTTATTATATTTTGTTGAATAAAAAAATTATATGGTTATAATATTATTAACTAATCTAATTACTATAAAAAGGTTAGATAATGATTTACGGAGATAAAATTTTAAATGAAAAAAAATGAGCTAATGTTTGATAAAATAGATAATGCGGGAATTATGTTTCCTGCTACTACTACTATTAATAATTCTAATGTTTTTCGTATATCGGTTGTATTAAAAGAAGATATATGTCCTGACATACTTTTAGATAGCGTTAATCTAACATTAAAAGAGATACCGTCTTTTAATGTTAGATTAAAAAGAGGTTTTTTTTGGAATTATTTTGTAGACAATCCAAAATCTCCTTTAGTTATGGAGGAAGATTTTCATGCTATAAAAAAGATATCTAATTATGAAAATAAAGATTTTTTATTTAAAGTTTCTTATTTTAATAGAAGAATTAATTTAGAAATTCATCATGTATTATCAGATGGTTCAGGTGCTATAGTTTTTTTAAAGCAATTATCAAGAAATTATATTGCTATGAAATATAATTTGAATTTTATAGATTTTGATGTATTGTGCAGTAGTAATCAAATCGTTAATAACATGTCGAGAAAAGCTTTATCAGAAGATGTTTTTAATAGATTTTTAGAAGATGAGTCAAAAAAATTAGATAAAAATAAAAAAAATCTAACACTTGATATAGATGAATTAAAAGAAAAAAGCTATTCTATAGTTGGCACAGAGTCTTTGTCTAAGAGATTTAGGGTGATTCAAGGTATATTTTCTTGTTCTAAATTAAAAAAACAAGCAAAGCTATACGATGTAAGTATCACTACCTATTTAACATCACTATTTATTTGGTGTATATATAAAGAGAACTATATATATAATCCTAAAGATAATAAAAATATAAATATAGGAGTTCCTATCGATCTTAGAAATTATTTTAAAAGCTTTACAACTAGAAATTTTTTTAGTTTTATTTGTATAGATATTAACTTTAAAAAAAATAATTATAATTTTAAAGATTTAATTTTAGAAGTTAGAGACAAGATGAAAGAAAAGTTGACAATAGAGACTATAAAAAAGAAAATATCATATAACATAGTTATTCAAAATAATCTTATTTCTAGATTCACACCATTGTTTTTAAAAAATAAATTTTTAAAAAGTGTTTTATTAAAAGGGGAAAAAGGCCTAACAGCTCCTTTGTCAAATTTAGGTCTTATAAAAATGGATGAGCCTTTTTCATGTTATATAGAGAGGTTTGATTTTTTTATGGAAGCGACAAAGAGTAGAAAACTTAGATTAGGTATTGCTTCGTATAACGATACTATGGTTTGCAGTTTTTCTTCTTTGTTTTTAGAAAAAGATATAGAAAGAAGTTTTTTTAAATATATAACTGATTTAGGTATAGATGTAACTGTTATATCCAATGAGGTATAATTATGAATAGATGCAATAATTGCAATATATATTTTCATAATAATCAAAAAATGTGTCCTTTATGTAATATTATTAGTATTGAATATATAAATGATGATAACTATTGTTCTTTTCCTACTATAGATAACGGAAAAAAAATATTTTCGTTATTACTTAAAATAATTAAGTTTTTCGCTATATCTTTTTCTATTATAAGTCTATTTGTGGAGTATTATATTTCACAAAATATAAGTTGGTCTTTTATAGTAGTTATTTTATCTATGTATATAATGTTTTTGTTTAATTATTCTTTAAAGAAGCTTTTTACAATTGGAAAAATAGTTTTATATCAATCAATTTTTTTTATAATTCTAACCTTTATAATCGATTTTTTATATGGATTTTCTAAATGGTCTATATATTTTTCTATACCTATAATACTCTTGATTTCTATTATGGTTTTAATTATTTTGATGGTAAGTATTCGATCAGTTTTTTTTGATTATTTAATATACTTAATATCTTTACTTTTTTTTGGTATAATTCAAGGAGTATTTATATTAATTAATATAAATACTCCTAAGATAATGGTTTTTATAACATTTTTAATCAGTGTGATAATTCTTATAGGTTTATTTATTTTTTTAGGAAAATACACTAAAAATGAAATTAAAAATAGGTTTCACTT
>JAGUQX010000025.1 GCA_030153485.1 Oscillospiraceae bacterium | reverse complement strand
CATCTTTCTTCTTAACACCACATCAAACTCCACATCGAAATTAAAATCATATATTTCACTTGTATTTAAACTAATATAGTTAAACATATCTATCCCGTTATATTTATCTTTATACTTACTTAAAAGTTCTTTAAAATTATGTATATTGGTTATTTCTGATCTTCACTTTTTCAATGAATTTAATATAACCTCATCTTCTTCATCATTTACTTTGAATTTCTTAATTTCATAATACATTAAATCCATTAGTAATGTTTTAAATTCCTCAAAATTTAATAATTCACAACCCCCACCCCCAAAATCATAAGTCGCTATAAGTTTATTTTTATTCATTTTTAAGTCCTTTCAAAAACTTTTTTGTTATATCTTTTGTTTTGTACTTAATTTTTTTAGTTTTATTTAATTTTTTATTTATACTCATTAATAATTTAATAATATCTTTATTATCTTCATCACTTTCTTTAAAAAAATAGTCCAATTCATTATTAATTAATATTTCAATATGTTTTTTTTCTTTTTTCGTTAATTTATTCATTTTAATCCCCCCACACATCTCTAAAACTTCTTTTGTCTGTTAAATATGATTCACATTTATATTTTTTAAATGCTCTCTCCAATCTTAATTGATTAATACCTCAATTATACAGTTTTTTGTCTATGAAAATAATTCATTCACAATCCTCTAACATTATTCTACATATATTATAAAATAAATGTGATACTTTTAATAATGACTCTTCAACAGGATCATAATCTCCATCTTCTAAATGCTCAGGGTAGCATTCCCCAACCATCCCCTCAGGAAAATCAACCTCCAGTGTTTTATCATAAACAATAAAATTATCCTCTCCATCATTTGAATCATTTACAACATCACTAATGAACCCCATTAAACCCTCTTGGGTATCAACAACCAAACCATAATCATTTAGTATCTTTACCACCTTACCATTCATAAACTTTTCCTATTCTTATCATATCAGTCATACATATATCACAACCTATAGAGTAAACAACAATATCAAGACATAACCATCCATCATATATTTTTACTGTATAGCTCTTTATAGTAATATCCTCATAACTTTCTTCCTCATACACCTCAAGAGCATTTTTTATCTGCCCCAAAAAACTATAGTCTTTCCCAATCTTTTTTAATGTCTCCTGATGAAGTTTCACATAATCATAATCTTCTAACCTTAAACTCTCTTTAGCACCATATTCTAAAAATTCAGTTAACAATTTAATTTGTTTTCTATTTAACATTTTTTTCTCCATCTCTTTTTTTAATTTCCTTTATTTCCTCTTTATTCACTAACTTTCTGTCCCCAAAGTATGCCTTGCCTAATTCAGCATTTTTTAAATTAGTAAATTTTAAGTTAGCATTAGTTAAATATGTGAAACTTAAATCAGCAGTAACTAAATTAGCAGTGGGTAATAAGTTTAAATCCCTTTCATTTGCTAGCTCTTCAAACATACTCCAATTTTTACGGTTATCTAATATTTTTTTTAAGCCTTCTTTAGTCATTATCTCTCCTGTATTTCTTTTAGTATTTCTTTTAGTATTTAATACTGCCTCTATATATAGTATTTCTCCCAGTGTTTCCTCATAAAATTCCTTATTATCAAAATCCTCCTGGGTTGAACAGTATTTAATATTATCCTCTAAAAATTCAGTGAACATTTCAATTTGTTTTTTGTTTAACATTTTTTTATCTCTTTTCTATTTAAGTTTTTTTTTTCTTCTTTTAAAACACTAACACATTTTAATAATTTTTATACATTTTTTTATCTCTTTTCTATTTAAGTTTTTTTCTTCTTTTAAAACACTAACACATTTTAATAATTTTTATACATTTTTTTTTATCTCTTTTCTATTTAAGTTTTTTTCTTCTTTTAAAACACTAACACATTTTAATAATTTTTATACATTTTTTTTTTACCAACCTAAGCAGGCATATAAAAAAACACAATATATACATATATAAGACATTAGAGTATTAAGGTATTAAAAATGCTTTTTAAAGGTGTTTTAAGGTGTTTTAAAAAGATAAAGGTGTTTTAGTATGTAATTAGGGGGAAACAGGGTTTAAAATGAGTTTATATG
>JAGUQX010000049.1 GCA_030153485.1 Oscillospiraceae bacterium | reverse complement strand
ATCCCTATCTGATAATACTTTTGATTTATCTTGATTTGATCTAATGACATAATTTCCATTAGCAACTTTTGAGCTAATACGCTCTAATAAAAATTTTTGATTTGTAGAATTATTTCTTTTTGCTACACTTATATTTTTACCATCTTGATCTATATTTAAAACATATTCTTTATTATGTATATTATATATAGTAAAAACGCCATCATCTAATTTTTCAAAATTCCATAGCTGATCGTCATACTCTATATTTGGTCGGTATAGCATTACATTATAACCGCCTGAATTGGATGCCCAGGATACAGCCAGTCCACTATTTAGATGAATAATTTGATATGCATTTTTATTTTCTATATATTTAAAAGTGAATTCTTGAAATATACTTAATTCTTCTATATCTTTTAAAACAATATTATTATCATCGTTAGATATAACTTTTAATGGATTAGAACTTGATTTTATCAGATGTTTTCCACCATCAATATTAAAATTTATATCTTTTAATATAAATTGTTGTTTTGTTGTATTATATCTTTCAGCGACACTGATATTCACACCATTTGCATCAACATTTAAAACTCTATTTGGATTACTTAAACTCGCTATAATATATGTATCATTAGCTACTTCTTCAAAAATCCATAGTTGATCATCATATTCATTATCTGCATACATTGACACATTATTATTTTTACTTGATGTCCATGTAACTAGGCTGTTATTGTCATATGTATTTATCAATTTATATGCACCTTTTGTCGCTACATATTTAAATTCAAACTGTTGGAATACATCATAATAACTTTTTATATCGCTTAATGCCACATTAAAATTATTTGGTGTAGTATTTGGATTTACAGATATTAATTTATTTTTATTACTCGCTGAAATCATTGCGTATTTACTTTCAATAATATCTGGTTTAATATTATTTAATTCAAATTCTTGACTTTCATCAGCTTGAAATCCCTTAGGAACTATATCTATTTGATTGTTATTAATAGTTAAAAATATTTTTTTATTATAATAACTGGATATTCTATATTTACCTGATTTTGTTTTTTCTAATATCCAAAATTGATCATCATAATCTGCCTCTATTTTTTCAACTGTTATCTTGTTTTCTTTATATTTATATATTAATTTATTATCAGTAAATTTTTGTTTTATTTTATAAGCACCTTTTAAATCATCATATTCAAAATAGTATTGCTGTTCCTTTGAATATTTCTCGATAGTTTCTAAATATAGATTAGATTTTCCGCCTATTACCTTACCATAATCATTGGACTTCTGGATTTTATAAAAATTATCTTCCACACCCATAATATCTTGACCTGACATCCTGTACATATAATATTCAACATCTTCAAATTCTGATAATATTACATATTCATCTTGACTCTGGATGGTTATCCCATCAGTTTTAAGATATTGTCCCTCTCTACCATCTTCTGGATTATATCCTTTATGCATTGGATATTTTTCTTTTTTAGTTAAATTAATTAGAGAATATGTTGCTCCTTTTTCAGGAACCTTTGTATTCAAAACTATATTAACCCTTAATGGACCTGTCGCTTCATCTTTTGAATAGCTTATTCTTTCTGGCGTCAATATATCTAAGGCGATACTATTTACATTGCCAAATTCGAATACTTTTTGTTTAAAACTATCATTTGTATTATTACCTATATATAACTCTATTTTATCTCCAATATAAAGTGGTTTTTGATCATTATATTTTTTAAAATTCACATATCTCTTTTTATCTTCACTAATGGGCTCCCCATCTAATGTACCTACAACTTTATCATTTATGATAAGTTTATAGAATAAATCTTTATCTTCATCCCCAAGGCCACGAAAAGTTACACCCTGTATATATCCTATATCTGGCCGATCTATAGAATCTAAAATGTGATCATGATAAGGTTTATTACCTTCCTTCTCCGACACTATTTTTTTCTCATTCGACGGAACTATCCCATATACAGTTTGAGAAAATGGACCTATAAATATCTGTAATATTAAAAATATTGCAATGATTTTCTTTGTCATAAACTAATTTTCTCCTTCATTATAATGTTATATTTGATGAATATTTCTACCTATTAATCTTAAAATATTATTATATCATTATATAAAAATAATTAAATATATTCAATAATTTTATTTT
>JAGUQX010000005.1 GCA_030153485.1 Oscillospiraceae bacterium | reverse complement strand
ATTTTTTGTTTCTAAAAAAGAAATAATCATAGGATAGATAGCTAGAATTAAAAGAAGATTAAATTTGCTTTTTAATAAAATAGATAGATCTTTAAAGATAAAAATCTCCTCCTTGTGGATATTTTATGAATATTTATTTTATTGTATCATAAATATGACAATAAGTCTAAAACATAATACACGTTTTAGACTTATTGTTATTTAAATTTTTTATTTAGCTCTAACTTGAAATTTTACATTGTCATCTCCAATTTGTAGATTATCTGGTTTAACAGAAGCGTAGTATATAGACTTTTCGTTAATTACTATACATATAGTATAATATTATTTTGTGTTAACATATGTAGAATTTTGTATAAAATTAAATATAACCCTTTTATTGTTTAATAATACTCAGGGTATTTATACATATGAAGTTTTCTGATTAGTTTCTGTTGCTGCATATCTCTAGTAAATTCTTCTTTACATGATACAAGATATTCGTATCTGTCTTTAGTTTCTACACTTGATTTTAATAAGTCGCTTTTTTCATCAGGTAATAACAGAGAAGATCTTTTTAGAATTTCTTTCTCTTTTTCCATTCTAGTTTCAAGCTCTGGTATTTCTTTTGCAATACTGTTTAACCGTAGACCATCCGCACGTAGTCTAGTTTTCCATTTAATTTTTCTATTTAATGGAAGTTTTTCCTTTCCAGAAGCTTCCAGAACTTCTTCTGCAGTAGGACTGATTATATTTTCTCCGTCTTCTTGTGGAAAGTCATGTTTTTTTGTATATACATTTTCCGCTCTCGTAGACCATAGACTTAAAAGTTGTTGTGTTTCTTGTATAGCTTCTTTTGAAGGCTTTGGATTTGATTCAAGCTCTTTTTCAAAAATAGATTTATAAACTTGTAGCGTATCACTATATAACCCTACTATTTCATCACAATTTTCCAAAAAACTGGCACTTGATTCTCCTGGTTTAAATGAAACGTGTTTTTTTTCTGATGTTTTTTTGGATTTTGATAGAATGCTTTTAAGATTTTGTGTTTTTTCACCTTCTTCAAAGGTATATTGTGGAAGTTTTAGCAGATCTGAAGGGTTAGAATAATCATCATCGATAAATTTCCAATTATGATTATCGTCACTTATTTCACTTTCTACTTTCATTTTTTTTGTACCAATTGATCCATCTACGCTATAATTATTTTTTTTATGACGAGATTTTGGGATGGTTATATGTTTTTGTTTTAAAAGTTTTTTTGGCATAATTATGTCCTATCTATCTATTAATTTTAATATTATTTATAATAACTGGGATATTTATGCATGTGAATTTTATTAGAAGTTTTTAATATCTCTATATTTGAAGATATACTTTCTTGTGTAAGCATAAGAATACTAAGTGTTTTTTGATGCTTATCTTTTGTAGTTAATAGTAAATTTTTTTGCCTCTTCTTGTTCTAGACTATTGGAATTATTATTAACCCCCTTGTTTAAATATAGATCTTAATTCACCCAGCTGTTGAAGATGTATGTCTATTTGTGTAAGACATTCTTCTAGATCGATTTTATCTTTATTACCTTTTGAAAGGAAACAGATTTTTTTCTGATGTTTTTTTGGATTTTTTTAATATACCCTTTATGGGCAAATAACTATCTATTTTATCAAAGGTATATTGTGGAAGTTTTAGAAGATCTTAAGGGTCAGAATAATCATCATCTATGAAGCTTCAATGATAACTATTTTGACCTGCGCCTCCTGTTAATCCCGCTTGTTGTTTAGATATTGATCCATCTTCGCTATAATAATTTTTTTTATCACCATATGTTGGAAGGGTTATATTTTTTTGTTTTAAAAGTTTTTTTGGCATAATTATGTCCTTTTATATATTAATAAAATCATATGATTATTTAGGTTGATAGATATAATATATGGGATATTTCATCATATGTTTTTTTTGTTTAATTTTAAGATCATTAAAATTTTCCGAGCAGCTGCTTTTTAATAATTTAGTTTTTTCAAGTTTTTTAAGATTCTTTTTATAAGAAGAGCTTAGAGATAAATCGATTTTATTTATAGAATATAAGCGTCTTTTTCCTTCTAAAAGATTTTCTAGGTTTAATATTTTGTGTTCTAATTGTTTAATATGTAGTCCTAAATTACGTATGGAGGTTTCACATTTAATTTTATATTTTTGTACTTTTATTTGATCTTTAGGAAGTCTTGTTTTTTCCTCTATAGACCTAATTCGTTCATTCTTATATTTTTGTTTAAAAGACCATCTAGCTGTATAGACATTTTCCGCTCTTGTTGACCAGGTGTGAATTTCTTTTTGGTGCTGTGCTATATCTTTTCTATATTTTTTAAGTAATATATCTTTTTCGTTGGAATCCGCTTTATTTTCTATATTTCTGTTAAATACAGATTTGAATTTAACCAATTTCTCAGTCTTTTCATTTATTTTTTGATGACATTGTTTTAGATTACTTTTGTCTATATTACCTTTTTTAAAGGAAAGAGATTTTTCCTTATACAATTCTTTTGGATGTCTTAGTATACCTTTTACATGCGGATCATTATCTATCTTCTCAAATGTATATTGGGGAAGTTTTAGAAGGTCAGAAGGGTCAGAATAATCATCATCAATAAACTCCAAATCGGATGAAACTGTAATTTCACTATCTGTTTTATCCGATTTTGATTTAGTTATTGATGATGTATTATCCTTATTATTATTTTGTGTTTTATGATCAGATTTATTTATATGCTCTTTTTTTGAAAATCTTTTTAGCATAATTATGTCCTTTTATAAATTAATAATAATTTAAACATTTTTATAGTATGTAGGGTATTTTGCTTGATGATTTTTTTGCTCAAATATTTGTTGATCAAGAGCGGATTTACAATTTATTTTTTGAAACGAAACTTCTTTAAGTTGTTTTATTTTTTTTGTATGGGATGTTAATGATTTTAAAACTAGTTTTCTTACAAAGCTTGGTATTGGTTTTTCTTTAACTTTATCTTTTTGCATTTTTATCTCTGATTCTAACCTAACCTCTTGAGCTGTTAAATTGTTATGTTGTTCGGTTAGTGTATCTATTCTAGTTTCATATTTAATTCTTTGTCTATATATTTTTGCTTCACACTTTGGAAGTCTCGTTTTTTGTTCTTCCGTTCTAATCCGTTCATTTGGATCGTCTGGTTCAAACGACCATCCAGTTGTTCTGACGTTTTCCCCCCTTGTCGACCAGGTGTGAATTTCTTTTTGGCGGGCTGCTATATCTTTTTTATGTTTTTTAAGTAATATGTCTTTTTCATCGTAATTACTAACATTTAAAAGTCTAGATGTGAATACAGATTTAAATGTATCCAGCTTTCCTTTTAATATAATTTCTTTTATTCTAATTTCTTCTTTATCTTCTTCAGAAATATCTCCTTCTTCAAATGAAATTTTGTTTTTTTTCTTTTTATTTTTTGGGTTTTTTAATATACTTTTTAAATTTTCATTAGGTTTAATTGGTGGTAATTTAAGATTAGGAAAATCTGGAGGTATAGAATTGCTTAAATCATCATCACTAAATCCACTATATGCTATATTTGGAGAACCATCATCAGCAGGAGTTTCTATAAATTCAACATTAGAAGATGGTATATCTAGAAGACTTTGTTTATTATCTATATCAGTATCAGAGGTAGGTTTTATATAGTTTTCTTTTGACATGTTGGATCCCTTTCGTGTATATACATACTTATATTTTTTGGCCATCTTTGTCAAAATTAATAATTATTGTATAATAAATCGCTATAATCATCAAGACTATAAAAGTTATTGTAATCATAAAACATATTATTTGTAATTTTAATATTGACCAATATTGGTATTTAGATAAAAATATTAATAAAGATATAAAAACAAGTAATAATAAAGCAAATTTAATCAAAGTATTTGGAACAACTTTCTGAGTAAAGTTCCAAGCTTGTATAGATTTTTTTGATCGATTTATATAAAAGCCATTATCTCCTATTTTTTTACAATTATTAAGTTTAAAATAAAATCCTAATAATAGCATCAGTATAGGTGTTAAAAAATTAAAAATCACTATTATAAATCTCCTAACTATATATAAATTTTGTATATAGTATTTGCATTTATAATAAAAATATGTAATTAAATTGCTATTATTAATTAACTAATTTGACTAGAATAGATCTTGTTTATATAAAAATTATTGATATACTTAGAAGACATTGTACTAGAGGGGATTTATATGAAACAAATTATGAAAAATAACATTGGACATCTTAAAGATGTTAAAGATGGTTTTAGTTGGACGACATTTTTCTTTGGATTTTGGGTTCCTCTTTTTAGAGGAGATGTAAAATATCTATTAATTATGATTATATTAAATGTTGTCACAATTGGGTTATCAAATTTGGTATTTTCTTTTATTTATAATAGGTTATATCAAGAAGATTTAGTTAAACAGGGTTATACATATTTTAATTTACCAAGTTAATATAAAAAAGAGATAGTTTAAAACTATCTCTTTTTTATATTAAGAGCAGATGTTCTATAAGAATTTTTGTACCTATTATAATTAAGATAATCCCGCCTATAATCTCTGCTTTATTTTTATATATATTTCCTACAGAATGTCCTATAATTAGAGAAAATATACATACAATATATGTTATTATGGCTGTTAATATAGATGCAAACCAGATGTTCACACCCATGGAGACAAAAGCAACGCCAACGGCTAATGCGTCTATACTTGTGGCGATGCTCTGCGCGAAGATAGTTTTAAAAGAGATTATTGATCTATTCTCATCTAGATTATCCTTAGATCTAATAGACTGGATTATCATATTTACACCTATAAAAGATAGTATTATAAATATTATAAAATGATCGATATCTTTTATAACCGATTGAAACATAAGTCCAGAAAAATATCCTATAATAGGCATTATACCTTGGAATAAAGCAAAAAGGATAGGCATTATTAATATGTTTTTAATTCTAATTCTTTTTAAAGACATTCCGTTTACGCAGGATACAGCAGCAGCATCCATAGAAAGACTTATAGCTATAAATAAAATTTGTATCATAAAAAACATCCTATATATTTTTTTGTGTATAAACAGTTATATTCGCTTATCCAATCGATTAGTATATGTATTGAAAAAAACATCAAAATTATCTTGTTTAATAGATTCTCTAATTTTTTTCATAAAATTATTATAAAAATATAGATTATGCATTACAGCTAACCTCATTCCTAAGGTTTCTTTTGCTTTAAATAGATGGCGGATATAAGCTCTAGAGTGGTTGGCGCATACCATACAATCACATTCTATATCTATAGGAGAATTATCAGTTATATATTTTGCGTTGGTGATATTTATAACTCCGCCCCATGTATTTAGATGCCCATGTCTACCATTTCTACTTGGCATAACACAATCAAACATATCGACGCCTCTATATACAGATTGTAGAATATTTTCGGGAGTTCCCACTCCCATGAGATATCTAGGTTTGTTTTTTGGCATATAATCAACTATATAGTCTAAAACTTTATACATTTCTTCTGCTGTTTCGCCAACTGCAAGTCCACCTATTGCATATCCGTCTAGATCTAATTTAGAGATATCCTCCATATGTTTTATTCTAAGATCCTGATATGTTGATCCTTGGTTTATTCCAAAAAGCATTTGATTTTTATTTATAGTATCAGATTTAGCGTTTAATTTTTCTAAAGAATCTTTGCATCTATATAGCCATCTGGTTGTTCTATCACATGATTTTTGTGTATATTCATATTCGGCAGGATTTTCTATACATTCATCAAAAGCCATAGCAATGTCAGAAGCGAGGTTTGATTGTATCTCCATACTTTCTTCTGGACCCATGAAGATAGCTTTCCCGTCTATATGCGATCTAAATTGTACGCCTTTTTCAGATATTTCTCGAAGTTTAGAGAGAGAAAACACTTGAAATCCGCCACTATCAGTTAGTATTGGACCTTTAAAACTTGTAAAAGAATGAAGCCCACCCAGAGTTTTTATAACTTTATCAGAGGGGCGTAGATGCAGATGATATGTGTTACATAGTTGAACTTGACAGTCTATGCTCATCAAATCTATAGCAGAAACCCCACCTTTTATAGCAGCAGAAGTTGCTACATTCATGAACATTGGAGTTTGGACAGTTCCGTTAGTTGTTTTTAAAGTTCCTAATCTTACCTTGTTCTGATTCTTTATAAGTTCAAACATTTTTTCTCCTTTTCAAAGTAAATATATATACTATAAATTATAAAATCCCTCTCCATTGTTATATGCAGAGGGATTTTATATAAAGTAATCAAGGTTTTTATTATTTATAATAAAAATAATGTAAAGCTCCCCTAAGGATGTGCTTTATATAAAAAGCACACCACTTTCCAAAACTTGACTACGAGTTTTATAGATAAACTCATAGTCATTTTATGTGTATAGTTTTAAAATAGTTACAGTTAATTTTTAAAAATAAAAAATAGCTGTAAAACAAAAAAGTGGTGTATTATTGAGACAATATTGTTGACAAAAAAAATTTAGTATAATATAATGATATAATATGTTGATATAATTGAACGTATTATATACTACACAAAATTATATCATAAATGTTTATGAAGTGCAATGTTATTTGCATTTTATGTATTATATGCTTTTTATACTTTTGAGTTTTTTATTTTGGTTAAATATTTGAATGGAGGATTGAACTAATGATCAATGCTAAGCCAGTTCAACTTGGTAAAAATGTTAGAATGAGTTTTTCTAAAATAAACGAAGTTTTAGAAATCCCAAATCTTATAGAAGTCCAAAAAAATTCTTATAAGTGGTTTCTTAAGGAGGGGTTAAAAGAAGCGTTTAATGACGTTTCTGATATAACAGATTATACGGGAAACTTATTGTTGGATTTTGTTGATTATGCTCTAGATGATACTCCAAAATATAGCGTTGAAGAATGTAAAGAAAGAGACGTTACATACTCGGCTCCTCTTCGTGTTAAAGCGAGGCTTTTAAATAAAGAAACAGGCGAGATTAAAGAACAAGAAATTTTTATGGGCGATTTTCCGCTTATGACAGAAGGCGGAACCTTTGTTATAAACGGTGCTGAAAGGGTTATTGTTTCCCAACTCGTTCGTTCTCCTGGTGTTTATTATAGCGATAGTTATGATAAAACAGGGAAAAAGCTCTATTCCGCTACTGTTATTCCAAATCGTGGGGCTTGGCTAGAATATGAGACCGACTCTAATGATATATTTTATGTTCGTATAGATAAAAACAGAAAAATTCCTATCTCTGTATTAATAAGAGCTTTGCTTAAAGTTCGTGATGATATCGAAAGTATTGATGAATTAGAAAGTACAGAAGATTTTTTTACAAACTATAGAGGAACAGCGGAAGAAATTTACGAGCTGTTTGGTAGAGATGAAAAGCTTGTTTCAACTATTGAAACAAAAAAAGATAGCACAGAAAATGGAGAAGAAGCATTAATAGAAGTTTATAGAAAACTTCGCCCAGGAGAGCCACCTACAATTGACAGTGCTGTTAAGCATATTGTTTCCCTTCTTTTTAATGATAGAAGATATGACCTTTCTAGAGTTGGGAGATATAAATACAATAAAAAACTAGCAATAGGAAATCGACTAGTTGGACAAACTGTTTCAAGAGCAATAATAAACGAGCTAACAGGGGAAATATTGGCCGAAGAGGGAGAAACTTTATCTAGAGATAAAGCATATGAGATACAAAAATCTGGTGTTAGTTTTGCATATCTAGCATTAGAAGATGGAAAAGAAGTTAAAGTTATTTCTAACGGAATGGTAGACTTGTCAGATTTTATAGATGTGGATGCAAGAGAAATAGGTATAAATGAAAAGGTTAGGTTTTCTGTTTTACAAGAAATTTTAACCTCTTCAAAAGATAAAGACGAACAGATAGAAAAAATTAAGGCGAATATAAATAGACTTATTCCAAAGCATATAATTAAAGATGATATATTTGCAACAATCAATTATATGAATAATATTGACTATGGAATTGGTTTGATAGATGATATAGACCATCTGGGAAACAGAAGAATTCGTTCTGTTGGAGAACTATTGCAGAATCAATTTAGAATAGGTTTTTCTAGAATGGAAAGAGTTATAAAAGAAAGAATGACTATACAGGCACAGGATATGGAATCTGTAACACCACAGGCTTTGATAAATATCCGACCTGTTGTTGCCTCTATAAGAGAGTTTTTTGGGTCGTCTCCTCTATCCCAATTTATGGATCAGCCAAACCCACTAGCAGAGTTGACTCATAAAAGAAGGCTGTCTGCACTTGGACCAGGGGGACTTTCTCGAGATAGAGCTGGGTTTGAGGTTCGTGATGTTCATTATACCCATTATGGAAGAATGTGTCCTATCGAAACTCCAGAGGGGCCAAACATAGGACTTATATCATACCTAGCTACATTTTCAAGGATAAATGAATATGGATTTATCGAAGCTCCTTATAGAAAGGTTGATAAATCTACAGGAAAAGTTTTAGACACAGTTGAATATATGACGGCTGATGTTGAAGACAGTTTTGTAGTTGCACAGGCAAATGAACAACTTACAGAAGAACATAAATTTGCTAAAAGCAGAGTTACAGGAAGATATAGAGACGAGATATTAGAGATAGACAGAGAAAAAGTTGACTATATGGATGTTTCGCCTAAGATGGTTGTATCAGTGGCGACAGCGATGATTCCTTTTTTAGAAAATGATGATGCTAATAGAGCGCTCATGGGGGCAAATATGCAGAGGCAGGCCGTTCCTCTTTTAAAACCAGAAGCACCAATTATAGGAACTGGGATGGAGTATAAAGCTGCTGTAGATTCTGGATCTGCTGTTGTTTCTAAACAAACAGGAGAGGTTATAAGAGTTTCTGCAAATGAAGTTATAATAAAGGATGAGA
Organism: Oscillospiraceae bacterium; assembly: GCA_030153485.1. GTDB lineage: Bacteria > Bacillota > Clostridia > Oscillospirales > Ruminococcaceae > CAMTHN01. The sequence goes on along the minus strand of JAGUQX010000005.1, from coordinate 58,084 downwards.
GCAGTGTATCTCATCGATATAAGATTATAAAATTTATGAGATCAAACCAAGGAACATGTATAAACCAACGTCCTATTGTTGTAAAAGGTGAAAAAATCACAAAGGGTCAGGTTATAGCTGATGGACCTTCTACCGCTGATGGGGAGATAAGTTTAGGAAAAAATATTCTTATTGGGTTTATGACATGGGAAGGTTATAATTATGAGGATGCTATTCTTATAAATGAAAAGGTTGTACGCGATGATGTTTTCACATCTATTCATATAGAAGAATATGAAGTTGAAGCAAGAGACACAAAACTTGGATCCGAAGAAATTACAAGAGAAATTCCTAATGTAGGGGAAGAAGCTCTTAAGGATTTAGACGAAAGAGGAATTATAAGAATAGGAGCAGAGGTTAGAGCGGGTGATATTCTTGTTGGAAAGGTTACGCCAAAAGGAGAAACCGAACTTACTGCAGAAGAAAGACTTTTAAGAGCTATTTTTGGGGAAAAAGCAAGGGAAGTTAGAGATACATCCTTAAAGGTTCCTCATGGAGAATATGGAATAATTGTTGATGTTAAAGTTTTTACAAGAGAGAATAGCGATGAATTAAGTCCGGGTGTTAATATGGTTGTTCGTTGTTATATCGCCCAAAAAAGAAAGATAAGCGTGGGGGATAAAATGGCGGGACGTCATGGAAACAAAGGGGTTGTTTCTAGGATTCTTCCACAAGAGGATATGCCATTTTTACCAGATGGAACTCCTCTTGATATAGTTCTAAATCCGCTTGGGGTTCCTTCTCGTATGAACATTGGACAAGTTTTGGAGGTTCATCTAGGATATGCTGCTAAAACTCTTGGATGGAAAATCATGACACCTGTTTTTGATGGGGCAAGAGAGTCGGACATTAGAGATTGTTTAAGAGAAGCTGGTCTTAGAGAAGATGGAAAAACTATTTTATATGATGGGAGAACAGGAGAGGCTTTTGATAATCCAGTTACGGTTGGGTATATGTATTTCCTAAAACTTCATCACCTTGTAGATGATAAAATACATGCAAGATCGACTGGACCATATTCTCTTGTTACACAACAACCTTTGGGAGGAAAAGCACAATTTGGGGGACAAAGATTTGGAGAGATGGAGGTTTGGGCATTAGAGGCTTATGGAGCTGCGTATACTCTACAAGAAATCTTGACGGTTAAATCGGATGATGTTGTTGGACGAGTAAAAACATACGAGGCAATTGTTAAAGGGCAAAATGTTCCAAAACCGGGAATTCCCGAATCGTTTAAAGTTTTGATAAAAGAACTACAATCTTTATGTTTAGATGTTCGTGTACTTGATAAATATGAAAATGAAATTGATTTAAAACAGTCTTTTGAAGATTATGAAGAGATGGGCTTTAAACCTGTTGAAGATGCAGAAGAGATATTAAAAGAACCATCTGTAGAAGTTGCGGAAGAATTAGAAGGATTTTTAGTTGATGAAAACCCTTCTGATATTGAAATAGAAGAAGAGCTTGAAGTAGAAGATATAGATCTAAATTTAGATCTAGATAATATATTTGAAGCAGATATTGATGAAATTGATGAAACGGAATCGATCGATATTTTTAATGATATATCCAAAGATGATATAGACATGTAAAGAAAGGGTTTCTGTATATGGAATTTAATGTATTTGATTCTATCAAAATTGGACTGGCGTCGCCAGAGCAAATAAGACAGTGGTCTTTTGGAGAAGTTAAAAAACCAGAAACAATAAATTATAGAACCCTTAAGCCAGAAAGAGAGGGTCTATTTTGTGAAAAGATATTTGGTCCTCAAAAAGACTGGGAATGTCATTGTGGAAAATATAAAAGGTTAAGATATAAAGGGAAAATTTGTGATAAATGTGGAGTTGAAGTTACAAGGGCAAAGGTTCGTAGAGAGAGAATGGGACATATTGAACTTGCTGCACCTGTATCACATATATGGTATTTTAAAGGAATCCCATCTAGAATGGGTTTATTACTTGATATATCTCCTAGAAGATTAGAAGAAGTTTTATATTTTGCAAAATATATAGTTGTAGATCCAGGAGATACGGTGTTAGAAAAAGCACAGCTTTTAACAGAAAAAGAATATTCTGATATGTATGAAAAATATGAGGATGATTTTAGAGCTGGCATGGGTGCAGAGGCTATCGAAGAAATTTTAAAAACTTTGGATTTAGAAAAGTTAGCTTTAGATTTAAAAGCAGATTTAGAAACAGCATCAGGACAAAAAAAGATCAGATGTTTAAAAAGATTAGAAGTTGTTCAATCTTTGAAAGCATCTGGAAATATGGCAGAATGGATGATACTTCGCGTTGTTCCTGTAATTCCGCCAGATATTAGACCGATGGTTCAGCTAGATGGAGGAAGGTTTGCTACTTCTGATCTTAACGATCTTTATAGAAGAGTTATAAATAGAAATAATAGGCTTAAAAGACTTTTGGATCTTAGTGCACCTGATATAATAGTTCGCAATGAAAAAAGAATGCTTCAAGAAGCTGTAGATGCCTTGATAGATAATGGAAGAAGAGGTAGGCCAGTTACAGGGCCAAACAATAGACCTTTAAAATCATTATCAGATATGTTAAAGGGAAAACAGGGTAGATTTAGACAAAACCTTTTAGGAAAACGTGTTGATTATTCGGGAAGATCTGTTATTGTTGTTGGTCCAGAACTTAAAATGTATCAATGTGGATTACCAAAAGAGATGGCATTAGAATTATTTAAACCATTTGTTATGAAAAGACTTGTAGAAACAGGAGTTGCAAATAATATAAAAAGCGCAAGAAAGATGGTTGAAAGAGCTAAAGAACAAGTTTGGGATGCTTTAGAAACAGTTATAAAAGGGCATCCAGTGTTGTTAAACAGAGCGCCAACCTTGCATAGACTTGGAATACAGGCTTTTGAACCAGTTCTTGTAGAGGGTCGTGCTTTAAAATTACATCCATTGGTTTGTACAGCATATAACGCAGATTTTGATGGAGACCAAATGGCTGTTCATGTTCCTCTTTCGGCAGAAGCACAAGCAGAGGCAAGGTTTCTTATGCTTGCTGCCAACAATCTTTTAAAACCTTCTGATGGGAGACCTGTTGCTGTTCCTACACAGGATATGGTTTTAGGAACATATTATCTTACGTTACAAAAGAAGAATGAAATAGGCGAAGGAAAATGTTTCTCAAATTGTAATGAAGCTATAATGGCTTATAACGAAGGGATTGTTTCTCTTCATGCACCTGTAAGAGTTAGAGTTTGTAGAACTATAGATGGAGAAGATAGGCTTAAAATTATAGAAACAACAGTTGGAAGAATTATATTTAACGAACCAATTCCACAGGATTTGGGTTTTGTAGATAGAACAAACGAAGATACAATGTTTGACTTTGAAATTTCTTTTCTAACAGGTAAGAAACAATTAGGAGATATATTTGAAAAGTGTATTCGAGTTCATGGAACTGCAAAAACAGCAGAGGTTTTAGATAAGGTTAAATCTCTTGGTTTTAAATATTCTACCAAAAGTGCGATTACTGTTGCGGTTTGTGACGCTGTGATTCCTCCTCAAAAGAAACAACTTCTGGAAGATGCAGAAGCGGAGATAACAATTATAAATAAACAGTTTAATAAAGGGCTTGTTTCAAATCAAGAGAGATATGAGCTAGTTATAAAAACTTGGGATATTGCTACAAAGCTTGTTTCAAAAGCTTTGACAGAAAATTTACATGAGCATAACCCGATATTTATGATGGCGGATTCTGGAGCGCGTGGAAGTATAAATCAGATTAGACAGCTTGCAGGGATGAGAGGGCTAATTGCCAATACATCAGGTTCAACAATCGAGATTCCAATTAGAGCGAACTATAGAGAAGGTCTAAATATTCTAGAATATTTTATATCATCTAGAGGAGCTAGAAAAGGTCTGGCTGATACAGCCTTAAGAACAGCCGATTCTGGATATTTAACAAGACGATTGGTTGATGTTTCTCAAGATGTTATTATAAGACAGGACAATTGTCATTCGGAAATTGGGATAGACGTTTATGATATAAAAGAAGGGAATGAGATGATCGAACCATTAAAAGAAAGACTTATGGGAAGATATCTTGTTCATGATTATAAAGATGAAAAAACAGAAGCAATCATCGTAAGTAAAGATACAATGATGGGTGAAAAAGAGGCATTAGCACTTATTAATGCTGGTGTTGAAAGTATTCCGATTAGATCAATATTGCATTGTAAATCTCTACAAGGAGTTTGTGGAAAATGCTATGGAGATAACCTAGCAAATGGAAATCCCATAGCTGTAGGAGAAGCAGTAGGAATAATAGCAGCACAGTCTATAGGAGAACCAGGAACCCAGCTAACTATGAGAACGTTCCATACAGGGGGAATAGCATCTGCAGAAGATATAACTCAAGGACTGCCAAGAGTTGAGGAACTATTTGAAGGAAGAAGACCAAAAAGTTCTGCAATTATAACAGAAGTTGGCGGAGTTATGAGGATGGAAGAGATAAAAAGAACTAGAAACATAATAGTCACTATGGAAAGTGGAGAAGAAAAAGCATACCCAATACCATATGGATATAGAATTAGAGTTACCGAAGGGGCGACAGCACAACCAGGGGAGGCTCTAACAGAAGGATCTGTAAATCCACATGATGTTCTATTAGTTAAAGGAGAGCAAGAGGTTCAAAATTATCTAATAGCAGAGGTTCAAAAAGTTTATCGAATGCAGGGTGTTGATATAAACGATAAGCATATAGAAGTAATTATTCGTCAGATGATGAGAAAAATAAGGATTGATCAAGGGGGAAGTACAGCGTTGTTACCTGGTTCTCTTGTTGAAAGATCTGAATTTGCTAAAGCAAATAATATTATAGATAAAAGAATAGCGGAGGGTGAAGAAGGTATATCAAAGGCCACATTTATTCCTGTTTTATTAGGAATAACAAAAGCCTCTCTTGCTACGGATAGCTTTTTATCTGCTGCTTCTTTCCAAGAAACGACAAGGGTTCTGACAGAGGCGGCTATAAAAGGTAAAGTTGATCATCTTTTAGGTTTAAAAGAAAATGTAATAATAGGAAAACTTGTTCCAGCGGGAACAGGTATGGCATGCTATAGAAATGTAAGTATTGTTAAAACATTAAAAGAAAATTATAACGATAGTGTTATAGATGACTTGGATAGTGCGATTACAAAGAATTAAAAAAAAACTGATATCATTTGATATCAGTTTTTTAAATATGTTTAAAAGAGTTAGTGGAATAGGATGGAAGAAAGTTTTTTATAAATCTTTCTATATGTAATTGATCAGAATATATGCCAAGGTTTTTAATTATATTAATTTGAATGTGATTATTAGGAATATCTTCTATCAACTCGACTTCTATCCCACCAGATTTTATAGATGATAGAATTTCATCTTTTGTATAAGATTTATCGGAAATAGATAATCGAGATGAATATATATTAGATCTTTCTGAAGCTGATATTATAGGGTTTCCAATTTGAAAAAGATGGTCGTACATATATTCTCCAAAAGAATCAAAAGAGGAAAAGAATATATTATTTAAAGATGAATATAAATTATCAACTATATATTCTAATATTAGAGAATAGCAAGAAAGTTCTGCAAATATAAATGATTTATCGGATATTTTATAAAAATTTGTATTATTTAATATAGAAACCATATTTCCTAAAATAGTCATATTTATAAACTCCTATAATTAACAGTTATAACATCGGGAACAAAAACATAATCAGCAGGTATTTTTATAGTGGAAGCGGGGTTGTTAAATTTATAGTCAAGGATATTAGGTATAGAGAGGATATATTGACCAGCTTTATAAGGAGAGAATGATTCACCAATATTTAATTCTGCAGTATATTGCTCTATTGCAAAAACAACAGAATTTTTAATTTCTGTTTCAGAGATGGGGTTGGATGAATAAACAGTTATGTCACATTCTAGCCAACGAGGAGTTGGTTGTTTGACGATAATATTATGGTTTATAGGACGATATTTTTTAATTTCTTGCTGTATGTTAGAAATTTGTGAAGGGAGTATATTTCTTTGAGCATTTGTTATATATAGATTAATGGAATTATCTTTTATCTCGGCTAAAGCGGATGTAATATAATCAAATTTCATAGCAAAATTTTCATAAAAGGTTAGATTTATTCCATTAGAGATATTTACAAATGAATTTAAAATCCGTTTTTTAAAAGAAATATTTGTTTCTTTGTCTATTCCACCAGAAAAAGGATAAAGGTTGGAAACAGAAGAAATACCAGGGATGGAAGATAAAATTGTATCAATCTTTTTTGAAGCAATATTAGAATTTTTTCCACCAATATCAGATGAAGCAACAACATTGGTATAGGAAGAGCCTTTAGAAATAGAGGCATTTTCCATTGTTATAAATGATATTCCAGAAACAAAAGAAGATGTAACAACCGTTCCTTTGGGAATAATAATTGTTTCTATAGCGGGAGAAGATCTAGAAAATGTTAGAGTTCCAGAAGAAGCTTTTGCAGGGAAAGGAAAAAGATTTCTATTTTCTCCATGTTTCAAAAGAAATTCATCATTAGCAGTTTGAGGAAATATTTGATTTTTAATAAAGTCGCTATATGTATATAATTTTTCTAATTCTCCAGAAATAATTTTAAATCTTATCCCAATATCAGATGCATCATCGGGAAAAACTCCAGTCATAGAAACAAATTGATTTGTCATGTTATCTAAAATATTTTTATAATTAATACTAATTCCTCCAACTATTATTTTCAAAGGATAAGGTGTATGTGTTTAAAGAATTATCTTTATGGGGATAAGAAATTTTCATTTTTATATCTAATGATATATTTCCAGATGATTTATCTATTTTTTTTTCTACATTAATAATAGTTATAGATGATATAGCTGATAGGCATTCGGTTATAGATGATAGTAGATAAAAGTCATCAATTTTATTTAGATCGATCTTCCATAAGTCGAATCCAAGAAGTAGATCATAAGGGAAAGATCCTTTTTTTATAGAAAGTCTAATTAAAGCTTGCTGTATAATAGCGTCTATTCCAGAGATGGAAACAGGAAGTCCGTTTGTGGAAAGAAAAATATCTCCGTCTTTAATTAAAGAGTCGATTATAATGATTCCTCCTTTTTTAGAGGGGTAAAAATACCATTAGATGATATGATGGATCCATTTAAAATAATGGATCCATCATTGCAAAGTTTAATATTGGCTCCACCAGAAGAAGAAAGAGAAAGTTCTCCAGGGAGAAGAGAAGAATTATTTTGGATAATACAACCAGAGCACACAACTTCTCTATCAGTGGGAATGATAAGTACTGTAGAATTTTCTTGAGGGATATATTGAATACCGGGAATAGAAATTATAGGGATATTAGTAAACAGAGAATCGGATACAGCAGAAATAGTAGAAGAATAAGTATTACATACTATAGCGGTAGAACAGGGCAAAGTTTGATAGGATTCTTGGTTGTTAAAATCATCAGTAATCATAAAAATTTTCCTTATATAATAAATTTTTTATCTAAAAGAATAATAGTAGAAGAGATTTTTTTATTAGAAATAGAAATAGAAATATCTCCTATATATAAATTTTTAAGAGAGGAGTAGGGGGAGATAAAAGAAGCGGAATCGCCAATAGAAATAGAAGGAATAAAAGGTATAGAAAGAACTATCTGGTTTGAATAGATTAAAGATTTATTTACATAATATTTTGCACTGAGAGAGGGATTTGAAAGCCATTCGTGGGGATAATTAAAATAACGTTTTCTAATAATTTTTAAAGATTCAGCAAACTTATTATTCAGAGAAACATTATATAAAGAACCATAAGAAGACGATCCAGTTTTTACATATATTTTGGATATAATTTTATCCCGTTTACTAATAAATGTTGCGTTGGAGAAGGGGATAGAATCAGCTTTAGAGATTGTGGAAAACAGATGATTTTTGGTATTAAAAGGGTTTAAAGAGATAGAAGAACTATTGGAAATAAAAAAAGGAGATTTTTGGAAAGCAAGTTTACAAAACAAGTCTACAACCGACCAATGGCTAGCCCCTTTTTTTATATTAAGAGAGGGCAAAATTTTATTAGAAGGAATAATAAAAGAAGATATTCCAAAAGGTTTACAATGTCGTGTAAATATATCATTAGATGAAACATTGGTATAGGTAGAAGGTCTAACTTCGTTATCAAGCATATAAGCAGAAGATTTATTTCTCGATGATATATGTAGTATAAAATGATTATCTGACGGAGCTTCTAATGAAAGCATATCAATTATTCCATTAAATATAATTGTTGAGTTAGAATAAACTTTAATAGAGATAATATCTGTTACATAGGAATATACAACAGCGGAAAATTCTAAAAAATCAGAAGGGATATTTATAGACGAATTAAATTTGCAAGAGATAAGATTATCTATCTGTATTGGCTGATTTTTAGAATTAAAGCAGATAATTTTAAAGTCATTCATTATAACCTCCAGTTGATGATATATTTGAAGATATAGAAATATCATATTTAAAGCTATTATTAAATATGGAAGATTCATCTTTTGTGATAGGGGGTATAGAAATGGATGAATATTTGTTTTCTATAAAAGAAAAAGAATAAGTTATAAGGTTTGGCAAGCCTTCTCCAATTATAGATAGATTAGAAAAAATAGCTGAAAATGATGATATATGAGGGATATGAAGAAGACCAGGGGAAGGGTCAGAAAATATATTTGATAGAGAGCTATATTGTGAAAATGCATCATCTCCAAAAAGAAACCCTTCTCCAGAAACGATTTTATTATTCATACCGATATCAAATGATAAAGGGGTGTTAAATGGAGAAGAATAGCTAGCAATATTTTTAGAGTGGGTAATAGAAAATTTTTTTGGATTACAAGGAAATAAAAAATCTTTGAATCTAAATTTATTTTGGATAAAAAAACTCCTATCTATAAATTAATATTATTATGATAACGTAGAGAGTTTAAAGTTTTTTGATTAGAAAAACAGGAGTTAGGATTATTAAAATCATCTATATAAGATTTAGTTTGGGGAAAGTGTGAAGTTGGTAACAATGGGTTAGAGTTAGTGGGGGTAAGATAGTGTGTTTTGTTGGATGATGAATAGTCGAGATAAGGATTAAGGTCTATATCAGAAAAATATAAACGATCATAAGTTTCGAATATAAGGCATAATTCATCGACAGAAAGAGAAGAGAAAGCGTCTTGCCATGATGAAAAAAAGGGTTTATTTAAAATATAGCAAGATGACAAGGCGATAGAAAGATTTTCGGATATAGCGGAAAGAATATCAGTAGAAACATTAAAATGAGAAAGAGAGTCCATTATATCTTTAGATAGATGTATGGCTTTTACAGTTTCTTCTGATGATAATTTTTTAAGTAAAACTTCTTGATTTTTAATAATTATAGTATTCACTTTTAAAAACTCTCCAATCTTTTAGAAGATATTAAAGAAATATCTTCAATACATGGAGAATTAATGGATATAGTTTCTGATATTTCTGACCATTCGCAACCAGAAAATATAATTTTGTGATTTGGTTTAGAAATAACAAGATTAAAATTTTTTAATTTATGAAAGTCAACACCATCGGTAATTTCTGATTTTACAAAAAAAACTTTTTTAAGTGTAATATAGTAAAAAGAAGGTTGAGATATAATAGCGATAGGTTGGGATGATCCAAAGGATTCAATAGGTATAGATTTTCTTACAATTTTAGAAGAATAATTTTCGACACCAGCGATAAGTCTTCCGTCTGCCTGAATGGATATATCTTTACTAGTAGGAACAAAAATACGATTCAAAATATGCCTCCAATTATATAGATATATTAGCGTTAATAAATATTTTATTTATAGAGAAGGATAGAGCAAAAGATATGCTAACAAGACATATAGAAGGGTCTGATTTATCAAAAGACACTGAAGGATCTTTATAATCCGAAATTAAATTATTAGATTTAAACAGTTCTAAATCACAGATAACAAGGGATTTTATATTGTCTATAGATGGGGAATCAGAAAAAAATTTATGTATATTTTTTTTAAGGTTTTGTCTAATATGAGGAATAATTTTATCTATTGATATGATAGAATGGATATTTCTAAAAAAAGAAATTGTATCTCCATCAGGGTTAAAAGCGTTGGAAGAAAAAGCGCGAATTAGAGATATATTAGAATAGTTTTTTTCAAAAAGAGAAATTCCGTGATGCATGATATCTTCTTGTTTAGATGATTCAATACAAAGTTTTATAATATAAGGATAATTTATAGAATGATTTGAAAAATTATAATAAGATGAGGATGAGGAAAGGATAGATGCAAGCAGAGAGTGGGAAATATCAAAACTATCTTCATTAGAATGGTATACAGGAGGATAGGAGATAGAAATTCTTTTATGATTTATAGAGGTGGCAAATTCCAAGGGGTTATAAGCAGGCGGGATGGAAAGAACAGCTATCTTTTCATTATTTTTTTGTTCTGAGAAATCTAAAAACAGTTTTAATTTTTTGATATCAGATTCGAGATGGATATCGGATAATATTATATAAGATTGATTAAGATCTGAGATAATATCAAAAGCATCAGAATAAGATTTACCAGAAATTAAAGGTATAGCAAATATATTAGAGGGATAGTTTTGGAATAATGGTTGTATAAGTTTTATGATATTATTAGAGTTAGAGTCTTTTCCAAAAAGTTCTAAAGCTTGTTGAAAAGAAGAGATAGAATAGTTTTGAAAAGGTATAGAAGAGGTACAAGAAGCAATAACTACAATTTTATTTAGAGAATAGTGTTGATTAGAGATAGAATACGAAGAATAAACACCAGGACGTAGAGAATTCAATAAAAAGCACATCCTTAAAAGATTAAATTTTATGGATAATAGATAGATTGGATAAAGGTATAGTAGAAGAAGATTGAGTGATAAAAGCATAAGATTTGATTAGAAAGTCTAGTTGAAAACAAGAAAGGTCTTTATTAAGAGATATATCAGAAGATGAAATATTTAAAATGTCGAAAGAGGATTGAAAGAGTAAAAAATGTGAAATATCTTCGAATATAGAATGGCATAAAGAGGAGGAAAGAGAAGTGGGGATAAAAATAGAAAATTTAAAAGAAAGTTTTATCTGTTTTCCAGAAACAGAAGATGTATTGGATGTATTTCCAAAAAATGAAGAAGAAGAATCAATATCGACGGATGCGATAGATAAGATAATATGAGGAATTTTAATAGGAGTAGAGAAAGGTTCAATAGGAAAAATTTTAGATATATAATAGGAAGATAATGAAGGAATATCTTTAACAGATGATAAAAGAAAGGATATAATAGAAGATAAGTTGTCCATAATTATCACACCTTTTTGGATAAAGTCAGCCAAACATAAATAGGGGAAGATTGAAAATAAACTATCTCGGTATCATTTATAAAAAAGTTATTGGTAGAAGATTTAAGAGTAGAGTTGATAGGAAAAGGGTGGGAAGAAGAAAAAGGAACAAGAAGATAATAAGTTTTATTATCAGAAAATCCAATAGGAAGGAAGGAAGAGGAAGGTTTAGGCAAAGATTTTATAAGTGATAGAAATCCATAAAAAGAAAAAGAAGAATTATTATTAATATAGGTAAAAACTTCGCCATAATTTTCAGAAAAATTTTGTAAAATAGAAAGTAAATGCAAAGATTATCCTCCTATATTTTCAAAAACAAAATCAGAATCTATTAAAAATCGAGATGCTAATTTAAAATAATATTCTTCGAGTTTTTTTGCTTTTAAAAATGTTTGATTAGAAGAGTTAGAGACAGAAACATCTCCAAATTTTATAGAATTTGGTGAATTTTGGTTAAAAGATATATGACAATATTGGGAAAAAGATATAGAAGCAGAGAGATATGATAAAATTTTTATAGCAGTAGGATTATCAGAAAAAGGAAGAGAGATAGAGAAAACATAGTCTATAGATGAAAGTATTAAATCGGAAAAAGATTTTGATTCTTCGAAAGAAAGGTTGGAGAAAGATGCAAATAAAGGAATGACAGTAGAAAGGTTAATAAATATCAACTCCGTTTAAAATATAAAATAAATGTATTTTATATATAGTTATTCTATATATAAAATACAAAATGTTTTATTAAGATAAAAAGGTTTAGACGGTCTTGGATAAAACCTTTACAGCATCAGGAAATATTTTAGCAAATCCAGTCATAGTAGTAATAGAAGTTCGGTGGATCTGACAATCTATAAGTTTGTCATATTCTAATGATAGATCAGAAGCAAGAACCATCTCTAAACAGGATTTACTATCAAGACCAATAATAGTATTATCAGGCATAGCAGAAGTTTTAAAAAGCTTTGCGCCAAAAGGGGTGGTAAGGTTTCCAGAGGTGTTAAAGTTTAATCCGGTTAAAGGATTTTGAAACTGTGGAAATGTAACAATAGTGGACATAATGTTGGGAGAAACAAGGATAGTATCCATATTAAATTCTTCAAAAAGACTCCATAATCTTATAAGATCGTCATATTTAATATCATCATCAAATGAGATAGAATGAGCAGGGTTAAGATTACCATCTCCATTTATAAGAACGTTAATAGCATCTTTAAGTTGAGTATGAGATATATATGCTCCAATCTGTTTTAAAGATATAGTAAATAGATCTAATTTTTGATGCTTAATAGTTTCATACGAGCTAGTTAGAATACGACCACGCTTTTTTATACGAACTAATTTTTCTTTAGGTTTAATTTCGGTTATAGGAAGTAAAGAGCCCTCGGATACTATAGCGAGTTCTTTATCTATAGGGGGATGAAAACAGGAATAAGATCGATAGTCAGTAGAAGCAGATTTAGTAGTAGTAGAGATTATATTAGATAGAATATTTGCGTCTCTCATACCTTGATAAACAGCGCGAGAAACATATTCAGGAAATAAGCAAGACGTTTCAGAAGATTCAAAAAATTTTGAAACATTATCAGAGTTAGAACCAGAAACTTTTATACCAAATCGAGAAAGTTGTCGTTGAAAAGGATCAAGATTAGCGAAAGGTGTTCCGATATAATTTGATGATGGATCTAGGGATTCAAGAACGTCGGTAAAAGATTTATTAGAAATATTGTACATAGATTTTTGAAGTGTAATATTATTAAAATAATTCATAGTATTCTCCTAAAATATAATTTCTGCAAGATTTGTAGTAGGGTTAAAAGAAACAATAGATACCATAAATTTGCTTCCGCTAGACATAATAAGGGTATTATTGCTATAGCAGGTAACGGTTTGTTTTCCAAATTTGACGGGAGATACAAATGGAACGGTGGCGTGTCCACCAATTTGAATGGAAGCATAACCTTCAGAGGGTATTCCAACAACTATTCCAAAAAGATTATCATTAGTAGCAGAAGTTACAGCGGTATAATTAGAAGTTATAGAGGCTAAATCTCCCATTTTAAGTTTAGGAGAAGCTTTCAAAGTTATAATAGATTTTTTAATATTTGATATAGAAAGACTCATTATAAAACTCCTTAATAAAATAATTTATATTAAAAATTCTTTATCAGAACTTTTGATACAGGATATACTAAGTGGGGAAGTAGAGGGATGAAGAATAGATGCATTAGAGGTATCAGGTGTTTGAAATATTTTTTTAAATTCTGTTAATTCATCAAAAGATAATTTTTCTAAAATTTGTTTAAGAATAGAAGAATTTATTGTTGATTTATTGATAAAAGCAAGACGAATGATATCAGATTTAATCGAGTCACAATGTTTAAGACCGATATCGGCAATATGCTGTATATTATCAATATATTTTAAAAGAGAAGAAGTTTGGGAAGATGAAAGAGAAGATTCAGAAGAATTTTTTATAGATTTAATAATAGAAGATATATTTTCTGTAGAATGATTAGAAGAGTTAAAAGATTTTATAACACCGGCATTAATTTGAGAAGGAACGGCGACAAAAGACCATTCGTAACCATCTATAACATTGTTTAATATAGAATAGCAGACAGAATTTCCATAAAAATTTCCACCTATATGTGAACAATGCAAACTTTTTTTATTTATAGAACATATAGAACAATCTTTGTTAGAAACAGAACATCCAACGCTAACTTCTTTTTTTATACCGGCATCGATATCAAGTATGACATCTTCATTTTTTTTAGATCGAACCATATAAGCATGAGCAAGAATATATTTGTATGTATCTCCAAAAGAAGTAGTTTTTTTGGAATCGGATATTACAGAAGTTTTAAAGATACGAGCGGTTTGGTTAGAGGAAGAGTTATCGTGGTCAAGTATGCCGGTTTTTCCAATAAATATAGAGGATATAGTTTTTAAAGAAGCTAAAGAAAAAGCTTCAAAATCACGATCAATATCATTATCACAGAGGATGAGAGGAAATATATAAACCTCATCTATAGAGAGTTGTCTCCTAGAAAACTTGTTAATTTTAACAATGTCTTCTTCAGGTTTAGAATTACTAGTATAGGGATTTAAATTCATTTAAGGTTCTCCTTTTTATCAATTTCTTGTTCAAGTTGAATAGCCTTAGAGTTATAAAAGCGAGCTTTAGCAAATTCTATTTCATCTTGTAGATTGATATTGTTCCAATTAATAGAAGGGTTATGGTGAAAGCCGTTAATAGAAAGTATAGTTTTAGAAATTTTATAAATAATAGGGGTAAGAAGACGACGATAATATTGAAGTTCACTGGTGAGTATATCAGCCTGTTGTTTACTCATCCTTTCAGAGGTAGACCAGTTTAAACCAAGTAGAAAAGGAGGAAGGGATAGTTTAGAGATAATTTGTTCTAACATCTGGCGAACAGGAATAGAAGAATCGATAAGTTGAGCATCAGCACCAATAACTTTTATATCAATATCGCCAGATGTTATAAAGTCTCTAATTTCAGAAGAACTATTATCCATAGATCTAGACCACTCTTTGGATATTTGAGAAAGTCTAGAAGATGTTGTAGAAGGATCGGTGGAGGAAGAGGGTTTATAATTTATAGCAAAGCGAACATTAGCAGCTCGATCAAAATTTTTAGAGATAGTGTTATAAATTTTTAGAAGAATAGAAGAGACAAAAGGAAGATTGTTTAGTATAGATGTTCCAGTAATATTATGAGAAGTGGGATTTAGAGCAGAAAAACATATAAGAGATTTATCTTTTATATGTGAGAATGACATCCCATTATCAGAAGAAACAGATATATTCAAATCTATAGGAGACGATGAGGGAGAAACTCTAATGAAATTGACATCACCGTTGATTAAACCACAAACATTTTTGTTATCAGAAGAAATAAGAATTTCGCCAATAGCATGCCCATAGGTTAAGATAGAGTCTAAGTAAGAACTGATAAAACTTTCAATCCCGATAGAAGAAGGGCCAACTTTTATGTTGTCACAAAGATTATTAAGAAAAATATCAACATTAGGATCTCCAGTATTTATAGAAAAACCACCAACAAGATGTATAATTTTTAATATAGCGGCATCTATAATAGGGATAGATTGACGGATAGAAAGATAAAGTTTATTTTCTTGAGGAGAAATAGAAGTATTAAATACAGAAAAAGGGGATGAACAAGAAGGAGACAAAACAGAAGTGCATGAAGATTGATTTTTTTGTTTTTTGGAAGAGAATAGTTTAAATAGATTCAAGGATTAACTCCTTTCTAATAAAATTTAACGTAAAGAAGAGGATACAAAAAAATTATTGTCATTAGAGTAGTGTTGTTTAGAAAATATGATAGTATTGACAAAATATCGAATGTCATCCATAGCATGGTCAAAAACTTTTTTAACAGAATCAGAAGAAGATTTATCATTCCAAGAATAAAGAGAAAATTCTCGAATAGAATCTAAACATGAAGAGTGAAATTTAATAGATGAAGAAAGAAGAGTTTCAGAAACATTTTGGATTCCTTGATAAACATTATTGTTAGCAGGAATAACGGAAAATAAGCCATGTTGTTTAATACACTGGATAAAGCTAGAAGCGGAAGGATCAATAATAATAGATAAAATGTTATAACCATAAGCAAATTTTTCAAGATCGTTATAATATTGTTGATCAGTTTTATATATTTTAGAAGAAGAAGAGTCATGATAAAATTCTTTAATACGAAACCAAACACCAGAAGATTCTCCCCAAAGTCCAAGCGAAAAAGGATTTACAGTGCCATAATCGCAAGAAAGAAAGAATTTAGAAAAATGAGAGGGAAGAGTTTGAGAAACATGAAGAGAAGGATCAAACATAGGATAAACAAGACCAGAAGATGAAGTCCATTTTCCAAGAATAAAACGGTCAAAGAAAGACCCAGAGTATAAAGAAGAATAGCGGTTAATAATAGAAGGGGAAAGAGAAGGGTTATCTTTCATAGTGAAATGAAGATAGAGAGATTTTTTTTGATCAAGTTTTTTGATCCACTCCAGGTAAAACCAATGGAAAGGATGCTGAGGGTTACAGTTAAACCAAAATTTAGAATTAGAGGTAGAACATCGAGCAATAGCCTGTTCTACAAAAGATCGGGGCATAAGAGCAACTTCGTCAAGCATGATTCCTGAAAGAGTCATCCCTTGTATGAGAGAAGCAGAAGATTCATCTTTTCCACCAAAAAGATAAAAAGAGTTGGTTTTATTTTTATAAGATATATGTATAATATTTTTGGAAGAGATAAAACGACAAGAGAATCCAAGAGAAGAAAGATAAGGAAGAAGAGAAGATATAATATTTCTAGATAGAGAAGATATAGTTTTACCACATATAGCAAAAGAAGAGTTATTGAAAATAGAACTAGCCCAAAAGACAAAAGATAAGGACATACAAAGGGTCTTTCCAGATCGGATAGAACCATCGCAGATTATAGAATCAAAAGAGTTTAAATATTTTTGATTATGCCACCAAGAAAGAAGAAAAAGTTGTTTTTTTGAAAAAGGTTTAATCTTCATGGGATATTCCAGAAGAAGAAATAGATTGATGAAGAGCATCTAAAAAATCAGAAGAAGAAGAAGTATTACTAGACAATGATGAAAGTTTTTCTAAAGCTTTAAGACGGTCAAAAAATTTTATTTCAAACCCGCCATCTTTAGATTTTTTAATTTCTGATATATTAAAAAGATCAAGATTATTGATAGAAGAAGGGGAAAGATTTTGATGGTTAAGAATAAGAGAGACAGAATCATTTATAGAACCGAAAGCAATTCGTTCAAATCCTTTAATAACAAAAGAAGGTAAAAGGTCATCATAGTTAGAAGATGAAAGTTGTTGTATAAATGATTTGATTTTAGGAAGTTGAAGAAGTTTAATGGAATTTTTGCTAGGAAAAGAAAATCCTGATTTTATGGCGGATTCTTCTGGATTATTGGATATAATAAAGTAATAACAAAAAAGTTTTTCTTTAGGTTTGAGCTTAGCTGAAATAAAAACACCTCCAAAATAAAGATTCATAAAAGGGTGATAATGGGAGATAGTTTCATAAAAAAAGACAACAAAATAAAAAACTTGAAAAAAAAAATAAATATGATATAATTAAAGAAGATTTAAAAGACGTCTATTATTTGACAAACGGGTATAGGAGACCTGTGCAATAGAAATTCGAGAACCATGTCAGACGGGGAACCGAGCAGCATTAATCGAAACTTTCTATGTGCCGCAGAAATTTTCTATATTCGTTTGTGAGAAAATAGGAGTCTATTTTTATATATAGATATTATTTTAAACAAGATGAAAATAGGGGTGTATAAAGTGTATCTTGCGTTATATAGAAAATACAGACCAAAAAACTTTAAAGAAGTAGTAGGACAGGACAGTATAGTAGAAGTATTGATGAATGAAATAGAAAGGGATAAAGTAGGACATGCATATTTATTTACAGGAACAAGAGGGACGGGAAAAACAAGTTGTGCAAAAATATTAGCCAAAACAGTAAATTGTGAAAAAAGAATATTAGGAGAAGCATGTAATGATTGTGAAAGATGTCTAAATATAGAAAAAGAGAGAGATTTAGATATAGTAGAGATCGATGCAGCGAGTAATAACGGTGTAGATAATATCAGGGATATAAAGGAAGAGATAGAGTATCATTCAAGAAATGGTGGAAAAAAAGTATATATAATAGATGAAGTTCACATGCTAAGTATAGGCGCTTTTAATGCGCTACTAAAAATAATGGAAGAACCGCCAGAAAATATATTATTTATACTAGCGACAACGGAAGAGCATAAAGTTCCAATAACAATAAAGTCCAGATGCGAAAGATTTGAGTTTAAAAGGATAAATGAAAAAGACATAATTTTAAAATTAGAAGAAATAATAAAACAAGAGAAGATAGATATAGAAGAAGAAGGAATAGAATTAATATCTAGAATGGCAGATGGAGGAATGAGAGACGCGTTATCGATATTAGATAAAGTTTGCTCTAAAGAAGGAAAAATAACAAAAAATTATATAGAAGATATATGTGGAATAATAGATGATGAAGATATAGAAAGTTTGGTAAAGAGTGTAATAGTAAAAGATATAGAAAAGTATATAGAGATAAAAGAAGATATATTATTAAAAGGAAAGGATATAGATAGAGTATTAGAAAGTATACTAGAATATTTAAGAGATATAATATTATATAAAAATATAAATAATATAGAAAAAAGACAAGAATTGATAAAAAGAAATCTAGAAAATATAAAAGAAATAGTAGAAAATATAAAAAATATAGATATAATAGATTTGATAAATGAAATAGGTGAATTATATAAAAAAAGCAAAATTATATCTAATAAAAATGTAATATTAGATATAATTTTTATCAATAGGATAAGATTAGACGAAAAAAAAATAAAAAATGATAATATTTATAGTGTTGACTTGAAAAAAAGTTCTGATAAAATGGATATATGTAATTCAGATGAATTACATATAGAAGATACAGAAAATATAAATCCGTTTAATTGGGAAGAAATTTGCAAAATTTTAGGAGAAGATTATAAAGGACTATACAGTATATTGTCCAAAGCGGAGGTTCAAAACATTGGCGAATATATATATATAGATTCTCCAAATATCTTTTTTAGAGATTTGATAAAAAGAGATGGACATTCAGCAAGATTGATAGAAATTATAAAAAATTACACAGGAAAAAGATATAAAATAAGATTAAAAGTAAGTAAAGAAAAACAAAGATATGAAGAAGATAAGATAGAACAAGATTTAGTAGAAAATATTATAGATAAAGCAAATAAACTAGGGATACAAGTTGAAATAAAATAAAAAATGGAGGATAAAAGATGAAAGCTAGACTACCAAAAAATGTAAATTCAACACAACCAAATAATATGGGTGATATGATAAAACAAGCACAAAAGATGCAGTCTGATATAGAAAAAGTACAAGAAAATTTATCTGATAAGGAATTTTCTGTAAGTGTAGGTGGGGGAATGTTAGAAGCGACAGTTACAGGCAAAAAAGAGTTGAAAAGTATAAAGTTAAAAAAAGAGGTAGTTAATCCAGAAGATATAGAGATGCTAGAAGATTTAATAATATCAGGAGTAAATCAGGCGATGAAAAAAGCAGAAGAAACGATAGATGAAGAGATGGGAAAAGTTACAGGTGGAATGAATATTCCAGGACTTATCTAATGAATAAAGGGTCTTTGTTAATAACTAAATTAATAGAGCAGTTCGCTAGCCTACCGGGAATAGGTTGGAAAACTGCTCAAAGACTATCGTATTATATATTAAAGTTGGATGAAGGAAGGGTAAAAGAGTTTGCTAATATTTTGATTGAGGCAAAACAAAAGGTTAAAAATTGTGAAAACTGTTACAATTTAACAGAAGAAAAATATTGTAAAATCTGCCTAGACGAGGGAAGAGATAGGAAGATAGTCTGTTTGGTGGAGATGCCAAAAGATATAGTATCATTTGAAAAAACAGGTGAATATAAGGGCGTATATCATGCTTTACACGGGTTGATATCTCCGATGGATGGAATAGGACCAGACAAACTTTATATAAAAGGTTTGTTAAAAAGAATAGAAACACAAGAGATAGAAGAAGTTATAATGGCGACTAATCCCACAGTAGAAGGAGAAGCGACGGCTATATATCTTTCTAGATTGATAAAACCAATGGGGATAAAAACAACAAGAATTGCATATGGGATACCAGTTGGAGGAGAGTTAGAATATACAGATGATCTGACGTTGTATAAAGCTCTAGAAAATAGAAATGAGATATAAATAAAATTATAATAGTGTATAAAACAACAAATATAAATGATATAATAATAAAAAAAGGAGATAATCATGGTAAATACAAAATTAATAGGACGAAACAAAAAAGTATCACATGATTATTTTATAGAAGAGAAGATAGAAGTAGGGATAGAGCTATTAGGTACAGAAGTTAAATCTTTGAGAGCGGGAAAGTTAAATTTAAAAGACAGCTGGTGTAATATAAATAATGGAGAGATATATGTATTAGGAATGCATATAAGTCCATATGAAAAGGGAAATATATTTAACAAAGATCCAGTAAGAGTACGAAGATTGTTAATGCATAAAAAACAGATAAGTGATATATATGGACTAATGAAAAGAGAAGGCTATACAGTGATTCCAGTTAGTGCATATTTTAAAGGATCTAAAGTTAAATTAAGCATAGGGATATGTAAGGGAAAAAAATTACACGATAAAAGGCAAGCGATAGCGGAGAAGGATGCAAAAAGGTCAATACAGAGGGAATTAAAAGAAAGAAATAGATATTAAATAATGGGGGCGTAAAGGTTTCGACGGAGAATGGAAAGGGTAGTAAGCGAGTAGAGTGGGCGAAGACTCTTTAAAAGTCGCAAAAAATATAAACGCTAACAATAATAAACAACTATCATACGCTGCATAGTATAACTATCGGCTCATAAGCTATATAGAACCACGATGTATAGGCTTATGTAAATTTAGTGGTGAACATCATAGAGAAATTCTCTGGCTCTATGAGGTATAAAGAGAATACCTATAGTATATCTTGTTTATTGGAGATATTATAGGAAAATAAATAATAAACTACACTCGTAGAAAGCTATCTGGAATATTTTTCGGACAGGGGTTCAATTCCCCTCGCCTCCACCATTAATTATAAATTTTAAATAAAAAAGATACATCTGTAATATTCAATACAGGTGTATCTTTTTTATTTAAAATTTAATTCACAATTTGTAAGAGGTAGATAGTTATCAATATTTTGCAAATTTATTTTTATTATTTCATCAAAACAAATTTATTTAAGCGTAGTTTTAACTTGATTGTAATGATATAATAATATCATATTTACTGTTTTAGTAACACCTATTTTAATACGCCATTTTATTTTGCAAATACTATTTATTCTTCGCTTTTCAAATATAAAAAGACAGTAAGATAATAACTATCTTTTATATTAACCCAATAATTTTAGTGACTCCAAATTTTTTAAATGATGATCAACAAATTAAAAAATATAAAAAATCAAATACTGTATATATTAAAATACCTATTAAAACAATATAATATTTAGTTAATATAAACCAAATTTATGAAGTGGAAAAACAATAATATTATTAGACATAAAGGGGAGTCATAATGATTAATATAGCAATATGTGATGATGATAATCATACTTGTTCGGAATTGGAAAGAATAATTCTTGATTATGAACAATCAAACATTATTCAACTTAATATTGAAGTTTTTTATAGTGGTGAAAGTTTAATAAATTTTATAAAAGAAGATCATAGATTTGACTTAATATTTTTAGATATAGAACTAGGCAGTACAACGGGTATTATAGTTGGGAATAAAATTAGAAAAGAGTTTGATGATCATATAAGTAAAATTATATTTATAACTTCCAAAGGTGGATATGAGCAAGAATTATTTGATATTCAACCATTTAATTTTTTAAAGAAGCCTATTCAGAAAGAAAAAGTGAAAAAATGCATCAATCTTGCTATACATCTATTAGAAATTTATAACCAAATTTTCGAGTATAAAAAAGGATATGATATAATAAGAATTAGTATTAAAAATATTTTATATTTTGAAAGTAAAAGGAAAAAGATTAAAATTGTTACAGATAAAGGAGAAGATCAGTTCTATGGAACACTAGAAAATATTAAGGAGAGATTACCTAGAATATTTGTAAAACCTCATGGATCATTTTTAATAAATTTTGAAAAAGTTGAACGTGTTACTAAAGAATTTGCATTTATTGTAGGGGGAATAAAAATTCCTATAAGTCAAAGAAATCTTAAAAAGATAAGAGAAATGATTATAGACTTTGAAAGGGAAAAAAATGTCGGCTTATGAAATTTTTTATATTGCGACAAATCCTATTTTTATATTTTCGGTATATAAACTTTTTGGAGCTTTTTTTAAAGAATATATTTATAGTAGGAAAGTGCAATTATTTCTCTATTTTTTTTATTTTATATCATCTTCAATTTTAGTTTTTATTACTAGGATACCTATAATTATTTTCATTTTCACATTAATATTTTTGTTTTTAATCTCTTTAAACTATAATAGTTCGTTTCAAAAGAAGATTATTTTTGTTTCATTAATTTATTCTATATTATTGGTAATTGAGATATTGATATCTATAGCTATTGGGTTTTTAGATATTTCAATGCATACGAGCAGTTTGTTTAATTCTGTTGTGGGACTTGTACTTGTCAGAACTATTACAGTAGTTATATCTTGCTTTATAAGTAGATATATAAAATCGATAAAATCAAATTTTTCTGTACCCAAAATTTACTATCTGGCATTTAGTGTTATTTTGTTTGGGACGTTATATTTATTTTTCAGCTCTTTAGGTAATAATAGTATATCGCTATATAATGTGGCTATCGGCGGTCTTATTTTAATTATTGTAAATATAACGATGATAGTGGTTGATGAAAAAATATATGAATCTATATTGGCTAGAAGGGAAAAAGATATGTTAATACAACAAAATATAGCATATGAAAATCAAGCATCGATTATAAACCAGTCTTCCGAAACTATAAGATCGCTAAATCATGATATGAAAAACCATTTGATTATACTTAATAAATTATATCTAGATAAAAGGAAAGATGAGATAGAAGAATATATAGATAAAGTTATTTCTCAAATGGATGATATTTCGCTTTCTAAATCTAATAATTTTGTTATTGATAGTATTATTAACTTTAAGCTTCAAAAGATTTTAAATAAAAATGTTGATATAAAATTAGATATAAAGATCCCTGAAATAATTAATATTTTGGCATTTGATATTACTATTATATTGGGAAATTTATTGGATAATGCGATAACAGCTATAGAGCAATCTTCAAATAAAATGTTGGATTTAAGAATAAGTTATAATCTAGGTAATCTTATTATATTTATTGATAATTCTTTTGATGGAAATTTAATTGTTAAAAAAGATAAATTAAAAACTACAAAATCAGCTTATACAAACCATGGGATGGGGATTGATAATGTGGAAAAATCTTTAAAAAATTATGGTGGAGAAATAAGAATAAAGCATACTGATAAAATTTTTTCGGTATCAGTTATTATTCCATATAAAAATTAAAATATTGGCTAAAAGCGATATATTATTTAAAAAAAGGATTAACTATCAACTAGATTGGTAGTTAATCCCTTTTTTATTATAAAAAATTAAATTAAATATGAGTATATATAAATGATGGATTTATCATTTATATATATAATTCAATCATTTATACCATATTGTCGGAACAAGTCGAGAATACATTTAGTATATAATATATATAAAAATAAATAAATGATGAGGTAATATACTTATGAAAAAAAATGTAAATAAAAGTTTTATTAACATATTAGGAGGCAATATAATTTCATTGGCTTTGATGGTCACATCATCAAGTGTGAATAGAACATGTGTTTTTATAGCACATCAACCAAAACTGCCTGAATCTGCTAAAAAATTTCGTAAATTTTAATGTTCACAAGTCAAATTAAAAAACTGGTTAATAAATTTACTGAACAAGGTATAAGTAGATTTGAAGATGAAGATTCAATAGTCTATGGTCTTTCATTAGGAATAGAAATTTCTTTAAACATTATAACTACAATAATTTTAGGAGTAGCATTTAATTTAGTTTTGGAAAGTTTTATATTTGTTATAACCTTCTCTTTATTACGTGGGTATGTAGGAGGATATCACTGTGAAAAGTCTAGTAATTGTTATTTTTTATCGATTGGAATTGTAGTATTAGTTTTAATTATGGTTAAGTTTATTTTAAAAGAATATATGATTATGATAAGTATAGTTTTATCGATTTTTTCACTACCTATCATTCTAAAGCTTGCTCCATCGGAGGCAAAACATAAGCCGTTGGATCATTCTGAAAGAATAAGATATAGAAAAAAATCAATGCTATACCTGTTTATAGAGTTTGGTTTAATGACAGTTTTATTTTTATTAAAATTTTATAATCTAGGATTTATAATATGCATGAGTATCTCTATGTCTGCAGTGTCAGTTTTTTTAAATAGAGGTAGCCATATAAAATTGACTAGCATAAAAACTAGTTAATATTTGTTATCTAAAAAAAATTAAGTTTAAGATATTTGATTATGCAATATTATAATATAAATAATTTGGGAGTTGAATAGAATAATGTATGATGGAAAAGTAATTGATTTTCATGTTCATGTAGGAGAATTTTCAAATCTACGAGAAGATATTCAGAAGTTGCTTATGATGAAGGATGATGATAGAGAATTTGATGTAAAAAAAATGTTTTCAAATCCCTGTGATTTGATGGAATATTTGGTTAAATCTGGTGTAGAAAAAGCTGTAATTTTAGGGGAAGATGGACCGGGAACTAATTTCCATATAACTTCCAAATTTGTGTGTGATTTTAAAGAGAAATCGCCATTAGAGTATCAAAATATGCTTGTATGTCTAGGATGTTTAAACCCTAATAGTATTGATATAAGTCCTATAGAAAAATACCAAAATGATATTAAATTAGGAATATGTGGTTATAAATTATACCCTAGTGATCATAATTTTGATCCACTAACCAAAAGTCTTTTTGATGTATATAGAAGTATGGAAAAAAATAAACATATTCTAATGTTTCATACAGGAGAATCGGCACAGATTGATAGTGTTTCAAATTGGCAAAATCCTTTAGATTATAAAATTATAGCAGAAACTTTTCCAGATCTAGTGATTATTTTAAGCCATGGGGGAAATAAAAAGTATGCATCAGAATCATTTAATATGATGATTAACTATAAAAATGTATATATGGATACAGGATTTATAAATCCTTCAATATTAATGGAGATGTATCCAGAGATAAATCATGTAGTAAATAAAATATTATTTGCAAGTGATATGCCAGGGGGTGTATCTTCTCTGAAAAATTATATAGCTGAGTTTCGCCAGATGAAATTGTCTGATGAAGATATAGAAAAGATACTTTATAGTAACGCCAAAAAGATACTAGATAGGTTTAAGGAGATCGATTAGATGGATAAAGTATACGATTTGATAATTGTGGGATGTGGACCAGCATCGATACAGCTTGCACTACGATTAGAAGAACTTATAAAAAAATCATCCAAGAAGATAGAATATATTATAATTGAAAAAAACTCGGTTGCTGGATCATTTTTTAATACATATCCTATACATAAAAAATTAATTAGTAATAATAAACTATATACAGGAAAATCGAGAGAAACTGAGTATAGTGAAAGGTTTGATTGGAATAGCCTTTTAATGGATGATAATGAAATACAGACAAGAGACTACACAACTGATTTTTATCCTAAAAGGAATATTATACCGAAAATGTTAGGGGATATTGTTGAAAAATTTAAGATTCCAATTAATTTTAATGAGGATGTTCTAGAATTACGAAAAGATGAAAACTTATTTCATATTTTGACAAAAAAAGGTGAATACAAGTCTAAATTTGCTGTGGTAGCAACTGGATTTAAACCTAAAAAACCCGATATAATAGGGTTTGAATTAGCTACATCATATGAAAAAATGTGTGAAAAATCATACTATCGTGATAAGTCTGTATTTATTATTGGAAAAGGAAACAGCGGATTAGAATGTGCTAATGATATTATAAACGAAGCAAATATGATCATATGTGGTAGCCCTAGCTCAATACAGTTTGCATATCAGACACATTATGTTGGAAATCCGCGACTTATAAATTCTGTTTGTATAGAAAATTATCAATTAAAGAGCTTATCATCTATGTTGGATTGTGATATTTTGGAAATAAAAAAGGACAGTAAAGGATATATTGTTAGAGTTAAATATATTCATGCAAAAGATGAAATTGAAGATATTAGAGTTGATGAAGTTATATATGCAACTGGATTTATACCAAATTTATTTAAAATAAGTCCAGTTGTTTCTATGATGAATAAAGTTTGGCCAAATATTGATGGAGAGTTTATGTCTAAAGATATAGATAATTTATATTTTGCAGGTGCACTTACTCATGGGCTGGATTATAAACAATACTCATCAAGCGGATTTATTCATGGATTTAGATACAACTCTATTGTTTTAGCGGAGAATTTATTTACTAAAATTTTAGGTATAAGTACAAATAAAGCGATTATAAATATTAGTTTAAAAGACTATATATTTGATCTTCTTAATAATAATTCTGGAATTTATCTTCAACCAGGATTTTTAGGAATTCATATATCTATTGATGATAAAAGCAAAACAGATTGTGGTTATTGTTCATTGATTGCATTTAAAGATAAGTTTAAACAAGTTGATTCTTCTATAACAGATATATTGGTTACGTTGGAATATGGAGATATAATTAAATATAAAAATAATCCATTGGCAATTGAAAGAGATCCAGGTGTTCCTGATGCCAGTGTTCATCTACATCCTATAATCAGAATTTATAATTCTGATGGATATAAAGAAATTATATTAGAAGAAAATTTGTTTAATCAATTTGATAATTCTATTATTAATGTAGAATTATTAGAGAGATTAGAGCGAGATTTTATTAAATAATCAAATCATATTACCAAATTATGCTTTTATGATTTTATAGTGAAAACTATGATAAATAATATTTGATAGGATTTTATATCTATTATATAGATAGAGTAACTTGAAAGAGAGTATTATTTGTATGAAAGTTATTGATAATAAATTAATTAAATTTTGGGATTTTGTATATCCTTTTTTAAGTAATAAACATAATGATGTTGATAAAGTAGAATTGTATATGGAGAATGTCCGTGTAAATATATATGGAACTAACTCTTTATATATTCATATCCCTTTTTGCAAGACAATTTGTTCATTTTGTCCATTTTTAAAAACAATTTATGATTCTAATATTGTAGATAAATATTTAGACTGTTTGGAAAAAGAAATAAAAATGATAAAGAAATTTTCTTTTAGTAATAATGCAATATTTGATGTAATTGCAATTGGGGGAGGAAGTCCTACTACTTTATCCGATCATCAGTTATCAAGATTATTAAGTATGATAAGTGATAGCTTCCATATTTCTAAAGATTGTGAGTGGAGTGTCGAATGTGAAGCGAAAAGTTTTACTGAAGAAAAAGCAATTATAATGAAAAATTATGGTGTAAATCGAATTAGCCTAGGTGTTCAAACATTAAATTTATATTATAGGAAGATATTAACTTTAACTGCAACTATTTCAGAAATTCAAACGTCTATTGATATAGCAAAAAAATATTTTTCTTTGCAGAATTTAGATTTTATCTATGGTTTTCCTGGCCAATCAGAAGTTCAAATTATTGATGATCTAAAAAAAATTATGGAATTTGGTACTACAAGTATAGAGGTATATCCTTTAGAATATATCTCTTGTTCTCCTTCATTTTTAAATGATATAGAATCTAATGGAAATCATAAGCAACCCTCATTAGATGAGGTTATAGGATTAACCAAGAGTGTTTTTGATTATTTTCATCAAAAAGATTGGGAACAGGCTATATCATATACATTTTTCTCACCAGTATTAGATGCAAAAAAAAGACATTTTAAGTATGGAGAGGCAATGTATGGTAAAACCTCTGATTATATTTTAGGATTGGGAGCAAGTTCACTATCATTTTTTGATGGACTATGCTATACAAATGTATTAGATATAAAAAAATATATGTCTATGATTGAAAAAAATGAGTTACCAATTTCTAAAGCTAGAAAATATTTTGCATATGAAAGAGAACTAGTTGGATTTCCAAAAATGATGAAGATAGAAAAAAGGTATATTGATAGAATAGAAAAAATTTTTCCTGATATAAGAGAGATATTTGATCTATGGATAAAGAGTGGATATCTAGAGAATATTGGAGAATTTTTTATATTAAAAACTGAATATAGATCATATTATATACCTATGGTTTATCAATTATTGCCAGATAATGAGAGAGATTACATTATAAAAGATATTTCTATAGATCGTGTAGATGAAGATGTAAGAGGATTATTTTTTGCTGATCTAATTGAAGATTAAATATATATATATTAAATATTATGGAGGCATTGAAAGATTTATGACCACTGAAAGTACAAATACCGTGCAGATGATTAATAAAAGGGTTATAGATAGCTCTATTTATTTTTCAATTGCTATTACAATTTTTGCTTTAATAACAGGTGTTTTGT
The DNA here is from genome assembly GCA_030153485.1 of Oscillospiraceae bacterium. Classification (GTDB taxonomy): domain Bacteria; phylum Bacillota; class Clostridia; order Oscillospirales; family Ruminococcaceae; genus CAMTHN01. The sequence continues at coordinate 29,305 of JAGUQX010000005.1, read as the reverse complement.
CATCATCAAAATTAATTATTTTTGATGGAATTAAAAATTTATTAGGAGCTGTATTTACAATACCATCGATTATTGCAATAAAATTTATAAAAAAACAAGATAATGTAAACTATCCATTTGGTAAAGAAGCGATTGAACCGATTGTCGCTATTGTTCAATATTGTGCTTTGATATATATCTGTATAACTAATATTAATTATGCAATAAAGTTGATCCTTGATGGTGGATATATGATAATAATTAAAACTGGTATATTTTATGGATTTGTATCTACTATATTTAAAATTGGGGCTTATATCTATCTAAAAACTTTAACTAAAAAGCATTCCACAGCTATTGCAGAAGCAGAGGTTGTAGGATGGCTATTTGAAAGTATTGTAGGTGTTGGAATTTTATTGGGATTTATTTTTTCATGGCTCTTAAGTATTATTGACAAGCCTGTTTATATGCCATATATAGATCCAATATTAAATGTTATAATTTCCCTTATTTTTGGTATTATCCCGCTTATGGCTATAAAGGACTGTGTAAAAGAACTTTTATTGGCAAAACCAAAACCAGAAATTATAAGCTTAATAGATGAAAAAATAGAAAAAGTAAGTATCAACTATAATTTTGATTATAGAACTTTACGGTTAGCAAAAATTGGCGGAAAACTTATCATTGAGATTGATTATGTAATTAAAGAAGGATCAAAACTTGATTCTGTATATAAACAGGATCAACTACGTAGTCAATTAGAAGTGGATTTTTCTAAGTTACCTTATACAACAATGATAAATATAAATTTCACTGGAAAGGGTTAATATAATTGATAATTTATCAAAATTTTATAAATTATTGAGGGTAAATAGTATGAATGAAAAAATCAGGTGCAGATGGACAGGAGAGAGTGATATATATATAAACTATCATGATAGTGAATGGGGGCGTCCAGTACATGATGATGGTAAACTATTTGAAATGTTACTATTAGAAACTATGCAGGCAGGGTTATCATGGATAACCATACTTAAAAAAAGAGAGTCATATAGAAAAGCATTTGATGGGTTTGATGCTAGTAAAATTGTGCTTTATGACAATAAAAAGATCGAATCACTTATGTTAAACGAAGGAATAATTAGAAATCGTCTTAAAATAAACTCAGCTATAAATAACGCTAAAATATTTCTTGATATTAAGGATAAACAAGGAAGTTTTAATAATTTTATTTGGAGTTATGTAAATAACACTCCAATAATTGGAAAATTTGAAAAAATTGAAGATTTACCTTCTACAACTCCACTTTCTGATAGACTTAGCAAAGATTTGAAAAAAATGGGATTTAAATTTATTGGCTCTACTACTATCTATTCATTTATGCAAGCGACGGGGATGGTTAACGATCATATTACAGATTGTTTTGTTTATAAGGAGATGTTAAATGGAATATGATATTCTTTTAGAGGAAGATAATATAGTAGATATAGATAAGTTTCAAAGTAATACAAGCAATATAAGTACAGCGGTGTATGGAATTGTATTATCAAGAGTATTACATTATGGATTGGAAAGCAAAATTTTTAGTTTAATAGCGTTAAGTAAAACTGGAATGACTATAGAAGAGATAATTGTGAATTATCCAAAATTTTCAAAATCTAGATTATTGAGGTTTCTTAATACTGCAACATCAGCGGATCTTCTAAAAAAAAATGATAAACGGTATTTCTCCCCCGAAGAAAATAAAAAATATTATCTCCAATCTTCAGAAAGCAATCTTACAGCTTTTATGAATCATTTAATATCTAGTACATCAATACAATTTAATTATTTAGAAGACGAAATTTGTGATATTAGGGAAAATAAAGACATTGATATATTTAAAGAATTATATGATGATAAAGATAAGATTATTTCTTTTTTAGATGCTATGTGGGTGATTGGATATGGTGATACGCAGGAAATTATAAAATATTACTTGTTTAATAATGTTGATACAATCGTTGATCTAGGAGGAGGGTCGGGAATTTTTTCTATATTATCTCTTTTAAATAATAAGGCAACAAGAGCGTTTATATTTGATCTACCTCAGATTGAATTCTATATTAATAATAAAATAAAAGAGTTTAACCTTGCTGATAGGTTATATTTTTATCCAGGAAATTTTTTTAAAGATAAATACCCTAAGGCGGATTTATTTTCATTAGGATATATATGTTCTGATTGGGATGATGAAAAATGTTTATTTCTTATGGAAAAAGTTTTCAATTCTCTTGAATATGGAGGAAAGATTATTATTATGGAAAAATTATTTAATAAAAATATGATAGAACCTTTTGAGACAGCGATGATGGATTTATGCATGATGGTTGAGGCTAATGGCAGACATAGATCATATGATGAGTATAAAAAAATGTTGAATTCGGTGGGTTTTAGAAATATTAGTTTAATTAGAACATCGGGTGAAAAACACGGAATAGTGGGGGAGAAAATAGAATATGAAAGATAAACACCCAGTCACAATTTATTTTTATCCTCTATTAGAAGATAATAAATTTATTGATGATAATAAAATATTTGAATCAGATAAACCAGATTATTGTAGGGAATATGTACTATACATACATATTCCCTACTGTATTAGTCATTGCTCTTTTTGTCCATTTAATACAAAGGTTATAAAAAGTAAAACTGAAACAAATAGATATATTGAGGCATTATGCCGTGAAATAGATATGGTATCACAACTTAATAAAGATGCGAAAATTTCTTCTGTATATTATGGTGGAGGATCTCCATCTGTTCTAAATCCAGATGATATACTAAAACTTCATGATCGTATTCAGGATAAATTTAATATAGATAATGCGGAGATATCGTTTGAAGGAGAGCTGAGAACATTGTCTGGAGATAGTATTCTTAATACACTTAGGGATATAAATGTGGATAGAATTAGTTTCGGTATGCAAACTTTTGATGATGATTTAAGGAAAAAATTTAATATTCCATTTACATCATTGGAAGCAAGCAATATGATTTATAAGTTGCAAAGCAATTTGTCAAGTGAAATAAATATGGATATGATGTACGGACTTCCGTTTCATGAAACAAGTCATCTTATAAATGATATTGAGAAATTGATAAAACTGGATGTTGATAGTATTGACTATTATAGGCTTCATCCGTATTCACTTCCTTTTTCTGAAAGAGGAGACTGGATGAAATATGCTAATAATAAAAAATCTGATTTTATTTCTAAAATTATACATCATCTTGGATCAGCGCATTATGAAAATGTATGTGATCAAGTTTATTCAAAAGTTGGTATATCAAAATATGCTCAGCTTTTGTGGGGTAATGGATCCACAAATAGTAACAGTAATATGATAGGCTTAGGATCTTCGTCTAGGGGATATATTGATGGTAGGTCATATATGAATGTATCAGAAATTGAGGAATATATTAAATTAATAGATCAAGATAAACTTCCTATAGAAAAAATAAGTGAAAAATGTGATAGTATTGAGCGTAATTTTATTTTTTCTCCTAAGTATTTTCATATTCATAGTGAATTTATAAAGAATGATAGATTTAATAAAATTATTAGCAGATGGGAGAAAAAAGGCTTAGTTTATTATAAGGATAATTTTTTTAATTTAACCGATAAAGGAAAATTGCATGTAGATAATATGATAATTGATGGGATGCCAGACAGACAGTATAGGTTAGCGACTGGAATAGAAAGAATTATATCAAATATTAAAAATTTAAGAACGGGGAAGTTTTAATATGAATTTAGGAATTATTCATGCCTATCCAAATGATGATATAGTTATTTCATTAAAAGATTATTATCTACATCTATTTGTACCGATTAAAGATGGAATGGTATTGATTGAGAAATATAAAAAATTTTATAATGTAAAGGTATACCCTATTAATTTTGATGGAGGAGATGAGACTGTTAGAAAAATTATAGAAATTTCTAAACTAGTTGACCTTAAATGTTTTTTGCCATTGTATGAGGGTGGGATTATAATGAGCTCATTGGTTTCATTAGAATTAGGACTACCTTTTTATAGTTTAACTAGTTCAATAGCAAGTAGAAATAAATATTTTCTTAAGTTAATTATGCAGTCATCTTTTATATCAACTCCAGAAAGTATACCTATATATATACACACTCCATATAAATATTTACAGCAATTACTAGGAGATAAGATTATTCTTAAAATTGTGGATTCTATGAATAGTCAAGCTGTTATTATCGTTAATAACGAGGAAGAATATTTAAAATACACAGAAGAAATATTTGAATATTTGGAAACAGAAAGTTTAAATTCGGAGGTAGATAGAAATCGTTTTTGCTATGGCAAAGATTCTGTTAAAGTTATTGCTCAAGAATTTTGTGATGGAAAAGAAGTTAATCTAGATGTTTTAGTTTGTGACGGGAAGGTGACCTATCTTGGAATATTTGAAAAAGCAGATACAAAAGGGCCGTTTTTTCCTGAAAGCATGTCATTTTATCCTTCTACCCTTAATGATATTCAACAAAAAGATATTTTTGATCTTTCAAGACGAGCAGTAGAGGCGATGCAAATTATAAATGGAATCGCTCATATTGAAATACGATATAAAGGAGATAACCCTAAATTAATAGATATGGGTCTTCGACCAGGAGGTGCATATACGATTAGAGCAATTAAAGAGTTATATAATATTGATATTATTTTAATGGTTGCTAAATTAATGTTAGAGAGTATTAATCCTGTTAATATTAAACTTAAAGATGATGTGGCTATATTGTATGGTGGTATTATTTTTGGAAAATCAGGAATTATTAAAAATATTGATGGTTTAAGCACTATTTCTATACCAGATATGAAAGAGCTTAGGATATTATCTAAAAAAGGAGATCGTGTTGTTGCTCCCCCATTTTCATCCCAACCTCATTTATGCTACTACTATCTTCAAGGTAATCATATTATAGAGCTATTTAAAGGACACAGCTTGATTCAAGATACAATTAAGGTTGAGATTGATTAGTTAATAAATAAGGTTTATAAAACAAGATTACTTTTATTTGGTTTTATAATATTTATATGATAATTATATTGTTAAGTCTAAAGGGGATGATTATAAATGAAGTTAAATGAAACAGAGGAACTGAGGGAGATTGGTTATAAAATAATTGACTATTTTATCGATGCATACAGCTGTGAAGATAGACGACTATTTACTTCCCAGATTATACAAGATTCAAAAAAATTTGATATAGATTTTCCTAAAAATGGTTCTAGCGCAGAAAAAATAATTTCTGAATCTATAGAAATGATAGGAGAGGGAAAGTGTAATGTTTTAAGTCCTTACTACTTTGGATATATTACACCTCGTCCAACGCCAATATCAATTTTAGGAGATTTTATTTCTAATATCGATAATCAAACATCTGGTGCTTGGAGAGCTGGTCCTACTGCTACCGAAATAGAAAGTTGTAGTATAAAATGGTTATGCGAATTTATTGAATATTATCAAACAAAAAGCAAAACCCCCAGTGGTATTATAACCAGTGGAGGGTCAGCCGCGAACTTAATGGGAATAGATTTAGCGAGAAATAATGGATATAAAAAATATGGAAAAGAGATAGATAAAGTTTCTAAATTTAACTATTATTATTGTGAAAATGCCCATATGTCTATATCTAAAAGTCTTAAACTATTAGGAGTTTCACAGAAAAATCAGCGAAAAATAGAATCTAATCGAGATTATCAAATGGATTTAAAATTGCTTAAAGATACCATTGAAATGGATCTAATCAAGGGGTATATACCTATTGGTATAATAGGTACATACGGAACTACAACAATTGGAGCAATAGATGATTTGCAGGGAATTAGAGATATTTCTGATAAATATGGAACTTGGTTTCATCTTGATGCTGCATCAGGCGGGGTTTATGGAAAAATTTTATCTAATAAGTATGGATCATTAAAATTAGCAGATTCTATAACTGTTGATCCTAGCAAATGGTTTTTTATGAGCTATGGGGTGGGGTCTCTCTTAGTAAAAAATAGTGATCTTCTTAAAGAACTTTATGGAACAAATTCGTCTTATTGGATGGAGGATGATAAACATGATAATTTTCAGATGAGCTTTAATGGAACACGTTCATGGAGGACCTTAGGGTTATATTTATCCTTTAAATATTATGGATCAGAGAGATATACTAGTGTTGTAAATAATATGATAAGTGTCGCTAGATATCTTAGTGGAAAACTTCAAGAATTGGGTATGGATTTAATCTGCGGTAGTGAATTACCAATTTTACTTTTTAGACCTAAAAATTATAAAAATAATCAGGTTGAAAAACTATGTGAAATATTAATCCAGGAAGATATAGCGTATGTAACAACTGCTGAACTTGAAAAAAAGACATATATTAGAGTGGCTATTAGTAACTATTTAACAAATTTTAGACATATAGATGAGTTTATTAGTGGATTAAAAAATAAGATATAAAATAATATCTTTTATATCTTTAAGATTAGTAAGATGTGGTATATTATTCAACTTTTTCATCCATTAGCTCGTTTGGAACAGCAAAGAAATATGTTAAGATAAATGTTAATACACTTCCTTGATATCCAACTATGGTTATAAATCCAAAAGCAATTATAGGGTTTGCACCGCTATTAATATCTGGGACTATGCATTTGGAATCATGGGAGAAACCAACATTGATCCAATAATTGGAGTTCCGCCAAATTTTTTAAATGCTGACCAGCAAATTAAAGAAGGTAAAAAAATCAAATACTGTATCTGCTAAAACATCCATTAGAATTATAATATATTGTGGAATTTGTTCTGCGGAAGTACCAAAAAAAATTTGATAAATAACTTCATCTTTCCACCAGTCTTTTTTATTAATAATATTTTTCATTAGTTCACTCATTTTTATGATATCGATATAATAAAAATCTTAAATGATTACTATTATATTGTCAATTTAATTAATATATCTTATTTAACTATGTGTATATAAAAAATAAATAATATATTTATTAGATGTATATAAAATAACAACTTTTATGTATAATTCGAATAATAGTATAAAGTAATATTAAATTATTATTTTATACTATATTTCTAGTAATATTTTAATAAGTATTGATTAGTAATAATAAATATTCTGTATTATTATAAACTAATATAAAAAATTAAAGGAGAGAATTTATGAATAAAAAAGTATGTATTGATATGGGTCATGGTGGAACAGATCCAGGAGCGGTTTCTGGAAATAGACAAGAAAAAGATGATAATCTTAGAATAGGTATGAAAGTTATATCCATTCTACAGCAGCAGGGAATAGGAATAGTGGTTCCTAGAGATGTAGATAAAACAGTTTCTCTACAAGCAAGAAGTAATCTTGCTAATGATCAAAAAGTTGATTTATGCGTTTCATTACATAGAAATTCATTTAGTAGTGGACAAGCAAAAGGTGTAGAAATTTGGACTCAAAAAGGAGTAAACGATGCTACTACTAATGCTCTAGCGGCAAATATATTGGAAGGAATCTTATCAGAAGGAGTTTCGGCTAATAGAGGAGTTAAGCTAGGGGATTATCATATAACTAGAGAGACTAATATGCCAGCTTGTCTAGTTGAGTTAGGTTTTATAACTAATTCTGAAGATAATCAATTATTTGATAGTAAAATAGATGGTTATGCTTTAGCAATATCAAAAGGTATATTAAAAACTTTGGGTAAATCTTATATAGATCCAACTCCACCTACCCCTCCTACTCCTCCAGAAGAAGGAAAGTTGTATAAGGTTCAGGTTGGAGCATTTAGCAATAGAGCAAATGCAGAAGCGTTGGTAAATGATTTAAAAAGCAAAGGGTATAGTGGATTTATCGTTGAGAGTATTAAATAATAAATAGCATAATTAAGCCAAGATATAGATATTTTAATATCTATATCTTGGCTTTTCTTTTTTATATAAATACTATTATTATATCTATTAAATAATAGTAACCTTGGATAGATCAGAGCCATAACTTTTTAAATATAGATAGGTTAGTTTATCCATAAAAGCTCCATCAAAATTAATTTTTTGCTTATCTCTATAATATTTTTTTGATAAAGAAAATCCACATTCAAATGAACATCCTTTTAGTATAGCCCCTTTAAAAGTTGCATCTGCTAAAATTACTTTGTCAAATTTAACAGAATTAAAAATTTGTCCATCAAAACATATGCCGCGTAAGTCGGAATATTTAAAGTCTACATTAGTAAAAGCACATGAATCAAATATAGTTTTTTTTAACTGAGTCATATGCATAATAGAATTAATAAATTTGGAACCAATAAATTTTGCTTCCTTAAATTCTGAAGTGCTCATATTAGTATTGGTTAGAATAGTATTTACAAAGCTAGACTTATTTAGAGAAACTGCAGACATTTTTACACCCGTAAGATTTGTATTATCAAAAATAGCATTGGATAAATCGCTTGCGTGAAAATTACTACCTGTTAAATCTGCCCCAGTAAAATCACAATTTTTCATATTACTTGCGTTAAATTTAGCGTTATGCGCTTTTACACGCCGAAAATCTGTATTCTTCATATCAGTTCCGCTAAAATTATATGGCAGTGATCTATAAGTGTCTTGGTTATTTTCTAAAATTTCATCAACCATCTGTTGGATATCTCCAATTGTTTTAATAGTTTCTTGGAAAGCGGTTTCGTCATCTAGCCCTCTTGACTTAAGTTCATAGTAATGTTCGTTAAGATCGGACAAAAGTTCTGATTTTATTTCTTCTATTCCTTGAAAAATTCCATAAGGTGTAAAAAGATTATCTAAATATATTTTTAAATTATCATTTATCATTATATACTCCCCCAGTATTATAATAGTTTATCTAGAATACGTTTTGCATATTCCCAATTATTTTTATTAATAATATATGTGATTTTTCCTTTTTCGGTAATTTTATAATATTTTCGTCTACCACCTTGTGTTTCATCGCCCCAGTACCAGTCAATTTCGTCATCATTTTTAAGGCGACGGACAGCAGAATACATCGTTGCTTCTTTTAGCTCATATTCGGAGTTAGAATTTTTGGCGATACATTTAACTATTTCATAGCCATATTTATCCCCCTCTGACAGAAGTCTTAGTATCATAGTATCAACATGACCTCTTAGAAGGTCGGATGAGATATTTTTTTTACACATTAATTATCCTCCATATTATTAGTATACAATATAATACTATGTCTGTAAAGGTAATATTGTTATAATAATATAATTTATTTTTTATTTGATATATAATAGATTATATTAATAAATTAAATTTTAAAAATAGGGGATAAAATATGGATGGTAAAAATAGATTAGATGTTTCTATAGGAAAAACTGTAGATATAGTTTTAAAATTAGATCAACGAAGCGGAAAACTTACAAGGGGGATCGTTTCAAAAATATTAACTAAAAGTAGCAATCACCCCCATGGAATCAAAGTTATGTTAGAGGATAGACAGGTGGGGAGAATAAAAAATATTATTAAATAGAGTAGATGTTATAAAAATAAAACAAGACTATCATAACAATGATGGTCTTGTTTTATTTAATAGGTTTATGATTTGTCAAAATCATTTATATTCACAATTCGATCAACTAATCCTTCATAAAAAGCGGGTTCATGTGAAACTAAAATTAAATTACCTTTCCAACTTAAAAGTTCTCTTTTTAAAACTTCTTTAGAATCTGCATCTATATGGTTGGTAGGTTCATCTAAAATTAAAAAATTAGATTTTTTCATCATAAGCATACAAATTTTAACCTTAGATTGTTCACCACCACTTAGAGTTGATATAGGTTGCATAACATTTTTAGCCTTGACACCACATTGAGCAAGATATTTCCTAATATCTCTATCAGATAAATCGGGAAAAGCGGCGGAAACTATTTTTAATGCATTTAGCATTTTATCATTCCAATTTAAATCTTGTTCAGAATATCCAATTTCAATATTATCAGGAAATGCAAAATCTCCTGATATTTTAGGAATATTATTTGTTAAAGTTTTAAGCAGAGTAGATTTTCCGATACCATTAAATCCAGTTATAACTACTTTTTCTCCAGAGTTTAAATCAAAATTTAGTTTTGGTAGAAGAGGTCTATCATATCCAATTTCTAGATTTTCTATAACTAAAGATTTTTGGTTTGATATAGGAAGAGATGTAAATTTAAAATTAGGCTTTGGAGCAGATTCAGGAGGGGCCATAACGTCAATTTTATTTAAAGCCTTTTGCCTACTTTTTGCCATTTTTGCAGTAGATGCCCTGGCTTTATTTTTAGATATATATTCTTCATGTTTTTTTATTTGACCTTGTTGAGATTCAAATTGGCGAATATAACTTTCTTTTTTTATATCTTTTAATTCTATAAATTTAGAAAAATTTCCAGTATATTTTTTTATATTTTTGAATTCTATATCTAAGATACATGTTGTGATTTTATCAAGAAAATCAAAATCATGAGAGATAACAATAAAAGCACCTTCGAAGGCTTTTAGATAATTTACAAGCCATTCAACATGTTCTGTATCCAAAAAGTTTGTAGGTTCATCTAATAGTAATATATTAGAATTTTCTAATAATATTTTAGCCAGAATAACTTTTGCACGTTGTCCACCACTTAATGTGGAAAGTTGATTATCAACTCCAAAAGCTGTTATACCAAGTCCGTCAGCAATTTTTAAAATAGTATAGTCGATTTCATAAAATTGGCTACTAACCAGCATATTTTGATAATCAGAAGCTTTATTTAAAGCATCTTCACTGCTGTCATTAGGCATATTGTCATAAATTTTATTTAACTCGGATTCAATTTCGTATAAATCTTTAAAAGCTGTTTTTAGATAATCAAAAATAGTTATATTTTTATCTATCTTTGCGTGTTGGTCTAGATATCCAATTTTAATATTTTTTTGCCATTTAATATCTCCAGAGTCAGGAACGGTCTCTCCTATAAGAGTGTTCAAAAGAGTGGTTTTTCCTGTTCCATTTTGTCCAACCAGTCCAAGATGCTCTCCTTTAAAAAGTGTAAACCCTGCATTTTTATATAAAATTTTATCGCCAAAAGAATGCGATAAATTTGAAACTTCCAATAATCCCATTATAAACTTCCTCCTAAATAATCTGGTATAAATAATAAAAGAAACGATATATTATTAGTATTGTATTTATACATGAAAAAAACCACGACTAAAAATTTGCCATGGATAATAATATTATTAAATTAATTTCTTTTGGATATTAATTATAAAACAAACCTCTTAATAATGTCAAATTATTAAGAGGTTTTTTTATAATTATGATTAATATTCAAAATAAATTAATTTAGTTTCATATTTTTATTGTGTAGCAGATGAGCTAAATGTGGTAGCCTTATTAACTGCTAAAGGTTCGCCCACACAAACAGCAACTTCTTTAGCCAATCCTGCTGGAGTTAATTCACCTGTATAAAATTTACTTGCAGCAAGGGCATTGCAGTTTAAAATGGATGCAGCGGTCATTGTTATGTTATAGGGCATATATCTGATAGGTATAATTGAAGCGATATCTAATAAAGTTGCGTTATTTTGCAGCATATTTTTAACATCTTCTGCATCTGTTTCTCCTATTCTATCTGGTACAGAAGATAGATATTCAACTAATCTATTTTCTTCAAAAGCATCTTTCAGCTTATCAGTTTCTCTACCTACAGCGCTTAGACGGTCTTTTAATATTTTTTCACCTTCAGATAACTGGTTTCCAGATAATATTGAAAATGTAGTAAATACGCCATATCCTTTCACACCAGCTCCAACTATTTGTTTTGACGTAGCGTTTATTGCTGCATCTTTAGCAAGTCTTGCTCCCATTGCGACTTTATCTAAATTAGATTGGGCAGATGATTTTACAGTAGATAGAATAGCATTGCCTTGATTTCTTGCATGTGCAGAAACGGCAGAGATATTATTTTTCGCAAGATTAGTAGCAGTAACCATTGCATCTTTCCCCTTGGTTACTAGTTGAACTACGTTTTTTTCTATTACTGGTGCGATTTTATTTACATTTCTAGCTACCGCTGGAATTGCGACCCTTGAAATATACGGAAGGGCTGTTCTTACAATAAAGGGAGTTGCAATTTTAGCTAAAGCTATTAAAGGTAAAGGAGACATTATTGACACTTCCTTATTCTACAAAATTATTAATAATAGTATGATATATATATATAACATGTTATTATTGATAATTTTGTAGAATAAAGTATAATTAAAATATAATATGTATTAAAAGATTTATGGTTATTATTAAAATTATAGGAGATGGTATTATGTTAAATTTTGAATTTTATAATCCAACCAAAATAATTTTTGGAAAAAACACAATAAAAGAGTTAGATTTATTAGTGGGTAAAAAAGCAAAAGTGTTAATAGTTTATGGAAAAGGCAGTGTTAAAAAATACGGAACATTAGATAAGGTTAAATCTGCTTTAGAAGGAAGAAAAATATTTGAATTTGAGGGAGTAGAGCCAAATCCAAGATATGAAACTTTGATGAAAGCTGTAGAAGTTGTAGAAAAAGAAGATATAACATTTATATTAGGTGTTGGCGGTGGTTCTGTAATGGACGGAACGAAGTTTATAAATTTAGCGGCAAACTATAAAGGAAAAGATAAAACCGATTTGTTAAAGGGAGAATATGAAGTAGAAAGTGTTATAGATATGGGAATGGTTTTGACACTTCCAGCCACAGGTTCTGAGATGAATTGTGGAGCAGTTATAAGCTATGGAGACGGAAAGTTTCCTGTTAAACATATTTTGTCCTATCCAAAATTTTCTATATTAGATCCCGAAATTACATATACTTTACCAAAAAAACAAATAGCAAACGGTATAGTAGACAGTTTTGTGCATGTAACAGAACAGTATTTAACCTATCCAGTAGGAGGGATAGTTCAGGATAGAATGGCAGAAGGTATATTATTAGCTTTAAAAGATATAGCAGATAAAACTTTAAATAATCCAACCGACTATGAGGCAAGATCAAATTTAGTATGGTCTTCTACGCTGGCTTTAAATGGACTAATAGGAAAAGGTGTTCCGCAAGATTGGATGACCCATGCAATAGGACATGAAGTAACAGCTTTATATGGTGTTGATCATGGTCAAACATTAGCTATAATCCTTCCAGCTGTAATGGATATCAGAAGAAAAGAAAAAGGTGAAAAGATAGTTCAATATGGAGAAAGAGTGTTTGGTATAAAGACAGGTAATATAGATGAAATTATAAAAGCAACTAGAGAATTTTTTAATAGTTTAGGTTTAAAGACAAAGTTGAGTGATTATGGGATAGAAGAAGAAGCTATAGAAAAAATATGTAATAATCTTATATCACATAAAAGAGATAATCTATCCGAAACAGGTGATGTTACGACTCCAATAATCAGAGAAATTTTAAAAAAAGCATTCTAAAAAAGCATTCTAAAAAAGTATTTAAAAAAGCAACCATAATTATTTAATTATGGTTGCTTTTTTAAAATTTAGTAGATTTTTCGATCCAATCAGAATAGTTTTCATAATCTGTAGTAGATTCTGTGGACATACACCTGTCCTCTTCTACGCTTAAAGAGGTTATGGGTAATCCAGCTTGTTGTTTTACATAGAGTTCATTTTGAAACATTTTAAGTATCTCGGGTTTAATTCTTTCTTGTTCTAGATGACGTTGTTTTTGTTCTTCTTTTTCTTTTTGTTCTCTATCAAAATCTTCGCCTGGATTCCAAACTCCAACACTTCCAGGATGAGAAATATGATAATTTGAAGGAAGAAAAACACTAGAAAATAATTTTGAGATTGTGGAAGAAGGGGATTTATCTTTTATTGAAGGTGAATTTGGAGAATCAGGAGATAGGTTTGATGAAGAATCATTAGCAGAATGGGTATCGAAGACTAGCGTATCAAACAAGCTTGTAGTATCAGTATCACATGAAGAAGATATAGGTTCAGGTAAAGGCTGAGGTTGGTGGGAAGCGTAAGGGTTTGCAGGTTGAGGTTGGTGGGAAGCATAAGGGTTTGCAGGTTGAGGTTGGTGGGAAGCGTAAGGGTTTGCAGGTTGAGGTTGATGGGAAGCGTAAGGGTTTGTAGGTTGAGGTTGGTGGGAAGCATAAGGATTTGCAGGTTGAGGTTGGTGGGAAGCATAAGGGTTTGCAGGTTGAGGTTGGTGGGAAGCGTAAGGGTTTGCAGGAGTAGACGATGATTCTGACCATTCCCACTTTTTATTTTTTTTCATATATTTTACCTCCTTAAATATTTAATATTATTATCGGCTTTTAAGTATAGATTTATATAATAATAGATAAAATAAAAAAACAGACATTAAATAGTATCTGTTTTTTATTTTATCTATTATTTTTTTATATTAATAAGAATAACGCCAATTAAAATTAATAGAGCACCTATGTAATTATTAATAGAAATATGTTCTTTAAAAATATATATAGAGGCAACAAATGTAAGAATATAAGAAAGGCCATTGGCAATAGGTGCAATATAACTAAGGTTTAATCGGCTAATTAAAAACATATATAACAGAAAACTAATTACATAAAAGCTAAGACCAAGTATACAAAAAATATTTATATCAATCTGTATATTTCCGCTATTTAAAGCAAGTTCAAGACCTTTTTCTGATCCAAGTTTAAAAAGAACAAGTCCAGAAACAGAAAGGGTTAGATAAATAGCGGTTATAACAATATAAGATAGACTCATAAGAAAACTCCCATATTATAATTTTTAAATAATTGTATCATAATAGAGAATAGTCTACAAGATAATTTTATAATATCAAGAGAGTTATAATTATCCATATAGTGCATCATATGTAGCCGATAAAGTGCTGTATTCATCGATATCTTTTAGGATGGATCTAATAGAAAATATACAATATATGAAGACAAAACCAAAAAATAAAAATAAAAATATGCTATTATTACGAATACTGCTTAAAATATATCCAATAATAGGAATAGTTATAAGATGCTTTCCTATAATATCTTTTTGGTTAGTATCAAAATCATCTATAAATTCATTATTATCCCCTTTTGTTTTAAAGTATAAACTATCGTCCTTAGTATAAATATCTACTATTCTATGGATTATATTATTATTTTTGTAGTTAAATAGTATAATATCGCCATCTTCAAGTAGATTGGTAGCTATATTCTTTTTAACAAATATAGCAGAACCAACTGGCATATCAGGCTCCATACTTCCCGTAATAACAACATTAAAGCTGATGTTAAAATATATATATCCAGTAATAAAAACAAAAGAGATTATAGTAAATATTATTGAAGATAATGATATAAATGATATAACCTTTTTATTTTTCAACATAATAAATCTTAACTCCCATGATTGCTAAATAAATACTATATATAATTATTCTACTCTACTGGCGCTTCTTCAACAATTTGATTAGCAATAACGCTTATATCACTATGAAAATGAAGACCTTGAGCAGTATCAGATGAATTTTTATCTAACCAAGGAGTTAAAGTAATAGTTTTTTCTTCTTCAGGAAGGATGATATATCCTGTTTTAAGAGCTTCTGCAACTTCTACAAAAGTTCCTGTTATTAGATTTTTTCCATCATAATAGTTTAACAGAAGATCTGTTTCTAGTCTGTTATCACAATCGTCATGACCATCTTCAACATCATCAAAAGCTGATTTAACAAATTCTATAGAGTAGTTGGCAGGCATAGACCCTACATTTTTTATAGTTAATAATTTTGAAGTGTTTTTTCCAGCATCAGTGGTTGGAACGATATTGTCTATATTAAAAGATTTACTCTCTTCAAATTGTACACGTAGAGATCCAGAAGAAAATTTGTTATCACTTATAGTATCTTTACTAGAGAACCATGCAAAAGTTGTTGTAGAAAGTATAGCGATAAGAACAACCATAGAAGTTGCATTTATTAGAATCCTCTTTTTTATAGACTTTTTTTTATCAAGAATCTCTTGAGCTATATTTGTATTATCTTTATTATTATTTATCATTTAAATAAACCCCTTTATAAAAAATATATTTGATAATAGTATTTAAAAGCATTACAAAATAATGTATAATTAAGCATTGGTTTATTATCAAATATTCATAAAGTTTATCGGTTTTAATTTTTGTAAATTTAAAGATATACAAAATATAATATATAGTGTAATTGTATATTTACTTTTGTGTTTCAATAGAGGAGATTGTATATGAAGATAAAAATTTATCTAAACAAATTTAAAATATCTTTAAAAAATAATGGAGTTTTATTAACGCTAAAAAAGGTTGTAGATAAATTAAAAACTCGTATATTTAGAAAAAAATCTAATATAGTTGTAGAAAAAATCGAGTATGATAAATACATAAAAAAATTTACTGATAAACTATCTATAATAATAATAGTTAATCAAAATGATTATAAAGATAGTCAGCTAGAAAAATTAATATTATCTATAAAAAAACAAACTATAGATACAAGCGAGATTATTTTAGGTATAATATCAGATGACAAATATAAAATAAATACCAATTATGATTTAAAAATGAAGATAAACTATCTAGATAAAGAGACTAGTTATAGTGATTGTGTAGAAAAGCTTTTAAAGAAATCCTCTAACGATTATGTAACAATTTTAGATAGTCAAATATGTTTAAAAGAAGATTTTGTTTTTCATTTTTTAAAAGAAATTGATGAAAAAAAATGTGATATATTGTATAGTGATGAAAAAATAATAAATATTAATGGTAATAGAGGGATAAAAAAACATTATAAACAAGATTTTTCTTTAGAGACATTAAGAAGCTTTAATTATATAGGAGAAACATATCTATTTAAAAAATCATTATTAGATAAACTAGGTGGGTATAAAAGTGGATATAATGGATTAGAAAGATATGATATTTTATTTAAATTAATAGAACTGTCAAATAATGTTGGTCATATTTCTAGAATATTATACTCAAATAGATCTTGTAAATATTATAGTGATGAAAAATT
This sequence comes from Oscillospiraceae bacterium, assembly GCA_030153485.1. Classification (GTDB taxonomy): domain Bacteria; phylum Bacillota; class Clostridia; order Oscillospirales; family Ruminococcaceae; genus CAMTHN01. The sequence goes on along the minus strand of JAGUQX010000005.1, from coordinate 12,226 downwards.
ATATGATTGTGTTCTAAAAGGTTGTATGGATATAGTTAAAGATCATCTTAAAAGATCTGGAATATCTGGTGAAGTTATAAAAATAGAACAATGCCCAGGATATAGAGTGGTATATGATATTAAAGATAATCCTCTTGTATCAATAATAATTCCCACTAAAGATTTTATGGATGATTTAAAAAAGTGTATTCATTCTGTGTTAACTCTATCGACCTATAGTAATTATGAAATAATAGTTGTAGAAAATAATAGTGAAAAAAAAGAAACTTTTGAATATTATAAAGAGATAGAAAACCATCCAAAAATCAAAGTTGTATATTATGAAGGCGAATTTAATTATTCTAAAATAAATAATTACGGTTATGAATATATAACGGGAGAATATATAATTTTATTAAATAATGATATAGAAATTTTGTCAAAAAGCTGGATAGAAGAAATGCTAATGTATGTACAGAAACAAGACATAGGAATATGTGGAGCAAAGCTATATTATCCAGATGAAACTATACAACATGCGGGAGTTATAATAGGGATAAATGGAGTTGCTGGACATTCCCATAAAAATATTGGAAGATATGAAACGGGATATTTTAAAAGATTATGCTTAACACAAGAACTTTCTGCCGTTACTGCAGCTTTGCTTATGATTGATAGAAAAGTTTTTGAGGATGTTGGAAAATTGGATGAAGAGAAATTTAAAGTTGCGTTTAATGATGTTGATCTTTGTTTACAATCTGTTAAACATGGAAAAAAGGTTATATTTAGTCCGTATGTAGAAGCATATCATTATGAATCTAAAAGTAGGGGACTTGATAATGATAATGGTGCTAAACAGAAGAGGTTTGAGGGAGAAGTTAATAATTTTTATCAACGATGGGACGATAAGTTGAAAAAAGGAGATCCATTTTATAATATTAATTTAAGTTTAAAAACAGAAGATTTTACTTTAAAATAAAAAACAAGGTGTATAAAAATACACCTTGTTTTTTATATAACAGCTCTATCCAGAATCCCAGATAAAAAAGCAAGAGTAATACCATAATTTGTAATAGGTATATTTTGCTTTTTACAGATATTTATTCTATTTATAAGTGTTTTCCTATTTATCATACATCCACCGCAATGTATAACGAGTTTATATTTATCTATATCATCTTTTGGAAAATCATAACCAATTTTATAATCAAAATTAAGTGTTCCGCCTATAAATTTATTTAAAGCAGAAGGTATTTTATACCTACCAATATCTTCATGAGAGATATTATGTGTACAGCTTTCTAACATCAATATATTATCACCAGTCTTAAGAGTTTTTATAGTTTTTACCCCTTTTATAAAGGCGGATATATCACCCTTTTGTCTAGCAAAAAGAATAGAAAAAGATGTTAGTTTTATTTTAGAAGGAACTATCTCAGCAACCCGTTTAAAGATCTGAGAATCTGTTATAACAAGGTCTATATTATTTAGATTAGATAGAGCGGATTCTAGTTGGGTATCCCTAACTATATATGAGTTTATATTATTATCTAAAGCATCACGTATAACTTGAACTTGAGGAAGGATTATTCTTCCTTTTGGTGTTTCCGAATCTATAGGAACGACTAATATTATATTTCCACCAGAGGGGATAATATCACATAATATAGATGGATCTTGATAATTATCTTCTAATTTGATTATTATTTCTTCTTGTAAAGCTATAATATTATGTTTATCTTCAGAAGATATAAAAATAGCGTTTGGATATTTATCTTTTAAGTAGTTTAATTGAATATCAGAAATTTTATCAATTTTATTAAAGATTAAAATATAATTAGTATTAAATTCTTTAATTTTTGATATAAATATGTGAAAATTTTGAAATTTAAGATCAGAAGAATCCATAATATATAACGCTAAATCTATTGTGGATATTATTTCTATAGTTTTATCTATCCTTTTATCTCCAAGGTTTGTAGTATCCGAAAATCCAGCGGTGTCTATAAATAAAACTGGTCCAAAAGGAAGAAGCTCCATAGATTTTTTTACAGGGTCAGAAGTCGAACCATTTATGGGCGAAGTTATGGAAAGGTCCTGACCTATAATAGCATTAAAAATAGAAGATTTTCCACTATTTGTATTTCCAAAGAGACCTATGTGAGGTTTTGATCCTCTAGGTGTATTCTCCATAATATTTCTCCTTTTTATAAATATAGGTCTCTTTTTCCAGCCTCTAATTCATTAAGGTTTTTTATTGTTAATTTTTTTATATCATCACGGTCTATAGTCTCTATTTCTGATTCTATCATTTTATTTGCAAGTGATATAAACTCTTTATCCCCATAGTCAAGAGCATATTCTTTAAGGGTCATGAGAGCATTTGGGGTGCATACATATTGAATTGTGCCAGCTTTAGCTAGGGCCATAAACCGATCTCCAGTTCGACCTTTTCTATAACAGGCTGTACAATAACTTGGTATATAGCCATCTTTTAGAAGAGATTTCATAACTTCTAGAGGGCTTCTCTCATCTGATGTTTCAAATTGTTTTACTTGCTCTTCATCTTTTTCTATCTTTTGATATCCTCCAACACCAGTGCTAGAGCCAGCGGAAAGTTGGCTAATACCATAAAGAAGAGCTTCTTTTCTCATCTCTTTAGACTCTCTAGTAGAAAGTATCATTCCAGTATATGGAACAGCAATACGTATAATAGCTATAATTTTTTTAAAATCACTATCAGATATAATATGTTTATAGTCTTCAAAAGAAACACCTTCTGCTGGTTTTAGTCTAGGAAGGGATATTGTGTGAAAACCGACACCGTATTTATCTTCTAGATGTTGGTTATGCAACATTAAAGCTAAAACTTCAAATTTTGGATCGTATAATCCAAATAAAACACCAGCTCCAACATCGTCTATCCCCGCTTCCATAGCGCGATCAAAAGCATTTAGGTGATGCTCATAATCTCCTTTAAGAGATTTTGGGTGCATAACTTCATAAGTTTCTCTATGATATGTTTCTTGGAAGAGAATATATGTTCCTATCTGTGCTTGTTTTAATTTTTTATAATTTTCTACAGATGTTGCCGCAATATTTACATTTATACGTCGGATAGATCCGTTTTGATTATCTTGTGTCTCATATATAGTTTTAAGACATTCTATAGTATATTCTAAAGGGGTATTTACTGGATCTTCTCCTAGTTCTAAAGCTAGACGTTTATGACCCATTTTTTCCAAAACTTGAACTTCTTTTTTGATTTCTTCTTGTGTAAGTTTTCTTCTATTAAAGATATTATCACGTTTATATCCACAATAAACACAGTTATTTACACAATAATTACTAACATATAAAGGAGCAAACATAACAATTCTTTTTCCATATATAGAAGATTTTATATCTCCAGCTATTTTATATATTTCTTCCATCTGTTCTTTATCATCTACCTGAAGGAGAATAGCGATATCTTGAGGAGATAGACCCACCTTCGTTTTTGCTTTTTCTATAATTTTTTGGATATCTAATTTCGTTGTGTTTTTAGAATTTTCTAGCAAATCATATATAATTTTATCATCAATAATCATCTTTAAGTCTCCTATATTTAATATAGTATTAGTTAATCTTATTTATATTTTCTTTAGCCCATGAAATATTATCACCACGTGTAACCTCTACAGAAAATCCAGATTTATTAATACGACGCTCTATACAAACACGGCATTCTGCCGCTTCGTCTCCTGTACAGATTTTTCCATCATATAAAGAATATTTTTCACGAACCCTAGTAGGGGAGAGGTTTGGCATAACCACATTTCCTCCTGCTTGTATACCCTTTTCTCGTCCTGTAGGATCAATGCTTCCTAAAGCTGTTGTAGAAGGAAGAAGGACATCGGGTAGAAGAAGACGAACCAACGCCATCATAGTTACTGTTTTTTCGACTGTCCCACCAGTATATTCTTTTAAAGGTGTGTCAGTGTGAGGAATAAAAGGACCAATTCCGCACATATGAGGATGAAGATCTTTAACAAATCTAAGATCTTCAGCAAGATGTTCATTGGTTTGATTAGGCAGACCAACCATAAATCCAGCACCTATTTGAAAACCTATTTCTCGTAAATTTTCTAAACATTTTTTTCTAGAGTCAAATATTTCTCCAGGATGCAATTCAGAATATAGTTGTTTGTTTGCTGTTTCATGTCTAAGAAGATATCTATCAGCGCCAGCGTCAAACATTTTTTTATAAGATTTATAACTTCTTTCTCCTAAAGATAGTGTTATAGCATTTTTTGGATATTTATCTTTTATCATGGTAATAATTTCTACCATTTTATCATCAGAAAAGAAAGGGTCTTCCCCTCCTTGAAGAACATAGGTTTTATATCCTAGGTTATCCCCCATTTCTACACATTCTAAAATATCATCCATTGTTAATCGATATCTATCAGCATTTTTATTGCTACATCTTATTCCACAATAAAGACAGTCTTTTTTACAATAATTTGTAAATTCTATAAGTCCACGTAGATATACTTTATCTCCATATGTTTTCATTCTAGTATCGTTTGATTTTTTTATTAGATATTCTCGCTCTTCTAAAGTCATATTATCAAGTATATAAACCAGGTCCTCATAAGGAAGATTATTATTTTTATATAAGCTGTCTATTAAATTAACTATATTCATAAGCACCTTCTTAAATATTTATATGTATAATTTATAAAATCTTTTTATATTGCTATAATTAGACAATATTATACATGATACCATGTTATTATATATAACAAAATAGGGTTTTATAAATTATACAAATTTTGTGTAAGTTATTTTATTAAATGCATATATATAGATACATAATTGGGTATATATATAAATTTTAATCAATTTGTGTTAAAAAAGTGACTTTTAGTGTTGTTATTGTATTTTTTATGTAATTGAGATATTGCAATATTTATAATATAATAACTAACAGACAGGAGGATTTATTATGAAAGTAAAATTAAAAAGTCCGCATCTGGATATAAAGCAATTTAAATTAGGGTTTAGTTGGACAATGTTGTTTTTTGGGGGTGTAGTCCCTTTAGTTAGAGGAGACTTGAAACATTTTTTCATATCAATTTTATTATCAATTGTTACTATGGGTTTATTTTGGATTATATTTCCTTTCTTTTATAATAAATTGTACATAAAAAGATTAGTAAATACTGGATGGAAGCCTGCATTAGATAATGATAAAGAAATATTAAAAAATTATGGATTATCAACAATCCTTTTTGTATAGATAATTTGATAGGACAAGATTTTTAAATCTTGTCCTATTTTGTATTTCAATATTGTTGTATAATAGTATATAAATACGAAATAGGGAGTTATTATATATTATGGTAGATATTTTAAAAAACCAAAACTTTGATGTTGAAATAATAGAAACAACGATAGATGGAGATGGAATTTGTAAGATAGACGGATTTGTTATATTTGTAAAAGAGGGTGTTTGCGGTGATTCTTTAAACATAAAGATAACAAAAGTTTTAAAAAATTATGGATATGGAAGGATAGAGAAGATACACAAACCTTCAAAATACAGAATAGACAAAGACTGTAAAAGTTTTACCTTTTGCGGAGGATGTAAGTTTAGGCATATAGAATATGACTATGAACTTCAAATAAAAAAAGATCATATAGAGAATCAGCTAAAAAAAATATCGGGTATAGAAATTAGTGTAAACCCTGTCTTAGGTGGGGAAAATGTTGATGGATATAGAAATAAATCTCAATTTCCTATGGGTATTTCTAAAACTGGAGATGTTATATCAGGGCTATATAAGGTTAGAAGTCATGAAATAATAGAAGAATATGGATGTAAACTTGTTCCTAATATATTTAATAAAATTTTATTTTTAATAGTGGAATTTTGTAGAAAAAATAATGTTCCTATCTATAATGAGGTTACTTTAAAAGGAACCGTTAGAAATGTTTATATACGGTATGGAGAAAAAACTAATCAAATAATGGTTTGTATCGTTTTGGTTGAAAAATTTGAAAATATAGAAATCTTAGTAGATCAACTTTGTAAAGAATTTAAAGATATATCTAGTGTTTTTATTAATATAAACAAAAAAAACACGAACATCATATTAGGAGATAAATTTATAAAATTATATGGAGAAGATTATATAAATGATAAAATTTGTGGAATAGATATAAAATTATCGCCAGAATCTTTTTATCAAGTTAATAGAGGACAAGCAGAGAATTTATATAATATAATTAGAGATAGTGGGTTTATACAAAAGACAGATACAGTTATAGATCTGTATTCTGGAACAGGAACTATTGGACTTTCTATAGCTGATAAAGTTAAAAAGGTTATAGGTGTAGAGATTGTTGAAAGATCTGTTTTAGATGCAATAGAAAATAAAAAAAATAATGGCATAAAAAATATAGAATTTATATTGGGTGATGTAGATGAAGTTTTAGCTAGCCTAAAAAAATCTGGGGAAGATATAGAAGTTATTTTATTGGATCCACCGCGTAAAGGGTGTTCTTTAGAATGTATAAAGTCTATATTGGAGATATTGCCTAAAAAAATCATAATGGTTTCTTGTAATCCTTCTACAGCATCTAGAGATATAAAATTATTATTTGACGGAGGATATAAATTAGAAAGCGTTTTCCCTGTAGATATGTTTCCAAGAACCAAACATGTAGAGTGTGTAATATTTATTACACATAAATAATTACTTGTTTATTGTCTAATAAAACCTAACAAGAAGTTTCAATATAATAATATGCTTTTGAGTTAATATAAATAAAATAGAATCATAGGAGGAAACTTTGGTGATAAAAAAAATAATGGTTCTAGGATTGGCAGGGATGATATTTATGTTAAATGGATTAAGTGGTTGTAAAATTAGTAAAAAGCAGGAGGTAGAAAAAAGTTTTAATAAGGTATTAGACTTATATCCTACAAAAAAAATAACAGATTTTTATGACATGGAAGGGTATCGAGATGAATCGTTTAAAAAAGATGATAAAGGGACATGGTTCCTACATTCCAGTATGTCGATTAGGGAAAAAGAAGGCTTTCCTATTATTAGCGAAGGGATGATATTATGGATGAATCGTAATACCAACAGTGCAGAAGGATATTATTATATAAAAGAAACCAAAGTTCCAGATGTAAATGAAAAAAAATATCCCGTTATATATAATAACGAAAGTTTTCAACTCGTTGATGATATTTCTGATAATGTGTTAAAAGAAAAAATAGAAAATTTTGAATTTTTTGTGCAATATGGACAATTTGATAATCTGGATAAATATAAAAATATTCATCAAATGTATAATCCTGAAGTTCCGATGTATTCATTAGAGTATCAACTTGATAACAATGATGAAAATGTAAAAAATCTAAAAAAACGATATAATATCCCTATGGAGAAAGAAACAACTTTTTTATTAAAGGGGCGGGGAGATCTAGAGGGTAGTTATTTAGGATATAAGAATATTAGATTTACATTTGATAAAGATATGCCTATGTTTTTCACTGATTCTATTGCTTATCAATCTTCTAAGGAGGAGGAGGATAAGAGATGAGCGGATATGAATTAGATAATAAAGGATTTAAAAAAGATAGCGAGATGACTAGTGCTATTTCCGCTATTTCTTATGAAATTGAAAACGGACTGCATAGTGGGTTGTCGATAGATGATATTGATATTCAGTTAGAATATTTTCAATCAGAAGGAATATTTCCCCCAAATTTAAAAATAGTAGATGCATTTTATGATAAAAAAACAAGTTTAAGTGGAGTTGCTTTTAAAAACACAGATACAGGTATGGTGACAGTAGGTATGGCGGGGACAAATTTTGATAATGGTATATTTCAAAGTTCAAAAGATTTAGTAGCTGATATATCCATTGTTTTAAATGGACCAACAGGCGCTGATGAATATTTTTCGCAAGGAAATAAGTTTATATCAAATTTAAAAAAAAAGTATCCTATTGAAGCAATTACAGGACATTCAAAAGGGGGAAGAGATGCGGTAGTATTAGGGGTTGAGCATAATATCCCAGCTATTGTTACATATAACCCTGCCCCAATTACCAATGATATTTTATATTATATGAATAGTTTTACAGGAAATGTTAATATTAAGGACAGATTTAATTCTAGTTATGAGATGAAGAAAGACTTTTTTAATTATAAAGGTGATATTATTCATTTCGTATCCAATAAAGATCAGTTAACAGGTTGGGCAGATTTTTTCAAATCATTTTATACAGGTGATAGATATGTTATTGATAATAATAAAGATCATGGAATAAGTGGATTTTTAGGAGAAAAAGAACAAGAATTTATTAATTCACATCTGTTAAAACATACAAAATTGGGAACTATTAGAGGGTTAGAAATGTCACAGATAGTTACTGGTCAAGAATTAAAGAAATTGTTTGATATTAAAAATAAATTTTTGCAAAATAATAATGGAAGTTTATCTTCCTCTCAAGAAATCTTTTTAGATGCATCAGAAGCTATTATTTTAACCAAAGGAATTAAAGGAACTATTGAAATGGATATTTATAACTTGCAGACTATGTATAGACAATCCATTGAAAAATCTAATCAATTATGGAAGGATACTATTTCAAAAGCCTCTAATATCGGATCGAAACTTTCATATAACGAGGTATTAGAATCATTAGAAAAAGGTAATGTTACAAATGATACTCTTTTAACAAAACCTGTTGGAAAGTATGAAAAAATCTTAAAAAAACTTCATGCAATTCAAGAAAAATATAATGATTTTATTAAAAATATTAATGATGCTATTGAGACCCAACTATCTACCGACCAAGATTTGGCAAGACAGTTAAGAGGTATGTGATGGAAAAGCAAATTAGACAAAAAATAGAAATATCAGAAAAAAAATATTTTGATAATAAAAAACATATTGAAAAAGAAATAGACCTAGTTAGAGGTGAAGGACGAGATTTTAATCGTCGTTTAGATGAAATAGCTGAATGTATACGATATAATTCGGATAGTGAAGAGATGGAAATTTCTTCTATTTATAGATTAATTGATCAAGCAAAGCAAGATGGAGAATTGGTTGTAAAGAAAGAATTAAGTTTATTAGAATACAAATTGGAAGAAAATCAAATTGAGTATAATGATCAACTTAGTGATTATGAAGGAGAGCTATTTAGTTTAAGAAATAATGGAGGTCTTTAAATGGTTGATTTTGTAAAAGAAAAATTAGATGATATCCAAAAAAATTTAGAAAAAATGATTATTTCTAAATATACTGCTAGTTCAAGCTATAATAAATCTGAAAATATAAAGAATAAGTTAGAAAAAAATAAAATAAAAACTATTCAAGAATTAAATAGTAATATTAAATCATATACAAATAATTTTTCAACTTCTGCTAAAGGGAAATGGGTTATTAAGGCAGAAAAGTCTTTTCTAGAATCTACTAAAGAATTTAATTCATTTTGATATATTTTTTGTTCTATTAAATACGTAGATATTATAGTCTTAAATTTTATTTGAGTGTATAATATTTATGTTAAAATATATATAATTATTGGTTGTGTTATCAAAAAAATAACATATTTTATTTAATAATATTGTTTAAATTTGTCAAAGATAAAAAAATATATTATAATTAATCAATTAATCATAATATATTTTTATTTTGACAGGAAGAAGGAATAGCATGAAAAAAAGGTTTATAAGTAGTATCATGTTAATTTTAGTGATTTTCAGCACTTTAACAGATACAACATTAGCTATGGCTAACACGCTAAAATTTACAGATAAAAAAGATATATCGTCATATTCTGATAATAAATTAGATATCGAGGATACTCTAAGAAGAAGTTTAAGATTAACTGGAACTGGATCATCTTTTATCGATTGGGATGCAGCTTCTTTATATAAACTTAAATTAAAATCATTTGAAAATAATGGTGGAGGCCATATAGAAGATGCCTTTGACGGAGAGAGAAATTGGCAATGGATTAGTGAAAAAGAAAATACTGTAGATTTTAAAAATGAAGTTATTGTAACTTTTGAACAGTTAGAGATTGTAAAATATATTATATATGATAGACAAGCCTATTCTACAGGGGAACCTTTAAGATTGTCTATTTATGGATCTAAAGAAGATACAGGGGATAATTTTGAATTAATGGCTCAAGGGAACGCCCAGGTTGATTCGGCTAGAGTAGTTAAATATTCTTTTGAAGAATTTGAGGCAAAGAGAGTTAAAATAGTTTATGATTCTGTTCGTGGGAATAAAGCTAGTGCATATGAGATAAATTTTTATACATTAGATCCTTTTGAGGAAATTGTTAATTGGTTTTCTGATACAACTTTTTCTGAGTTAAATAAAAAAGATCTAACACTACAAGATATTAATGATAAGAGGGCTATGGTAGAAGCGTATCCAGACTTTGAGTTTGAATGGCAAGGGTATGATAAAAAAGAATATTTTACATATTTAGATATAGCGGAACATTTAGTTAATGATCCTGATTTTTATAAAGAGGATGTTGTGAATATTAGGTCAGATGGAAATAAAGAATCTTATAATAAAAAAATGGGACTAATCTTTTCTAATGATTTTCAGACAACAGGTATTGTTGCTAAACCTAGAACAGAAATTTATGTTTTTGTATCTGCATCAGATAGCGTTGAGGGTATGCCAGAAATTGTTTTTACTCAACAAACTCCTGATTTTGATACTTCAGATTCATCTTGGTGTCAAAATCAGAAGTTATATAGAGGATATAATAAGATAACTGTTCCTGTTCTAGATGGTGGTAGCTTAGGGATTAAAGGGAATCCAGGGGGACCGGTTTATATAGAATATACCTTTAAAACCGATGTTTATAATCCTATTAATATACGTATTCAAGGTGGAGATAAATATCCATTATATAAAGAGTCTGTTGGGAAAGAAAAATTTTTAGAAAATTTAATAGCCTATAAAGATCTTATGGATAAGGATCCAACAACAGTTGATATAATGGAGATTGATACAGATCATGCTGTGATAAATGATCTAGCGTCTACAGGATATAGAGCTTATATCGAGGGTGGTGTAGATGTTGATAAAAATGCTTATTATTGGGATAGACAGATAAAAAGATCGCTAGATTTTTTTGGTATACAAAAAGAGGATCTTCCATATATGAAAACTCATTTATCTATGGGGGCACATTGGCAGAATGTAGCTTGGGGAGCATTAGGTCGTACAATTTATCCTTATGATGCGAATAGTTCTCGAATATATCTTCAAGATATAGAGTATTCTTCAGATTGGAATCATAGTGTAGTAGATCATGAAGTTGCGCATCAATTAGAACAGAGTAATCTAAGAATTATAGAAATAACAACAGATATAACGCGAAATATATTCACTTCAAAATATTTAGGCACCAACTGGCTTCAACCTAGAGTATATGCGGGGTTATATGATCATATACTATCGGCAGATACGTTTGAATCTTTGAATCAGGATGTTAAAAGATTGATGTTTGTACAGCTTGAAACATTTTATCAAGGACTTTGGACAAAGTTGAATAGAAAGTATATTGATGATTCAAAAAAAGGAATATTAGAAATAGATGAAAATTCAACTAGAGAAACCAAGTATATTAGAATGGTTAGAGATATATCTATAATGATTGGAATTGATGTTTCAAGCCATTTTAAAAGATATAAATTTATAGATAACGATGTTATAGTTGATGGATTAGAAGATCTTCCAAAATTAGATGTACCATTATGGTATTCGAATACAGGAGAGGTGTACCATTATAAAGGAAGCGGTTTTACAGAAAATGCAGATGCTAAAATAGTAAGCGCTTCAGGTAAAAAATTAATTTTATCAATTGATAAAAGCCAAGAAGAACATTTTTTAGGATATGAAGTTTATAAAGATGGTGATCTAATTGGATTTACTTATACTAATGAATTTAATAATTCAACTAATATATTAGATATTGATTCGTATAAAGTTAAGGCAGTTGATAAAAAATTAAAAATTCAAGAAAAATATGTAGGAGATTTTCCAACTTTTAGTGGAAAAGAAGACATATCAATATTAGAAGGAACATTATTTAATCCACTGCAGGGGGTTTTGGCAGAGGATACAGAAGATGGAGATATAACAAAAGATATTAATATTACAGGTAGCGTTGACACTAATCTACCAGGAAAATATGAGCT
>JAGUQX010000030.1 GCA_030153485.1 Oscillospiraceae bacterium | reverse complement strand
GTGTTTATTTTTTACAACTACTTACTAACCCACTCTTACTTACTTCTAATACAAAAAGAATAAATAATACTTATATATAGTTATACTAAATATATATAGAGATAAGAAAGTAATGTTTGTAAAATAATATATAATATAATTAAAATTAAAAAGAGGTATAAAATATGTTACATAATACAATAAATTTATATGATTGGATTAGTATATGGCTTGAGACATATTCAAAAATTAAAATAAAGGACTCTACATATACAAATTATCTATATTGCTTTAAAAAAATTAGAAAATATATTGAAAATAAAAATATAAAAGAAATACAAGAAATAGAACTACAACTATCAATAAATAGAATGGCTCTAGATGGTATGTCAATGTCATATATAAAAAAAATAATTTTAATCTTTTCTTGTTCATTTTCAAAAGCATATAAAAATAATATTGTTAACTTTAATGTTGCAGAAGATTTAACCCTACCATTCACTAAACAACCAAAAAAAATAATATCATTAACTATTTCAGAACAAAAAAAGATAGAACAATTCTGTGAAAATTCTCTTTTAGGATATTTAATTATATTTTTATTAAATACAGGATTAAGGCGCTCTGAATTAATTGATTTAAAATGGGAAAATTATAATGAAAAAAATCAAGAAATATCTATAGTTAAAAGTAAAACATCGTCAGGGGTAAGGATTATTCCATTACTACCAATAACTAATAATATTATTAAAAGACAAGATAAAATTAATGAATATATATTTAATAATACTAAAAAAAATAAAATAACAGCATCATGTTTAAAAAAACTTTTAATTAGAATACGTAAAGAAACTAATATATATATAACAAATCATATATGTAGACATACGTTTGCAACTCGCTTATGCGAGTTAGGTGCAACAGCTAAAACTGTATCTACAATATTAGGACACTCTACAGTTAATTTTACTTTAAATAACTATGTAACATCAAATACAGAACAATTACATAAAGAAATAAGATTATTAATATAAATTTAATAATCTTATTTGAAAATATTTTATTGACATAGTTAAATAATCATGTTATATTAATTTTAAAGATTTGTTTTTTATAAATAAAAAAACCCCCACAGTTTAATATTGTTAATCAGACAATATTAAACATACGCTTTACAAGATGTTTAACAGCAACATCATATAAAACTTGTGAGAGTTTGTTCTGCCGTTAATTATAACGGTTTTACATATAACTGTCAAGAGTTTATAGATGATCTGGTTGGCATCTGTAGGCTCTTGATTTTTTTGAAATCTTTTCTAAAATTGAATAAATTTAGTAAACTTTAAATACTCAAACATATTAGTTTTGCCACAACTTACATTAAGC
>JAGUQX010000039.1 GCA_030153485.1 Oscillospiraceae bacterium | reverse complement strand
GTGTTTATTTTTTACAACTACTTACTAACCCACTCTTACTTACTTCTAATACAAAAAGAATAAATAATACTTATATATAGTTATACTAAATATATATAGAGATAAGAAAGTAATGTTTGTAAAATAATATATAATATAATTTTTTTATTGACATAGTTTAATAATCATGTTATATTAATTTTAAAGATTTATTTTTTTGCAAATAAAAAACTCCAACAACCTAATGTTATTTTCTAGATAACATTAGGTATACGCTTTACAAGATGTTTACAGCAACATCATATAAAACTTATCAGAGTTGTTTTACGGGTCAAATTATACCCCGTTTTACATATACTGTCAAGAGTTTATAGATGATTTGAGTGGCATCTGTAGGCTCTTGATTTTTTTTGAAATCTTTTCTAAAATTGAATAAATTTAGTAAACTTTAAATACTCAAACATATTAGTTTTGCCACAACTTACATTAAGCCACAAACTTATTGTAACGAGCGAACCTCTGTTAAAAGAGACAATACATACCAAGAGTTCTATAAGTGCAGTATTGCGAATACGTGAGGTATAGGAATATAAAGTTTAAGATAAATTGTTAATAAAAAATATTGGGTTAAGTCTGTATAAAATAAACTTAACCGAATATTTTAGATGGTGCGGATAAAAGGACTTGAACCTTCACGGGTTGCCCCACTAGAGCCTAAATCTAGCGCGTCTGCCAATTCCGCCATATCCGCTGATCTTTTATCATAATATCATAATTATACTATTATGTCAATATATAATTCAAATTGAATTTAAAATATTTATTGCACTTTTTATATTATCCACAGCATGTATTTTTATATTAAATTCTGATTTATCAAAATCAGATATATTTGGAATTATACACATGTCAAATCCTATATTTATTGCCTCCCTTATCCTATTTCTAATATTATTGACTGTCCTAATTTCCCCAGATAAACCAACCTCTCCAATAATCATAGTTGTAGAAGGTATACAAAAATCTTTTAAACTAGATATAATAGATAAAACAACAGCTAAATCGCATACAGGATCATTAATTTTAATTCCACCAACTATATTTAAATAAACATCTAAATTTCCTAAAAAAAACCCACCTCTTTTTTCAATAATAGCAATAAGTAATGACATCCTATTATAATCAAACCCAGAAGTATCTCTTCTTGGTGTACCAAATGAAGTTTTAGTAACCAATGCTTGTATTTCAACTAAAATGGGTCTTACACCTTCCATAATACAGCTAACACTACTCCCAGATACATTTTGTGGTATACCTTCCAAAAGTATCTTTGATGGATTTTCAACTTCTATCAACCCAATATTAGTCATCTGAAATATGCCAACTTCATCAGTAGAACCGTACCTGTTCTTTATACCTCTAATAATTCGATATAAAGAACTTTTGTCTCCTTCAAAATGGAGAACAACATCCACCAAATGCTCTAAAACTTTTGGTCCAGCTATTCCACCATCTTTATTTACATGCCCTACAATTATGATACATATATTATTTTTTTTTGCTATAGTAGTCAAAATATTTGTACTCTCTCTAACTTGAGTTACACTTCCAGAAAATGAAGATATAGTACTGATATTCATTGTTTGTATAGAATCTACAATTATTAAGTCTGGAGATATATCCTCTATTATACCTTCTATAGCATTTATATCAGTTTCAGAAACAACAAAAACATTCTCTCCTCCAACACCTAATCTTTTAGATCTAATTTTTATTTGGCTTCCATTTTCTTCTCCAGATATATATAAAATTTTATTTTCAGGTGATATATCTCTACATATTTGCAGCAATAGTGTTGATTTACCTATTCCAGGATTCCCCCCAATTAAAATAACAGATCCACTAACTATTCCACCACCTAAAACTCTATCTAGTTCTTTTATACCTGTTGTCTTTCTTTCTTCATTAAGTATTTTTATATTTGATATACTTAATGGTTTATTTTTACCTGTATATAAATTTTTACTAGCAGAAGATTTGACACTTGTTTTTACATCAACATGCTTTTCCAGACTATCCCAACTTCCACAGCTAGTACACTTTCCATACCAAGTTCCAGACATAGCCCCACATTCATTACAAATAAAATATTCTTTAATTCTGGCCATATAACACTTCCTTAATATATATATATATATTATATATTATATATTAAATTCATAAATAAAGTCTATAATAGATTTAAATAAAATAAATGAAATTTTATTTTGATATTCATTATCCATTAATAATAACGATTCATCTGGATTAGAAAGAAACCCACATTCAACCAAAACTGAAATTGGATCTGCTTTATCCATAAGATACAAATTTTTTTCAGCTTTTTTTATCTCTCTTTTATTATCAAATTGAAGATTGTTTTTAAAATTATTTTGTATATTTTGTGCAAAAATTTTACTTAAATCATTGTTTTTTGAATAGAAGATTTGAGCACCTCTATATTTAGACTCTTCAAACATATTCTGATGTATTGAAACAACAATAACATCTGGATTATTATTTATTAATTTTAATCTCTTCTTCATATCAAGAGTCTTTCTTTTAGAAATAGTATTCCCTTTTTCATTTGTCTGAACATCATCATTATCCCTAGTCATTTGTACATCTATTCCGTTTAAAATAAGTAGATCTCTTAGTTTTAAAGATATACTCAAATTTATATCTTTCTCAATAGTATCAAAATAGCCTTTTGCCCCTCCATCTTCCCCTCCGTGTCCAGGATCTATAATAACTGTTGATATTTTAGTTTTTTCAATATTCATAAAAACAGGCTTATCTACAATTTTTTTAATTGATAAAATTATAGAAGTGCATATAACTATTGTTAGCATTATAAATTTTATTCTATCCATAAAAACTCCTATATTATATTATATGTACTAATTTATGATAGGATTTTATATTATATTACTATTAATTATCTTTATATATTATTTTATCTAATATAGATATTCCTTTATAACCCAATTTGTAAGCTAGATAAACTATAGGAGTATATATTAAGGTTAAACTACCTAAAATAAATAAATGAATAGATGAAAAATTTTTAATATCACTAGCATATGGTAAAATATAATGAATAATAGGTATAATATTAGAATTTATTAATTTATAAAACACTAAAATATTAGGAATAATATTTAATTTAGAAAGTATTAAAAGAATGAAAGAAAATATGAATGGAAAAGATATAATAAAATTCATCTTAAACCAGGCATATTTATCAAAAATTTTATTTAAATTTTTATCTCTAATTTTATCTTTATTGCCTATATTCCAAACAGGTATATATATAAAAAATATAGTTAATAAAAAAAATATAATCTGTATAAATATTAAATAAATAGCATTATTTGATAAAAAAATCATAGAAGAAAAAATAAAAAAACAAATTGAATTAGATAAAATAATACCACCAATCATTTTTATCCACATTTTAATATAATACATAATTCACACACCAATAATCAATTATTCTGTATTCTATAAAAAGATAGGATATATTTCCTATCTTTTTAATCTAATATATATATGTTAACATTTTTTATACCAAATTTTTTGCTTTCTGCTTTGGTATTAAAAAAAACATCAACTATTATTTTCCCTTCCATTAATGCAGTTCCTGTATCTGCAGCAATGGCATATCCATAAACATACGAACCATCGCTACTTTCAATATACATTTTTGTTCCATATGGTATAATTTTTGGATTTACAGCTACATGCCCTGGTTTAGCTGGTAATCCACTTGCTGTTTTAGCTCCAGCTTTTGCACTATAAGCGGCGGCTCTTCCGTTCAATACTTTTTTATATTTAATAGGTTTTCCAGAACTATCTAAAGCCAGTCCATTTGATGGAACAATACTAGAAGGAATATATGCTTCGGCATTTCCTATAAGTCTAGTTTCAGCTATAGGATCTTTTACCTTTTTTTCTTCTATTATTTCCGAAGAAATAACTTCACCATCAACAACTATTTCCTTTAGAACTTTTTCAATTTCTCCATTTTGTCCATTAGAAGAAACTTTAATTATTCCTTTATTTAAAAAACTTGAAGGTGTATCATTTATAATAAATGGTATAGGCTCTTTAATAACAGTCAGCCTATGTTCAACCCTTCGAATAACAATATGATCTCCCTCTTCAAGTTGCTTATCCAATTCAAGGCTAATTTCATCTAACTCTCCAAGTGTAATTTCTTTTATTTCTAAAAGATTTTTTACATTTTTGTTAGAGATAAAAAATTCATGAGTATTTCCATCAACTGTTAGTTTAATATTATTAGATCTAAATATATTTAAAGTTGCACCATTTTTTTCCCAACCAGAAAATTCAACAGTATCGCTTTCTGCAAAAATCAAACCAGTATTATCTAATATATCTTCAATATTATCCTTAAAAGTATAAACTTTTATAGTATCTCCATTATCATTTATCACCAAAGTATTAATAGATAAAAGAACTATAAAAGAAATTATAACAAAAGATAAAGAAAATATAGATAATACAAATAAAGATTTTTTCTTTTTAGAAACAAATTCCACAAAATTATTTACAAAAGTCATGAGACCTCCAAATTTTTAATAAAAATATCTAAAATAAATCAATTTGAAATTATACATTCTTATTTTGGTTATTATATGCACAAAGATAAAATTTGTCAAATGCTATATTTAAATATAGTCGGACTAAAATATAAATAATACATAAAACTCTGTATTATTTATAAAATATTAATAATTAAACTAATAAAATTTAACATATAAAATAATATACTATGAGATATATAAATCTATCTCATAGTATATTATTTGAATAGATAAAAATTTTTCTATTATTTTTTATCTATTTTTTTGATTGAATAAATATATATTTTAACAAATAATAAAATTATCACAATTATAATTAATAAAATTAATAAAATTAAATTATTACTTTTATTATTACTTTTATTATTACTTTTATCATTAAATTCACTAGTATCATTAAAATTTTCTATTGTCTTTATTGGATTTGATATAAAATCATGTAAAGATATATTTGGAATTTCACCAATATATATATTAGGTAATTTTTCTGAAAATTCTTCCATCATTTCTATATTTTTATAAAAATTTAACTTTGAAATTTTTTTAGATTCTTGTATATTGTTTTCTAAATTAATATTTGATACATCATATTCAGAATCTACTACATGTTCTATATAATCAATATTATCCTTAGAATTATTATAAATATTATAGACAAAATCTACATTTTCTAAATCTTGAACATTATATGATTCTTTTATATGGCTATTATTTTCTAAATAATTATTATATAAATTTGATAAATTTTTGTCTTCTTCCTCTATATAATTAAAATAATTATATAGATTAAAATCGTCTATAGATGATTTTAGAGAAGATGTTTTTTTATTAAATTTATTATTTAATAAAAATTTTTGAATAAATAATTTAACTCTAATCTTTGATTCTATATCCATCAAACTTACATTTGTATCAGATCCATCATATTGTAAAAGATTAGATTGATTTAAAAAAGAAGTTAACTTTAAATCAATTTCATTAATGCATTCATTTATATCACCCATATAATCATCTATAGAATTATCAATCTTATTTTTTGTATTTTCTAAATATGTATCCCTTGATTTTTTATCTAGTATTTTTGATATATCTAATTCATTTACAAAAAAATTTTTATTTAAAAAAGTATAATTATTATATAAATCTATTCTATTATCAATTGTATCATCAAAATCTAATTTAGGAAATATATTATCTAAATATGAATCAAATGAAATAAAAACACTATTTATATCTTGATTACTTTCTATAATTGGACCTATATTATCTTGATCTACATAATCAGATCCTTTCATAATTGTTTTTATATCACCCTTATTATACGTACCATCACCTATTAATTTATTAACCAATGTTTTAAACATACCTGCCAATAAATTAAATTCACTATTTAAAGATGATGTGTAAGTATCATTTTTTATTACAAATCTATTAATTATATCGCACATATGTTTAGATATTCCTAAATGTAAGTAATCTATATGAGATTTAAGTTTATCAGAGAGACTATCATCAGAAATCGGAAAATGTTTTATATTCTGTGATATAGATGATATCATTATTTCAAAATCAGATTTTTTATTATTAAATATATTATTTAATTTATTATCATAATACTTTATAATATTATCAAAACCTTCATGCTCAGAAAAAACCTGTATGTTACGTATCTCATCTTTAAAACTTTTTAACTCATCAAAATTTGTTCTAAAATTATATTTTATAGAGTCCATATCATCAGTTATAGAGTTTGATGAATTATTATAAATTGTAGAAATTTGATTTATAATATTTTCATTTTGTTTAAAATCTTTTGACATATCTAAACTTTCTATATCTATACCTAAATTTTCTAAATCACTAATATTTATAGATCTTAAGATATTATTAATATTAATGTTTTCTATAGAATTATATGTATTTTCATTATTTATAATAACCTTTTTAGAATCAATCTGTGCATTTCCGAATTCTTTAAGTATAGAATTTACATACAAGTATCCTAATTTATTATTTATATTTTTTTCAATATCATATATTCTTTTAGTTGTAAACAACTTATCTTTATCCGATAAATTTGGATTAACTTTATAGTATATTTCAGCTTTTTCAGGCAGTTCATCATTTAAAGAAATAACATTTTTAGAAAAATTATTTGAAAAAATTATCATTCCAGAAAATCTTCCATCTAATATACCTTTTTCGGCCAATTCTTTACTAACCAAAGAATAATCGTTTCCTAAAGAAGATATCATTTCTTTTGAATAATTGACATGATTTTCTTTATAGTGAACTCCAACATCTCTATTAACTATTGCAATTATTTCTGATTGTTTATCAGATATAACTGGATGTTTTACAATATTAAAACTTTTATAAATAACTCCAAAGAAAAAAGCTATAAAAATTAATAAAGATAATATAAAATATTTTTTTATAAATATAAATATTTTATTAAACAATTATTACACCACCCCAAATTATAAATTTTATTAAAATAATTTTACGACAATATTCTTATACATACATATGATATTATTTTATCATGTATAAATAAAAATATTGTCGTATTTTATACAATTTTATAATATAATATAATAAAATTGATATTATATATTTAAGGAGAGTTATTTTATGTTTAACTATTTACAGCGAATTGGTAAATCTTTAATGCTTCCTATAGCAGTACTTCCCGCCGCTGCCCTTTTAATAGGTATAGGTTATTGGATTGATCCTTCTGGTATGGGTCAAAATAATATTATATCAGCTATACTTGTAAAAGGTGGATCTGCATTAATAGATAATATGGGGATATTATTTGCAATAAGTATTTCTTATGGGATGAGTAAAGATCAAAATGGTGCCGCTGCTATAACAGGATTGGTTGGCTGGCTAATAGTACAGACTTTATTATCACCAGAAACAGTTTCCCTGATGACAGGAACAGAACTATCGCTTATAAACCCCGCTTTCCAAAAGATAGACACCCAATTTATAGGTATATTAATAGGAATTATTTCCGCATCTGTATATAATAAAACTTATAAAGTTGAACTTCCCAAAGCTTTATCATTCTTTAGCGGTCGTAGATTAAGTAGTATTGTAAACGCATTCGTTACTATTCTTATATCTGCAGTATTATTTTTAACATGGCCTATAATATTTAATTTTCTTGTTTCCTTTGGTGAAATGATATCAGGACTAGGATCTATTGGAGCTGGTTTATATGGATTCTTTAATAGATTATTAATACCTTTTGGACTACACCATGCATTAAACTCTGTATTTTGGTTTGATGTCGCTGGAATAGATGATATTGCAAAATTTTTAAATGGTGTTGGAACACCAGGAATCACAGGGATATATATGGCGGGATTTTTTCCAATTATGATGTTTGGACTTCCTGCCGCCGCTCTAGCTATGTATCACGAAGCTCTACCTAGCCAAAAAGCAAAAGTTGGAGGAATATTTTTAGCAGCTGGTATTGCTTGCTTTTTTACTGGAGTTACCGAACCATTAGAATTTGCATTTATGTTTATAGCTCCAGTTTTATTTGTTATCCATGCAGCATTAACTGGGATTTCATTATTTATCGCTGCATCTTTTCAATGGATTTCTGGATTTTCTTTCAGTGCAGGATTAGTTGACTATGTTTTATCATTTCAAAATAAAATGGCTGTAAATAAAGAGATGCTATTAGTTTTAGGATTAATAATGGCTGTATTTTATTATTTTATATTTAGATTTTGTATACGAAAATTTAATATTAAAACCCTTGGAAGAGAAGAAAAAGATAGCTCAATAGATGCATCTACCCCTAATGCTATTGACAAAAATGGGGATAAAAAATCTAAACATCTAATATCAGCCGAACATATTATTAGATTAGTTGGCGAAAAGAACATAATATCAGTGGAAAATTGTGCAACAAGGCTACGTTTAATTGTTTCAGAAGATTTGGTAGTAGATAGCGAAGACTTTAAAGATGCTGGATTTGCTGGAAGCATTAGACCTAATAAAAAAAGCCTTCAAATTATTGTTGGACCAACGGTAGAATTTGTTTGTGATGAATTAAAAGCTCTATTAGAAAATAAATAAATAAATAAATAAAAGGTGTAGGATTTATCCTACACCTTTTATTTATCAGGAAGTTCAGCCAATTCTATAACACAACTATCATATGCAGTATTTAATTTAAAGTAATCAGGGTCTTCTAAAAGAATGTCTAGAGCTTGATCTTGTGATATCCCAGATTCCATAATACTAAAAAGCATCACATCCATTTGTTGGCGATAATGATCCCGACTACCTGTTAATCTCAAATTAGCCTTATCCAAAAGCGCTTCACGATCTTTCAAAGGATATTTTATATATGGAGTCGTATCAACTTCAATTGGTGGTGGATAAGACTGGTTTCCAAAAACAGTATCATATATATCTCTTAAATCTTCTTTTTTTTGAGTAATACTTTTTCCCAAACCATTATGTCGTAAAATTTCTTCTTCTGAGACTGGAACACCTGTTTCACATGCAATATCTGACAATTGAGTTAGACTAGCTAAAAACATATCTTTTGATTCTTGTTTATTTCTTTGTTTTTGTTTCTCTAAATCTTCAAAATCTTTATCAGTACAAGCAAAATGAACTTTTTTATGTTTTTTAGTTTTATCATTCTGCAAATTATTTTTTAATATTCCGCGACGAGTTTCTTCCGTAGCTCCTCCTGCGTATGGATTTCTAGGTGGTTGTCCTCCACCCGTAGCTCCTCCTGCGTATGGATTTCTAGGTGGTTGTCCTCCCGTAGCTCCTCCTGCATATGGATTTCTAGGTGGTTGTCCTCCCGTAGCTCCTC
>JAGUQX010000043.1 GCA_030153485.1 Oscillospiraceae bacterium | reverse complement strand
TAGCTCCTCCTGCATATGGATTTCTAGGTGGTTGTCCTCCCGTAGCTCCTCCTGCATATGGATTTCTAGGTGGTTGTCCTCCACCCGTAGCTCCTCCTGCATATGGATTTCTAGGTGGTTGTCCTCCCGTAGCTCCTCCTGGCCCGCTGTTTGAATCTAAATGGGCTCTAGAACTTATGGAATAACCCCTAGACGTAGATGGTTGTCTAGGGTCAATATCTGAGTTTTGTCCACTACCTACTGAAGAATCCTTATCCTTTGGTTTCTTTGATTTACCTTTAAATAAATCTTTTAAATTAGGTTTAGGCATAAAAATCATCTCCAAATCAAATATAACTAAATGGTACGCCTGGAGGGAGTCGAACCCCCGACCTTTTGGTTCGTAGCCAAACACTCTATCCAGCTGAGCTACAGGCGCTTATATAAATTTTATGTCATATTCTATACAATAAATTATATATAATATTCTCTAAAAAGTCAAATATATTTTAAACGTATTATTATTTTATCTAACTTCTTGGTTTTCTACGAGATTTTTTTGCTGTTTCTAACTCTTTTGATGAAAGTGTATATTGTTTTTTAAATACACCATATTCAGGGTCTTTTCTTGCCTCCAATGGATTTTTTCCAGATTTCATTAATTTTTTCAAACAAATTTCCATACTATTCAAATTGGCAGCTGCCTTTGCTGTTAATTGTGAAATTTCATCATCGGTATATACCTTATCTTTTTGTTTTTCTTTTTGTTTTTCTTCTTTTCGTTTTTCTTCTTTTTCTCTAGATCTAGAAAAAAGTTTTGTGGAAGTATAAGGACTCTTACCACTCATAACCTCTTGTTCATATAAATTTTCTACAGTTTCTTTTTTTAAATTGAGATATGCTAAAACCTTAATATATTCAGGATCAGTTTTATCAAGTTTAGTAAAACCTACTCCATCTGTGATTTGTGTCACAAATGCATAATACTGAATATCAGATTGTCTATACTCCTCTTCTGCTTCTTCTATTGAATGAAGCAACAAAGGATAAGGAACAACACTTGAGCCAGCGGATGCAGATCCATTTTCTTTCGTTTCAAATACAGATTTAAACGATAATGGTTGAGATGCTAAAAATTTCAAGAAATTTAGTTTTTTATCTCTTTCTCTTTCTCTTTTTTCCATATTTTCTATTAACCAGTCTTTTTTAAAACTTGACGCACGATCACTATCAGAATAAAATTCTATGTTGTCTCTTCTACGCTCCGATAATAATTTTCTCTCTTGATCTGCTATCCATTCTTCCCTATCCTCTAGAAGAGTTAATTCATACCTAGCTAATAATCCTTCACAGATAATATCTTTAGGTTTCAAAGGTGGATTAGAAATTGGTTCAGAAGGTGATTCATCATTACGTTGTGAACGTCCCAAAACACCACCTACAGAAGATGACGGTGGACTTTTACGAGCTTTTCCTGATTTTAATACATCATCAAGTGTAACTGATAACCCAACACTTTCAGTTCTAAGAACAGGAACTGTTGATTTATCTTTCTTCCTAACAGTAGTATCATCTGGAACATATTCTGGTCGTTCTGATATTTTTTCTAAAGCATTTCTATTAAAAGGAGCTGGTTTATTTCTATGTTTAGATTTATGTTTAACTCTAGGAACAGTTAATATAGTAATCCCTTCAGCACCTTTAGGTTTAGGCTTTTTTTCTTGATCGCTAACGTCATCTAAATTACCAACATCTTCAGCATTAACTATAGACCCTGATTGTGTTAGGGTGGACTTCAGGCTTTCTGTATCGTCTTTATGTTTTTGTAATAGTTTTTTAATGTCTATTGGCAAAAAAATCAACTCCAAATTATGATGATATTAATAAATATTTTTAATATCATCTCTTAGTTTATAATAAATTTTATTAACAAGAAATTATTTATTTTACATCATTAATAATTTTTTTCTTTCTTTTTTAAGTTTCTTTCTATATATAAAACCGCAACAACAATTTTTAGATTTTTTTTCTAATTTTTTAACTTTTTTTTCTTGTTTAGATTTTTCAGCAGAATTTTTATTAAAACTTAAGTTTCTATTAGATGTAAAATTTGTAGGACAATCTAAATCAGAATTATCTGATACTTCAAAAGGTATTCCTCTGGTATCATTATCTCTAAATCGACCTTCAGGTACAGATCTTTGCGAACTAGTTGATATAGGATTACCTATCTGTCTATTTCTATGACCCGAAACACTATCTCGGGGAAATATATATGGTGTAGGAGGTGTAGTATAGGGATAACTTAAAGGGGTAGAAAGCGTATAGTCTTCTGGTGGATACTTATTATCCCAATTTTGAACAACCCCTTTATCACTAGAAGTAGAATTATTCGATGCTTGAGCAGTTGTAGAACTTCTGATTATAGGCCTTGGAATGTGTAATTGTAATCCACTAGGTGTACTTACAACATCAGAATCATCAGAATCTGATGATTCGTATGAAGAATAATCATCAGAATCATCTTCCTCATACTCTGTACGAGGATAACTATATACTGTTGTTTCATCATTAAATCCAACAGATTTTTTTGGATATATTCTATTTTTATTAGATAAAGCAGATTTTAGCGGTTTTTCACTCTGTCTTTTTTCTTCTATATAATGAGGCTCAAAATTATTTTTAAACACAATATCCCCTCCTATAAGGTCTTAAATATAAAAATTATTAAA
This sequence comes from Oscillospiraceae bacterium, assembly GCA_030153485.1. GTDB lineage: Bacteria > Bacillota > Clostridia > Oscillospirales > Ruminococcaceae > CAMTHN01. The sequence goes on along the minus strand of JAGUQX010000043.1, from coordinate 9,677 downwards.
AGCTTTATATAAAATATATCGGAAGTATTTCTTTATCTTTTATATATCTATCTATAAAGATTATTATATAAATAAGAGTAACTCTTATTTATATAATAATCAATTACTAAAATATTACTATTTTTCAACAAACCATATTATACATCCAGGTTTTGATTTTTACCTATAACATCTCTATTTTTATCTATCAAGGGATCAATATATTTTTTAATAAATTTTTCAGTTTGTAGATTGGATAAACCAGTATATAGTTTTGGATCTAATATTTCTAATATTTCTTCCTTTGTTAGCCCAAAATCAGAATCTTCTGAAATTCTATCTATAAGATCGTTTTCACAACCTTGTTCTTTTATCAACCTTCCAGATGATATAGAATGTTCTCTTATCTTTTCATGAAGATATTGTCTATCGCCACCATTATTTACAGCTTTCATAAGAATATTTTCTGTAATAATAAAGGGTAGTTCCTCTAAAACCCTTTTTTCTATAACTTTTGGATATACAACTAGTCCATCAGATACATTTATCATTATATTTAATATAGAATCAACTCCCAAAAAACCTTCAGCTGTTGATATCCTTTTATTTGCACTGTCATCAAGCGTTCTCTCAAACCACTGATTTGAATGTGTAAATGCTGGATTAAGAGTATTAATAATAATATATCTACTTAATGCAGTAATTCTCTCTGTTCTCATAGGGTTTCTCTTATACGGCATCGCAGAAGAACCTATTTGATTCTTTTCAAAAGGTTCTTCTATCTCCTTAAAACTTTGTAATATTCTTATATCATTTGCAAATTTACTACAAGATTGAGCAATAGCAGATAAAGCAGACATAATCATAAAATCTATTTTACGTGTATAAGTTTGTCCAGAAACAGGAAACACATCATCAAATCCCATCTCTTTAGCTATAAATAATTCTACATTATTTATTTTATCAATATCACCTAGAAACAATTCGTTAAAACTAGCTTGGCTTCCCACGGCACCTTTAGATCCTAAAAGTTTAAGCCCATCTATTAAATCACAAATTTGAATATAATCTATATAAAGATCATGAATCCATAAAGTTGTTCGTTTACCAACTGTGGTTAATTGAGCTGGTTGAAGATGTGTATAACCTAAAGTTGGTAAATCTTTATATTTTAAAGCAAAATCTCTAAGAAATGATATTATATTTATAAGTTTATCTTTTATAAGATTTAAACCATCTCTCATTATTATTATTTCAGTATTATCACCTACATAACAGCTAGTTGCCCCCAAATGTATTATGCCTTTCGCTAATGGACATTGAACTCCATATGCATGTATATGGCTCATAACATCATGTTTACAAATCTTTTCTCTCTCTAAAGCAACATTATAATTTATATTATCAGCATATTTTTCTAATTCTAATATCTGCTCTGTAGTGATATTTAATCCCTCTTTTTTTTCGGCTTTAGCTAATGCAATCCATAATTTTCTCCATGTTTTAAATTTTTTTTCATCAGAAAAAATATATTGCATATCACCACTAGCATATCTTGTTGAAAAAGGGCTAACGTATTTATTATATGTTTTTTCCAAAATTGATCTCCTAAATAACTTTATTTTTTATATCTAAATCTTTTATATTTATTTTTCATCCAAATATATGGTTTAGAATTATATCCAAATACTCCTGATAGTATATTACTAAAATAATTGGCTAATCCGCCTGCATTCTTATTATTAAATTTTTTATCACCAACAGCAATTTTCAACTGTTCTATTACAGATATAAATGAATTAATATGAATTCTATTTGGTATTTTTCTATTTGATATAGTGTCATTAATAGTAGTTAGCATATACTCCATATTATTAATTTCTAACGATGCAATTTTCATATTATATAAATAAGAAGTATAAAAATTATTTTTTTGTCCAACATAACAGATAATTCTATTTAAACATCCAAAATCTAATAAAATATTATTTTTATTAGATTTATCAGAAACTTCTATACTGTTCCAATTATAAGAAAATAAGTCTGAAAGTGCATCTGATTTACACCAAAAACATCCATCTATTGGAGCAACTAATGGAACCTTATCATTAATATTATCTTGTTTATGACCAATTTTTTTTAATAATATTTTCATATATTTATAATATTTATTATAAGATGATGATGATAAATTGTTATAAAATCTTTCATGATTAGAAGCCTGTGGAATTAATATTCCTAAACTATTATCATTTTTAAAAATATTTATAACATTATTTATATAACTTTTAGAAGGAATTAAACTATTGATATTTTTATAAATAGAAGAATATACAACAGATTTACTATTAAATTTACTTTCTGTTAGTATACTATCATTTAAGAAACAAAAATATTTATAGTTATTAAAAAAATATCCTATATGATTCATAAAAATTTTTATATTTTTCTTATCACAAATATAAACTTTTACATTTGCATTATTTTCATTAAAAAAATCACTCTTCATAATTATATTTTTTTTATCAACTGAATCGGTAAAAATAATTATATCTTGCATAGAATTTATATTTTTTAATTTATCAAAATAATATTCAAAAAGAGGACTGTAATACATGTTAAAGATAATGGCATATTCTTTAATCTCTTCATTTAAATCTATTTTTGATGAATTTTCATCTAAAATATACCTAAGATTTAAATTGTGTACTAGATTATAAATATTATAACTTCTTAACATATTATCCCAAAATAAAGACATATCATATAAATTATTATTTTTAATATAATCATATGTTTTTCTTGTATTCTCACCCATAGACTCGTTTATATAATATCTATAATCATTAAAAAATAATCTTCTCTTAAATATAGGACATTTGTTATCCTTTGTTATATAAGTTGACCCATAAATAGATGGATTAAGATTGAACTCTTTTAAATATCCTGTATCTATATATGAATCGCATTTATAGCCTTTTTCTTCAAAAACTTTTGTAAATATAATTTCATGCTTACCTACCGAGTCATTATAATATTTTATATCACCTAAATCAAACCAATATCTTTTAAATTCATAACTATTAAGCATTTTTTTTCTTACAGCAATAAAATAAGACTGTATATGTTCTGGTATATAATCATATTTATTTTCAGCATAACTAACTCCATCACATCTATGATGCTTTGTTATTCCCCAAAAATCAATATCCCTTTTATTCATATCTTCAAACATATCTTTAAATGGATATATTGGTCCCATTATAGTAGAATTAACAAAGATAAACTCATCAACTGTTTTGAGCTTTTCAGGATCATATATATTAAAAAATTCTCTATAAACATATATATCATATCCTGTATTCTCTCTAACAATCAATGTTTCTGTATATCTTTCAAGTTTTTCTCTTCCCTCTAAGTTTAATTTTCCATTACATATAATAATAATTTCTGTTGAATTTAATTTTAATTCATCTAACATAACCGTTACATATTCATCCACTACTCCATCAGAATCATAAAAAAAATATAAAATAACTCTATTTATATCAGCTTTATTAAATAATTTCATAAAAAACCTTCTCATATATTTATTTTTTAAAATATTTAGACATTATAGATATTAAAATATCTATAATGTCTAAATCATCTAATTACTTATACGTAATTATACTAGTTTCTTTAGCAACAATATCTCCATATGAAAAATCAAGATTTTTTATATCATTACTGTTAGTTATAACAACTGGCGTAACAGTTTTTAACCCTTTTGATTTAATAAATTCTAAATCCATAGTCATAACTTTATCCCCGACAGAAACTTTATCCCCTTCTTTAACAAAGTATTCAAATCCTTCTCCATTTAAAGAAACAGTATCCATACCAAGATGAATTAATATCTCTGCGCCTGATTTAGATCTTATACCTATAGCATGTTTGCTATCTACCGTTTGTATAATTTCTCCATCAACTGGCGAAAAAACTTCTCCGCTAGATGGTATTATAGCTATACCATCCCCTAATATTTTTTGAGAAAAAACTTCATCTTCACAATCACTAATATTAATACATTTACCACTTATAGGTGCTATAATCGTCTTCTTCTTTTTTTTGAACATAAAATACCTCCTAATCTAGCATAGATAATTTTCTATCTCTAACTTCTGATATATCTATTCTTCTAATAAATTCTTTTAATTTCGGTATCATAGGTGGAGAAATAGATAATTCTTTTATCCCCATCGATAAATAAAGCTTTGTAAACCTTGTATCTGATGCACTTTCACCACAAATTCCAACCCAAATTCCTTGTTTATTTGCGTTATCAACAGTCATTTTTATCATTCTCATGATAGAAATATTCCCAGGGTCAAATATTTCAGAAATATTTGCATTCATTCTATCTGCCGCCATTGTATACTGTGTTAAATCATTAGTCCCAACGCTGAAAAAATCCACTTCTTTTGCAAGTTTATCACTTATCATAACAGAAGCCGGTGTCTCTATCATAACTCCTATTTCGACATTGCTAGAATATAATATTTTATCATTATCTAGCTCTTTTTTTACTTCATCAACAATTATTTTAACTTTTTTAATCTCTTCGACACTAACTATCATAGGAAACATTATAGCAAGTTTTCCATATATAGAACTTCTATATAGAGCTCTAAGTTGAGTTTTGAAAATTCCAATTTGTGATAAACAAATTCTAATGGCTCTATATCCTAATGCTGGATTATCCTCATTTTCAATATTAAAATATGATGCTTGTTTATCAGATCCTAAATCTAGTGTCCTAACTATAACTCTTTTTCCTTGCATAGTTTCTAATACTTTTTTATAGCTATTAAATTGAACTTCCTCACTAGGAAAATCAGACCCTTGAAGATATAAAAATTCACTTCTAAATAAACCTATTCCATCCGCACCATTTTTATTAGAACTTTCCGCATCTTCAACTCCACCAATATTTCCATTAATTTCTATATGAATACCATCTTTAGTTATTGCTGGTTCATCTTTATGAATACTTAATTTTTTTTCTTCTTCATCAAGAACCATAATTTTATCTCTATATTCAATCATTGTTTTAGTATCAGGGTTTTCTATAACTATACCAGATATTCCATCTATTATAAAACATTTAGAGAAATCGAAATTACTAAAATTATCACCTATACCAACAACAGCTGGTACATTTAAATTTCTTGCAAGAATAGCAGAATGAGATGCAGAAGAACCTATTTTAGTTACAAATCCAAGTATTTTTTGTTTATCAAGAGATATTGTTGCACTAGGAGTTAAATCTACTGCAAAATATATAACATTATCATTTTTCTCAATATGATCTTCATTATTACCCAAAATATTTTTAATAATTCTATCAGAAATATCTATTACATCTGATTTTCTATCATTCATATATGGATCATCCATATCTGCAAATATTTTATAGAATATATTTTTAGTTTGATAGACAGCATATTCAGAATTACAATTTTCTTTTGATATAATTTCTAAAACACTTTCTTGGTAATCTAAATCTTGAACCATCATTTTATGAATTTCAAAAATTTCTGATTCTTCTTTTCCAACTGTATTAATAGCTTTTTGTTTTAATTTTTCTATCTGAATCAATGAAATTTCAACTGAATCATTAAACTTTTTAATTTCAATAGAATTATCTCCAACAGTAACTTTTTCTATATTATCAATAGCCCCTGTCAACAAAAATGCATTTCCTATAGAAATTCCTTTTGATGCAGATAAACCCTTATATATCTTCATATAAATCATTCTACTTTCCGTAAATAATTAATTTTTTTTATAGATTAAAATTCCAAAACTTTTTTAACTTTAGATGTTATTACATTAACTTGAGGACCATATACAACTTGTATAGCTGTTCCGTTTCCTATAACACCAGCTGCACCAGTTCGTTTTAGCATATCTTTATCAATTAAAGAAGCCTCTTTAACAGTAACTCTTAGTCTAGTTGCACAACAATCTGCATCTATAATATTATCTTTGCCACCCAAACCTTGAATTATCAAAGAAGTTATATCATCTACTACACCAGCTTGAATAGGTGTATCAGTTTTTGAATCAACATCTTTTCTTGTATATAGTTTAGTTTCTTCATTATCATCTTCTCTTCCAGGAGTTTTTAAATTAAATTTAACTATAAAGAACTTGAAAACAATATAATATAATATAAAATAGAAAACTCCAACTATTGGAATCCAAATCCAGTTTGTTTTATCATTTCCCTGCAAAACTCCAAAGAGCATGAAATCTATAAAACCACCAGAGAAAGTTTGACCAACAGCAACACCTAAAATATGCATAAGCATAAATGATAGTCCTGCAAAAATAGCATGTATAGCATACAAAATAGGAGCAACAAATAAGAACGTAAACTCAAGAGGCTCTGTTATACCTGTAAGAAAAGCTGTGATTGTAGCTGCTAATAACAAAGCTCCAACAGTTTTTTTTCTATTTGCCTTAGCAGAAGTATACATGGCTAAAGCAGCTCCACCTAAACCAAACATCATGAACGGAAACTTTCCAGCCATAAATCTAGCAGCAGAAACACTAAATTCAGTTGTTCCTGGATCTGCTAATTGTGCAAAGAATATATTTTGTGCACCTTGTATAAGTTGACCACCGATAACCATCTCTCCACCAATGGCAGTTTGCCAAAAAGGAGTATAAAAAACATGATGCAATCCAAATGGAATTAGAGACCTTTCTATTAATCCGTATATAAATGTACCTGCATAACCTAGAACATTAACTAAGTTTCCAAGCCATAAAATTCCAGATTGAACATAAGGCCAAACAAAAAATAATAAAATTCCTACAAATATATAAACAATAGAAGAAATTATAGGAACAAATCTAGTTCCTCCAAAGAATGCTATAACTTGTGGAAGTTCAATATTATAGAATTTATTATGTAATGCAGCAACGCCCAACCCTACTATTATACCACCAAAAACACCCATCTGCAAACTCATAATACCGACAGTCGGTGCTACAGATCCAGCTGGTAAAGCACCTTCTATTAACAATCCGTTTATCTGTAACATAGCATTAATTGTTGTATTCATAACTAGATATGCTATAACTCCAGAAAGGGCAGCAACACCTCTTTCTTGTTTTGCCATTCCTATTGATACACCAATTGCAAATATAATAGGAAGATTTGCAAATATAATATCTCCAGCATTTTTCATAACAGTTAAAATAGAATGTAAAATAGTTCCAGCACCTAAAATATTTTCTAATCCAAATTTTGCTATAGTCGCTTCATTTGTAAAAGATGCACCTATTCCCAAAAGTATTCCAGCTATTGGTAATAATGCTATAGGAAGCATGAATGATCTCCCTATTCTCTGAACAACACCAAACACTTTTCCTTTATTATTAGCCATTAAAAGCCCCCCTAAATTATTTTAAATAGAATTAAACAACAAACAAATAATATAAATATTTTATAATATCAAACCTCCAATATAATTATAAATATATAATATTATCATATTAATATAAATCAATTAATTATACCACATTAATATCATATTAATATAATATTTTTAACTAATGCTTAATTTAAACATATTTATTTGTGCATTTTTTATATTGACATTATATAAAAAATAAATTCAATAATAAATTTATTGATAAAATTATATCAATATGATATATTAATAAGATACACGATTTGTATATTTTAAATCTATATTATATGTATAATACCATTAAATTAGGAGTAATATTATGAAAAAAAAGGTTATAGTTATTGGAACAAATCATGCAGGAACTGCCTCAATTAATACAATGATGGACAACTATTCTGATAAATTAGAAGTAATTACATATGATTCTAATGATAATATAAGTTTCTTAGGATGCGGAATTGCACTCTGGGTTGGTGGAGTTATCGATAATCCAGATGGATTGTTCTACTCTTCTCCAGATGAACTTACAAAAAAAGGTGCATCTGTCAATATGAAAACTTTAGTTGAATCTGTTGACACAAAAACTAAGACAATTACAGTTAGGAATTTGGAAACAAAGGAAATACTAAAAGATACATATGATGATTTAATTATAGCTACTGGTTCTATACCTATAATGCCAAAAATATCTGGAATAGAACTTGAAAACATATTTCCTGTAAAACTATTTCAAGATGCACATAAAGCTATAGAAAAATTAAATGATAAATCTATTAAAAATGTAACAATAGTTGGAGCTGGATATATAGGACTAGAACTTGCAGAAGCATATGCTAAAAATGGTAAAAACGTTACTGTTATAGATGTACTTGAAGAAGTTTTACCTAGATATTTTGATTCAAATTTTTCACAACTAATGGAAAAGAAACTAAAAGAAAATAATATAACACTTATGCTTGGTGAAACTGTTACAGGGTTTAAAGGAAAAGATGGAAAAGTTTCAAATGTAATAACTAATAAAAAAACTATAGATTCTGACCTTGTTATTATGTCTATAGGTTTTAGACCAAACACATCTATGTTTAAAGACTCTGGAATAGAATTTATGGAAAATGGCGCTATCATAACTGATAACAATCAAAAAACAAATATAAACGGAGTATATGCTGTTGGAGATTGTTCTACTGTTTATAATAATGCATCAAAACAACTATCATATATCGCTCTTGCTACAAACGCTGTAAGAACAGGAATAGTGGCTGGACATAATGTAGGTGGAACAAATATACCTATGAATGGCGTACAAGGTTCAAACGCCATATGTATATTTGATTTAACTATGTGCTCTACAGGTCTAAACCAAAGAGAAGCAGAAAAACTTGGATTTAATGTTAAATCTACACAAATTACAGATTTACAAAAACCCGAATTCATGCCTTCTAACTATGAAGTTACATTAAAAATAGTTTATGATGCCGATACTAGAAGAGTTTTAGGAGCACAAATGGCATCTGAGCATGATATAACTCTTGCTTTACACATGTTTTCCCTAGCTATACAAGAAGAGGTAACTATTGATAGATTAAAATTATTGGATCTATTCTTCTTACCTCATTTTAATCAACCAATAAATTACTTTGTAAAAGCAACTATATCTGCTGAATAATTTTTTAATACAAAACGAATAAAAATAAGGTGTCTTTAATAGACACCTTATTTTTATTTGCTTTTAACCGTTTCGTATGGCCAATCTATTATTCCGCCAAAGTCAAAAATATTATTATAGCCTAAATATCTTAGAATTTTAAATGCAATCTTTGTTCTATATCCACTTCTACAATATAATAATATTTTTTTATTTTTATCTAAAATAATTTTTTCTACAAAATTTAGTAAATCATAATGAGCTATTAAAATACTTCCTTCTATCTTAACCTCTTCCCACTCTTCCTGGGTTCTAACATCTAGAATAACAATATCTTTTTCTGTATCCATAATTTTCTTTGCTTCCTGAGAAGATATATAGACATAATTTTCTATATATTCATCACAAATATTAAATAATTTCATTAAATCTCCTTAATATACTAAAAGTGAAACCTATTTTTAATTTCATTTTTAGTGTATTTTCCTAAAAAAATAAATAAACCTATAAGAATTATCACACTGATTAAAAATGTTATAAAAACCATTATCTTAGGAGTATTTATATTAATTAATATAAATACTCCT
>JAGUQX010000015.1 GCA_030153485.1 Oscillospiraceae bacterium | reverse complement strand
TAAAATCTACATAATTAAAGCGTACCCTAATTCCACCATCTAAGGGGGCTACCACGTAAGCAGTAGAAGTATCATTATCACTATATAATATAACGGCAATTAATCTAACCAAGATTAATTTAGTAACAGATATTAATCGCAAAGGCATATTGTTACAACTGCTAATTATACAGATAAAGTCTTGATAATTATTATGTAGTAGTTGCAGAAAACAAAGTAACCGTGTAAGATTAATTTGTTTATTTAGATGACTACCTTGTCAAGTAACACCAGTTACAATATAAGATTAGAAACTTTATGTAACACATATAACTTTAATTGGTTGTAAAAGTTATATGGAAAAATCAATAAATAATAGATTAAAAGTAATCTATGTATGCATTATATTACATAATTAACCAATAGTCAACTTATATTTGCTAAAAATAAATAAATATTATATAATTAAGGATTATTAAAATTATATATATTAAGTAATAAAGTAGTTAAAAAATTATGTATAAGCTTATTAAAATAAAATAGCATCACTACTTATAACCTAATATTCTTTTAACTACAAAAAGAAAGTGGGATATACTAGATGAAATTTAAAAACTTTCAACTTATTATAGGGGATAGTATTCCTAAAAAATCAGATATTGAAAATATTTGTAAGATAGGAAAAAAAATTATAAAAGAATATAAATATGATTGGTATGAGGTAAATAAACAAATTATTGAAGATAGATTTTTATGGTTATATTATGAATATGATAATGCCCATTCATATAATGAAGATGTATTGAATGGTGAGAGTGATTCGAAAGAACCAAATCCAAAAACTAAGACTCAAGTAGAATTAAGAAAACAATTATTCGTGTGCTATGATATAGATAATAATATGTTATATACGAATAAGACGGATAAGAAAAGTTTTGTTAAATATTATATATCTGATACACTCCAAAAAAATGTAGAAATAAAAAATATATATACAACATTAGATGACTTTCAAAACAGTGTTAATTTAATTAAAACATTAAAATTTGTACAAAACAGAAATTTATTTAACACTAATAATGATTCTATTTTTAATCAACAGGCAAATATATATGGGCTTGATTTACCTGAAAAAATCACAGTAAAGGTTGACTATGGTAATACTTTAATAGATAAATATAAAAATAAATTACAAGATTTAAATAAAAAGAAAAAAGCTTCAGAATTTCAGAGTATTACTTTAATAGGTGTAGATGATAATAATGTAGAGAAGAGCTTTGATTTTTCATCAATGATAGAATCTATTGAATTGCAAATTTCTAAAGATGATAATCTTAGATATAACAATGAGGATGTGATAAGAGAATTATTGAACAGGCTTAGGTGAGATGAATGTATAGTAAACATAAACGGATTATAACACTTACATTTATATTAGTGCTTATAACCACATATTTCTTAGAGATAGATTTTGTAGATATTGCATCTGATTGTATTTCGATGGTATCTTTTGGGTTAGCGGTTTATGCAATTTGTATAAGCAATTTGATTGGAAGTCCATTAATACAGAAGTTAGGGACTACTATAGACCATGAATTTTCAAATAAAACTCAGCTTGGTGTAATAAAATCCTATATAAAATCATCTATGGTTATCTCTATTATTACAATTATTTTTGGATTCTTCAGTAAACTTAAAATAGGTAATACAGAATTATTGATAATTGAAAATGAATTAATTATAAGCATATTAAATTTTTTAAATATAGGACAAATATTCTCATCAATATGTTTTGCTTTATTTGCACTAAATTTTATATTTATAATATTAATATTTATATTTATAATGAATAAGCAAATTGATATTATAAATGATAAGTAAAAATATTATTGCATATGTTATTATTATAAAATTTCCTTGTTTATAAATGCTTTATTTAATTTTATTAAGTTGACATTTAACAAAATCCTGTATATACTGGAATATATAAAGGGAACTACCGATGAACGGTTGGTCTCCCCCAAAAAATACAAAATCAAAAGATTAATCGTACACTTTGGTGAGAGGACGATTAATCTTTTTTGTTATGTAAAAGTCTATCTAATAATATTAATATTACAATTAAAAAAATCAGATATTCCATACAACCACCTCCTTTTAACAGGAAGTGAAGACCAACCGTCCACCGTTGTGGTAATTCCCTTAT
>JAGUQX010000032.1 GCA_030153485.1 Oscillospiraceae bacterium | reverse complement strand
TGTTTTTTCAAAATATTCTATAGCTTTTACATAGTTAGTTAAAGTTAATTTTATATATTTTGTAGGTGGAACCATCCCTTCTCCTATCCCAGTATTTTGTATACGATACCCTGCAATTAACATTCCTAATAATTCTCTTGCAAAATTTGTTATACAATATTTCTTTTTCGGAAACATTAAATTAAAACATTTTGCTGTTGAATCTGTTTCCATATTAACAATCGAATACATAGGTCTTGATTTTGCTAAAACATACATAGTATACTTACATCTAGGTGATCCTATATATACAGTTATCCTATTAAATATAATACTAAGTATAAGCATATCATTTGTCATTATCCACCAATAATTCATCTGTAAAATAGATCCATAACTATTTTCGCTTAAAATACCCATATTTTTACTAGCTACTCTATCTAGATGTGCTATTTTATTTAATTTTTCTTTAGGCAAGCTTACTGGTCTACTTCCTATTACAAAAAAAGGTAGATTTAAATATTTTAATTTATTATACAAATATATCTCCCTTTCACATAAAAAATCTATCATTTTTTCTTCACTAGAAAATGTTTTCTGCAATTTGAATATCTCTTCTTTAAACATTTTAGTGTATACTTCACTATGATTATTTTTTAATATTTGTTGTAACTCTTTTTTTATCATATCTAGAGAAATACCTTCAGTTTCTTCTTCTAAATCTACAGTAACAATTTCTCCATAAAAAACACTTCTATATTCAGGTATATCTAATGATAAACTATCAGATATACCAACGCCACCAACAGCACCTAATTCTTCAGAAATTTCTAATTTTTCTTCTTCTACAACAGTAAGATTTTTAAACTTATCTTCTAAAGCTTTTCCATTAAACATAACTACTCCCTAATAATATATAATAATACATATTATATATTATTATATATTAGACTATCAAATACAATTTATAAAATAGTTATTACAAAACATATTCTAGTTTTTATTATATTAACAAGCTTTTAAGGAGATGATTATTATAAACAAAGGTGGATTTTCACTAAAAAGACTCTTAGGGGTTACCCGTCTTAAACAGAACATTTCTAGAAAGACTGGTATTCCTTTTACTAAATCTGGACGTCAACGTAAATTGGGTAAGTTTATTATTGATCTTTTTAAGTAAATATAATCTACAAATATTTACAAAATATGATAAATAATATATAATTTAAACTAGTAGGTAGAGTAAGCCTTTCAAGAGCGGTTAGTCTTTCCTCTTCAGATATTTATTAATATCAGAAAGGAGGGATATTTATGGAATACATACTAATTATATTTGGAATTGCATTGATTTTAATGTTTGTTTTATTTATAATACTTTCCATAAAAAAATAACCGTCTCGGACAAGACGATTATTTAGAAGATTATACTTTTAATAATTCGTAAGGGCTAACCGTTCTTAAAACGGGTAACTCTATCTACTACTATTATATAGAATCAACGAATATATGTCAATATTTCCCCTATTTAATAAAAAAGAGGTTTGAATATATGAAAAATATAATCAATTTTATAAAAAAACATTATGATCTCATTTTAGTAATTTTATGTATTCTAATGCTTGTTATTGCTAAAGCAGAATATTTCATGATATTTACAATATTAAATTCATTTATACTATTATTTATTTTCAAAGAAGTTAAAGCCTTGTCTAAAAAGTAAATATTTTATAATAAATATTCAAAAGAGTAAACTTTAAGTTTGCTCTTTTTTTATTGATAAACAAAAGTTTAGGAGGTGTTTATTTTTATTAAATATATAAATTGTATAAAACCATATAATAAAAAAATAAAAGAAAGGCAGATATATATATGAAAGACGTAAAAACAATTTTAATAGAAAAACTTACAGAGGAATATCTACACTTTAAGGAAAAAATACTATTACAGGAAAAGGTATATATCTTTGACAGAGCTAGAAAGATAGATATATATAATGATATTTACGGCTATCTATCTTCTACAGAATTTCCAGAATCTGTTGCCAAATATTTGATAGGAATATCCCCGTTGATATGTAGTTTAATATTATATATTATGCAAAATAGATGGTTTTATTTAAACTTATGATATTATTGTTAATAGAGGATCATTAAAATTAATTATATTTTTGTCTGTTCCAATAATATCTAAATAATTACCAGAATTAGTAATTATAATTGGAGTTATTGTTGAATATCCTTCTGACTCAATCCCTTTAATATCAAATTCTAATATAACCTGCCCAATTTTTATAATATCACCTTGTTTTGCTTTTGGTTTAAAATATTTACCCTCTAATTTAACAGTATCCATACCTACATGAATTAAAATTTCTACTCCATTATTTGTTGTAATCCCCATTGCATGTCCTGTTGAAAAAAAAGTAGTTAACACACCATCTGCTGGCGCAATAATTTTTCCTTCTGTTGGTTGAACTGCAACCCCTTTGCCTAATATTTCTTTTGAAAATACTTCATCAGCTATTTGAGATAAATCTGTGATATTACCCTGTATTGGGCTGATTATTTCTTGGTTTAGTGAAACTTCTTTTTCTATATTATTTTCTACATTTGTTTTTTTTTCTTTATAAAATATCATTGTTAATGCAAATCCAACTACCATAGATATACCTGCTCCAATAACGCCAATAATCAAATTATCCATTGATCCAGATGGATCGATCATTGCAGGGAACTCAAATATACCCAGCCCACCTACAATAAATTCTCTAAGATTAAAGAATCCATAAAATGCTCCGCCAATACCACTAGCAATACAGCTAATAAAAAACGGTTTTTTTAAAGGTAATAATATACCGTAAATGGCTGGCTCTGTAACTCCAAATATTCCTGAAATAAAATTTGGTATGGACATTCTTTTTATTTTTTTATCTTTTGTTATAAAGAAAATAGCTAATACAACACCTGAAGTTGCAAAAGTAGATGCAAAGAAAGGCATCATTACGTTATCATAACCCATTGTTACAATATTATTTATATATATAGGGAGGAATCCCCAATGCATTCCAAAAATAACTAGAATTTGCCATGTTAATCCAACAATCAATCCCGATAATAATGGACTAAAACCTCTTACTGAAAATACAAATTGAGAAATTAGTGTAGACCCAAATGTGGCAATAGGACCGATAATAATGAATGTTACAGGTAATGCAACTATCAATGTAAGCATTGGTACAAAAAAGAATTTTAGTAAATCTGGAATAAATTTATTAAATATTTTTTCGCATTTTGCAGCAAAAAATACTGACAAAATAACTGGTATAACAGTTGATGTATAGTCCATTGAAATTAATGGTATTCCAAATAA
The DNA here is from genome assembly GCA_030153485.1 of Oscillospiraceae bacterium. Classification (GTDB taxonomy): domain Bacteria; phylum Bacillota; class Clostridia; order Oscillospirales; family Ruminococcaceae; genus CAMTHN01. The sequence continues at coordinate 13,927 of JAGUQX010000032.1, read as the reverse complement.
ATTAATATATACTGGAGAAGCAAATACTGTTCCTTCAAATAATATTCTTATGGGTTCATATGTAGCCGATAATGAACTGGCTTGAATAGCTGGATAGCAGAGTGCGGCCCCAATAGCTAATCCTACCATTGGTTTTAATCCAAATTTTTGTGACGCTGTATAACCCAAAAATAAAGGAAGAAATGTAAATAACGAATCACCAGCTGCATTTATCACCATGTAGATACCCGTAGTATTGTTATATAATCCTAATGCAACAAAAAGTTCATTAAATCCTTTTAACATACCGCAAGCAACCATTATACCCAAAATAGGTTGAAATATTCCTGATACAATATCAATTGCTCTATCAAATAATTTAACTTGTTTTTTTTCTACTAAATTAGTATCCAGTTCTTCAGAATTGGTTAGTTTACGTACTTGTTCGTATACATCGGATACATGATTTCCTATGACGACTTGGTATTGTCCTCCGCTTTTAATTACGGTTACAATTCCATCCATCTTTTTTAAAACATTATCATCTGCAATGGCTTCATCTTTTAGTTTAAATCTTAATCTTGTTATACAATGGGTTAGGTTATTTATATTTTCTTTTCCGCCAATATGTTTAATAATATCTTTAGCCAATTGTTCATATTTCATAACATGTATTCCTTTTTTATTAAATTTTGAATATAAGAATAGGGAATATATATAATTATATTTATTTTGGTATTCTTATATTCAACATAATTAATTCTTAAAAAATTAATTATAAATCTTCACCGTTAGAAGCAATAACTTTCTTATACCAGTAGAAGCTTTTCTTTTTACTTCTGTTTAAAGTTCCTTTTCCATTATTATCTTTATCTACATATATAAATCCGTAACGCTTTTCCATTTCTCCTGTTGAAGCAGAGACTAAATCGATACATCCCCAAGATGTATATCCTATTAAATCTACACCATCTTTTATAGATTCTTTCATTTCTTTAATATGTTCTCTTAAATAGTCGATTCTATAATCATCATTAATAGATCCATCTTTTTCTATTTTATCAATAGCACCTAAACCGTTTTCTACTATAAATAATGGTTTTTGATATCGATCATGTAATGCGTTACATGTAATTCTTAATCCTTTAGGATCAATTAGCCATCCCCATTCTGATGACTTTAGATAAGGGTTTTTAATTGTCTCAAATATATTCACACTGGTAATTTCATTTAAAATTTCAGGATCTGTGCTGACACAACGACTGGAATAATAGCTAAAAGCAATATAATCAACTGTATTATTTTTTAATAATTCTTCATCATCTTTTTCCATCTCAATATGGATATTATTTTCTTTGAAAAAACGCTTTGAATACCCAGGATATTCTCCTCTTGATTGTACATCAATAAATAGAAAATCTTCTCTTTCTATCTCGATTGATTTTTGAAAATCATCTGGATTACATGTATAAGGATAGACAACACCAGCTGCTAGCATACATCCAATCATTGCTTTTGGCATAATTTCATGAGCCGCTTTTGTTGCTATAGCACTGGCAATTAATTGATGATGGGCAGCTTGATATTTCACCTGCATTTGATTATCTCCATCTTTAAATACAAGTCCTGCTCCTACAAATGGAAGATGTAATAACATATTAATTTCATTGAATGTCATCCAATATTTAACTTGATTATGATAACGTTTAAAAATTGTTCTTGTATATATTTCGTAAAATCCAACAAGCTTTCTACTTCTCCATCCGCCGTAATTTTTAATTAATGCGACAGGTATATCAAAATGACAAACTGTAACTATTGGTTCTATACTATGTTTATGCATTTCAGCAAATAGATCTTCATAAAATTTTAATCCCTCTTCATTTGGTTCTATGTCATCACCATTGGGAAAAATTCTTGCCCAAGCAATTGATACACGCAAACATTTAAACCCCATTTCGGCAAATAACGACAAATCTTCTTTATAACGATGATAAAAGTCAATTGCTTCATGAGATGGATAAGATTCGTCTTGATTTAAAAATAAAGATTTTATATTACCTTTTAGTATATTCATTCTATTTTTTCCATCTGGACAAAGGTCAATATTTGTAAGTCCTTTTCCGCCTTTATCATAAGCACCCTCACACTGGTTAGCGGCTAGTGCACCGCCCCATAAAAACTCCTTTGGAAATATCATTACGATTTCCTCCTTATATCTATTTATTTGTATTTTATAATAAAAACCTAAACTAATAAGTTAAGTATACTTATATATCTCACTTATAAATTTAGGTTTTATCTGCTTACCAGTAGTATTCTTTAAATCCATTTTTTATTAATTTATTTATTATATTACGATTAAATATAATTCTTGTCAATATTTACGCTATTATAAAACTAATTAATTATATATAAATTGTTAGTTGAAAACTTGCAGGGTTCACCTGCTATAAAAAAGGTATATGGCAAAGTATAAAGATAATTCAGGAAATTATTAGTGTTATGAAAGCTTATCCGCAAAATATATTTATAGATTTTCAAGAAGTCATGAAAAATCTAAAATGACTACTAAAAAAATAAACCTTTTCGATAAGATTTATAAAGATAAAATTGTTGGGTTTGATAATATAAAAAAGAGATAAAAATATCACGAGAAAACAACAACTACACTTTATGCAACAGGGAAGATATATGTATTAAAATAGTTTATAAATAAAAGGTTATCATGACTTTAATTGTCCTGATAACCTTTTATTTATCCATATCCAATATTTCTTTTATCATTTTTTTCTTAATTTTTTTATTATAATTATTACCAAAATAATAATCGAAGTTGTTATAATGATTGGTAATAACTGTATCAAAAACACCATATGACTCCCCCTAAAACTTGTTATTAATTTATTATCTGATATGGTAGAGTTTAATCTAAAGGTTGATGATATTCCAATATTTCCTACTCCATAAAATCAGTTCAAATATCTAATTGATTTTTCCGATGTGTACGTTAACGAACTATCTTGAACAGGCCAACCTATATTAAAAAATGATGAAGTATTAATTCTATCACAATTTATAGTAGCGGAAGCTATAACATTTACATTTAAAACGACAAAAGAAATCACATTTATTATTATAGGTAATATTTTTTTATTTTTAACATTCTTATTCTCCAAATTTTTTATTTTTTAAGACTGAGCATTTATTATATTATAAATTATCAGTCTTATTAGTTCGTTTTTATGGTTATTTTATGAGTATAGTATACTACCATTAATTTCCATAGTCAATTAATTTTGAATAAATTTAAATAGTAAGAGAAAGCCCAAAAAAATAAAAAATTGCCAAAAACTTATAAGCGAAATTGCAACAGGGAGTATGGTGTAGTAATTATTTACTTTTCGCAATTTGAAAAAAATTCCTATTTCAAAAGATTTTTTTTATATAAAGAAATTAATTTAGAGTTATAAAATTTATCTTAAGCTATTGATAGTTTAATTAATACAGATAAAAATAAAGTATATCTTAAAAGAACTACTTGTTTTGAAGTTCTTAAAAATTTAGTTTTAAAAGTTTAAATAGACGTTAAAGAAAAAGTTGTAAGCTATAATAACTTTAACGTAGAATATATTAAAATTACCTTTCATAATATTAATATAATTATGAAAGGTAATTTTAATTATAGTATATGTCTAGTTGAAAGTACTATTGGTAATATTAAAAGAATTAATTAATATAAACATAAGCGTTACCATTTACATTAACTTTTCCTTTATTAATAACTTGTAATCTATAATTTCCTGCAGGAACTGGTACTGATTTAGGTGTATAAATAGGATTTGCATATCCATTTATTGTTCTACTATAAATGATTTTTCCTGATTCTGTAACTAATCTATATTCTATAATACCCTGATTTTGAACAACTCCAAAATTAGGACGTCCATATCCAGAATCAAATACATTTCCTGTTTTACTTTCGCCTGGTTTTAATGTTGAAAATTTTAAATTAGGTGAAGTTGAAAAAGTAGCAGGACTTGATATTAAAATATTTTCTTTTGAAGATTGAGTTAAATGATCAGTTTGATTAGATGAAGCTGATGCATAAATAGATCCCATAGAAGTGAAAATTCCAACTGACATTACTACTGGTATTATGTACTTAAAAATTTTATTTTTCATAAATAATCTCCTTAAATTTTAATATATACTAATATTTTATAAATATCATTACTATTAGTATATTTATATAGTAATATATATATATATACTGTTTTATTGTATAATTGTGTCGATAAAATTTATTTTTGTTAATAATATAACTTGAAAAATATATAATAAAAATAATAAATACAACTGATTAATTATAGCTCTCTTTTTATCTATTGTTTTATATACGTTATTAATTAAAATACAATTTGTTATAAAAACATTGAATATATTACAGTTTTCTTATATAATTAAATAAAATAAATCTTTAAATGCAATATATTGATTTATTTAGAAGTATTATTTAATTATATTTTATTTAAAAATATTATTAATTATAATAACATTTCAAAATTAACAGACATAAAATTTATAACATTACAATTAAGGAGAAAGTTAATTTATGAAAAAGCAAATTATAGCAATCATTTTAGCTCTGCAAATATTTTCAAGTCTATTTTTTCAAACAGTTCATGCTATAGACCCATCTAACAAAAATAAAATATTTTCAGGTGTGGAAACGACGGATTTTTATGACGATCATATTTTAGATCATATCGATAGACCTAATTTAGGTCATATTCAAGGTATAACTTTTAAAGGTCTTGAAGATGTAGATGAAAATTTATTTTATAAACTTGTTGTAAATGATAAAGTTATAGGGACATTAAAAGGAGATCCGCTTACTAAAGATAAAAAAAGATATATTGATTTTAGAAAATACAATAATGGAAATGAACTATATGCAGGAGATAGAATAAATTTATATGTAGGAAATCACCAAGATGATTCTTTCCAAAAAAAAGTGTTTGGATTTGGAAATATAAATACGAGTACATTAGATATATTGACGCCACAAAGATCTAGTTATGCTAAAGATTCAACATCAGGAGAATTGCGATTTAACGCAGTTTTAAATGTAAATGCACCTAAAGATGGAATAAAATATTCTTTAATTAATCTAACTAAAAACGAACAATATAAAATGGATAGAGAAGAAGGTTCTGCAGTTGGTGACGGAAAATATATAAGAACAGATGGTATATCTATACATCCTAAGGATGAATATGTATTATTATCTGAATATGAAAATGTTGAATACTATTCACTCAGGAGAATGGGTGAAAACCTTATGGGTGTTAATAATATTTTTTATACAGTAAAAAAGGGCTATGATCCGAGTAAGTCAATAGGGGGAACTTCTGATCCAAAATTACAAAAAACAGAAGAATATTCAAATGAACAGCAATATTATTTTGAATATGATGGATCAAAGGGTGCTTATAAAATAAAACAAAAATTTAGTAATAAGTCATTGATATATTTAAAAAATGAAAAAATATTAAAATTTTATAAAACAAGTATAGACTACGATGATCATTTTTGGGTGTTAGAGAAAACAAAAACAGGGAAGTATAGAATATCAAATTATTATGACAGAAAGATTTTTTTAACTATTGATAATAATGAACTAAATATAGTTGCAAAACCTTTTAAAGCTGGTACAAGTCAAGAATTTAGATTAGATAATATTATACCAAATATTATTGAAAGTAAATATTTAATATCTTCAGCTACTAATAAAAATAAAGTAGTATCAGTTGATTATAAACCTGGGATAAATAATCCAAATGTTATAGTAAGTGATGTAAAATCTTATTATAATATATTTCAGCAATTTGAACTTAAATATGTAGAATCAAAAGGAGCATATAAGTTAGTTCCTATTTATGATACAAAGGGTGTAGTTACATGGAAATCAAATGCTGATTATAATGTAGACATATATGATGATCATGAAAATGCAGATCAATTATGGGTTTTTGAAAAAATAAGTAATGATACATATATTATAGCAAATTTAAATGATCCGAGCCGTGTTTTAAATCTTGATTTAAATGGTTTGAATATAAGTACTGCTAAAAGAAATAACTCTTTAAATCAACAATTTATATTAAAGGATTTAGATTTAAAAATTGATGGCGGAAAACATATAATCAAATCAAGTGCTAACCCTTCAAAAGTTATAACCAGTAGTGGAAGTAATGTTATTTTAAATAATAGGGAAGAGATAAGTCCATTTCAAGAATTTGCTTTTAAATATATAGAACATACAAATTCATATCAAATAATAAATTCAAATAGTGGATTAGCATTAGCATGGGCATCTAAAGCGGGTAATAATGTAATTCTATATGCGGCACATTCAAATTATAATGATCAATTATGGAATTTTGAAAAATCAGGAGATGGAGTATATACTATATATAGTATGCGTGATAGTAGATATGTGTTAAATATTGATCAAAATGGTAAAAATATAAGTGTATCAACGAGAAAAAATTCTGCAAATCAAAAATTTTCATTTGAGCGTATAAACACAAAAATTTCTAATGGAAATTATACTATTAGATCAAATGAAAATCAAAAAAAAGTAATATCAAAAGACAATACTTTTTTAGGGAATATAGTCCTGGCAGATGAAACGGAAAATAATAAAGGGCAACAATTTTCTGTTAAATATATTGAAGATCAAAAAGCATATAAAATAATTAATTTATCTAATAATTTAGCTTTAACTTGGGCATATAGATCTAATAGTGATAATATATTTTTATATGAGTATCAAGATAAATATGAGTCAGGTATATATAATCAGCTATGGAATTTTGAAATATTAAATAATGGATCTTATAATATATATAGTGAAAATAATCCCGAGTTTGTTTTAAATATTAATAAAGATCAAAATTATAATGATTTAAATATAAATTTAGCTAAAAGAGATGGTAGTATAAATCAAGAATTTGTATTAGATGATAAAAGTATAATAATTAATGATTCTGATTATACTATACAATCAAGCTATGATATATCAAAAGTGCTGTCTGGTAATCCTCAATTTTCAACTTCTTTACTACTTGAGAATAAAATAGAAGGTTCTGTTAATCAAGTTTTTTCTGTTAAATATATAGATTCTAAAAAAGCATATCAAATAATACATAAAAATTCTGGTTTAGCTTTAGCTTGGGAATCAAGAAATGGAAATAGTGTGATTTTATATGATGCAAATATAGATTATGCTGATCAGTTATGGAATTTTGAAAAATCAAGTAAAAGTAATAAATATATTATATCTAGTCTATATAATCCTAGTTATGTTTTAACAACTAATAATGATGCAACTCTTATACATATGGCTTTAAGAAAATCCGATGTTAAGCAAAAATTTGAATTAAAATAGGAAATATTAATTTAATAAATAAATAATAGAAAAATAAAAATCAGTATATTTTATATATAATATACTGATTTTAGTTATTTAAATTAATTATTATTTAGGATAATCTTAAGTTCTTCATCTTCTATATTATATTTCGCTTTATATTCTAAATAAAATATATTATATTTTTCTACTGTGTTTTTTCCAGAATATTTATCTAATTCACCAGTTTTAATAAGATCATCTTCATGATTTTTTAAATTATAATAATACTTTAGTTGTACAAAGTCATAGCTGTCTAAATGACATGAGATAATTTTTGATGGTAATGTATTGGAGGGTAAATTGTTTTGTTATACATTTGGATCTTTATCAAAAATTGAACTAAACGAATTAGTATTTTGAAGTGTTAAATCTTTACTATCATTAGATTCTGAATCTTGGCAAATATCCAATGGAAATTTTGCAAGTGATTTTTTGTTTTCAATTTCAGGATAATTTTTAAAAGATTGAAAAAAATCCCTCATTTTAGGTGGAAGTGGTGGCGGAGTAGGTTGTTTTATTGGTCTTGAAGCTATATTTTTTATTGGTAGAGGTGGTGGAATATCTTCAACTTTATTAGTAAGTATTTCATCATCTTGTGTTAAGTCAAAATATAAGACTTCTTGGTTATCACATGATTTATTTATAGGTTTATCATTTTTTTTTGTAAAACTTTTTTTTAATTTATTAAACATAGTATATTAACTCCAAATCTTTTTATTTATGTTTTAAACGATAAATTATGACATTGTATTTATAATATAATAATTGTAATATATTAACTGGCGGATTGATTTTATGTTTACTAAATTAAATAAAAAAATTAGTAAAAGAAAAAAACACGATAAAAAGAAAGATAGAATATAATATAAATCTTTATCTTGTGTTGTCAATGTTAATTTATTTCCAAATTTAAGAACAGCTAAAAACCCTAACCCTCTTGACTCTTGAGTGTATCTCTTAGTATCTGTATTAATAGCACCGTATTTTTTTACTTTTAGAAATATTAAACAAGTTATTTATTTCATCTTTAGACATTCTAGATTCATCATCTTCTATTGTTAAAGTGTTTTTATTTAAAGTGATATTTATGTTTTTTGCACCTGGATTATATGAGTTTTTAACAGTTCACTTAATGCCATTTTAAGATTTGGGATATTTGTAGATAGCTCATCAATTATATTTCCATGAACTTTATTAGTATAATTATAAGGCTAATTATAACATAAACAATACACGACATTATTTTACAAATTAATGACAATAGTACTATTTTTTTATTTGCTATTTTTATCAAGATTCCGTTGTCTATAACCCTCGATTCTTTTCTTAACTGTAGCCTCTGCTTGCTCGATTCCTTTTAGTTTTATTAGGTCGGTGGTGATGCATTCTTGTATGTCATTATGATCATAAATTCCTTGCAAAAGTTCGATGATTATCTGGCTTTTTTTATCTGCAGTATTTGTGCCTAACCTGATTCTGGTTAGGTCTTTTTTTATCTCTATCCCAACTTCTTTTGCAAGAAGTTTTGCAAAATTTGTTCAAGTATTCACCTTCTTTTTCTCTAGAAATTCCATTGGATTTAGCTTTTTACCATCCTTGTGAATCTCAAAATGAAGATGATTTCCAGTAGATCGACCAGTTGTTACCACCTCTGAAATGGGGGTGTTTTGCTCAACTTTTCAACCTTTGAAACTAGTAATCTGCTGTTGTGAGCGTATAAACTCTTGATATTTTCATCATGATTTATAACAACAAGGAATCCAAAACCACCACTAAAAAGGGTTAAATCTTAAGGGGAAACCGATAGTTTAAGATGAAGATTGTTACTAGATGTTCCCATTAAAATCATCTCGCCTTTTCCAAAGTTTGATATACGATTTGCTTCGTTTTGGCTTAGTTCTTTTTCAAAAACTGTACGTAAAGTTTTGATAGAACTGGGGTCTTGATTTAGAAAAAAAATTATACTCTAACAAGGCGAATAAAGTTTTAATTTTACTTATATATATATCGTTTGATACCTATGGAATAACGTCTTTTATATCATGAAATATTAGGTTAAATCCACCAAAACATTTCCGATTCTGCTTACTAAAAGACATAAAAAGTCAACAATAATGTCGTTTTTAGAGTTGATAAGTAGGTGGAAATACAGGCGATATATCCTATTCACATTTTTATATATCTTTCATCTTTAAAGGATATTCCTCCCATTGTCTGTAGGCTTTTTATTAAGGGTTTTATTGGGTTTTTGTTTCATAATTTCAGTCCTTAAAATTAGGTATAAAAAAAGAAGATTAATCATTTATCTTCTTTTTAGTTTATACAATAAAAATATTTATTGCAGAAAATATTAGTGTAGATATTATTATTAATAATACAATGGGTTTTAAAAATTTTAATTTTGTATCAATAATATTTTTATATTTATGATTCAAAAATAATGAAATTACAAGTAATATAATAAAAATAATATAAAAGATAGTATTATATTGCATATAAAGACTCCTTATCTTGGTTTACAAATATACCTAAAAGAAGATGTAGTTTTCACTACGCCTTCTTTTAGGTATATTTACATAATAAAAATAGTTTGTATAGTAGCTAATAATGATATTATCGTTATAATTATCAATAGTATAATTAAAATAGGTTTTAAAAATTTCAGTTTAGTATCAATAAAATTTTTATATTTTTTATTTATGCATATACCTATTAAAGTTGATAAAAATATCCCTAATAATATAAGTATAGAATAAAAAATAAAATTATATTTCATAGAATCTCTCCCTATCTTGGTCTACATGTATAAGTAATAAGATATTTAATATCTACAATTACACCACTACCTGGTCTATTGGCATTATAGTCAACCGAATCTGCTAACGAATATGCCCAAATAGCAGATATTCCATTAGGAATAGCAGCAATACTTCCAACTCCTTGAAAAATAATTCCAAATGCAACTCCATCAGACAATCCTATTGCAGAATGCAAATGAGCTTTTTGTCTAATATTCTGAGCATATCTCTGTGCAGAACCGTCTGATAAAAAAGTATGTTTTACACCCCACCAAAATTTAACAGTATAAAAGTCCTCAGGGTGAGTTCCTCTGGATTTTAGACTATTACTTTTGTTATTCAGAATGCTTTTATTATAATTTTCAATTAGTGTTTCTATTTTATCATATATGTTTGATTCATGCTCAAGTTGTAATGCATCTTTTAATTTTGCACTATTTTTATGTATATACTCTAATATTTTTTCATTATCTATAATGGACATTATATTATTATTTATATTACTATTATTATCTACAACCTGTATAAGGTCTTCTATAATATGAGTATTATTAATGTTACTAGAGTTTTTTCTAAAGCATAGGCATTAATATGAGAAAAACTAAACATAGAAAAAATAATTATTGCAAGAAAACTAGATGTAAATTTCAAAGCAAATTTTTTCATAGAATCAAGTCCTTTAATTATTATTTGTTTTATTATAGCATAATACAAAATATTATTTCATATTAATTTGTATTAATAAGTCGAAATAGCAAATGTGTTTTAAACCGTAAAATTCTGTTTCATAAGTTTGAAAATAATCTTTTCCTTTTTCTCTAGGGGGATTTTTAAGGGAATATATTAGCTCTTTGCTGGATGTGTTTTCCTCTCTTTTTGTGTAGGTTATTAGGTGGAATTCCGTATCGGTGTTATGCTTTTCTAGATACTCTAGATCAAAAAGTTTGTCGGTTAGATATGGAATATGTTCAGGATTTTGACACCTTTTTATCCGCCCTCGAAGATACTCTTGTTGGGGCAACGTTACTTTAGGAAAGTTCATAGAAACAATCTTTATATCAAAATGATACCCTCGGAGAAATAGGATAAAAGAGGTTATTTTGCTACTGATTTCATCAGAAGAAAGTCCGTTTAAATCAAAGGTTTGGATATGATATATATCCATGATTGTGGTGTCTTTTAGGAGAAAAGCTCGGTCTAGATGATAATTTATTTTTGGAATTATCTGGTTAGTTTTTAGATATTTCATCAACTTTACCTCCAAAGTTTTTATACAGATTTTTCTTTTTCAGGGTATAAAAAAGACTTTTATAGATAGGTTTCCTTTATATTTTGATTTACAATCTCCGTCTCAGCTAGTAAACTTTTTGCTAAAACTCGATAGTTTGTATATTCTCCAGATGCATTTATTGAGTAAAATTCTGTTTCAAAATATCTAGTATCTGGTACTAACTGTTTTGAATTATTTAGAATGCAATAATCTATAGGGATGAATCCATAAACTTATCGTTTATGCCATTGTAAATATGAATAGCAGTTTCAATTATGTAAAAGTCAAAATCATCATTACCAATAGGTATTTACTGTAATTTACTTGACCATATTAATGAAGTGCATTCTCTAAAATATATGCCATACCTCTATACATTTCACCACCGTTAGTATATGTTATCCCACCTCTTGGTGGGTTAGGTTTTAATTGTTGAAGGCAATATGCAGGAAGATTATCTAATGAAATATTTTAGGAAAGATAAGAGAAAATACATCGGTATATTTGATATAATCTAGAGTAGATACAAACTGTTTCATAGTAACTATATTCTTTTCTATTGATTCTAGTTTAATCTCATTTGCAAAAGCTATTATTATACTTGTGAATGCGATTGTAGTAACTAATGTTGTTGATACCATTCTTTTTAATATTCATATATTATTCCTTTAAAACTTTTGTTTATCAATAAAAAAAGAGCAAACTTAAAGTTTACTCTTTTGAATATTTATTATGAAATATTTATTTTTTAGACAAGGCTTTAACTTCTTTAAAAATAAATAATAGTATGAATGAATTTAATATTGTAAATATCATAAAATATTCTGCTTTAGCAATAACAAGCATTAGAATACATAAAATTACTAAAAGGATATCATAATGTTTTTTTATAAAATTGATTATATTTTTCATATATTTAAACCTCTTTTTTATTAAATAGGGGAAATATTGACATATATTAGTTGATTCTATATAATAGTAGTAGATAGAGTTACCCGTTTTAAGAACGGTTAGCCCTCAAAACTTTAAATTTTTAATTACTTAAAAATAATCGTCTTGCTAGAGACGGTTATTTTTTTATGGAAAGTATTATAAATAAAACAAACATTAAAATTAATGCAATTCCAAATATAATTAGTATGTATTCCATAAATATCCCTCCTTTCTGATATTAATAAATATCTGAAGAGGAAAGACTAACCGCTCTTGAAAGGCTTACTCTACCTACTGTTTTAGATTATATATTATTTATCATATTTTGTAAATATTTGTAGATTATATTTACTTGAAAAGATCTATAATAAACTTACCCAATTTACGTTGACGTCCAGATTTAGTAAAAGGAATTCCCGTCTTTCTAGAAATGTTCTGTTTAAGACGGGTAACCCCTAATAGTCTTTTTAGTGAAAATCCACCTTTATTTATAATAATCATCTCCTTAAAAGTTTGTTTTTATTATATATTATATTAATCTAATATTATTCTACATAAAATAGATATTCTAATGTTGAAAAAATCTGACTAATAGTTGATACTACTCCTATTAATATAATGATTGGATTAAATTCTAATATGATCATTAATATAGTAGATATTGATGTAATAGTTGTATAGTAAATAATTTTTTTAAAAATCTTTATATGTTGAATAAGTAAATCATAATACTTAGAATTTCTCATAAAAGTTACAGAAAAGCAATATACAGTTATTAATAATCCTATGGTGGACATACATATTGATATAAGAGTAGAACTATTATCTTTAAGATAATTAAAGATAATATCAGTTTTATTTGTAATTATAGTAAAACTCCAAAATATCAAATTTATCAAGACAGGCATAGCTAAATATACATAGTTGAAAAATAAAGTTCTTATTTTCTTCTTTATATCTTTTTTTAAAATATTCATTTAAAACCTCTTTAAAAAGTTATAGTTATAATATTATACTATACTAATATATATTAATTTATTTTAATTAAAAAGACTATATAAACCTGCGAAATTATCATGGATAATTTTAATAAAACCTTCTCTTGTATCTGGGTAGATAAGGCAGATTATTCCAACTCCTGAAAATATAAACAGCAAAATATTTGCAAGGGTTTTTACTAAAGATGATATTGTTTTTATACAAAATTTAAGGGTATTAGTTTTTTCTACAACTAATACCTTTTCTGTATTTACCTTATATTTTTTTCTAAGTTTTCGTTGATATTTTTTATGCAGAGATATAGCAGATGTAACTACTTTGCTTTCAGATATTATTTTAGGAATTTCTAGAGGTTGTTGTTTGTTTTTATCTCTATAACAATTTTTATTTTCAAACTCTTCTGGATTATGAAGAAACTCTATAAGTTGTTTTCTTAAATGAATATCAGAGTAGTTTATTATAATATTA
>JAGUQX010000024.1 GCA_030153485.1 Oscillospiraceae bacterium | reverse complement strand
TTGAAAGGAAACTTTTGTTTCAATGTTTAATTTTTCAAAAAAATCAGGACGATAACAAGTAAAAAAAGTATATTTTGACTTCTCATCCATAGCTCCCAATACTTCGGCTTTTTCTTTATCACTACAAAAGTTAAACATATAGTACACATCTTCTATACTAGCAGACCATGGAAAAATATCTGATATAAGTTTTCTCATCTCCCAAGTTTTTGTTCCACCACATACTATCTTTATATCTTTCTCTAAAAATGAAGATAAATTATTATCATCAATCACACCATAATCATATACTATAAACTCATATCCTCTTGCCATAACCTCTGATATATTATATATATTCTCAAACATATCAATCCCTGCAAGTTTTACAAGACCTCTGTCTTTTTCTATAACTGCATCTGCATATACTTCCCCCATCGCTGTTACGTGTCCACTTCTATTCCCTTCTATATAACAACAATGTTTTGAATTTTCCGATATGAATTTAGCAAGGGCTAAGGCTTGTGTTGTTGTCCCCATTCTACCCATACTCCCTACAAAACCTATCGTTACCAATTGCTTTATAAAGTTATTTTCTTTCTTTATTAAAATTTTACCTTTTTCTTTAACCTTTGTTTCTTCTTGTAGATAAAACTTTTGGCTGGAAGAAAAGTTTTTAGGAGTGTTAAAACAAATACTAAGTTCTAGTTTAATATCTTCTAACGCCGTAATTATATTATATATACCAAGTGAAAATATATCAGATAAAATCTTACTACCTACAGAATACTTTATAGATACTATAATAATATTAATATTCATCATACTTCGTATCACAAAAATACTATCTTTAATAGTATCACTTTGTTTAAATATATCTAAATCAATAACTATATCTGTATAGTGGGAGGTTGATGATATTTTATTAAAAAGCACCGATGTATCTTCAATATCCGTATAAAAATCTATTGTTTTATCAGATATTTCTTTTATATATTCAGATATATATAAATTATCTTTAACCCCTATATATGCTATCATTTGCTATTTTCCTCCTTATCAAATATGTATAATGCTGGGTCGACAGAGCTATCTTTATTGGGAGTAGTTCTAACTTCAAAATGCAAGTGATGACCCGTGCTGCTACCTGGATTAGTGTCTTTGTTTGGTTCTCCTCCCTCAAGCCCTATAACATCACCAACAACAACTTTTTGACCAACTCTTACCAAGACTTGACTTAGATGAGCAGATAGAGTATAAAATGTTTCTTCTACAAGTTCATGCTTTATCATTACATAATTACCATAAGAAGAAATATTTGTGTTTGCTTTTATAACCTCTCCATCAGCTATAGATATAATTGGAGAATGGTGTTTCGGTTGTATATCAAGTCCTCTATGAAACTCTGCTGTCGGTCTTCCAAAAGGGTCATTCCTGTATCCATATTTAGAAGTTATATTTCCATCTACTGGCATTGGATATCTTCCATTTAAAACTAGAGATGGCTTTAAAAACTTATCTCTGAAACTTGATAAAGATGTTATATCATCTGGATTTAAAAACTCTAAAAAAGCATTAATAGGAGCAAACAGTATAGTTATTATTAATGTTAATATAAAAATAACAACCCCTACTGGCGTAAGGATTGATATTAATATTATCTTTAAATTTTTCTTTTTTGTTACTCTAGTCAATATTGTATACGCCATCTTTGGCGAAATCGCCATAATTATCATTCCTAACTATCTATAAAAATAAAGGAGATTATTTATAATAATCTCCTTGTTTCATTCTTAATCGTTAGCATTTAAATCATCCATAAGTTCCTTAACAGAAGAAAAACTTTTACTAACTTCAGATCTATTTATAACATTCTCTATTGCTTTTTTAGTATCCTCATTTGGTATAATATTTATGTTAGTTTGCCCCATCAATAACACTTCTTTCCATATATCAATATACTTATTATACAATAATATAACACAACTTACCTCATATCTATTTTATCCATCAGTTCTAGATGATGAGTAGGGATTTGAAAAGATATAGATAATCTTCTTTTACCTATCATAAGTATTCCTTTTCCAATTTCTTGTTGATTTAGTAGTTCTTCTTCAGCATCTGTAAGTTCATAGACATTTTTTAAATCTTTTAAATCCTGACCTTTACCAACTCCCATTAAGACACGTATATTACTCTGTTCTAATATTGCTTGCCCGTCTTTTTTTATTTCATCTGCTAGAAAGTCAATTATTTGTTGCGATGCTATCCATAACGCTCCAGAATACTTTCTTACTGTTTTTTCAATCTTTGCAAGTAGTGATAAACTTTCAGGAACTCTCTTATCTATCATATAATGAGCCTCATCACAGATTAAAACTACCCGTTCGTTTTTATTTTTCGTTAGTAAATCTTGAGCATAAGTCAATATATTATAGTAGATTGCAGATTTTATATTATTACCCATTGCCTGTAGCTTTTGAGTGTCAAAAACTACAAAATCTTTAGATATATTAATTGTAGAATGACCATTAAATAAAAATTTATCAGACCCTATAGCAGATGCTCTTATCAAATATGATAGCTGCTTATAATAGTTAATCTCTGATGCTCGTAAATTTATATCCGCTAGTTCACTTTTTTTAATTATAATATTATATAGATCTTCCATAACGGGAAAACTATCTGAAGATAGCTTTAAAATATTACTACTATATTCAATTCCTTTCTTTTTATATGTTTCTTCGATACATTCTTTTAATACTCCAGAAAGAATAGTATCGAGGTCTATATACATCTTAAAAAAAACCTCTAGTTGCTGGATATGTATAGCTAAAAGATTTTCGTTTTCCTTGTCTGTTTTCATCTTTTCATAGATATGAAAAGGATTAATTCTACCATGACTTCCACCTATTACATCTATATAATCTCCATCTAACTTTTCTACTATTGTTTTAAATTCTCCCTGTGGGTCTATTATAATTATCTTTGTTCCAAGCTCATATTCTGATAACATAAGATGCATTAAAGCAGTAGTTTTACCACTCCCTGATGTTCCCATAAAAACTAGATTTGAATTGGTTCTATCAGCTCCCCTTTTCCATGTATCTACTATTATTAGTCCCCCAGAACTATCTTTGCCATAATAAACTCCAGTTACATCATTATACCCACTTGACGAGAGAGGAAAGCCACCTAGTAGAGATTGAATAGGTATAATTTGATCAGTTATATTTGAGGAATTTTCATTCTGCAGATTAAATGGTGAAATACTTTCAAAATTTTCTTTTTGGAAAAAACTCATCTTATGAGTTTTAAAAAGTTTACCTGAAAACTTCCTTGAAACTCCCTCAGAAACCTTACCTATATCTTTTTCATTATCAGTTATTGCAAGTATATTTGTACTAACAAGCCCAACTGAATGACCCTGATTAGCTATCTTTGATATTATTTCTTCTCCATCATTAACAAGCTTTTTAGCACGAGTAATCTCCAAAGGGTCTGAACTTGTTATCCCTTCTGCTATCATCTTATGATTAGAAACTTGCTTCCCTATATCCTTTAAAATTTCCTCTTCATTATTAGAGGGAGTATATGTTATTGATGTTATAGTTGATGGAATATTACATACTTCTGAAAGCCAACCATAGTTGATACTGTTAGGATATTTTATAACTCCTAGTCCTTTTAACGCCACATCACCTAGTTGTATTTTTGTCTTTTCAAATTCTATTCCACTTGGAGATATCATATTTAGTAAAGTATTGTTTATCATATCTTCCTCCTTGTTAAATTAGTGCATAAAAAAAATAAGGCATATAGCCTTATTTAAAATAATATTATTTTTTATTTTTAAAATATTTAATTATCATTTTAATTGAAATAGCTATAACAGATACTATCCCAACTAATATAAGAATACTTCCTATCGATGCTGAACCTGTCATATAATGCTCCTTTTTAATTAATATTATTAAACATATATATTGACAAATACATACGGGTATGTATATACTATAAATATAAAGGAACTACCGATGAACGGTTAGCCCTTAAACTATACTTTAAAAAATGTTACTAATTTAAAATAATCGTCTTGGCAGAGACGGTTATTTTTTTATGGCAATAATTAATAGAAGTAACAAAGCTAAAACTATTACTATGTAATCCATAATATCACCTCCTTTTAAAAGGAGTGACTAACCGTCCACCGTTTGGTAGTTCCTTGATTGTGATTATATCATAAATACTATTAAATAAAAAGACTATAGAATTTAATCTATAGCCTTTCTTATTAAATTAGTGCATAAAAAAATAAGGCATATAGCCTTATTTAAAATAATATTATTAAACATATATCTTGACAAATACATACGGGTATGTATATACTATAAATATAAAGAAACTACCGATGAACGGTTAGCCCTAGAAGAATTTTAACAATAAGATATCATTAAATAATCGTCTTTGCAGAGACGGTTATTTTTTTATGGCAATAATTAATAGAAGTAGCAAAACTAAAACTATTACTATGTAATCCATAATATCACCTCCTTTTAAAAGGAGTGACTAACCGTCCACCGTTTGGTAGTTCCTTGATTGTGATTATATCATAAATACTATTAAATAAAAAGACTATAGAATTTAATCTATAGTCTTTTTCATACTATATAACAGGGATAGTTGTATACAAATCACCAACTTCAGTATCATATGTTATTGGATTTAAAAATAGATTACATAGTGTTCGTATATCATATTCACCACATATATGAGAGATATATCCACATCTTTGCAAGCTGTTTTTAAAATCATACGCCATTGATGTAAGTTCTTTTTCCATGGATTTCTTCTGCCAAAGACAAACATAGGATTGTCTTTCTAATACCCCGCCACCCATTGATATATGTGAGAGATACCTTATCGTTTTAGTTAGATTATCTCTCTTTATCGTATTAACTGTATTTCCTTTTATCTCCTCGTAATGGGATATCAACATCTTTATATCTGCTTTTCTTGAGATAAATAAAAATTTAAAAGGTATTCTTAAGCAAGATATTTCAGAAGTTAACTTGTTTGTTATCTGCTTTTTTTCTGATTCTGTCATAAGGTCTATGGAAATAGGTTGCACTTTAATATATGAAAAAATATACCCATCTTTAGTAGATAATACCTCCCCTTTTATATCTTCTATATTAATTAAATCTGATACATTCTTCTTTTCAACCTGTTTTATTTTCTTCTTAAATATGTTATTTAATGGTTTTATCATTAATAAAACTCCAATCATTTAATCTTTTATAAAGATACCTTTTCTGGCTTTTTTCAAACTTTATAATCTGAACTATAAAGTCATAGAGTGATATATTTAGGGCTGTCTTTTGCACACACAAATATATACAACCAACAACCACTATACCTCCACCTAACACCAATATATAATCTGCGTTAAATATAAATATCAAAATAACTGCTATAGGAATTAAGATTAAAAACCCTATAAAAAGTCTTTTAGCCTCTTTAAATCCAATCCCTTTAGCAATAGTTTCTTTAAGACCTATTGTTTTACTTGGCATAAAAAGTTCATTCATTATTTACCTCCTTTTAACCAAAATAGCTACGTATAACTATCTCTATTGAATTGCTAAAGGCAA
Organism: Oscillospiraceae bacterium; assembly: GCA_030153485.1. GTDB lineage: Bacteria > Bacillota > Clostridia > Oscillospirales > Ruminococcaceae > CAMTHN01. Next base: position 4,248 of record JAGUQX010000024.1, on the reverse strand, counting down.
TTACTATCGAGATAGCAAGAACTATTAATATGTTTTTAATCTTCTTTTTTTGTGGTGTTGTATCTTCACTAGTGAAGATCATTTGTATAGCTGTTCTTGTTATTGCAAATCCACAACCAACTGATGATATCATTCCCATAGCTTGAATTAACCCTTTTATAGTCTCCATCTACTATCTCCTAAACACACTTCTAATACTAGAAATACTTTTTCCTACAAGACCATTTTGACTTGCTGAACCAATAAGTATATCTCTTAAATCATTTGACACCGATATTGAATATCCTAAAACAGCTATAGCACCAATCACTGTTGTTACACCCGTCATATTCATAATTGGAAACATTGATAGTTGAAGAAGTCCTAGTTGAACAAGTATCGTTAAAGAAGTTTGAAAAAACTTCTTTATAACAATATCAAAAGTTCCATTATCACTATCAATAAGCCCCGTTGTGGCAAAGGGTATCCCCAGTCTTAACACAAGCAAACGAACCCCACTCATAAGTATATGAATGTATAATATGATAGCAAATATCACATATATAAGGGTGAATATTAAACTTAAAAGGGAGCCTGATATATAAATATCCGGGGTTAGATCTCCAAGATAGGCTATCATATTTTCAATTATATCAAGGGATATATCACCAAACCATTTATATATAACTGTAAAAGAAAGTATCACTATTATCCCTTTAATATATCCTTTTAAGTAGTCAAAAGGAGAGCTTGTGGCATCTCCCGAAGTTTCAAGTATATATATTGATATATACTTGTTTAGAAGTTTTAATGATAAAAGGGAGATTGAAACTACTGCAAAAAATAAATATATATTATTTAAAGCTTGATTATTTATTCCTAAGAAATTTTCAAAATAAAATATATTATGTAGACTATTAAGTATAAGACCATCTTTCACAATAACTAAAAAATGTTCTATAAAAAAACTTATAATTCCTGCAAATAGATTTTCTAAAAAACCAAACATCTACCCACCTACTTAAAGTAGCTTGATATAATAGTTATTAATGTTGATGCTGAAAAAACAATAACTACTGCTATCGCTACCTGCTTTATTCTTTTTACATATTTCTCACCATCATGATTATCCGACGAAACCATCTTCATAAGAGCAAAAAAACCTATCATAACAGCTCCAGCAATCGGTGCTATAAATAATAATGCAAAACTTGCATCGTTAAGCATTTTGGAAAGTCCTTGAATCACTTTAGAACTTAAAATAGGATTTGCAAAAACTTTTTGAGGAATTAAAAAAAGAGTAGATAAAACTACTCCTAAAACTATTATTATTTTATCATCTAACTTTTTTAAATTAGTTAATATATTTTTCATTATCATTCTCCTAATTAATTGAATATTTTATCAAAATCAATCTCGTCAAGTTCATCTAACCTAGCCTGTTCTTCTTCATATATTTTTTTATCTTTAATACCATCTAGCTGGATTAGATGGATTAGATAATCCCATAATTTAATATCTTCTATAGTATGAATATCTCTAATATCGTTTCTATAATTCTTAACTTTCGTGTTAAAATCTTCATCTCCTAATCCAAGGATAGTATTAAATGTCCAGCTTGAAAGATCAGGAGAACTTGTTATAAAGTTTTTTCCTTGCCCTATTATAAGCATATATGGTCTTTCTATCTTTGATATCTCTGACGGGGTTAAAAGTGGTCTGCTTATTAAGTTTTTAGAAGCAGAAACACTCCCTCCATCTTTACTACTCGTATTTGTAGAATTACTATCAGAAGTAGACATAATACTATACGTTCCAAGCTTTTTCGAGATTAATTCTAAGGTTGTTTGGTCGCTTGTTTTTAAATATATCCAGTAGTGACAGTTAGCAACTATTGTACTGGCTACTTCTTTTGAATATATAGTATTAAGTTGAGAAAACGACTGAAGATATATATTAAAGTGAATCCCCCGTCCTGCCCCTACTGTTAATTTAACATCAAAATCAGGTATTTTAGAAAAGTTACCAAACTCATCAAGATTAAATTTAAAATCCTTAACAAGCCTACCCCCTCTATCATCTGATATATTTACAAGATATTGATAGTATTGATTTACAATTAGACTTGCAAGAGGATAGTATGTTTTTTTCTCATCAGGAAGAATTATGAATATAGCTTTCTTTTTATCATTATCAAATAGATACTCATTAGTATCCGAAGATAAAGCTGAAATATTAGGGTCGGTAAAAAGTCTTAGTGTTGAAAGTGCTGATGCTATAAAGCTTCCTCTAGTTTCATCGGGAGAGCTTTCTATAAGACTTATAGTAAGCCTTGCTGGATGGTTTTTTGGCAAACTGTTTATTAAATTATTTAATAAAGCTTGTTTTTCATTTTTAAAACTTCTTTTAGTTAGACAGGATATTACATTATACACATTTGTCATATTCTGATAGATTTTTTGCTCTTGATAAATCTTCATAATTTCTTCTTTAGTAAGATCATAATATTTTTGAGAAAGTCCTGTTTTAGAGTTATCATAAACAACAATTAAAATCGCTGTTACTATAACAGATTTTTCTCCATTGCTCCAAATGGGATCAGTCTTATTATCAGTAACCAAGCTATCTGCTAAATCCCAAGCATAGGATACTGCTTTTGCAATATCTTCATCTATATATTTAATAACAAAATACAAAAAATTATAACTATCACTCTTTTTAGGATTTTTAAAATCAATCACAATTACTTGATAACCAACCTTTTTCAAAAAGGGATATGTGTATAAATATAACTCTCCTTTAGGGTCAGAAGTTAACATTGAAACTCCTGAAAGTGCTTGTAGGCAGATTGATTGTATAACAAGTGTCCTTGATTTTCCCGACCTTGTTGACCCCACACAACAAGTATGAAGATCCCCTGATATTACCGATATCTTTTCTTCAGAAAAAGACTTTTTAAAATCAACAGGAACACAAATATTAGAAAAATTATCTCCTATTATATCTATACAATTCTCATCATCTTCTCCCCTTTCTATCATCTCTATATCTTTCTTTCCATCTTGGATAAGCTTTAAAATATTCCTATCATTTAAGTTTAAAACTTCCGTTTTAAAGATTAATGCTTTTTCTTTATCATCTGCAAAGATAGAACTTCCATGTTGAAACTGACCCGCTGGAACTGGTATTGATATCTTATCAGTTATTCTAATCATGCCACTTTTATACGAACTATGATTTCTTATCCCTATCTGAGAAAAGATTAAAACAGCAATAAAAAAAGCTGAAGATATAAATACCGATAAGAGTATTTTTTCTTCAACTAATTGTTTGAATATATTTAAAGAATAAATCTTACTAATGCTTATATTAAAAAATGTTGTAAACAAGTAAGCTAAAACAACTGATAGCGTAATCGTTGAAACAACTATTACTCCCGATTTAATCACCTTGTTTTTCAAACTCTACCTCCTTTTATCTTTCAGTTTTATCGCCATTTCTTTTTTAGCTGTTTCTGATAACTCCGAGTTGCTCATATTATTTCCAAGATTAATATTATTATTTTTAGATTCAATGAAACTAAATATAGAGTTCATAATTCTTTGTATTCTAGCCTTAGATATAATATATTTCTTTTCTAAAGTTTTAATATCTTTAATATTATTTAAAATCTGATTCCCAATATATTTATATATCTTCTCATCAGCTTTCAAAACATATTCATTAATATTATCTTTTCCCCCAAAAATCTCTGATTGAGCTTTAACTCTATTTAAATATTTTGAATATTCATTTTTTATATCTTGATTAGAATCAATCAAGATTTTTGTTATACTATCCAAATCTTTTTTAAGATTTATAGGGATATATGCATACTTTAGTCCTCCTCTAGGATATTCTTTTTTGATATTTTTATAGAGTTTAATTAGATCAGAATTAATATTATTAAACTTACTACCTAATTTTTTATCAATAAGTCTAGTTGATTTTTCATTAGTCAATCTATATATATCTTTAAGTTTCATATTTTTAAGTATATTAGAACTTGTTTTTAAAACAAATTCATCTGACTTAACATTTTCTGTTATATAGCTATAGCTTTCATCTTTACTTTTAATAATCTCATCGAGTTCATTTTTATAAACATATGATGTTAATTTTTTTCTAATTCCATTTGAAAGTTCAGGTTTAATAAAATCTCTTCCTATTTTTTGAGCTTTATCCCAGTAGATTAAATGTAAATGTGGATGACCTTTTTCCATATGTACC
>JAGUQX010000044.1 GCA_030153485.1 Oscillospiraceae bacterium | reverse complement strand
GAGCACCTGCCTTACAAGCAGGGGGTCACAGGTTCGAGCCCTGTTGTTCCCACCATTTTGGCCCGTTAGTTCAGTTGGTTAGAACGCTAGCCTGTCACGCTAGAGGTCGACGGTTCGAGTCCGTTACGGGTCGCCATTTTTAAAAAATCTATATCTTTGCCTCTGTAGCTCAGTCGGTAGAGCAGGGGACTGAAAATCCCCGTGTCGGCGGTTCGATTCCGTCCGGAGGCACCAGAAACTAATTTATGTATATATATTAGAATAATTTATTTTATTTTAAGATATATAAATAATGGCGCCATAGCCAAGTGGTAAGGCAGAGGTCTGCAAAACCTTTATCCCCAGTTCAAATCTGGGTGGCGCCTCCATTTTTTGAAATTTAATAGATGACCATAGAGATTATATAATCTCTATGGTCATCTATATTTTAAAAGGAGAATTATGAATAGTATAAAAATTAGATGTTATGCAAAAGTAAACCTTTTTTTAGATATAATTGGTAAAAGAGATAATGGATATCATAATTTAAATATGATATTACAAAGTATAGATTTATTTGATGAACTAACGATTATCAAGACAGATAAAAATATAATAGAAGTAGAATGTAATATAGACAATATAGATAACAGTAAGAATAATATAGTATATAAAGCTGCTGAAAGTTTTTTTAAAGATAGAAATATAGGTGATATTGGTATAAAAATTATTTTAAATAAAAATATTCCGATAGAAGCAGGTTTAGGTGGAGGAAGTAGTGACGCTTGTGGGACACTTTTTGGATTAGAAAATTTATATAAAACGGGAATATCGAATATAGATTTAGAAACTATATGTTTAAATATAGGGTGTGATGTTCCATTTTTTATAAAAGGAGGAACCGCACAGGTAGAGGGAATAGGAGAAAAAATTAATAAACTTAGAGATATAGAGGGGATGTATATCCTTGTATATAAAGGTGCTGGAGGAAATAGTACAGAGTCTATTTACAATAAAGTGGATACTAGATACTTAAAAGAAAGTAGGGATATAGCAAGTATAAAAATGGGAATAGATAAAACAGATATTAATATTATTTCTAAAAATATGTATAATAAATTTGAAGAAATTTTAAATGATAAAGATACTAAGAAGATTAAAGATATTATGATTGAAAATGGAGCATTAAATAGTATGATGACAGGAAGTGGATCTGCAATTATAGGAATTTTTAGTGATAAATATAAAGCTGATTTATGTAGAAAAGATTTAAAAAATCCAGAAAATTTTGTAGAAATTTTCAACCCAATAGGAAAAGGATATAAAATAATATAATTTTGTATATATTTTTTACAAATTGATCATACTCTATTTATTAACAAATAGGAGATGTTTAATTTGAAAAAGATAGAGTTGGCATTTATATTAGGGATAATTATATCTATGATTATGAGTAGTTACACAGTTTTTGCAGAAGATTGTGAGTATATACGAGAAAATACATTAAGATTACATATATTAGCGAATTCTGATAATGATGAAGATCAAAAAATAAAGCTTTTAGTTAGAGATAGAATTTTAGAAGAGTCGAAGAGTATATTTACGCTAACAGGAGATAAGGAAGAAGCAAAGGAAAAAATATTAGAAAATATAGACTATATGAAATATATATCAGAAGAAGAAATTTATAATAATGGATATAATTATAAAGTTAATATAGAACTTGTAGATATGTATTTTACAACTAGAGATTATGGGGAAATTATATTACCAGCTGGTATGTATGATGCATTGAGGATAAGCGTTGGAGAGGGAAAAGGAAAAAATTGGTGGTGTCTAATCTATCCAAATATGTGTATAGGAAGCGTTGGAGTTGAAGAAAAAAGTTCAGAAATTTTTTCCAAAAATCAGGAAGATATTATTCATAAAGAGAATAAAATTGAGTTCCGTTTTGCTATAGTGGAAATATTTGAAAGTTTTAAAAATATAATATTTAGATAAAGATAAGAGTTTAACAGTTTGTTAAACTCTTATCTTTATAGTATAATATTTTAAAAAGTGATGAGAGGTAAAGGGAATGGTGCATTTTATATTGGGTAGAGGGGGAACTGGAAAAACTACCTATTTATATGAAAAAATAATGGATAATATAGATAGTTGTAAAAAGATATATTTAGTTGTTCCAGAACAGGTTTCATTTACAAGAGAAAAAAAAATCATAGAAATTATAAAAGAAAAACATCCATATTATAAGGTTGAGGTCATAAGTTTTAGTTGGATATCAAATAGTATTTTTAAAGAATATGGTGGAATTTGTAGAAATTTTGCAAAAGAGGGAACTAAAAATATAGTTATGTATCAAACTTTAATAGAGATTAAAGAATATTTAAATAGATATAGAGGTATGGAGCAAGATTTAAAATTTATAGAAAAAATTATTAACTTTATAAATAAATTAAAAACTGTAGATATTTATCCAGAAGATTTAATGCATTTTCAAAAAGATATTGTAGTAGGAGATTTAAAAAGTAAATTAGAAGATATATCTATTATATATGACACATATAACAGGTCGTTGGGAGAAGAATATTTAGATCCATCAGATTTTTTAAAACAGGCAACTAAAATTTTAGAAAAAGAAAATTTTTTTGGTGAAAGTATAATTATGTTTGATGAATTTGATAATTTTTCTGTATCTCAGATGAGGATGATAGAAAAAATAATTTGTCAGGGAAAAGAAGTTTATTTTTCTTTAAGAAATGATAAAAATGATCAACAAGAAGATGATTTATTTTATTATAATAATAAAACTTACAATGATATAAAAAGGATTTCAAGAGAAAATGGGGTAGAAATATTTGAAGAAGTTTTATTAAAAAATAAAAGGCAAAAAAGCAATGGATTATCCATAATAGAGAGAGAATATCAAGAATACGATACAGAAATATATTATGGAGTTATAGATGATATAAAGATTATAAACTGTAATGATTCATATGATGAGATAGATTATATAGCGAAAGAAATATTAAATAATATAAAGAATTATGGATATAGATATAAAGATATTGCTATTATAGCTAGGGATATAGAAATATATAAAGAACGGATATCGTATATATTTGCTAAATATAATATACCTTATTTTATAGATATAAAAGAAGGTATAGATAACAGTGTTATAGTTAAATTTATTATATATATATTGAAAATATATGAGGCTAACTATGATAGTTTATATATGATAAACTTATTAAAATTAGATACTAGTTGTTTTAAAAAGGAAGATATAGGAGACCTAGAAAATTATGTGTATATATGGAATATAAAAGGTAAATTATGGACTGAAGAATTTTTGTTTAATCCAACGGGATTTGGGAAAAAAATGTTATCATCTGATATAGTAAAATTAGAGGTATTTAACAATATAAGAAAATATATAGTTGAAAAAATAGATAAGATAAAAAAGTTTATTTCAGAAGGCTTAAAGAGTGGACATATGGGAGAAAGTTTATATAAATCTCTTATAGAGTTTGGTATAGACAGATATATTGAAGATAAAATAAAAGAATTAAATTTAAAAGAAGACTTTATACTATCAGATTATTATGTAAAATTATGGGATATTGGGATAGAAATAATAGAAATGATAGAAAAATCTAATCTAGATAAAAATCTTAATATAAAGGGTTTTATAAAAATATTTAAATTAGTTGTAGCTAGCTATGATCTTGGAAAAATTCCTCAGATGGAAGATAGCATAATTGTATATGATGCAACTAGATCTATATATGAAAATATTAAAATAAGTTTTTTAGTTGGTGTAAATAAAGATTATTTTCCAAAAGAAATAGAACCAGATGGAATATTTAGTGGAGAAGAACAAGAGATATTAGAAGGTATAGGTTTATCAGGAATGGAAACAAATAAATTTTTGAAATCTAGAGAAGATATGTATCTATATAAAAGTATCTGTTCGGCAAGTAAAAGAATATACTTTAGTTATAATAGAAATATTAGCTTAAAATCTGTTGAAAAATCTAATATAATTGAAAAAATTTATAATAAATTTGATTATATAAAAGAAGTTATAGAAGAAGATGAAAATAGAATAGATTATTGTTATACGGAGGAGTCAGTTTTTTATCAACTATCTAAAAATATAAGAAAAAAAGATGAAGAAATTTCATCGATTTTAGATGTTGGATTAAATTATAAGGATTATAGAAAAAGAATAGAAAAATTATTAGATATAATTCAAAGGAATAGTTATGAAAATAATGATAAAAATCTTTCTAATAATATTTATGAAAAAAATATGGTTATATCATCTAGTAAGATAGAAACATTTTATACATGTCCATATAAATATTTTTGTAGATATGGATTAAATATAAGAGAATTGAAAAAAGCAGAGCTTAATAATTTAGAAATAGGAAATTTTATTCATAATATTATCTATAAAATTGTATCGAATACAAGATATATATTTATAAAATTAACCACAATGAAATTAGAAAAAGAAGTATCTATTTATTTAAAAAGTTATATAGAAGAAGATATGGGCGGATATAGAGGAAAGACAGAAAGGTTTTTTTATTGGTATGATAAAATAGGAAAAAAGATTTTAGATATACTTTTATATATTCAACAAGAGATGATACAGTCTAAATTTATTCCAAAATATTTTGAGGCTAAGGTGGGTTTTCAAGGAGACATCCTTCCTTTAGAAATATCAACAAAAAATGGAAATAAAGGGTTTATAGAAGGATATGTAGATAGAATTGATATATTAAGTATGTATCAAGAAAATTATGTAAGAATTATAGATTATAAAACAGGGATAAAAGTTTTAGATTTAAAAGATATATATTATGGAATTGATATGCAGATGTTTATATATCTTTCTGCAATTTGTAAAAATGGTATAGGAGATTATAAAAATATAATACCGTCAGGAGTTTTATATATGCCTTTTGGAGATAAAAAATTAGAACTCTTAAGAAATTATAATAAAGATTATATAGATCTAATTAGGGAAAAGCGGTATATGATGAATGGGTTAGTTTTAGATGATGAAGAAATTATTGATTGCATGGATAATGGGATAAAAAACAAATATTTGGAAGTTAAAAAGAATAGCAAAGGTATTTTAGATAAAAAAGGAATTTATACAGCAGAAGAATTTAGTGTTATAGATAATTATGTTTCATATAAAGTTGAAGAGATGATAGATATGCTAGACAAAGGGTATATAGAAAAAAAAATATTATCAAAAGGAATTAGAGAAAATAGTTGTATGTATTGTGAATATAAAATTATTTGTACAGAAGATTCGAATAAGACAGTTATAGAAAAAACTACCAAAAATATTAAAGATTTAGTAGTAAAAAAAGGTGATAATGAATGAAGAAAGAATACACATTAGAACAGGCTAGAGCTATAAATATTTCTGGAGGAAATATTTTGGTTTCTGCATCAGCGGGAAGTGGAAAAACAGCAGTATTAGTTGAAAGAATATTAAAAAAAATATTGGATAAGGAAAATAATATAGGTATAGATAAGCTTTTAGTTTTGACATTTTCTAATTCATCTGCAAAAGAGATGAAGGAAAGAATAGCAAAAAGATTGAAGGATGAGTTAGAAAATGATAAGGGAAATCTATATATAAAAAATCAAATATTATTGTTGTCAAGAGCAGATATATCAACTGTAAGTTCTTTTTGTCTATCATTAGTTAAGAAAAATTTTGAAAAGCTTAACATACCATATAATATAAAAATAGCAGATAATCTTCAATTAGAAAATTTAAAATTAGATGTTTTAGAAAAAGTTTTAGAGATAAACTATAAAAATGCAGAAGAGGGATTTTTAAGTTTAGTCGAATTTTTTTGTAGTAAAAATGATAAAGGGTTAGAGGAAATATTAATAGATATCTTTAAAATTTTGGAATATCAGCCAGATCCAAAAGAGATGTTAGACAAATTTATAAATATGTATAATGATCAAAATATAGAGGATACAATATGGGGAAGAATTATTTTAGAAAAAGGCTTAAAAATCTGTGAGTATATAATAGATATATTGGAAGAAGTTCTTTTGATTATTAGGAATGATGAAGAATTAAATAAAGCTTATAAACTTTCTTTTGAAGATTGTTTAAATACATTTATTAGAATAAAAACGTATATATCTGAAAACAGATGGGATGATATTTATAATATTTTTAAAATATTTAAGTTTATAAGATTAGGAAAACTTACAAACTATGATGATGTTGATACAAAAGAGTGTATTAAAAATATAAAAGGAAATATAGTTAAATATATTGATAAATTAAAAGAAGAATATTTTATTTGTAGCCAACAAGAATTCAATGAGGATATAAAAAAATTATATCCTATAGTTAATAGTCTATGCCAAATATCATATGAATTTTATATTAAATATAAAGATCTTAGATTTGAAAAAAATCTTTTTTCTTATAATGATTTAGAGCATTTAGCTCTAGAGTTGCTGATGGATAAAGTTGATAAAAGAAAAAAATCTGAATTTGGTAAAGAGATAGAAAATAAATATGAGGAAATATTGGTAGATGAATATCAGGATACAAATGATATTCAAGAGAAGATATTTAAGATGATATCTAAAAATGATGAAAATATATTTATGGTTGGAGATGCAAAGCAGAGTGTTTATAGATTTCGTCAGGCGGTTCCAAAATTATTTATAGATAAAAGTATAAATTATTTTGATTATGATGAAAAAATATTTCCGTGTAAAATAAATCTTAATAATAATTTTAGAAGTAGGAAACAAGTTACGGATTTTACAAATTATATATTTTCTAGAACAATGAACATAGATATGGGAGGAATAGAATATAATAAAGAGAACGAATTAATTTCATCTTTTAATTATGATGATAAAGAGGATTGTAAAGCCGAGTTTAATATTATAGTAGGTGATGAAGATTCTAAAGTTAAAATAATAGAGATGGAAGCTAATTATATATCTAATAGAATAAAAAAGATGATTGATGAGGGATTTAAAGTTTTGGACGGAAATCATATGAGAAATTGTGTAGAAGAAGATTTCTGTATATTGCTTAGAAGTTTGAAAGATAAAGGAGAGATCTATCAAAATAGTCTGATAAATCATAAATTATCAACTAATATTAAAATGAAAAGCGATAATCTTATTTATACATATGAGATATCTAATATAATAAATTTATTAAAAATTATAAATAATCCAGTTGATAATATAGCAATGTTAGGTGTTTTGACAAGTCCATTATTTAATTTTAGCAAGGATGATTTAGTTTATTTAAGGCAGAATGATAAAAATGAAAGCTTATATAAAGAAATATTGAATTTAGCAAAAAAAGAAGATGCAAAATTTAAAAATTTTATAGATCAATTAGATAGTTTTAGAGAATATAGTAATATGTATTCGATATATAGATTAATATATCATATATATACAAGTTTAGATGTATATATGATATTTTCTGCTTTAGAAATAGGAAAAAAAGCTATTAATAATTTAGATATATTTTTACAATATTCTAAAAAATATGATGATATAGAAAATAATTTAAGTGATTTTTTGAGATTTATAAATATTTGTTATAAAAATCAAATGGAATTTAGGGGTGAAGAAGATAGGGGCGTTGGAAAAGGAGTTTCTATATTGACAATACATAGTTCTAAAGGGCTAGAATTTCCGATAGTTTTTTTAGCTGATACTGATAAAAAGTATAATAAAACAGATATTAAAAAAAATTTCATGATAGATAAAAATCTTGGATTTTGTATGAAAATAATAGATAGAGAAAATTTTAGATTATATGAAACGATTATGCATAGTGCTGGAAAAATTATAGAAAGTCAAGAAATGTTGTCCGAAGAGATGAGATTGTTATATGTAGCGATGACAAGGAGTAGGGAAAAATTAATATTAACTATGAAAGTTAATAAAAATATAGAAAAAAAATTAAAACAACAAAAAAATATAGAGAAAAAACATATTTCTTCTGCAGGACTTTTATCAGTTGTCCAAAGTCATGGAGATATAGTTTGTACAGGATTATATAAAAATAAAAATTTTACAAAGATGAAGATGGGATATAATATTTATCCAGATTATATTTCTGATGAAGATATAGATATAGTTGTTGGCATAAATGATACAGAAGGATATATAGAAGAAGGGGTTATCATTGAAGATGATAAAATCAGAGAAAAGTCTGATAAAAACTATATAAAAGAGATAGAAGAAAATATATTATGGAAATATCCTTATAAAGATTATTTATCAATTCCTGTAAAAATGTCTGTTACGGATATATCAAAGGTAAAAAATAGGGATAAAATTAGTATAAATAAAAGACCATTTTTTGCAATGGAATCAGGGGTTACAGGAGCTGAAAAGGGAACTATATTACATACTTTTATGCAGTATGCAAATTTTACAGAGGCACAGAAAGATTTAGATAAAGAAATAGAAAATATTATATTAAAAAAATATATAACAAAAGAACAAGTTAAAACATTAAATAAAGATAAAATAAAAATTTTTTTGGAATCTAATATATGCAAAAGAATAATAAATAGTAGTATTGTTAAAAGAGAGATTGCTTTTAGAGATATAATTTTTCCATCAGATTTAAATTTAAGTAATAGCGAGCAAGGTATTTTGATTCAGGGTATAGCAGACTGCCTAATATTAGATAAAGAAGAAAATATTATAATAGATTATAAAACGGATTTCGTTAAAGATAAATCAGAACTTATTGCAAGGTACACTCTTCAGATGAAGATTTATAAACACGCTATAGAAGATAGCTATAAAATTAAAGTTGATAAAGTTTATATCTATTCTCTTCATCTAGGAGAGGAGATAGAGATGAAAATGTAATAATAATTGCAATTTAGGTATAAATATTATATAATTAAGCTACTAAAATATTGCAAGGAGTCGATGTTTATGTTAGTTACAGGTAAAAAAATTCTTGATCATGCTCATGAAAACAATTATGCAGTAGGTGCATTTAATGTAAATAATATGGAAGCTTTACAAGCTGTTATATTAGCGGCAGAAAAAGAGAGTTCTCCGGTTATAATACAGACATCAGAAGGTGCTATAAAATATGCTGGTTTAGATTATTTAAGCACAATGATTAGATTTGCTGCACAAAAAGCCTCTGTTCCAGTTGCATTACATCTAGATCATGGAACTACATATGAAACAATTATAAAATGTATAGCAAATGGATGGAGCTCTATAATGGTTGATGGATCTCATTATGATCTTGCGAAAAATATAGAAGTTACAAAAAATATAGTTGATATTGCACATGCTGCGGGCATCTCAGTTGAAGCAGAATTAGGAAGACTTTCAGGAGTTGAAGATCAGATTTCTGTAGATGAAAAGGATGCAATATATACAAATCCAAAAGAAGCTATACAGTTTGTTAAAGAAACTAATTTAGATTATCTTGCTATAGCTATTGGAACAGCACATGGAAAATATATAGGAAACCCAGAGTTAGACTTTGACAGACTTGACGAGGTGAAAAAATTAATTAATATTCCGGTTGTTTTACACGGTGCGTCAGGAATTCCAGAAGACTCTATAAAAAGGGCTGTATCATTAGGGGTAAATAAAATAAATATAGATACAGATTTAAGACAAGGATTTACAGATGCAATTAAAAATGTATTTGAAAAAAATCCTAAAGAATTTGATCCTAGAAAAATTTGTGGACCAGCAAGAGAAGCTATGGCAGAGATCATTTCTATAAAAATGAAAATGTTTGGTTGTTCAGGAAAAGCAAAATAAAAAGAACAAAATAAAAAACAAGATAGATTAATATCTATCTTGTTTTTTATTTTGGTTTAAAATTAAATTGAAAATATTAAAAAGGCAAAATAGCATAATACAGATATAGATGCAATTACTGTATATAAAAATTTTGATTCAATTTTTTTGCTTTTTAAAAAAAGTGTTATACCTATAAAGATTGATGATATTAGCCCAAAAATAACAAGGGAAGAAACTTCTTTAGTTTTTATATAGATAGATCCTTTTGAATATAAAATATCAGATATAAATAATATTAAAAAGTTAAACATATTACTTCCTATAATATTTCCAACAGTGGCGTTAAAGTTTCCCATTTTTATTAAAGCGATAGAAGAAGAAAGTTCTGGTAAAGATGTAGCAATACCTAAAAACAATGCTCCCGCCAGAGTTGAACCCATATTAAGTTTTGTAGCTATAATATCCGTTGTATATGTAATTAAAACACTAGCAAATATTAGACTTATTGCCATTATTATAAATCTGGTTATGATTTGTTTTATAGTTAATTTACATGTATCTTCTATAATATTTTCATCTTTAGAAGAATCTATATCATTGTTAGATAAAAATTTTACAGATAATATATAAAGAATTAGTATAATAATTGATACTATATTTATAGAAAAAATAGATGTTGATACTATAAATAAAGATGTTATTATAAGTATATATATGATAATTGTAATTGGTATAGTTTTCATATGTGATAAAGATATTTTAGAAGATATAAATTTTTTGTAAGAAAAAACTACACCTAAAGCTAAAACAGATAGGTTAAAAATATTACTTCCTAAGATATTTCCTAGAACAAGTTCTGCATTGTCTACAATGACAATAGAAGAAAAGCTTGTTATAAGTTCTGGTAAAGATGTTACAGCTGCAAGTATTATTCCGCCTATAAAAGCGCCAGAAAGATCTGTTTTTTTGTCAATAAGGTCCACATATTTTGCACATTTTAAAGAGAACCATACAACTAAAAAAGATATTATAAAATAGATAAAATAAATCAATAAAATAACTCCTTAATTATTTGTTTTGATATTAATCGAATGATATTAATCGAATGATATTTGATAAATTTGTTTAGCTATATTTTGCATTAACTGGAATGATATTAAATTTCTTTGTTCAATAATTGAAGAATCGATAGAATAAATTTTATTATTTTTTACAGCAGATGAATCTTTAAATCTATTGTCTTTTTTAATTTTATCAATTTCAGCTTCCGAAG
Organism: Oscillospiraceae bacterium; assembly: GCA_030153485.1. GTDB lineage: Bacteria > Bacillota > Clostridia > Oscillospirales > Ruminococcaceae > CAMTHN01. The sequence continues at coordinate 8,646 of JAGUQX010000044.1, read as the reverse complement.
AGACAAATATTATACTTGGTGAAATAGATTCAAATTTAAAATCATAATTTTTTTCATCTTTAGCAAGATTTTGTCCTAAATATGATAATATTTGAGATTGGAAAGTATCTCCAGTTGCTATAAAATCGTCTGAGATTATATATATATAAGGTAGTATAGTTTTATCGTTTAGTTTTAATTTAATATTATCGAGGATTTGAATATTTTTATTATAATATTCTTTTCCTATATTTTCCCCTTCTATATTTCCATAAAATATACTTGCAATTTTAATATAATATTCTTCTAATTCTTCAAGTCTATTTGGAATAGGTATATATATATAATTTATATTATTTGATTTAAGAATATTGCTATCTTTTGTGGAAAGGTTTGAATTTGATATAACTAAATCAGGTTTAAGAGATATTATTTTTTCTAAATCTGGATTAATAGAATTGCCTACAGAAATAATATTTTCTAATTTAATATCATTCGTAGTAGCCACAATAGAATTTTTTTGATCTAAATCTATTAAAAGATTAGAAAGAGATAAAGAAAGGGGTATAACAGATGATGGAGCAGACGCTATAGATATTTCTCCAATATTTACAGGAAAAGGTTTAACTTTTTTATTATTACAAGAAACTAATACTAGAAAAAGCAAAATTATAACAGGGACTAAAAAAATTTTCTTCATATAAAACTCCTACATTTAAATAATTTTAAAATATAACTAAACAATTTTAACTCTTTTTCAGTTTTTTTTCAATGCTATAATATTTATAATATAACATATATATTTATGTTTGTAGGTTGTTTTTTAAAAAAATACAATATATAATTCAACTATTGATACTTTATGGAGGAAAAAGATTGAAATACGAGAAGTTTAAAAGTGAAAGAAAGAATTTTCTATGGGCAGTATTTGGCGAATATGTCATAGAATATTTTATAATACCTACTGTGATATTTACAAATGCATTTTTAGTATTAATAGGGATTCCAATAGATAAAATTGTTATGATATCATCTGTTATATTATTAAGCCATGTTTCCCAGGTTTTTGCTAGCAAAATAGTATTTTTATTTAATAGTAGAAAAAAATCTGTTATAACATTATCAATAATTAGCTATGCATCTTTCATAATGATACCATTTGCCTTATCTTTTGGAGATATTGGATTTTTTATAACATGTATTTTATATTTCATTGGATTTTCTGCAAAATTTATAAAAACATCTATATCTTTAGATTGGATAATAAATTTTGTTGATCCTAGTAAAAGTGCTAGATATTTTTCTAAAAGAAATATTATCGTCAATAGCATTTCCATGATTTATAATATATTATTTGGTTTTTTAGTAGATAAATTTCGAGATAATATAATGTTTTTTTATATATCATTTGGGATTGTATTATTTTTTTCTATAATAGATCTTTTAAGTTATATGAAAATTCCAGATATAAAGGATAATATTGAAAAAAATAATGTTAGAATAATAGATATTTTTAAGATTCCTCTACGCAATAAAAATTTTGTTATATATATTATTTTTGTTTGTGTTTGGAATTTTGGTTTATATTTATCACAACCATATTATACATATTATTTTGTAGATGTTATAGGAATATCATATGTAATAGTGGGTGCGGTTATATCGATAACTAATCTATTTAAAATTTTCATGGGTGGAATTTGGGGAAAACTTGTAGATTTAAAAGGATGTTTTAGAATAATAATATTAACATCAATAGGATTTGCGATTATAAATAGTTTGTTTTCTTTTATATCTATAGATGGATGGATATTGTATCCTTTTTTATTTTTATTACAAGGTGTTTGTATGATAGGTTTTAATATATCTAAATTTAATGTCTCATTAAGCCTTATTCCTAAAGATATTAGAATAATGTTTATGAATTTTGAAGGATTTGTTACAGGGGTAGTGTCATTTATTGCACCACAAATATCAAGAGGATTGATGAATTTTATAATAAGTAATAAAATCACATTTTTAAATTTTAGTGGTTATCAATTAATATTTATTCTAGGAGGTAGTATACAACTATTAGCTATAATCATTTTAATAATATTAAATAAAAAAGCACATAAACATTAAACCTGTTTATGTGCTTTTTTATTTAATATTATTATATAGTAGTTTCTTTTTTTTCTTCGATAGGAATAGATAATGGTTTTTTGTCTATTTCTATATTAATGGGTTGATTATTTTGTTCTATATCAGGTGTTAAAGTTTTAAATGATTTAGTGTTTTTTATAATTTCATAGGATAAAACTGTAGCCCCTGCTATTAAAACACCCTGTGTAATAGATGTAAATAATGAAGCAAAAAGACCTTGATAAGTAGTGATAGTTGATATAGATAAAACCCATAGTGTAGATAAAGCGGTGGAAATCAACACAAGAATTAAAGGAATATAACAATTTTTAATTATATTACATTTTGTTTTTAAAAATTCTCCTATAATATATAAAACGGGAATAATAATAAGAAGTTCTGGTTTAATAAATTCGTTTATAATATTTTGCATATATGACCTCCTTTTATATAGTATTAGAATATTATATTCAGTGAATTATTATTTATTTCTTAATTTAAAAATCTTTTTAAATAGGGATTATTTCTAAATAATATGTATCTTTTTCACCAGAAGCAAGATTATTAATACCAAATTTATCTTTAAAATCTTTTCCATCAGATGAAGAATAGGGAAGAGAAGACCAAGGCTCTATACATATAAAGGGAGAATTTTTTTTATTTGGTGTCCAAAAAGCTAAATGTTCAAATCCTTTAAATAAAACTTTAACACCTTGTCCAGAGATTGAGTTGTATAAAATAACATTATCTGTAGGAATATTTTCAAATATTATCGCATCATCCTTAAAAAGATTATAATCTAGTTCTATTTTTCCATTTAAAGAAAAAGAATTTCTATTATTTAGGTTTAATATATCTCTATTAATATCATATATAGGAGATAAAAGATCTCTTGTTGTACCTAATTGTACTATATAGTTTTCAAATATTGTCTTATCTTTATATAGGGGGCAATTAAATGCAGGATGAGCACCAATTCCATAAAACATTTCTTTTTTATCGATATTAGAAACTTCATATGTTATAGAGATTTTATCATCTTCTAAAAAGTATGAAATTAGTAGAGAAAATTTAAAAGGAAAAATATCTAAAGTTTTTTTAGAATATATAAGTTCTAATGCTACAAAATTTTGTCTATTTTCTATAACTTCAAATTCTAAGTCTTTGGCAAATCCATGCTTTGGAATAGAGTAGGTAGTATTATCAATTATTGTTTTGTTGTCTTTAAGTTTTCCTACTATAGGAAATAGAATGGGAGAGCTTTTTGACCAGAAGTCAGGATTTCTTTGCCATATATATTCTGTTCCAAAACCATCTTCAAATGATCTCAGCTCTGCTCCTAAAGTGTCTATTTTAGCAGAGGAAGAGATAGTCTTAAGGTCTATGATCATTGTATATTCTCCTTTTATTTTATATCTATATTTGGAGATATTATAAAGTTAAATAAAATAATAGATATGACAGCGATTAAAAAGATTATAATAAGAAGTTTTTTTATTGTATTATTATTCATACGAATCTCCTTTATTTTTATTAAATGGATATAGAGCTGCCATAGGAAGAAGGAGAAACATAAATTTTTGTATCTATTCTTTCTTTAAGCTCTTGAACATGAGATATTATGCAGACAATTCTACCTGTTTGGGTTAGGTTTGTTAGACAATTCACAATATTATCTAAAGAAAAGCTGTCTAAAGATCCAAACCCCTCATCTATAAAAATAGTATTTATTTCTATTCCTCCATAATTTTGAGAAATAGTATCGGATAATCCAAGAGCAAGAGCAAGAGAGGTCTGGAAACTTTCGCCTCCTGAAAGTGTATATGATTCTCTATATTTACCAGTATAACTATCAAAAATTTCCAAGTCAAGACCAGAATTTTTATTACCTTGAGACCTAGAAGTTTTTCTATTAAGATAAAATCGTCCATTTGTTATACTGTCTAAACGGATGTTAGTAGCGTTAATAATTTCATCGAAATATGAAGTTAGTACAAATGTTTCAAATTTTAATTTAGATTCATTTTTTCCAGAAGAGATATCGTTTAATAATGAAATATTTTGATATTCTTTTGTTAAAATTTCTAACTCATAAAAAATTTGTTTTATTTTTATTGATATCTGATCTAGATTATTCATATTAGTTTTTGTATCTATTATTATTAAATTATAATTTTCAAGTTGGTTTTGAATATTAAATAATAATTTTTCCATAGCATCTATATCAAATTTTTCTTTTCCATTTAAATCTTGATTAATTTTTTTTAATATAGATTGTTTTTCATACATATTTGAGAAAAAATAATCAACATCTTTTTTAATATTATCATAATTATTTTCTATATTTAAAACATCATCTATACAATCTAAATTTGAGATTTCTAATTTTTTCATAAGTTTTTTCAGATTATTTTCTTTATCAATAATATCTTTTTCTATATCAATAATATTATTTTTATAATTTAATAAATTTTCTTTGGTATAATTAATATTAATACAAGAAGTGTTATAATTTATTTCAGATTTTTTTATCTGCTCTTCTATGCTATTTAATTTATTTTTTAAATCTAGTATATTTTTTTTAATATCAGAGATATTTTTATGTTTTTCGGATATTTTGGATAAAATAGCTTTATATTCAAGAGAGTCTTTTTCTATACAATCTCTCATTATAGATAATTTTTCTTCATTTTGTATAAAACTTTTTTCTAAATTAGACATATTGTCATTAGATTTAAAATTTTGGATATTAGTATTTTTTATAATTTCAGAAGATATTAAAGATTTTTTTGCTAAAAGTTTTTGTTTAATATTATCCATAAATTTATAAGTATCAGTATAATTTTCGTTATATGTATAATTATCTATAATATTATAGGTGATTGATTTTAATATATCTATATTATCTTTAATAACCCATCTTTCTTTTTCTATTTTTTGAAGATGAGAAGCATATATTTTATTTAAATTTTGCAAATCTATATATGATATAATATTTTTTGGTTTTTTAGGTTTTTCTGGATGATTTTGACTTCCACAAACTGGACAAGATTGATTTTCTGCTAATTCTTTTGCAAGAGAATATGATATAGATTTATCATAAATATGAGCACCCATATTATAATCTTCTTTTAGTTTTTTTGATAAATCTAAAGATTCTTTAAGTTTTAGGCTATTTTGTATTATTAAGTTTATTTGATTTATTTGATTTTCTATATCTATTAATTCTATTTCTAAAGTTTTGTTTTTTATAGAATGTTCTATATTTTTTATATTTAAAATAATAATTTCTGAGCTGTTTTTATTGTTTAATATATTTTTATAAATTTCGTCTTTTTTTTCTAGCATAGGTATAACTTTATTTAATTTTTCTATATTAGAAGATATTTCATTTTTTGATTTTGATAAGATTGGTATCTCGTTGTAAAGCAATTCTATATTTTGGTGGAGAAGAGTAAATTTGGATAATTTTTTATTTAAAATGTCAAATTGATTTAGATGTTCTATATATTGATTATTAATATTTTCAATATCTTTTTTTAATAAAACTATTGGGTATAAATTATTAAATTTTTTTATCAAGTTATCTTTTAAAATCATTTCATCTTTTTTATTATTTATAATATTTATTTGATCTTCTATTTCAGATTTTTCTTTAAATTTTTGGTTAATATCTATAGCATATTGTAGATTTATTAAATTTTTTTCTTTATTTTTAGTATTAACTAGGTTTTGCGTAGAGATATATTTATTATATAAATTTTCTTTTTCTGTTTCTAAATATTTTAAAATATATTCTTTATCTATATATTCTATATTTATATTTTCATCTAAAAAATTTATATCTTTAATAATATTTTTTTTAATTTCTAATTTTTGGTCTAAAATAATTTTCTTTTCTTTTTCTAATTTTTTTAAATTATCGGAAAATTCTTGAAATTTATGAGTAGAAAATATATTCCTAAATAATGATTCTTTTTCATCACTAGAGGCTTGAAGAAGTTTTTGAAATTCTCCCTGTGCAAGCATAACAATTTTAGAAAATTGTAGCTGATTCAGACCAATAATTTCTATAATTTTTTTATTAACTTCAGTTATTCCTTCTACAATTGTTTTATCTGGAAGTGTTAATTCTGCTCTTGCTGGTGTCTCTGTTATTGTATTTTTTAATGTTATTTTTTTTCTTTTCATAACACGTTTTATAGTGTAAATTTCATTTTTTATAGAAAATGTAAAATTTACAAAAGTTTCATCTGTATTCATAGAAAAATCGCTCTGCATACTTTCTGCTTTACGAACACTTCCACTAGACTTTCCATATAAAGAGAAGGTTATAGCATCATATATAGAAGTTTTTCCAGCTCCCGTAGATCCAGTTATAAGAAATATATTATTTTTTATAACTTCTTTAAAGTCTATAGATTGTTCATTTAAAAAAGGACCAAAATTTTTTATACTAAGAAATAATGGTATCATATTTCTATCCTCCTTAAAGTTTATATGAGATTATTTATGATATCTATTTGATCTTGTGTTATTTCATTTTTGGATATATTTTTATAGAAAGTTTGAAATATTTGAGAAACAGTTTTATTTATAATAGCATCTTTTGGAATAGAATTTATATCTGTTGTAATCTGCTTATTTATAAATTTAACACCCATTATATAAGGAAAAATAGTTTTTAGTCTATTTATAGGATCTATGATATTTTCCGTATTTGTTAGTTGAACAAATACATAATCCTCCGAATAATGTTTTTCAAAATTTATGTTATAAAAGTCATCTAAGATAAGAATCATATCTTTTTTAGGAATAAAAGGAATTGTCTTAATATTTATCTGATTTTTATCTATAATATCTATAACGGTAAAACTTTTTTTTTGGTTAATTTCACTTTGGGAATATTTTAATATAGATCCAGAATATGCAGATTTTTTTTGAATAACGTTTTGTGGAGAATGGAGATGTCCAAGTGCAGAATAATCAAATATATTAAGATGGGAAGCGTTAATAATATCAATACCGCCTAAAGATATTTCTGATTCGGAGAAGATAGTTTCATCTATTTTATTCTTAAGATTTGAAAAAAAACCATGCGCTATTGATATATTTATCTCAGATGTATTTATCATAGGTGAAATATATTCTATATATTTTTTAAAAGAATCATTAAAAGTCTTTATATTCTGATTGTCTAAAATAACTTTGGATTTTAAAATAGAAAAATAGGGAATAGGATAAAAATTTACAACTAATCCATTTTTAATAATTCTTATAGGTTCTATTTTTTTTGAAATATTTCCTTTTATATAAAGACCATTAGATTCCATAATAAAATTTAGATGAGATAGTCTATCTGGAGAATCGTGATTCCCAGCAATAGCTATGATGTATGTATCTGAATTATTTATAATATTATAAAAAAAATTATTTACAATAATTATTGATTCTATTGAAGGAATAGGGCGGTCATATAAATCTCCTGCAATGATTAAAACGTCTATAGTGTTATTTAATATAAAATCTTCTAACTGTTGTAATATTATTTTCTGGTCATCTATCATGCTATAATTATTTACAATTTTTCCTATATGCCAGTCAGATGTATGTAATATTTTCATTTTATTCTCCTTTAAATATAAGAATATTATTTAAATTATATAGTAAAATTTTTTTTATTTTAAATCCAAAAAATACCTGTAATAGTTTTGAATGAAGAGCACATAATATAAAGGCAAGCGTAAGTAAGATTAAATTTATTGAATAGAAGGAGATTTTAAAATGGGAAAAATAATTGTACCACAAGCTAAAGAAGCGTTAGAGAGATTTAAAATGGAAGCAGCATCAGAGGTGGGTGTAGATCTTAAAAATGGTTATAATGGCGATTTGACATCAAGACAAGCGGGATCTATAGGTGGACAGATGGTTAAGAAGATGATAGAAGCATATGAAAATAGTATAAAATAATATGAATAGAAATATATTATATTATTATTTAATATTTTTAAATTAGGTAAGGTCATAAAAATAGTATAAAAAACCCATTGAAATAAATAATAATTTATTTCAATGGGTTTTTTTAATTTTATAGAAAAGGTATTATCCTGCACGTTGTACTTTATTAGAACGAAGACAACGGGTGCAGGCATATATTCTACAGTTAGTTCCATTAACAACAGCTCTTACACGTTGAACATTTGGTTTCCATTTTCTGTTTGATCTTCTGTGAGAATGAGAAACTTTTATACCAAAAGAAACACCCTTATCACAAACGAAGCATTTAGCCATAATCTGCACCTCCTAAATATAAATCTTTATAAGTCTACCATAAAAAAGATTTAAAATCAAGTATAAAAAGATGTTGACATATGTGAAAAAATAGTATAGAATATAGTACGTTGGGAGCATAGCTCAGCTGGGAGAGCACCTGCCTTACAAGCAGGGGGTCACAGGTTCGAGCCCTGTTGTTCCCACCATTTTGGCCCGTTAGTTCAGTTGGTTAGAACGCTAGCCTGTCACGCTAGAGGTCGACGGTTCGAG
>JAGUQX010000038.1 GCA_030153485.1 Oscillospiraceae bacterium | reverse complement strand
ATCAATCTTACCTTTTTCAGGCTGATTTATCATAGAAATATTTACTATAAGACCATCAGAAAATATATCCACAGGATACTTTTTATCCGATAAAATAAACCCGTCTGGAGAAGCAATTTCCATAACATAATAATTTCCATATGAAATATCTTTAAAGAAGAAAAGCCCATCTTCACCAGTTATCATGCTTTCTACAAGTTCAAATTTCATCATATCTTCATCGGTGTAAGCGTATAATCCAATCTCTGCTCCTGCCAATGGCTTCCCACTTATTGAATCGGTTTTTATCCCTTTAACCGAGCCTTTCATGATAGTGTTTACAATATCTTCAATCTCAATTGTTACACCGTTTTCTCTAACCTTAACAGGATAAGTTTTATCTGAAAGAATATATCCATCAGGGGATTTTATTTCTTTGACATTATAATCTCCATAAGGAATATCCTGAAATTCAAAGTAGCCAATCTCATTAGTAATTCTAGTTAAAACTGGGTTTGTAAACTCTGTATCATCATCCCTCAAAAGTCCAATCTCAGCACCACATAAATTCATCCCGTTATCACCCTTTTTATATCCTGATATATTTCCTTTTTTTATAGTGTTATGGAATTTAGAAGTAACAGTAGCTCCAGTAGTAACGGTAACTAATTGGGGTTCAGGTGGTATAAATTCATCTGTTAAATTAATCTCTGAAACAGTATAACTTCCAACAGGAAGAGCTCCAAAACTAGCTTTACCAGATGTATCGGTAACAACATTTTTATCTATCCCGTTTCCAGAAAGAGAGAAAGAAAATCCATCCACCTTACCAGTGTCAGAAGTTTTTTCAACATCAATATTTCCAATAGTTAAATTCGCAGAGGCTAGATTATCTCCAAATTGCTGTGTTGGAGTAGTTGAAAGAGTAGTAACTTTTTGGTATTTATTATTACTAGGTAATAATTCATCTGCTATAAATTTATCATATTCAACTCTAGCGCCAAGTTGAATATTAATATCTTTGTTAGCGTGTTCTGGTTTTATTCTTAGTTTAAATTTAGAGTTTGGGGCAATGTCTGAGTTTGTCACAACAAGACCATCTTGATTTACAATCTCCATTTCAGCTGATAAACCCTTTGCTAAAACTCGATAGTTTGTATATTCTCCAGATGTAGTAATACTATATAGTTCAGTTTCAAAATATCCTGTATTAGCTTTATATTCTAAAGTTTGAGTAGATGGAGAGATTGAAACAGTTAAAGCTTTTTTATCTTCTGATTTAACCTCTGTAGCTTTTGGTCTAGCGTCGGAAACTAGTTGTCTAGCATTAGATAAAATCCTAGCGTCACCACTAGATGAACTCATGAATCTATCGTTCATACCATTATAAATATGGATAGCTGTTTGAGTTATGTAAAAGTCAAAATCATCATTACCAATGAGGTATTTACTCCGATTGCCTTGACCATATTCATGAAGTCCGTTTTCTAGAATAAAGGTTATCCCAGCGTCAAGGTTACCTCCACGGTTGTAGGTTATCCCTCCTGTAGGAGGATTTGGTTTTGCTTGTTCAAGACAATATGCGGGTAAGTTATCACTAGAGATGTTTTTAGGAAATACTAGAGAAGAACCATCAGTATATTTTATATAGTTTAGAGTAGAGCCAAACTGTCTAATAGTTACAATATTCTTTTCAGTAGTGCTCTTAGGTAGCTCTGTTGCAAAACCAGTTATACTAGTTGTAAAGGCAATTGTAGTTGCAATTACACCAGAGAGGATTTTTTTAATTAGTTTATTCATATATTACTCCTTTAGATTTATATATATTAATTTTTATTTCTATTTGAAAATTTAACCCCAAAAATCATTAGTCATATCAGCAATAACATAGAAACGTCCATTACTATCTTTATAAACAGCTACTGCCATATCTGTAGCTTGATTAGTTATACTGAGCATAGCATTTTTATGGTCTGGAGAATTCGCCCACTGTTTAATAAAAGATTCTGCTGTTCCAGTACTGTTATTAAGTGCTATTTGACCGCCACCATGCTGTATTCCTTGTCTGATAGCGTTGCTTTCTGCTTGTTTCTTAGCTCTCCCGTTACAAGTTTCATTCCATTTAAGGGGAACGACACCATTATCTTGGCGAAACTTATTCATTAAATCAAAAGTCTGTCTTGATAATGAGGGCATATATTCCCATGTTCTCTGAGCTACTGTAGGAGGCGTTGGTGGTGGTGGCGGAGTTGGTGCTGGAGGGGTTGGTGGAGTTGGTGGCGGAGTTGGTGGAGTAGGTTTTGTTGAGCTATTTCCACCATTTGATGTTGGTGGAGTTGGCTGTTTTGATGGTGTTGAACTAGAAGTATTTTCTCCAGTTGAAGTTAAGTTAGATGAGGAAGTAGTTTCTCTATCAGAAGAAGTATCAGAATTATTAGTATCAATATCACTCTCCTCTGAAGAACTATTATTAGAAGAATTATCTAATGATGAACTACTTTCAGATGATGAACTAGAAGCTAGGGCATTACTTTCTAGTTTATTAT
>JAGUQX010000050.1 GCA_030153485.1 Oscillospiraceae bacterium | reverse complement strand
GGTTCGAATCCAACAGGGGGAGCCAAAAAAGATAAAGGGGATTAATTTTAAAATTAATCCCCTTTATCTTTTTTTATTAGCTGTCTTGACAATTATATTTTCAAAGTATACAATGTAATCTTATTGTGATATTTATATTTACCTATATTTTACATTCTGTACATATATCTTTATTACTAGCTTCTGTAGGATTAACAGAAAGATCTCCAACTTTTGATATTGCACCAAAATTAATAGGTACAGCTACACAAATTTCTTGACTTATTGTAAATGAACAAGTTCCATTAATTTCACCTTCACATTTTATTGTTCCAGGTTGTATAATAGGATCCTTACAGCAAAATGTGGATGTATCACCAACGTTTGCAAAAGGTATAACTGTTACTGGAACGCATACACTGGCTTTTTGATATCCAATTGATGGAGCAGTTTCTTGGATTTGTTCAACTTTATCAATATTTTCTAAATTAATCATAGTATATCTCCTTTTTATTTTTAATTTATATATTATATTATGTAGATATATTTATAGTGTTACAAAAAATCCAGATAATTTTTATTATCTGGATTTTTATTATTTATAAGAATATATTTCATAGATATTTTTAATAATTGAAAGAATAAAAAATAATGAAAATAACAAATCAATATATATTGTATTATTATTTTTTATTATGTTTCTTATTTTATTATATATAAATATTGAAATGATTATAAAACTAAAGTGCATAAATATAAACGTTCTATCGCTAGATTCCCAGATAGTTGGAGATAAAGACATAACTATTCTAGAAGCAAATCCTATAAGAATAATAAAAATAGTAAATAATGCAATTTTTTTATTATCAAATAAAAGGTACAAGGATATAATAATAAATAAAAATGTTGTTGCAAGTATAATATTTGGAATCCATGTTATTGGAGAGGAAAGGGAAATATTTGTTCCTGTTTTAGTTAAAGAATTAGGTATATCGTTAATATAAGGAAAGAATTGTGATATGATTGGCTTAAAAGCACCAAATGAAAGTGTTATAAATAATGGAATAGATCCGCATATAAGAAATTTAAGTTTATGTCTATATTTAATAAAAATAGCTATAAATAATAATATAACAAAAGCAGTAAAAATAAGATTTAGATTAAATATATATTTAAATAATGTTGAGGAAAATCCAATTTCTAATTTTCTCCAAATTGATATTTCAGAAAATTCAGGAAAATGCGCAGTAATTTCTCTAATTTTTCTAATACCATTTCCAGGAGAAAGCAATATAAATATAAAGCTAAGTATATTTAAAATAAATTGGAAAAAGATATATATGTTAAATTTTTTAATATATATTAAATATATATTAAATATGAGAAGAGTAGAAAAAATAACGACTACCATCTGTTCCTGATTTGAAGCAAATAAAGTACAAATAGTATAAAGTATATATTCATACCATCTAAAAGATTTATTTTCTAAAACTTTTTTTATAGGTATAAAGCTAATCAAAGCAAAAAATAAAATCCAAGTATAATTTAATGTAGTTGCAATCCATCCAGCTGTACCTGCAAGAATGTATTGAAAGAAAATCATAAAATATAAAATTATAAAATTTGTTTTAATATTATTTGTTGGATTAAATAGCTTTGATAAAATAATTCCTATCGAAACCATTATAAAAACATCTAATATTTTCCATATAAAAACAACTCTGCTAATAGTTATTAAAAGACTTTCTATTAATAGTCTAGATGTCCAATTTAAATATCTCATTTTTAAATAGCTAAAAAAATTATATTCAGATAAAGCTGAAGAAAAATATATATCATCATTTGTATCTGTATGGGTAAATATTTTATAGATTATCATTATTAAAGCTAGTATAATAAATGGGAAAAATTTATAATTGTATATCTTTTTTACCAATAATAAAGTTTTATTTTTCATCAAAAATCCTTTCTTTTTTACTATATATTATTATCAATTGAAGAATATTTTATAATATATATAGGTCTTTTTTTTGTTTCAGAATATATTTTAGAAATATATTGTCCTAGTATGCCAATGCAAAATAATTGAAGTCCGCCTATTAAAGTTATTAGGCATATAATAGTTGGGTATCCCTGAATATTTTCGCCAAAAACTAAAGTTTTGTATATTATAAATATAATATACAGTATAGATATAAAAAACATAATTATTCCAAGTATAGAAGCGAGAAAAAGAGGAACTGTTGAAAAGGCTAATATACCATCTATAGAGTATAATAATAATTGAAAAAATGACCATTTAGTTTCTCCAGCACACCTTTTAACATTTTCATATTCTAGCCATTTTATGTTAAAACCAACCCAACTAAATATGCCTTTTGAAAATCTATTATATTCTTTTAATTTTAATATAGAATCAACCATCTGTCTGGTCATAAGTCTAAAATCTCTAGCACCACTTACAAATTCGGTTTTAGATATTTTATTTATTATAGAATAGAATTTTTTTGCAAAAAAAGATCTTATTTTAGGTTCATCTTTTCTAGAGCTTCTTTTAGCAGCTACACAATCATAATTATTATTTATAATATTAGAGTACATTTCATTTAGCATATTTGGCGGGTCTTGTAAATCAACATCTAAAAATGCAACAAAATCTCCATATGCATGCTCTAACCCTGCATATATAGCAGATTCTTTCCCAAAATTTCTAGAGAATGAAATAAATTTAACTATATCATGTTTTATATTAAGTATATTTAATATATCTAAAGTAGAGTCTTTAGATCCATCATCTATAAATATTATTTCAAAATTTATATCATAATCAAAATTTTTTATTGTTTTAGATATAGAATCAAAAAATATGGGTATAGCTTTTTCTTCATTAAATACAGGGACTACTATCGATATTAATTTTAAATCTTTTTTAATAAGTATTCCTCCTATATACTAGTTAGTGATAAAAATATTGAAACAATAGGTCCTAATAGTATTGACACTACTAAAATAATTATAACAATAGTATATATTTTTTTTTTCATAAATAACCTTTCTATCATTTTATTTCATATAATATAATACACTATAATTATTTTTTATACCATAGTAAATTTTTATAAAAATATTGGTTATAATAAAATTATGGTGAGGTGATAAGTTTGAAAAAAATTTTATTGGTGTGTATTATCTGTATATTTTTATCAGGATGTACTAATATTGAGGATAGAAAAAATGATAATAATAACGTTCGTTGTGAAAAAAAACAAGAGTCTGTTATAGTAGAAACAGGTTCTGGCAAAAAGTTTGGTTGGGGACAAGGAAAAGAAATGGATGATAAAAATAGACCTATATCAGCTATAGAATATCAAAATAAATATGAAAATATTGGGGGATATTTTATAGGAGAAGATAATAATAAAATATATCTAACATTTGATGAAGGTTATGAAAATGGATATACACCTAATATATTAGATACATTAAAAGAAAAACAAGTAAAAGCAGTATTTTTTATAACATATGATTATGCAAAAAGAAACTCTAATTTAATTAAACGAATGATAGATGAAGGTCATGTTATAGGGAATCATTCGTATACTCATCCGTCCATGGCAGAGATTTCTATTGATAGTGTTAAATCAGAGATATCCCTTTTACATGAATATATAGAAAAAGAATTTGGCTATAAAATGACTCTATTTAGGCCGCCAAAAGGAGAATTTACAGAAGAGTCATTAGTTGCTGCAAAAGAGTTGGGATATAAAACTGTATTTTGGAGTTTTGCATATAAAGATTGGGTAGAGAGCAATTCTATGGGAATTGAAAAATCTTTAAAAAAGGTTACGGATTCTGCTCATAGTGGTGGAATATATCTTTTACATGCTGTTTCTAAAGATAATAGAGATATTTTAGGAAAAGCCATAGATATTATTAGAGATAAGGGATTTGATTTTGAAGTATATAAATAGAGAGAGTGATTCAGGATTATTCTGAATCACTCTCTCTATTTATATACTCTGTCATTAAAGGGTCTATAAACCTATATTTTCTATAGATTTTATTTAATTTTTGATCTTTTACAACAGGCGATTTATGTTTTTGTAAAAGTTTGACTAATTGGTACACATCTATCCAAATTTCATTATTACCTTCTTTTTGTGATTCATCAAATATTAATTGTAAACCAAGGTGAAGATGGGGTTTTGTCATACCATTTACATTTTCTTTTTTGCTATAACCAGTCATACCAAGATATCCAATGATATCTCCAGCATTTATAAGACTTCCTTTTTCAAGACCATCAATATAAGGTGAGTCTTTTTTTAGATGAGCATAATAATAGTATCTTTTTTTGTCTAAAGACCGAATACCTATACGCCAACCCCCATATTGGTTCCATCCTATATTTTCAACATATCCAGATTCTATTGAAATTATAGGAGTTCCGACATTTCCCATAATATCATTTCCAAGATGTGGTCTTTTAAATCCAAATGAACGGCTATTTCCAAAATCATCATAGTGGCTAAAATTGTATCCATATGGTATTGGGGAATATGCTTTTAGACCATATTTTGATAGATAGATAGGATTATCTGTATTTAGTGTATCCTCAGACTCTATTTCGTAATTAGAAATAAAATTTCCTAAAACAGCAGTGTAAACTTTGTGATAATATTGATAATATTTATTATCCTTATCAATATTATCGTTATTGAGATCTTTTATAATATTATCTATATCTTTTGAAGAATATTTTGACCATTTTCCACCATATTTGGTTCCTAGCAAAGCAAGTATGTCTATCCATGATATGTGATTGCCTGTATTATAGGTATTTATATCTATCTTCATTGATTTTTCTAAAGCGTTATAAGGAATATTAAAATCAACCCACTTTATAAAATCATTATCTTTGTCTGTATTTGAATTTATTGTGTAAGAATTTTGATTATGTATATTTATATAAAGATAAGTATAGGAGATTATAATACTGATAACTAAAATTATAATTATTGATATTGTTAGTGATTTTTTTGTCAAATTAAACGCCTCCAATAATAGCTATTATAAATTATATTAAAGATAGTTTAATATAATACTATTTTTATAGAGGCTTATAAAATAATTATATAAATAATATAATCTTTAAATAAGTAAGATTATATTATTTATAGTCTATTCTACAGATAGGCAAGATATAGCGTTAAGGTTTAAATCTGATATATTTCCTTGTAGGAATTCGTAGTAAGCTTGTGACCCTATCATTGATCCGTTGTCTGTGCATAAAGAGGGTGGTGGTGAAAAAAGTTTAAATCCCATTTCTTTTGATAGAGATAGAAGAGATTTTCTTATGTCCGAATTACAGGCAACCCCTCCAGCTATTACAAGTTTTTTTTCGCCTGACATTTTTATATAACTTGAAATTTTTTCTATAAATATTTGACAGATAGTATACTGGAAACTTGCAGATATATCATTTATATTTGATATTCCATTTTGGTTATTTTTATGTATTAAATTTATCGTAGAAGTTTTTAAACCAGAAAAACTAAAATCAAATGGGTGATTTTCTATAGAGGGTTTTGGAAGAGAAAATGCAAGAGGGTTGCCCAATTGTGCCGATTCATCTATATATTTTCCACCTGGATAATTGAATCCAAGTTTTCTAGCAACTTTATCATAAACCTCTCCAACTGCATCATCTCTAGAAATTCCTATTATTTTAAATTTAGTATAAGATTCCACTTTTATTATATGAGAGTGTCCGCCAGATATAACTAGCGCTGTAAAAGGTGGCGACAACTCTGGGTATGTTATATAATTTGCGGCTATATGTCCCTTTATATGGTGAACTGGAATTAATGGTTTTTTTAGAGCAAAAGAAAAAGCCTTAGCAAAGCTAACCCCAACTAGAAGAGACCCGATAAGTCCAGGTGCATAGGTCACAGCAATTGCATCAAGATCATATTTAGTTAAACCAGAGTCGGAAATTGCTTTATCGACAACTAAGGATATATTTTCACAATGTGTTCTAGAAGCAACTTCAGGGACAACACCACCAAATCTTTTATGGATTTCAATTTGGGAGTTTGTAGAAGAAGAAATAATGTATCTACCATCTTTAACAATAGCAGCAGAAGTGTCATCACATGAAGTTTCTATAGCAAGTATTTTCATAAAATCCTCCTATATTATATAAAAATTAATCTATTTTAAAAGTTTGTTCATAGTAAAACTGTCTTCTAAAGGATTTTTATAAAAATTTTTTCTTCTATAAATTTTTTTAAATCCAAATTTTTCATAAAAATAAATTGCGTTTATATTAGAAGTTCTAACATCTAGAGATATATATTTAGATTTTTTATATAATAAAATATCTATAAAATATTTAAATAAAATTTTTCCAAATCCATTATATTGGAAAGGTTTTGATATAGCAAAATTTGAGATATAGCAATCATCTATAATAAGAGAGGAAAATATATATCCAATAGTTATTGAATTTTTTGACAAAACTAAATTTAGAGAAAATTTATTATCTAATTCTGATATAAATGAAGATTTAGACCAAGCGTCTAGTTCAAATATATTGATTTCTAAATTATAGACAGAATCTAGATATTTTTCTTGAAAATATTCAAAAGATATGTTATTTAGCATCATACCAACTTTTACCATAATGAATATCTACCGCAAGTGGTATAGATAAAGAGACAGCATTTTCCATACAAGATGATAGGATAGGTAGAGCTCTTTCTACATCGTTTTCTAAAATTTCTAAAATTAGTTCATCATGAACCTGTAAAATAAGATTACCGTCAATATTCTCTGATTTTAATTTATTAAAAACATCTATCATAGCTATTTTAATGATATCAGCGGCAAATCCTTGAATAGGTGTATTCATAGCCAATCTTTCCCCAAGAGAAATTATATTTTTGTTTGATGATAGAAGTTCTGGAATATGTCTAATACGGTTAAACTTTGTGGAAACGAAACCATTTGTTTTTGCATTTTCTATAGTTTTTTCCATATATATTTTAATTTTTTTAAAATTTTCGAGATAATCTTCTATATATTCTTTTGCCTGTTCTACGGAAGAATCTATTTCTTTTGCTAAAGAAAAGGCTCCCATTCCATATAAAATTCCAAAATTTATAGATTTTGCATAACTTCTTTGGCTAGATGAAACTTCATTAATAGGAATATTAAAAACTTTAGATGCGGTAGAAATATGTATATCTTGTTTTTTAGAAAAAGCATCAATCATATTTGGGTCTTGGGATATATCAGCGAGTATTCTAAGTTCAATTTGAGAATAATCGGCACCGATTAGCATGTATCCGTCTTTTGCAATAAAAAATTTCCTCATATTTTTTCCAATCTCTGTACGTATTGGAATGTTTTGTAAATTAGGCTGGGTAGATGATAATCGTCCAGTTCTAGTTTCAGTTTGTTTAAAGATAGAATGAACTCTATTGTTTTCATCTAGTAGTTTTAAAAAACCGTCTACATAGGTAGAATTTAGTTTAGAAAGTTGTCTATATTCTAAAAGGTATTCTATTATCGGATGTTTTCCTATTAGAAATTCTAGAGCTTTTGCATCAGTAGAATATCCTGTTTTTGTTCGTTTTCCTGTTGGAAGCTGAAGTTTTTCATATATTATAGTTGCTACATGTTTTGTTGATAGTGGATTAAATTCTTCTCCAGCAATCTCAAATAATATTTTTTCTATTTCAGAGATTTTAAGCTTTAATTTTTCTCCAAAAGCATATAATTCTTTGTTTGATATACTAAACCCAACATTTTCCATATTGGCAAGAACTAGGCTTAGTGGTTGCTCTATATTTAATAAAAGATGTTCCATTTCATAATCTTTTATTTTTTGGTGGGTGATTCCTATTAGTTTAGTTAGATATAGTATTTCTTTTGTTATATATTCATCATCATCAGGAATTTTAAATTCTAGCTCATCTATATAAATATCTACTAAACTTTCTATATCATATGTTTTTGCTGATGGATCTATAAGATGAGACGCCAAAAGAAGATCATAATCTATTAGTATATCTTGATAATTATTTTTATTAAAAAATTTATATATAGATTTAGAGTCAAATGTTCTTTTTATAAAATTTTTATTTAATAGTATTTGTTGTATAACTTCTGTGAAGTTTTTTGTAAATATTATAAATGAATCTAAAATATTAACTTTTATTAGATTTATAAATTCTTGAGATATATCAAAAGATATTATAAAATCTAAATATTTATCATCTTGATTGTCTATAAGTTTTATTATATCAGATATAGAAGGATCCATAATTACTTTAGGGTCTTTTAAATTTATAGAAGAATAGGAGGAGAGATTTAGAGAAGAAATAATAGAAGGCATTTCTAATTTTGTTAAAATGGAATATATTTTTTCATCATCCATTTGCTTGATTTCAATTTCATCTATATCTAGATTTAGCGGAACATCACATATGATTGTTCCTAACTTTTTACTTAGAAATGCAGTTTCTTTCTCTTCTATTAAAAGGTTTTTTATTCTAGGTTTTATATTATTTTCAGAATCTGTTTCTAATATATTATATATGTTTTCTATATTTTGATAAGATTGTATTAGAGATAGAGCAGTTTTTTCCCCAATTCCTTTAACGCCGGGAATATTATCTGAGGCATCGCCCATAAGGGCTTTAACTTCTATTAATTGTGTGGGAGATATAGAATAGGTTTCGTTAATTTTATCTATATTAAAAATAATATTTTCTCTATTTGTTGCTAATAAAACATTGACATAAGGGGTAACTAATTGTAAACTGTCTCTATCTCCAGAAGAAATTATACAGGGTATTTTATTTTGTTGGGAAAAACAAGCAATAGTTCCTAATATATCGTCTGCTTCAAATCCTTCTTTTTCTATAATATAGATACCAAGATATTCTAAGATTTCTTTGATTATAGGAAATTGAGATTTAAGTTCATCAGGGGTTCCTTTTCTTGTTCCTTTATATTCTGAAAAAAGATCATGTCTAAATGTTTTGGTTGGAAGGTCAAAAGCTACAATTATAGATGAAGGTTTATGTTGGTTTTTTAGATTTATCAGTTTAGTTAAGAATCCATAAATAGCATTTGTGGGTTGTCCCGATTTAGTGGATAAAGATTTTATTCCATAAAACGATCGGTTTATAATACTATTACCGTCTATAGCTAATATTTTTGACATGTTAAACTCCGTTCAAATTATTAAGATTAAAAATAAGTATGATAAATAATTTTATCATATAGAGTTATTTATTACAATTAAATAAATTTTATATTAAATATTATAAGGGATGGTTTAGATTGAAAAAGGTTAAAATAGGAAATGTAGAGATAGAACAAACGGCTATATTAGCACCAATGGCATCTGTGTCTGACAGAGCTTATAGATATATATGTAAAAAATATGGTGCTCCGTATATGGTCAGTGAGATGGCAAGCTCAAAAGGGATGCATTATAATGATAGAAAAACACGAGAATTATTATCAATTGATGATTTTGAAAGACCGATGGGGGTTCAAATATTTGGGGATAATCCAGAATATATGTCAGAGGCTGCAAAAAAATGCATGGAATTTTCTCCTAATATTATAGATATAAATATGGGATGTCCAGTTCCAAAAGTTGCTGGAAATGGAGCAGGAAGTAGTTTAATGAAAACACCAGAATTAGCTGGTGAAATAGTTAAAGCTGTAGTATCATCTGTTGATATACCTGTGACTGTTAAGATTAGAAAAGGTTGGGATGACGAAAATGTTAATGCTGTAGAATTTTCTAAAATTTTAGAAGCAAATGGGGCATCAGCAATCTGCATTCATGGTAGAACAAGAAAACAGATGTATAAACCTCCTGTAGATTGGGATATAATTAAAAGGGTTAAACAAGCTATTTCTATACCAGTTATAGGTAGCGGCGATGTAATTAGCCCAGAAGATGTTGTTAAAATGTATAAAGAAACAGGCTGTGACCTTGTTATGATAGGTAGAGGAAGCTATGGAAATCCTTGGATTTTTTCACAGGTAAAAGAATATATGGAAAGAGGTGAAATAAAGACAATGCCAACAGTTGAGGAAAGGTTGGCGGTTATGGTGGAACATATAAAACTTTTGTGTGAATTTAAGGGAGAAAATATTGGAATGAAACAGGCAAGAAAGCATTCTTCTTGGTATATAAAAGGTATGAAAAATTCGGCATCATTTAGGGGAGAGTGTGGAAAATTAGAAAAGCTGGATGATATAAATATTTTAAAGGATAAAATTTTAGAATATAATAAATAATTTAAAATTTGACAATGAACAGATTATATGATAAAATTTCAAATACCGCATATAATAGGTTTTAAAGCATAATAGCTGCCTACTGTAGCGAGTTTTTATGAAAGATATAGGTAGTTTTTATGTACGCAATAATTGAAACTGGTGGAAAACAATATAATGTAAAAGAAGGAGATTTCATATATATTGAAAGACTTCCTTTAGAAGAAGAATCGCAAGTTATATTTGATAAAGTTGTTGCCATTGGTAAAGATGAATCTATTTCAGTAGGTTCGCCATATTTATCTTCTGCTACAGTTAAAGGAAAACTTATAAAAAATGGAAAAGCAAAGAAAATAACTGTTTTTACTTATAAACCAAAAAAAGATACTAAAAGAAAACTTGGACATAGACAACTATACACTAAGGTAGAAATAGTTTCTATTAGTATATAGTTTTATGATAAAGATAAAATTTTATTTATTAGAGAATAAAATATGTGGATTTGATCTAGTAGGGCATGCTTTATTTGCTAATAGTGGAAAAGACATTGTTTGTTCTAGTGTCACTTCTGCTATACAGCTGGTTATAAATGGAATAACAGAAGTTATTGGTTGTAAAACAGCAATTATAAATGTATTAGATAATAGAATAACTCTTGATATAAAACCAGATCAAGTTTCTAAAGATATTTCTTTTATGTTAGATTCTTTAAAACTTCATCTTTCTATACTTGAAGAGAGTTATCCAAAAAATATTAAAATTATTATTTCGGAGGGTATTTTATGATTAAACTTAGTATGCAGTTTTTTGCACATAAAAAAGGTGTTGGATCTACAAGAAATGGTAGAGATTCTGAGTCTAAACGTTTGGGAACAAAAAAATCTGATGGACAGCCAGTTTTAGCAGGTAATATAATTATAAGACAAAGAGGAACACATATTCATCCAGGTTTAGGTGTAGGTATTGGAAGAGATCATACTATATTCGCGATAATTGAAGGCAGAGTAAAATTTGAAAGATTAGGAAGAGACAGAAAAAAAGTTAGTGTCTATGCTGTTTAGCTTCTAATATTAAAATCCCGAGAATTTTTTTCTCGGGATTTTTGATTATAAAAATATAAAAGGGGGGTTTGGTATGTTCGTTGATATTGCTACGATCACATTAAAAGCTGGAGATGGAGGAGATGGAGCAGTCTCTTTTCACACCGAAAAATATGTTCCTGCAGGAGGACCAGACGGAGGAGATGGAGGAAAAGGCGGAGATATAATATTTGTTGCAGACACAAATGTTTCCACATTATTAGATTTTAAATATAAAAGAAAATATATAGCAGATAATGGAATGAAGGGCGGATCTAAAAATTGTTCTGGAAAAGGTGCTAATGATTTGGTTATTAGGGTTCCTAAAGGAACTTTGATAAAAGATGCAGAGAGTGGAAAAATTATAGCTGATATGTCATCAGATGAAAAAAAGATTGTGG
Source organism: Oscillospiraceae bacterium (assembly GCA_030153485.1). GTDB lineage: Bacteria > Bacillota > Clostridia > Oscillospirales > Ruminococcaceae > CAMTHN01. Next base: position 18,790 of record JAGUQX010000050.1, on the reverse strand, counting down.
TATATGGAGGAAAGGGCGGAAAAGGAAACGCAAATTTTGCAACGCCAACTAGACAGATTCCAAGATTTTCAAAGCCAGGATTTAAAGGTCAAATAGGGGATGTTTTATTAGAGTTGAAACTTTTAGCTGATGTTGGAATTATTGGATTTCCTAATGTAGGTAAATCAACGCTAATATCTGTAACTAGTGCTGCTAAACCTAAGATTGCAAACTATCATTTTACAACAATTACACCAGTTTTAGGTGTTGTTGATGTAGGTGATGGCAAAAGTTTCACAATGGCAGATATTCCTGGTTTAATAGAGGGAGCAAGCGATGGAGTTGGGCTAGGACATTATTTTTTAAGGCATATTGAAAGATGTAGGCTTATTATCCATATGGTGGATATTTCTGAGATTGAAGGAAGAGACTCGATAGATGATTATGATAAAATAAATATTGAGTTAGAGAAATTTAATAAAGATTTATCTCTGGTTAAACAGATAGTTGTTGGAAATAAATCAGATATGGCTGGAGAAGAGCAGATAGAAAGATTTAAATCATATATAGAAGATAAAGGATATGAAATTTATTTTATATCAGCTGTTACACATAGTGGGGTTAAAGAGCTTATGTCAAAAGTTTGTGAGGCTGTTGGAAATCTTCCTCCTATAAAAATGTATGAATCAGAATATACAATACAGGATAAAAAAGATACGATGGACTTTAGTATAGAAATTATAGAAGGTGTATATCATATAGAAGCCCCATTTATGCAGGATATAATGAGAACAATAAATATGGATGATTATGAATCATTGCATTATTTTCAACGAGTGTTAAGAAATAGTGGAATAATAGCAGAATTGGATAAAATGGGTGTAAAAGAAGAGGATACAATAAGTATTTTAGGGTATCAGTTTGACTATATAAATTAGAAATTTCTAAAAAAGAGGTGTTTATAACGTTTAAAATAAATAATAAAATAGACCCGAAATTTCAAAATATTTTAACCTTAGCTTTTGTAGGAGATGCGGTATTTGAATTATTAGTTAGAGGAAGATTGTCTTGTGAACGAGCTGTTGCTGTTAATAAGCTCCATGGGAAGTCTGTTCAATATGTTTGCAGTAAATCCCAATCAAAATTTGTAGATATAATATTTGATAAATTAACAGATGATGAAATTTATATATATAAAAGAGGTCGAAATAATACAAGTTCAAATATTCCTAAAAATTCTAATATGTCTGATTATAGAAGAGCGACAGGATTAGAGGCTTTATTTGGATTTCTTTATTTAAACGAAAAACATCAAAGAATAAATGAAATTTTTGAATTATTATGGGGATTTGTTTAGATTATTAAAAGTTGGAGAGAGTAATGATAAATAAAAATAATAAATATGTAAGTATAGTTATAGATTATCTTGCAACTATTTTTGGAACAGCAATTTTATGTATGGGAGTTCATCTTTTTGCAGCACCAAATAATATTGCACCTGGCGGAGCTTCAGGCATAGGGACAATAATTAATTTTTTATTTGATACTCCAATCGGTTTAGTTGTAAATTTAATTAATATCCCGCTTTTATTATTATCTATAAAATTTTTAGGAAAAAAGTTTTTTATTAGAACGATAGTGTCTACCCTATCATTTTCTTTTTTTATAGATATATTATTCAAAGATTTTCCAGTTTATAGAGGAGATCCTATATTAGCCAGTGTTTTTGGTGGATTATTGATGGGACTAGCCACATCAATAATATTTATGAGAGAGGGTTCTACAGGTGGAACCGATATAACTAATAGAATCCTTCAACAAAAATTTCCTAGATTTAAGATAGGTTTTTTTGTATTGGTCACAGATGGAATTATAATAACTATAGCTGGAATTGTTTATAAGAATATAGAAAATTCATTATATTCTATAATATTAATTTTTGTAGCTACTAGAGTTATAGATTTTGTTTTATATGGGTCAGACAAAGGAAAGATGGCATTAATTGTATGTAAAAATCCAGAAGGGTTGGGAGACAAAATTATATCTCTTTTAAATAGAGGTTGCACTATTATTGATGCAAAAGGATTGTATTCAAAAGAAAAAAGGGATATTGTTATGTGTGTAGTCCGTAAAAATCAATTTTATAAACTCAAGAGGATAGTCCATGATTTTGACGAGACAGCATTTATGATAAGTTCGGATGCAGATGAAATTTTAGGACAAGGATTTAAATCTTTTAAAGATAAAAAATAAAGCTAACGTTTAAATACGTTAGCTTTATTGTAAAATTTATTTAGATTTAATAATTGGAATTATATTGTTTATCTTGGACTATTCATATTCGAAGATGATGGAAAACTATTTTTATTTGTACAATTTCCATATTTGTTAGATAACTTATTTTGCATTTTTTGTGAAGTTCCATTTGTTGTTGGATTTGGATGACTCATATTAGATGTTTGATTATTACATTGTTCTGGATTTAGCCCAGCAGAAACAGAATTTTGGGAGTTTGGATTATTAGTATTATTACAATTATCGGTGTTGTTATAATTTTTATTTGTTTTATTATTCATAAAAACATCTCCCTAATTTAATTTTATAAAAATATTATGATAAAATTTTTGAAATATTCAATAATTAAAATAAATAATTACTCAAGATTTCAAATATATTATGTGTTTAAATATATAAAATATTAAAAGTTCCATATATTGGAAAAATATATAATAAAAATAGGAGGAAGTTGTAATGTCCGGACATTCAAAGTGGAGTACAATAAAAAGAAAGAAAGAAAAAACAGATGTACAAAAAGCAAAAATTTTCACAAAAATAGGGAGAGAGATAACAGTTTGTGTTAGAGAAAATGGGGCAGACCCAACTTCTAATACAAAGCTTAGAGACCTTATAGCAAAAGCAAAAAGTAATAATCTGCCTAATGAAAATATTAAAAGAGTTATAGAAAAATCATCAGGTGGAGTTGATAAGAATAACTATGAAAGTATAGTTTATGAAGGATATGGTGTGAAGGGTGTTGCTATTATGGTAGAATGTCTAACAGATAATAGAAATAGAACAGCATCTGACGTTCGACATTGCTTTGACAAATTTGGGGGAAATTTAGGCACAAAAGGTTGTGTATCTTTTATATTTGAGTCTAAGGGTGTTATTATAGTTGAAAACAACACCCTTGATGAAGCTAAAATTATGGAAGATTTTATGACTTGCAATTGTGAAGATTTTACAATTTTTGACGATAATGTAGAAATAATAACCATTGATAAAGATTTATTTTTTATTAAAGAAAAATTAGAGAAAATTGGATATAAAATTTTATCATATGAGCTAGAGATGATAGCTTCTACAAAGGTTTCTCTAACTGATAAAGATGATATAGAAACTATGGAAAAATTAATATTAAATTTAGAAAATTCTGATGATGTTCAAAATATTTATACAAACTTGGATTAATAAGAATAGGGGCAAATTATGCTAGAAATAGGAGATATAATACCAGATGTATCTGGTTTTGATGAAGATTGTAAAGAGATAAATTTAAGAGAATTTATAGGAAAGAAAACGGTTATATATTTTTATCCAAAAGACAATACACCAGGTTGTACAAAACAGGCGTGTGAGTATACAAAAAATTATAATTTTTTTTTAGAAAATAATATTAATTTAATAGGGGTAAGCAAAGATAGTGTTAAAAAACATAATAACTTTAAAGGTAAATATAATTTATTATTTAGGTTAATATCTGATGAAAGTTTATCTATAAATAAAGCTTTTGATGTATGGAAAGAAAAAAGTTTATATGGAAAAAAATATTTTGGAACTGATAGGACAACCTTTATATTTGATGAATATGGAAAATTATTGATACTTTTTCTGAAAGTTAAGCCAGATAAAGATTTTGAAAATATCAAAAAATATTTTGAGTAATTAATATGTTGCCAATAATAATCATGTGTGATATAATTAGTTGATTTTATATACTTGTTTGAAATATCAAGTTTTAAAGCAAAAATAGATATTCCTCTTGTTTATAAAGCAATGAATATTAATTATTTTGGAGGCTTTTATGGATTATTTAAAACTTATTAGTAATGATAGTTTGAAAAAAGAATTATCAGTATTCCATGTTGGAGATACTGTTAAAGTTCATGTGAAAATTGTAGAGGGTCAAAAATCAAGAATTCAACTTTTTGAAGGAACAGTTATTGCTATAAAACATGGTGGAATACACCAAACTTTTACAGTTAGAAGACTTTCTCATGGGTGCGGAGTTGAAAGAGTATTTCCTATGCATTCTCCAACGGTAGAAAAAGTAGAAGTTGTTAGAGAAGGTAGAGTTAGAAGAGCTAAACTATACTATCTACGCGACAGAGTTGGAAAAGCTGCAAAAGTTAAGCAAAAGATTAGATAATTAAACGTTTAAAAGAACTTTATTTTTAGAGTTCTTTTTTGTTTTCATATAAAATTTAGGAGTGTGACTTATGAGTGATATATCAAATAATTTAGAGCCAACAACGAGTGAAATTAAAAAAACAGGTATAAAGAAAGAAATTTTTGAGTGGGTAGAAGCTATAATATTTTCTTTAGTTGTAGTTGTTTTAATCTTTACATTTGTATTTAGAGTTGTAGGCGTTGATGGAAGATCGATGGAACCAACTTTGAAAAATGAAGACAGAGTTTTAATATCACATCTTTTTTATAAACCTAAAAAAGGAGATATAGTTGTTTTAAATGATCAGACAGAGGACAGAAAGCCAATAATAAAAAGGATTATAGGAACAGAAGGTGATACTATTGATATAAATTTTATAAATGGAAAAGTTATAGTTAATGGTATCCCGTTAGAGGAACCCTATATAGACGAAAATACACTAACACCTGGAGATATAGAATTTCCTGTAACTGTGCCAACGGGACATATATTTGTATTGGGAGATAATAGGAATAATTCGTTAGACAGTAGACACTCTGAAATTGGTATGGCAGATAGTAAAGACCTTTTAGGAAGAGCGTTTGTTAGGATATATCCTATAGAAAAAATAGGTTTTATAAAATAGATAAATATTAAAGGATATATAATGAATAAAAATAAGAAAAGAAAAAAAACAACATTATCTAAGTCTAAAATGAATAAAAATATATTATTTGAAAAAAAGAAAAAAACCGAAAAAATAAGAATTGATATAAAGCAAAAAAAGCTAGATAAAAAAGCTAAATCTAAGATTATTAAGCTTGAAAAAATGGAAAAAGAATTTGATCCATATATGACAATACAATGGTTTCCAGGGCATATGGCAAAAACAAGACGTCTTATCTCAGAAAAATTAAAATTGATAGATTTGGTCGTAGAAGTTGTTGATGCTAGAATTCCTATTTCTAGCAGAAATCCAGAAATTGATAAATGGATATTAGATAAAGAAAGAATGATTATTTTAAATAAAGCTGATATGTCAGATGATTTTTTCAATAAAAAATGGAGAGATTATTATGTATCTAAAGGATTTCATGTAGTTATAACCGATTGCAAAATAGGAAAAGGAATTCCTAATTTCATATCTGCAGTAGAAGATATATTTAGAGATAAACTTTTGGAAAAAGCTAAAAAGGGAATAACGGGATATAAAATTTCAGTTATGATACTAGGTGTTCCAAATGTTGGAAAATCTTCATTTATAAATAAAATATCTAATTCGAAAAGCACAAAAGTAGAAGATCGACCAGGAGTTACAAGGGGATTACAATGGGTGGTTATAAATAAGAATTTAGAAATGTTAGATATACCAGGTGTTTTATGGCCAAAATTTGAAGATAAGTCTGTTGGAGAAAAGCTTGCTTTCACAGGAGCTGTTAAAGATCAAATTCTTGATATTGAAACTTTAGCAGTTAGATTTATTGAAGTTTTAAAAGAAAAATATCAAGATAAAATTGCTATAAGATATCAGCTAGGAGATATATCTACCTTAGATGGATATGATATATTATCCCTTATATGTAAAAAAAGAGGTATGCTTATATCTGGTGGGCAGGTAGATACACTAAGAGGAGCTATAGCTCTTTTAGACGAATATAGAAGTGGGAAATTAGGGAATATAACTTTAGATTATCTAGATTAAAAAATTGAGGTTTTATGGATTTATATGATTTTGATAAAAATTATTCTATTGAAAATATATGCGGAGTGGATGAAGCTGGAAGAGGTCCATTAGCGGGAGATATATTTGCGGCCGCTGTTATTTTAGATTATAAATCTCCTATATTTGGAGTAAATGATAGTAAAAAAATATCTAAAAAAAAAAGAGAAATTTTATATGATGAAATAGTTGAAAAATCTGTGGCATATAGTATAGCTTCTGCAAGTGTTTATGAAATTGAATCTTTGAATATCCTTAACGCAACACTACTTGCTATGAAGAGGGCGGTAGAAGGAGTTTTATTAAAAGCAAAGATAGGTTTAGTTCTTGTAGATGGAAATAGGTGCCCTATTCTTGAGAATAATGATGTTCATAGCAAATTTATTATTAATGGCGATTGTATGTCTGCGTCTATTGCTTCGGCATCTATTCTAGCAAAAGTTTCTAGGGATAGATATATGGTTGAAAATTCAAGAATATATCCTGAATATTTTTTTGAAAAACATAAAGGTTATGGAACGAAATTACATTATAAGATGATTGATGAAAATGGATTATGTGATATACATAGAAATAGTTTTTTGAAAAAATATTTTATAAAAAAAGAAAAACATTTAGATAGAGCTCCAAATAGAGGAGAAGATATAGCCAGAAAATATCTTTTGAGAAAAGAGTATAGTATAATAGAAACAAATTTTAGAGTTTATTATGGAGAAATAGATATAATAGCTATAAAAGATGATATTATATATTTTATAGAGGTTAAACAAAGAAAAACACTTTCTTTGTTTAGACCATATGAAGCTGTTAATACCTCTAAAAAAGATAAAATAATTAAAACATCTTTATTGTTTTTATCTGAAAATAAAGAATATGCTTTAAAACAATCTTGTTTTTGTATTATAGAGGTGTATATATCTGAGGATGAAAAGATTAAAATTAATTATATTATAGATGCTTTTAACTAAAATAATATTTATAAGAAAAGAGGATAATTATGAATTTTTTTGATCTACATTGTGATACGGTTTCTACATGTATGGATAAAAGTCAGAAGATAAGGGATAATAATTTAGATATAGATTTAACTAGAGGAACAAATTTTGATATCTGGGTTCAAACGTATGCCTTTTGGATTTCTTCTCATCTAGAAGGTCAGGAGGCTTTTGATAATTTTATATCACAAAGAGATTTTTTTTATGAAGAGTTGGATAAAAATAAAGATAAAATAGAGATATATTCAAAGGATAAAACCCTTAAAAAAGGTATCTGTTATGCGATTCCGTCTATAGAGGGTGGAAGTTGTATAGCGGGAGATATCAAGAATATGGATATCATAAAAAAAGCTGGTGTTAAAATGATAACGCTATGCTGGAATGATGATAATGATATCGCAGGTGGAACATATGGTAAGAATAGGCTAACAGATTTTGGAAAAGAAGTTATAAGATATATGGAAAAAGAGAATATAATGGTTGATGTATCTCACCTTAATATAGAAAGTTTTTGGGATGTTATAAATTTTGCTGATCGACCTGTTATAGCCACACATTCTAATTCTGATAAAATATTTTCTCATAAAAGAAATTTAAATGATGATCAAATAAAGGCAATAGTACAGATGGGTGGTATAATAGGGGTTAATTTTTACAAAAATTTTATATCATATAAACAGGATTATAGTTTTGATGATATTTGTTTTCATATTGATAATATGCTAAAACTTGGTGGAGAGAATACAGTATGCATGGGATCTGATTTTGATGGAGCTGATATGCCTAGTTGTTTAAATAAAATAGAAAAAATAGAAGATTTTCATTTTTATGTAGAAGAAAAATTTGGAAAAGATATAGCTGAAAAAATCTTTTTTTCTAATGCCCAAAATTTTATGTTAAAAAATATATAACAGCAGATTTATTTCTGCTGTTATATAGTATTTTAATTTTGTTTAAAGCTTTGACATTTTGTATCTCCTGTTGTTACGGCAAACTGTGGGCCAACTTTTATATTTTTAGCTGTGCATGTACATCCATTTTTATTATGGACACAGTTTGTAACATTACAGTTTACAGAGGGATTATTATTATCAATTATCATTATTAAATTCCTTTCAAATTATAGTATTAATAGTTTGATTAAATAAAATGATAATATACATATAAATAAATATTAAAATATAGAAAGGTGTTAAAAATTGAGCTTATATTGTATAGGGGACCTTCATTTATCATTGGGGTCTAATAAGCCGATGGATATATTTCCCGGGTGGGAAAATTATATTAATAAAATAGAAAAAAATTTTTTAGAAATTATTAAGCCAGAAGACACAGTTGTTATACCTGGGGATATATCTTGGGCAATAAATTTTAAAGAATTATATGAAGATTTTAAATTTTTAGAATCTATGCCAGGAAAAAAAATACTTTTAAAAGGAAATCATGATTATTGGTTTAATACAAAAAAGAAGATGGATAATTTTATACTAGAAAATTCATTTTCTAGTATAAGTATATTGCATAATGACAGTAAAGATTATGGAGATTATTTTATAGCTGGAACAAGAGGATGGGTTAATGAAAATAAAGAAAATGTAGATAAAAAAGTTTTACTAAGAGAAGCTGGAAGGCTAGAAATATCTATAACCCATGGGATGAAAAAAGGAAAAAAGCCAATAGTTTTTTTGCATTATCCTCCACTATATAAAAATAGCTATAATAAAGAAATGTTGTCTGTATTGAATAAATATAAAATTGATAAAGTTTATTATGGTCATATACATGGAGAATTTATAAAATATGCAAAAACAGGTATCCATGATGGAATAGAGTATAATTTAGTTTCTAGTGATTTTTTAAATTTTAAACCGCATAAAATTATGTGAAATATATTAAAAATAAATTTATTTAAAAAATTCCAAAAATATGGTACACTATGTTATAATATAGTACGTTTATAAATAATAAGGCTACTTTAATTAGCTTAAATTTCAGGAGGATAATAATGAGTTTAACATCGGTAAAAAATATAGATAAAAATAAGTATGAGCTAGAGGTAAAAATCGACAAAGAGGGCTTTGAAAAAGCTATAAATAATGAATATAAAAGAAGCGTTAAAGATATTTCTATATCTGGATTTAGAAAAGGAAAAGCACCAAGAAAAATGGTTGAAAAAATGTATGGTTCAAAAGTTTTTTTTGAAGGGGCTATAAATGAGTGTTATCCTATAGCAGTTAATGATGCGGTTGATGAATCTAAATTAGATTTAGTTGCACGTCCGGATGTTGAAATTGTTTCTGCTGAAATAGAAGATGGTGTAGTTATTAAAGTAACTTGTTATACCAAACCTGAAATAGAAGTTACAAAATATAAGGGATTAGAAGTTGATAAAAATATTTTATCAATTTCTAATGATGACGTCGACAAAGAAATACAAAAAAAAATAGAGCAACATGCTAGAATAACAACCGTTGAAGATAGAGCCGCAGAAAAAGGCGATGATGCTATAATCAATTTTGAAGGATTTTTAGAAGGATCTCCATTTGAGGGAGGAAAGGGCGAAAATCACACATTATCTTTAGGATCTGGACAATTTATTCCTGGATTTGAAGAAAAAATAGTTGGTCATAATGTTGGAGAGGAATTTGATATAGATATAACATTTCCAGAAGATTATCATTCAGAAGATTTAAAAGGACAATCCGTTATATTTAAAATAAAATTGTTAGAATTAAAATCTAAAGAATATCCATTAGTTGATGATGAATTTGCTAAAGATATTAGCGAATTTGATAATTTAATAGATTTTAGAGCAGATATAAAAAAAGATTTACAAGAAAAAGCAACGAAATCTTCAGAAGATGCAGTTGAAAGCAAACTAGTAGATATATTGATAGATCATATTGACGGAGATATACCTGATGTTATGTTTGAACAAAAGATAGATGAAGAGATTGCTAATTTCGAACAGAAATTAAAATCTCAAGGTATGGCATTAGATTTATATCTCCAATATACTGGCTCTGATAAAGAATCCTTTAGAGAAACATTTAGAGAAAATTCAGAAAAACAAGTTAAAGTTAGAATTGCTTTAGAAAAGATTGTTAAGCTTGAAGATATACAAGTTTCTTCAGAAGAAATAGAGGAGCAATATAATAAATTTTCTGAAATGTATAAAATGGAAATTGAAAAGATTAAACAGCATATACCACAAGATGGAGTTAGACTTGATTTAGCGGTTTCTAAGGCGATAGATATAGTTAAAAATGAAGCAATTATTACAGAGATAGAATCATCTGATTTGGATAAACAAGTTGTGAAAAAATCCACAAAAAAGAAAACTGTTAATAAAATTAATTCTACAGAATCATTAGAAAATGAAAAAACACCAGTAAAAAAAACACCAGTAAAAAAAACACCAGTAAAAAAAACAACGGCGAAAAAAACACCAGCGAAAAAAGCTCCGTCGGATAAAAAAGAGTCATAAGTAGAATAATTTTTAAATATATTTATAGGGGGTTTCTATATGAGTTTAGTGCCAATGGTTGTAGAACAAACAAGCAGAGGAGAAAGGTCATATGATATTTTTTCTAGGCTTTTAAATGATAGAATAATTATGTTATCAGATCAAGTTAATGATGTAACAGCAAGCCTAGTTGTAGCACAGCTTTTATACTTAGAAGGAAAAGATCCTGATAAAGATATACATCTATATATAAACAGTCCAGGAGGATCTATAACATCAGGAATGGCTATTTATGATACTATGAACTATATAAAATCAGATGTATCAACTATTTGTGTAGGGATGGCTGCATCTATGGGGGCTTTTTTATTGTCATCAGGCGCTAAAGGAAAAAGGTTAGCTCTTCCAAATAGCGAAGTTATGATTCACCAACCTTTGGGAGGAGCACAGGGACAGGCTACTGATATACAGATTCAGGCGAATAGAATAATTAAAATGAAGAAAAAACTAAATGAATTATTGTCTTATAATACAGGACAATCCATAGATATTATAGAAAAAGATACAGAAAGAGATAATTTTATGTCTGCTCAAGAATCTTTAAAATATGGTTTAATTGATAAAGTTATAGAAAAAAAATAGTCTAGATCAATTAAGAGTATATAAAATGGTTTATTTTTATAAATTCGGAGGATAGTTATGACTAATAAGGGCGATGATAAAAGAACTACGAGATGTAGTTTTTGTAACAAAGGTGAAAATCAAGTTGACAGACTTTTATACGGGAATATTGCTTCTATCTGTGATGATTGTATTATACTCTGCCATCAAATGTTGATGGATGAGGGTGTTTTAGATATTGATTCTAAAACAGTAAAAACAGTAAAAGATCTATCTTCTGATGATTTTTCGGTTCCTAAACCTATAGAAATAAAAAATATCTTAGATGAATATGTAATAGGACAAGACGATGCTAAGGTTGCTTTAGCGGTATCAGTTTATAATCATTATAAAAGGATAAACAAACCTATAACAGAAGAGATAGAACTACAAAAAAGCAATGTTCTTTTGCTAGGATCAACAGGGGTAGGAAAAACATTACTAGCACAAACATTAGCAAAGATTCTTAATGTTCCATTTGCTATTGCTGATGCTACAACACTTACAGAAGCTGGATATGTTGGTGAAGATGTAGAAAATGTTCTTTTAAAATTAATACAATCGGCAAATTTTGATATAGAGCATGCAGAACGAGGTATTATATATATAGATGAGATAGACAAAATTGGTAGAAAGTCTGAGAGCACATCTATTACAAGAGATGTTAGTGGAGAAGGTGTTCAACAGGCGCTATTGAAAATCATCGAGGGGACGGTTTCTAATGTTCCTCCACAGGGTGGAAGAAAACATCCACAACAAGAGTTTATACAGATAAATACAAAAAATATTTTATTTATCTGTGGTGGTGCTTTTGATGGTATCGAAAAAATTATTCAAAAAAGATTAGGAAAAGGTTCTATAGGTTTTGGAGCAGAAGTTAATAAAAAATTAGAAAAATCTAAGGATCATGTTGTCGGATCTGTGGAATCATCTGATTTAGTTAAATTTGGAATTATCCCTGAATTGGTAGGAAGAATTCCGTTAATAGTTGCTTTAGAAACGCTTAATAGAGACAGTTTACTAAAAATATTAACAATTCCAAAAAATGCACTTATAAGCCAATATAAATATTTGTTTTCTATAGATGATGTTGAGCTTGTCATAGAAGAAGAAGCTTTATCTGCTATTGCAGATAAAGCTATCGAGCAAAAGACAGGAGCCAGAGGACTTAGAGGAATTATGGAAAATATTTTATTAAAATCTATGTTTGAAGTTCCATCTGATAAATCTATACAAAAAGTTATAATTGATAAAGAATGTGTAATTAATAATGGCTCTGCGAAGATCGTTACTAGTAATATAAAAAAATTAGCAAAAGAATTGGAAGAACAGTTAAAAACTAGCTAAAACAAATAAAACTGTAGACTATATAGTCTACAGTTTTATTTATTTGCAAAATGAACTTAAATTATATATAATTAAATAAATTGAAATTAAAAGTTATTTTTCATGAGGAGAAGTTTTATGGATATAGATATAAAAAAGAAAAGTCAAATAATTATGCCTATTTTATGTTTAAAAGGTGTTGTTATGTTTCCGCAAATGATTTTGCATTTTGACATAGGTCGAGAAGATTCTATATCTGCAATAGATGCAGGTATGGCAATGAATAGAACTTTATTTGTAATAACACAGAGGGATATAGATATTGATGTCAAAAATGCTAAAAATTTATATAGTGTAGGAACGGTAATTAGAATTAAACATATTTTTAAAAATGCAGATGGAAGTGTTAGAATCCTTGCTGAGGGGATGTTTAGAGCAACTTTAGAAGAAATATATTCATATGAGCCACATATAGAAGCAGGCATATTTAGAATAGAAGAATCAGAAGTTAAAGTTGATACTTCTGAACTAGAAAGTTTAGTTAGATTACTTCAAAAAACTTTTAAAAAATATGTAGACGTTCTTCCAAAAATATCAAAAGATATTATAAAAACTATTTCTAGTAAAACTATATTAAAAGATATTTTTAATATAATTTTACAGAATGTAAATATAGGATATACTATAAAGCAAAAGATATTAGAAGAAAAAGACATTATGAGTCAGATACATACGTTAATAAAAGAGATTAGCAATGAAATTGAGATGATAAAATATGAGAAAAAAATATATGATAAAGTTAAAACAAAGTTAGATACATCTCAAAAAAACTATTTTTTAAGAGAGCAGATAAAAGTTATGTCAGATGAATTAATGGATTCTGAAGGATACACAGAAGAAGTTCATACTTTGGAACAGAGCATAAAAAAAATAAAAAAAATATCTAAAGAAAGCAGAGAAAAACTTTTAAAAGAATGTAAGAAATTAGCAAAATCTAATCAAGGTTCCCATGAAGGGAATATACTAAGAAGCTATTTAGAAACTTGTTTAGAGTTACCATGGGATAAAAAAACCAGATGGAATATAGATATAAAGAAATCAAAAGATATATTAGAAGAGTCTCATCATGGTCTAAAAAAAGTTAAAGAAAGAATGATGGAATTTTTAGCGGTAAGAAAATTAGCGCCTGATATAAAAGGTCAAATTATTTGTTTAGTGGGTCCGCCTGGTGTTGGAAAAACATCTATAGCAAAAGCATTGGCTAAATCTATGGATAGAAAATGTAGTAGGGTTTCTTTAGGTGGGATAAGAGATGAATCTGATATAAGAGGACATAGAAAGACATATGTAGGGGCTATGCCTGGGAGAATTATAAATGCAATGATTCAAGCAAAAGTTAATAACCCTGTTTTAATACTAGATGAGATAGATAAGATGGGATCTGATTTTAAAGGGGATCCGTCTTCTGCAATGTTGGAGGTGTTAGATTCGGAGCAAAATACAGAATTTAGAGATCATTATATAGAAGTTGGGTTTGATATAAGCCATGCTATATTTATAGCTACAGCAAATAATTTATCTGATGTTCCAGCTGCACTGAGAGATAGAATGGAAATTATAGAGCTTTCTAGTTATACCAGAGATGAAAAGTTTAATATTGCAAAAAAACATCTTATAGATAAACAGATAAAAAGACATGGACTTAAGGATAGTATGGTAAAAATAGAGGATAATTGTATATATAGTCTTATAGATTATTATACAAGAGAATCAGGTGTTAGAAGTCTTGAAAGAGAGATTGCTGCTATATGTAGAAAAGTGGCGAATAAGATAGTTATGAAAGAAGAAGAAAGTCTTATTATAAACGAAACTAATATAGATTTATATCTAGGGAATAAAAAATATTTAATAGATGAGATGTCTATAAAGGATGAAGTTGGAGTTTGTAATGGATTGGCATGGACATCGGTAGGGGGAGATACGCTTAAGATAGAGGTTATAGTTGTTAAGGGAAAAGGTATATTAGAAATAACAGGTAATCTAGGTGATGTTATGAAAGAATCTACCAAAACAGCTGTAAGTTATGTTCGTAGTGTGGCTGATAAATACAATATAGAAGAAGATTTTTATAAGACAAAAGATATACATATACATTTTCCAGCGGGAGCAACACCAAAGGATGGTCCTTCTGCGGGAATAACTATAACTACTGGAATTATTTCAGCCTTGACAGAAAGGACTGTAAAAAAAGACATAGCTATGACAGGAGAAGTTTCTCTTAGAGGGATGGTTTTACCTATAGGAGGATTAAAAGAAAAATCGATGGCTGCACATAGATTAGGGATTAAAAGGGTTATTATTCCTAAATTAAATCTAAGAGATTTAGATGATATAGATAGTGTAGTTAAAGATGAAATAGACTTTATAGCAGTAGAAAATGTAGAAGAAGTTTTAGAGATTGCTCTAAATTAAAATTAGGAGAAATGTTTTTGAATTTTAATAAAGCAGAATTTTTCACATCATACGGAAGGTTAGATCAATTTGAAGAATCTAGTATTCCAGAGGTTGTTTTTTCTGGACGATCAAATGTAGGAAAATCCTCATTTATAAACAAATTAGTTAATAGAAAATCTTTAGCAAGGACAAGCGGGACACCTGGAAAAACAGCCACTATAAATTTTTTTCATGTAGATGGGATATATTTTGTTGATCTTCCAGGGTATGGATATGCCAAAGTTTCAAAGCAAGAAAAAAAGAAGTGGTCGGCACTTATAGGCGGATATTTAGACATGGATAGAGATATTCGACTTGTAATACAACTAATAGATATTCGACATAATCCAACTCAAAATGATTTAGATATGATAAATTTTTATATAGATTTTGAAATTCCTTTCATAATAGCCTTGACCAAGGTTGATAAGTTAAAAAAAACAAAAAGAGAATTGAGAATAAAAACCTTAAAAGAGCAGTTTGTAGAGTATGGAGATATACAAGTTGTTTCCTTTTCATCTGAAACTGGAGAAGGTGTGGATAAAATTCATAGTATTATTAAATCTATATGTTTATCAGAATAGTGAGGAATATAGATATGAAAAAAAATCGAATATTAAAAATTGATAATATCAGTTCAGAATATATAGTAGAAAAATACGGAACCCCTGTCATAGTTATGGAAGAGAATAAGATTATAAAAAATTGCCAATTATATAAAAATTCTATAGATGAATTTTATGCGGGAAAAGGTATGGTTTATTATGCAAGTAAGGCTTTTTCTTGTAAAGAAATATATAGAATTATTATGAATGAGGGGCTAGGAATAGATGTTGTGTCTAAAGGAGAACTTTATACAGCTCTATCTGTAGGATTCCCTGTTGAAAATATTATATTTCATGGTAATAATAAATCGGAAGAAGAGCTTAGATATGCTATTGAGAATAGTGTAGGTAGAATTGTTATAGATAATTTTGAAGAAATTTCTATAATATCTGATTTAGGAAAAAAATATAATAAAAATATAAATATTATATTAAGGGTTAAACCGGGCGTTGATGCACATACTCATGATTTTATAAAAACAGGACAGATAGATTCTAAGTTTGGATTTGGTATAGAAAATCAAGAAGCAATAGAGATAATAAAATATATATTAAAATATGAAAATATAAAATTCAAGGGGATACATTGTCATATAGGTTCCCAAATATTTTCTATAGATCCATTTATCCATACCGCAGAAATTATGATGAATTTTATTTTAGATATAAAAAAACAGTTTGATATAGATATAGAAGAGTTAAATCTAGGTGGAGGATATGGAATAAAGTATACTGATGATGATAATCCTCCAGATTATAGAGAATATATGAAAGAAATTTCTAAAATTATATTTAAAATATCTAAAGATAATGGCATAGAAGTTCCATATATTATGATTGAGCCGGGAAGGTCAATAGTTGGAGAATCAGGGACAACTTTATACAGAGTAGGCGGGGAAAAATGTATAAAAAATGTAAGAAATTATCTTTCTATAGATGGTGGAATGATAGATAATCCTAGATATATACTTTATCAAGCTGAATATGATATGATTATAGCAAATAAATGTGATTTAAAAAAAGATAAGTTGTATACTATAGCTGGTAAATGTTGTGAAAGTGGGGATATCATAGGGAAGGATATACTTTTACAAGATGCAAAAAAAGATGATATATTAGCTGTTTTTTCTACAGGAGCATATAATTATTCTATGGCTTCAAATTATAATAGAATTCCAAGGCCAGCAGTTATTTCTGTTAAAGATGGAAATGATAAACTCATAGTAAAAAGAGAAAGCTATGATGATATTTTGAAAAATGATATTTAATTTTGCAGGAGACATGTATGAACTATTATAATGATTTTGGACAGGTATACGATGTTTTAACACAAAATATAGACTATAAAAGTATAGCTAGTTTTATAAAAAACATATCTAAGAATATAGGTGTTAAAGGAAATATTTTTTTGGATGTTGGTTGTGGTACAGGAAGTTTGTGTGAAGAGATGTTTAAATTAGAATATGATGTTTTAGGAATAGAACTAAGTGAAAGCATGATTTCTTGTGCTATGGAAAAAAAATATGAAAAAAATTTAAACATATTATACTTAAATCAAGATATGAGATATATGGATATGTATGGAACTATAGATATAATTAGCTGTACTTTAGATACTGTAAATCATTTAGAAAACAATAGAGATGTTTTAATGTTTTTTAAAAAGGTTGAGCTTTTTTTAGATCCAGAAGGGGTGTTTATATTTGATATGAATACAATATATAAACACCAGAATATTTTAAAAGATAATATTTTCACCTATGATTATGAAGATGTTTTTTGTGTTTGGCAAAATCAACTTATGAAAGAAAATATAGTTAAAATAACGTTAAATATATTTACGAAAAAAGAAGATAATGAATATTATAGATTGTATGAAGAAATAGATGAAAAAGCATATACAGAAGAAGAAATAGAAGATATTTTAGATCTATCTGGTTTAAAAGTTGTTAATAAATATGATGGTCATACTTTTGAAAATATTCAAAAAAAATCAGAGCGTATAACATATGTTGTTGTGAAAAAAGGGAGGTTTAAAAATAATGAATAATATAGAAAGATATATATCAGAAGATGGTTCGGTAGTTGTAACAGTTATTAATTCTAAAAAGATTGTAGAAGAGATTAAGAGGATACATAGTCCATCAAAAGGAGTGTTGGTTGCTTTAGGGAGATTGGCAACTATAACTAGTATGATGGGGTATAATTTAAAAGATGATAGTCATAATCTTACAGTGAGAATTTCTGGAAATGGAACATCAGGGAGTCTTGTTGCATATGCTAATAGTAAAGGGAACACAAAGTGTTATGCACAAAATGAAAAAGCAGGTTATAAAACAGATGAAAACAACAGTGTAATTGTTCCTAGTGTAGTAGGTAAAGAAGGAACGTTGTCTGTTATGAAGGATATAGGTTTAAAACAGCCACACATAGGAAATGTTAGGCTTGTTACAGGAGAGATAGCAGAAGATATATCTGCATACTATGTGTTAAGTGAACAGACAGGAACAGCGTGTGGAGTTGGGGTGCATATATCAGAAGATGGAGAAATATACGCTGGAGGATATCTGATACATCTGTTGCCCCTTGCTCCAGCAGAAATGGCTGATATTTTAGAAGAAAACATCTTAAAAATGGGATCTATATGGAAGTTGTTTAAAAATCAAGTAAGCTTAGAAGAGATTGGGAAAATGTGTTTAAAAAATTTGAATCCAAATGTTCTAGATAGAGGAATATCATCATATAAATGTAATTGTAGTAAAGAAAAAATAGATAAATCTATTATTACAGTAGGAAAAGAAGAGCTTATTAAAATTTTACAAGAAGAAAAAAAATTGGAAGCAAGTTGTCATTTTTGTAATAAGGTTATAAGATATACATTAGAGGATATAGAGAATATATTTTGAAAATTTAAAAATGCTTGACATAATGGTTTAATTGAGTTATAATATACAATGTCGTCATATTGATGACTTGTGGGAGCATAGCTCAGCTGGGAGAGCACCTGCCTTACAAGCAGGGGGTCACAGGTTCGAGCCCTGTTGTTCCCACCATTTTGGCCCGTTAGTTCAGTTGGTTAGAACGCTAGCCTGTCACGCTAGAGGTCGACGGTTCGAG
>JAGUQX010000021.1 GCA_030153485.1 Oscillospiraceae bacterium | reverse complement strand
GCCTCTCCTTTTCACTTAAATAGTTGATTTAAACTAGAAATATTTTCATAGATTATTTTAACAAAATCGTCTCTTGTATCTGGGTAGATAAGGCATATTATTCCAACGCCTGAAAATATAAAAATCAAAATATTTGCAAGGGTTTTTACTAAAGATGAGATTGTTTTTATGCAAAATTTAAAGGTATTAGTTTTTTCTACAACTAATACCTTTTCTGTATTTACATTATATTTTTTTCTAAGTTTTCGTTGATGTTTTTTGTGTAGAGATATAGCTTTTGTTACTGCTTTGCCTCCAGAAATTATTTTGCGAATTTCTGGAGGCTGCTTTTTTATATCTATATACAAATCATCTTTTTCAAATTCTTTAGGATTATGAAGAAATTATATAAGTTGTTTTCTTAGATGAATATCAGAATAATTTTATATAAACTTAACCGAGTATTTTTTATTAATATAATAAGTCTAAAAAATGGCACCTTACTAAAATATATAAAATAATGTTTAAAAATGTTATAATTAGTTAATATAAACTTTTTATTATAAAGCAGGTGAGAATATGGCGGTTCCAAAGCTTAGATTTCCTGAGTTTACAGGGAAGTGGGATGAATATACGCTGAATTATTTACTCAAAATTAATTCAGGTAGAGATTATAAACATTTACAAAATGGAAATATTCCAGTATATGGAACTGGTGGATTAATAGGATATGTTAACAAATCAATTTCAAACGAGGATGCCATTGGCATTGGAAGAAAGGGTACTATAAATAATCCTTATTTTTTAGAAGCTCCATTTTGGACTGTCGATACTTTATTCTTTTGTACAATTAGAAATAAATTTAATTTAGAATTTACTTTAAAGTTGATAGAAAAATTAAAACTAGAAGAATATAATGAAGCAACTGGTGTACCAAGTTTAAGCAAAAATAATTTAGATAAAATAATTGTATCAGCCCCAACATTACCAGAGCAAACGAAAATTGCTAAAATTTTCTCTCTACTTGATCATAAAATCTCGCTACAACGCCGAAAAGTTGACCTGATGAATCTATATAAAAAAGGGATTTTACAACGGGTTTTTTCTAGAAATGCTTCTAATTTTCAGGTTACCAATATAGGAAAAATTTTTGAAATAACTCGCGGTGTGGTTATAGCTAAAACAGATATATCAGAAAAACAAACAAATATAAATTGTTATCCAATTTATTCCTCTCAAACAAGTAATAATGGGATAATGGGCTATGATTCAGTTTATGATTTTAATGGTAAATTTTTGACATGGACAACTGATGGAGCAAATGCTGGACGAGTATTTTATAGAAATGGAAAATTTCGTTGCACAAATGTATGCGGAGTTTTAGTTGAAAAATATAAAGGTAATTCAAATCGCTATATGGCTGAATTATTAAATAAGTATACATATAAATATGTATCATATGTAGGAAATCCAAAATTAATGAATGGAGTAATGGCTTCTATTCCATTATCTATTCCACCGCTAAATATTCAAATTGAATACTCTAGAGTGTTCAAACAGTTGGACAAAAACATCAACTTAAACAAACAAAAACTTGATAAACTAGAACTATTTAAAAAAGGGATTTTACAAAAGATGTTTGTGTAAATTTAATTTTATAATTGTAATTTGATCTATGGTATATGATAATATAAATTAATAAGGATATAAATTAATGAGTAATATTTTTAGTAGAGAAGAGTTAATTAAAATAGGATTTAAAAGTATTGGAAAAAATATTATCTTAAGTAAGAAATCTAGTATATATTCGCCAGAAAAAATTTCTATTGGAGATAATGTAAGGATAGATGACTTTTGTGTTTTAAGTGGGAATATTATTATAGGAAATAACATTCATATTGCTGTATTCAGCTGTATATTTGGAGGAAATAAGGGAGTTTATCTTGGCGATTTTGTAAATATTTCATCAAGGGTTTCTATATATGCTATATCTGATGATTATTCGGGTGAAAGTATGACAGGTCCTTTAGTTCCAGATAAATATAAAAATATTATACAAAAAAAAGTAAATATTGAGAGACATGTAATAATAGGAGCTAGTAGTGTTGTGCTACCAGGAGCCTGTATTGATGAGGGTGCTTCATTTGGTGCATTTAGTTTAATTGTTGGAAAAATAAATGGCTGGTCTATTAATGTAGGTATACCTTCACGAAAAATTAAAAATCGTAGTAAAAATATATTGAAATTAGAAAATTTTTTTTTGGAGGATAAATAATATAGAATGATTAAAAAATTTGAAAATCCTTTATTTGTCACACAGCCATCATTGCCTAAATATGAGTTATATGTAAAAATAATAAAACGAATTTGGGATAATAAATGGATAAGTAATAATGGACCAATTCATACGGAATTTGAAAAATCACTTAAAAATTATTTACAATCTAATAATATAACTCTATTTACTAATGGACACTTAGCGTTAGATATTGCTATACGTTCATTAAATGTAAAAGGCGAAGTTATTACTACACCTTTTACATTTGTATCAACAGCACACGCTATTTCAATGAATGGACTAACTCCAGTTTTTTGTGATATAAAAACGATAGATTATAATATAGATGAAGATAGTATAGAATCACTTATAAATGAAAAAACTACAGCTATTTTACCAGTACATGTTTATGGAAGACCATGTAATATAATAAAAATTCAAGAATTAGCAGATAAATATAATTTAAAAGTTATTTATGATGCGGCACATGCATTTGGGGTACAAATAGATGGAACTTCTATAGGCGATTTTGGTGATATTTCTATGTTTTCATTTCACGCGACTAAAGTATTTAATACTATTGAAGGAGGAGCTCTAACCTATAAAGATGATCTTTTAAAAGATAAATTTAATCTTTTGAAAAATTTTGGTATAAAAAATGAAGATGAAGTCTCTATGGTAGGTTTAAATGCTAAAATGAGCGAATTTCAAGCTTGTATGGGTATTTTAAATCTAGATAATATAAATAATGATATTAAAAAACTTAAAACACTTACTGAATTATATTTTTCTAATCTATCTAAAATACCAGGTATTATATTTAATGAAATACCAAATAATATTAAATATAATTATGCTTATATGCCAATAATAGTAGATGAAACTAAATTTTCTATAACAAGAGATGAACTTTTTAAAAGATTCAAAGAGTATAATATCTTTACAAGAAAATATTTTTATCCTCTAGTAAGTGATACTTTAGCCTATTCTCATATAAAATCAAATACTCCTAATGCAACATACCTATCTAATAGGATTTTATGTTTGCCAATTTTTAGTGATATGACTTTAAAACAAGTTCAAAAAGTATGTGATATAATCAAGTTTATATCAAAATAAAAATAAAAAATATACAGATAGTAGATATATAGGAGCGGTTTGATATGTATAATAATCATATTAAAGTTAGTGTAATAATTCCATCATATAATCATGAATTATTTATAGGAAAAGCAATTGAGAGTGTTTTATCTCAAGATTATAATAATTTTGAAGTTATTGTTGCGGATGATTGTTCTACAGATAATTCTGTTAAAATAATTGATTCATTTAAAGATAATAGGTTGAATAAATTTTTTCTTAGCAAAAATTTAGGAGCGACAGAGATATTAAAATTTTTAATTCAGAAAAGTAGTGGAGAATATATATCTTTATTAAATTCTGACGATATTTGGTATCCAAAAAAACTTAAAAAACAGGTTGAATATCTTGATAATAATAAAGATATAGCAGCTTGTTTTACCCATGCTAATTTTATTACTGAATCTGGAGAACTTTATGAAGATGGGTGTGGTATACCTATCAATCTATTTAATCAAAATAATAGATCTAGGGGCAGTTGGTTAAATAGGTTCTATTATTTAGGAAACTGTCTATGCCACCCAAGTCTTATGGTTAGAAAAACAATATATGATGAATTAGGATATTATAACTCTGCGTTAAGACAATTACCTGATTTTGATTATTGGGTTAGGCTTATACTTAAATACCCTATATATATATTGAAAGAAGTTTTGGTAGGACATCGTATATTATATATCAATGGTAAAAACACTAGTGCTTCCACTGATGAAAATTGTATACGAGATAGATTGGAATTTTTAAATATTATAAAAATAATGATGGAAAATATAGATGATGATATATTTATTGAGGCATTTAAAGATAACTTTATAAATAAAAGTTCAATAACAACAGAAGAACTTTTTTGTGAAAAGTATTTTATACTTTTGAATGGTTGTTTTTATGGTAATTATACTAGAGATATAGCTATTAATATGTTTATTAATACTATTGATAATAAAAATATTATGGAATGTTTTAAACAGCGATATAATTATTCATTTATAGATTTATATAAAGAAACTGGCAAACAGATTGATATACTTAATTCTCCAATAAAAAAAATATTAGGAAAAGCCTATCTTATAGTTGATAATAATATATTAGAAGATAACTCGGTATTAATAGATGATGTTAAACAAGATGATAATGATTTTACTTATAGCTTTTATTCAAATATAAATTCAGATGGTTTTAGATTTGATCCTGTTGATGGGTTTGGGATATCGGTTGATCATATAAGTGTTTTTATAAATGATAATCAAGTTAGCGTAAAATCTTTAAACGGTAGAGTATTTGATAATAATGATAATAAAGATATATTTTTTACATTAGATCCCCAGTATTATATTAAAGCCAATGTAAATAAATTTGATAATATAAAAATAATTGTTAAAAATTTAAAAATTTTAAATGCTACTAATATAGAGATAGTTAATGGTCAAATAATAGAAACAGATATTTTTAACGAAACTATTAATAGCTTAATAGTGAAGATGATAGATAAAGAGACCATGCTAAATCAAAATATAATAAATTATGAAAATTTAATAGGATTTAAGCTAATTAAAAAGATAAATAAAATTTTGATAAATCTTAAAAGAAAAATTAAGTTATTTTATCTAAAGCAATAGTAATATTTTTATTTTTAATTCTATTTAGGATAACATTAATAAATATAAAAATAAGCTAGTTAATAAAGAGTATAAAAAGATATTTTTTGCACAAACATCTTTTGTAATAGTCCTTTTTTTAATAGCTCTAGTTTTTCAAGGTTTTTCTTATTTAAGTTGATTTTATAGTCGAGTGTAGAGATTAGGTTTGCAATTTTGGTTTGTTCTGAGAGGGTTGGGCTAATAGATAAAAAGTTATATAAATAAAAGCTATAACTATAATATAATAAATAGCAGTTATCTAATTGGTTTTTATTATAAAAGATGTTTGTTTAAGTAAAAATAAAATTATTGAATATATTTAATTATTTTTATATAATGATATAATAATATTTTAAGATTAATAGGTAGAAATATTCATCAAATATAACATTATAATGAAGGAGAAAATTAGTTTATGACAAAGAAAATCATTGCAAT
>JAGUQX010000042.1 GCA_030153485.1 Oscillospiraceae bacterium | reverse complement strand
TCCCATTAATAACCTCTACAAGTTCGGATTTATGGTGGATATGGTTGTGCATTTTGGTCGTATCATAATATTTCATCTCGGTAATAGATTGTACAAGAATGTCTATAAATTCTTTTGTAGTGTTAAAAGCTTTTCTGTTTTCAATTAAAAATTCATATTCAATCTGGTATTTTATAGTATCAGATATATGTTTAGTTGCTTTTTTCTTTTGAAAATAGGTTTTTTAGCATTGATATTCTTATTTTAAAAGTAAAAAATTATTGAAATCAAAAATAATATTAAAGAATATACAGATAGCTGTAATGAACTAAATTCATATATAGAAGAACTAAGGTTTTAGATAAACATGTAAAACCGCAAATCATGGAAAATTAGAATACATGGATAAAAGTAAATTCAATTTTAAAAAATTTTATCATGATAATATAAAAAATAATTATACAACTGTAAATTGCTCTTTATCTGTTTTAAAATGAGCGAAAGATAATCCGTTTAAATATATTTGTAAATATTTTAATATTGGTCACCTCTAAAATTTACTATTTTTAAAAACAAAATTATTATATTATATTATCATAATCATAATTTCTATAAATAAAATATATTTTTATCACAATATGATTGAATTTGTTTAAACAAAATATATTTTACAAAACACTGTAGAATCAGTGGAATTTATCTAGCTCTCTAGAAAGATTAATATGAAATATAATAGATAATTTCAAATTTAAATATGAGGGTAATACGAACACTTGACTTAGAGTATATAAGTATATATACTCTAAGATATAAATTGTTAGTTGTAATTTTTAATTTTGGTTAATTATACCAATTTTATAGTTTGGTATTTTTTAATAATAATTTTAATAAATGAGTGAAATTTATGAAAATAAATGATTTTAAAGAGAAAAAAGATTTGAAAAAAGAAGCTATGCATATAGAGCTAGAACTTCAAAAACTAGAAAATGTACGAAGTTTATGGTATTTTGTAACATCTTCTAGCAGAAAAGCAATTGTCGGATCTAAAGGGTTAATAATATAAAAATAAAGGTGTTTACTAATTAGATTAGATAATACACCTTTATTTTTATATTATTAATTAAGAGGTGAAACAATGATATTTAAAAATTATTCTCTATACATAAAAAGAAAAAAAATACTATCCAATATTAATATTGAATTTAAAAAAGGAATGATTCATCATATCTTAGGTGAAAATGGAGTTGGGAAATCTTGTTTTGCAAAATCACTTATAGATAGCTTACCTTACCAAGGAAATATCTATAATAAAGAGAATATAATTTTAATTGGAAGCTACACAAATATCCCATCAAGTTTAACAGTAAAAAATATTTTGGAATTAAAAAAAGAAGAAAACACTTCATATGATAAACTTTATGAATTATTAAAAATTTCTTTGATAAAAGCAAATTCAAAAATAAGCGAATTAAGTGATGGTCAAAAACAGAAAATAAAACTATTATTTTACTTATCTAAAAACCCTAGCATTTTAATTTTAGATGAATTTACATCTGCTTTAGATAAAAAAAGTATGGAAGATATATACATTTTTTTAAATGAGTATATTAAAAAATATAATATCCTCATTCTCAACATTACACACAACCTAACTGATTTAGAAAAATTAAATGGTTATTATTGGTACATGAAAAATAAGGGTATAATTCACTATAACAATAAAGAAAAAATAATAAATGATTATATTAACTTAATATAAGGAGCTAATATGTTAGAATTTAAAATTTTAAAAAACAGTAAAAATGGTATTATGCTCATAGGAAGTAGTATATTATGTTTTATTTTAGGGTTTATATTATTGGTATCTTTAGATGGATATTCTCCAAGTGAAATATCAATATATCAGTTACAGTATAGTATATATACTGTATATACCCAATTTGGATTTTTTATATTTACTATAATTCCAATGACTTTAGTTTCTAATGATTACAAAGAAAAGAATATTATATTTTACAAAACATTAAACTATTCTTCCTTACAGTATGTGTTAAATAAAATTGTATCTATAGGTTTATATATCACAATAGGTAATTTTTTATTATCATTAATTATTTCGACAATTTATATAAGCTTTAATAACTTTTTTATATTTTTTATGAAAATACAAAACATATCAATATTTATTATAATAATTTCAGTATCTTTAGCATATTTATTATCTAATTTTATAAAATCATTTTGCAGTTGCTTTGCATTATGGATAGTAGGTATTGTTTTATCAACCATAAGCGAAAAGTTTTTTTTATTTGCTTTTTATGACGCAACACTACAAAGACATTTAAATCTACAAAATATACTGGAAAGTAATGTTCTTTTTGATTTATCTATATTATCTGAAATTTTATACAATGGAGTAGTTTTTTGTATAGTATTATTTCTAGCAATTATTTTTAAAAAAAGGTGGATGAAAAATGGAATATAATCATATAGCACTTCTTTTGACAGAGGATTGTAATGCAAGATGTAAAATGTGTTGCGATAGTCGAGGAACTGTCAAAGGACATACACTTACAATAGATGAATTAAATACTATACTTAGAAATATAAAAGATTATACATCAATAGAAACTATAGGTATTACTGGTGGAGAACCTATGTTATATCCTGAGTTAGTAGAGTATATTTTCAACTATGATTATGGAAGAAAACTAGATTTTACAATTAAAACAAATGGATTCTGGGGTGACAATATTTATAGCAGCAGTAAGTTTTTGAATAAATATAAAGATATTATAATAAATATATCTTTTAGTTATGATGAGTTTCATAAAGAATTTATAAATCTAGATAATATAAAGAACATTATTGATTTATGCATTACTTATAAAATTAATACTGATATTGTAGGTTGTTTTCTAAATGATGGAATGAAGCCAGGTGATGTTTTAGATGAACTTGGGAATCATGCATATTTGACTAAATTTTTATATCAACCCGTTGTAAATACTGGTTCAGCAAAGAAATTTGATGATAGTAGTTTTATTAAACTACTTGATACAAATAAACATGAGATAAAATGTTTATTTACTGTACTCAAGACTATTCACTAGCTATAAATCCATCGCTTGATGTATATCCATGTTGCTCACAATGTATAGAAAACACTATTTTAAATATGGGGAATTTAAAGTATGATACATTATTAGATATCGTAGATAATATTAAGTATAATAAAGTTATGCACACTATATTTACTGAAGGATTTACACCTTTTGTTCAAATTCTAAAAAGCGAAAAAATAAAGTACCCTATTCAACTTTCTTCTCATTGTGAGATGTGTGAATATTTATTTAGTAGTGATTGGTTTTTAAAAATATTAGAAGAAAAAAACATATATGAAAATTGAAAAATATAATAATTGTACAGTGGCTGAAAACGATAAAATATGTATAATTCAAAGTGATTTTAATTTTTATAAAATAAATAATGATCAAAAAAAGAAATATGTAGAGGGTGATTTATTATCTTTAATTGAAATTAAAGATAATAGTATTTACTGCATTATAAGTATTTTTATTATTATTTTATGCTTTATTATATATTTTATTTTTTGTGATTATAAAATTATTGATATTAATTATAAGATTTCAATAATACTACTACTTTTAAATATTCCAATTCATGAATTGGGACATATTTTAGCGTTAAAATTCTTTTATAGGGAATCAAAATTTAAAATAGGCTTAAAATTTTTTTTTATATTTCCTGCGTTTTACGTAGATACATCTTTTAGCTATTTTCTACCAAAATATAAAAAAATATCAGTATATTTGGCAGGAACATTATTTAATTCTATTTTTATGTTAATTTCATTTATAATTTTTCCCGATATATTAAAATATTATAATATTTTAATATCAAATATGTTTATAAATTTTTTACCAATAATAAAAAGCGATGGGTATTATGCAATTATAACACTATTTGAAAAGTACACAAAATATAAAGGCAAGAAAAAAGAATATATAGAAGATTTGATTAGAGGAGTATTTATGTGGCTTTTTATAAGTATTATTTCTTATTATTTATAATACTTATATTTAATATAAAACTTTCTAAAAAAATATTTAAGTGCTATTATTTATATATAACATCTTCTTTTTTTATTTTAGAAGAAATTATTTTAACAACAATGATTACAACAAATATAGCCCCTGATAATACCGCAAATAATATATATGGGTTATAGATAAAAGATATAGCAATTAGATTCCCAAAAATTGTAACAAATATAATGCCTGACACTATTGTGGCTACCATAGATGAAAAATATATTCCAATGCAAGCACTTAATACTATAAATATAGTTGTCAATAATGATATAGTTAATGTTGATATAATAATCATTGGAAATGCATTCGATATATGTTTTGTAGATAATAATATTGGGAATATACATTCAATAGAAAAATACAATATATTACTAATTAAACTTCCCAATAATATTTTAATTCCGTATACTAAGAAAAATCCGTATATTTTTCGTATAAACAAACTATTTCGTCCATCCGGATATAAGTATAACCTAATTTTACTATCGCCGATAAAATCATAAACTACTCTTCTATTAATAAAAATTGTTCCGATAACTACAAGCGTACATGTCGTAATTGTAGAAGCGAGTCCTATAATCGATGAATAATTTTGAAGAATATCATCAGGTTCAAATCTTCCAATTACAGTGAAAAAATATAAAAAAAACAATTGAACGTAAAAAGCTGATAATAATATATGTAAACTACCATAATTTATTTTATTAAATTCAAACATAAAATTATTTTTCATAGTTGGTCTCCTTTTTCAATTGTTTATAATATCCATTTAATCCACATTCATATTCATTACGTATATCTTTCATGTTTTTGTTTTCAAAAATTCTACCATCTTCAATAAATGCTATATTTGTACAGCAATCTTCTAATTCTTTTAGTGAGTGACTTGCTATTAATATGCACCCACCATGATTTTTAAAATTTTCAATAATATCCTTAATCAATGAAATCCCATCTGGATCTAACCCATTAAATGGTTCATCTAAAATGAGAAGTTTAGGCTTATGTGAAATTGCTAGTCCAAGTAATAGTCGCTGTTTCATTCCTAATGATAATTTTCCAATGATACAATCTGGTGATAATTTAAGCCCTACCATAGTTAATACACTGTCTAAAGAATTTGCATTTTCACAAGATAAGTAATGAATATGATCATCATAAATTTGATTAATTGATAAACGAGAAATACTTGATGGATATTGTAACACAGTTCCTATATCACGCAAAAGTTTAGATCTTGTTGATGATTTTAATACTATATCGTTGATTTTTATTAATCCTTCGTTAGCATTAACTAGACCTACCACGCAATTTATTAAAGTTGTTTTTCCGGCTCCATTCGGGCCGATTAAGCCACATACCTCATAAGGTTTAATATTTAAATTAATTGCGTTTAGAATCTTTTTTTTATTTATTACTTTTACTAACTTTACAATCTCAATACATCTCATGCACTTACTCCTTCTTAGAAACTATTTTTAATGAAGTAACAAAAGCAATAGTTGCCCATAATAATATCACAATTAAATCACTAACATATATTTCTTGTAAATCAAAGACACTAGCTCGTATAAGATCACTAGCAGCTACAAACGGGAGAAAATCATGTATCTTTAAAACCCAATCTGGAAGTCTATCTGCGGGATATGTTATAGGCGAAAATAGTAATGCGCCAATCATAATCACTTGTGTACATAATGATGTAGCATTTGGTGGAAAAAAATACGCCACTCCAAATCCTATTAAAATCATTGATATTAAACAAATTAAAATTATTACAATACTTATGATATTTACATTTACTTCAATATCAAAACGAATAATTCCAGCTAAACAACTCATTACGATACCAGGAATAGCAGCGATAGACCATATGATAACATCCGCTAGAATAATAGAAACTCGAGATACTGGCAATGTTCTTTGATATGCAAGTATCCCATTTTGCCTAGAATCACTAATAATTTGTGGAGCAAGAACACAGCCTACTGCGATAATCCCTAAAACTAAAGCCCCTGAAGCCATATATACAGAAGATTGATAGTCTATGACAGGATTCATCAATGCAAAGCCATATACAATAGCAAAAGCTAATATAACTTGAATTAAGCAAAATGCAGGTATCAAATACTTATTGCGAGTTAAACTCCATTTGATTAATCCCCAAAATTGTATAGCCGAAATGTTTTTTTTAATTTCTTTATTCATTTACTAGCCCTCTATACATACTATCTAAGTTTTCTCTTACAAGTGAGTATCTAATTACATGTCCAAGTGCAATATAGCTAAATAGCCACTCTATCGCCTTCATTACTTGATAATAAGATAATTTAAATATAATTTGATGCATTTCTTTATTAAATTGAACATCAATAGCTTCGGG
Source organism: Oscillospiraceae bacterium (assembly GCA_030153485.1). Lineage (GTDB taxonomy): Bacteria > Bacillota > Clostridia > Oscillospirales > Ruminococcaceae > CAMTHN01. The sequence goes on along the minus strand of JAGUQX010000042.1, from coordinate 2,263 downwards.
ATATGAAGCAATATCTAGATTATCACTAGTGTCAATGCATAATTTCATTATTGAATCCTCTAGCTTGATTTCATTTATTACTGTATCGGCAACCATTTCTCCTTTATGTAATAGAATATATCTATCTGCATATTGTTCTACTTCTAGCAAGTTATGTGTTATAACTATCACAACATGATTACTATTAGCTAATTTTTGAATATATTTCCATATAAGCTTACGTCTTACAGGATCAACATCATTGGTAGGCTCATCTAATAATATAATAGGAGAAGGTGCCACTACCGTCATAGCAAAGGAAGTTAACCTCTGAAGTCCACCTGATAACTTATCTCCAGAAATTTTTTTCCATTGATGTATATCTAATTCTTTTAAAATATTATCTAATTGTTTTTTTGCTTCATCTCCAGACACTACCTTAATATATAAAATCGAGTTAATTGCCTGTCTCAATGTTACCCCTGCTAAAGGTGCGTGAAATTGTGGCATTGTAGCTACTATATCTCTTGCATATTTCGAGTTTTTCACTAATGAAATATCATTGTATGTTATGTTTCCGCTATCTGGCTTAACATTTCCACAAATCTGATTAAGTAAAGTCGTTTTACCTGCACCATTGTGGCCTATCAAAGCAATAATTTGACCTGATTTAAAATTAATGTTTAAATTAATATTTGCTTTTACTCTACTTTTTTTATAACATTTATTAATATTTTCGATTTTTAATGTGTATATTTTTTTCGTTTCAGTCTTCATACAATACTCCTCACAATATATAATTTATTACTGGATAGATCAAAATAATAAATATAATAATTCCAACAATATATCCTACTATTTTTAGAATCAACCAAATATTATTCTTTAATTCTTTATGCTTTAATTTAAAACTAGTTTCTAAATCTATCATTGGATCATCTATAATCATCATTGCAATAAGTTTGCCATCACAATTTTTATGAAATCTAAATTGCCATAATATTCTTAAAACCAATACATAAATAGCACTGTCTAAAATCCAATAATCTATACCAGTTTTGACTAAAAGAAGAATAGCTAAAATCAAAAAATCTAAAATTATTCCTGCACATAATGCAGCTAACCTTCCGAGAAATGACCATGTCCATATATTGGCTTAATTTGAGGGTTGATATAATTTTTACTCATAATTATATTCTCCTTTTGATTTTTAATAAAAATTTGCCAAGACTTTTAAAGCCTTGGCAAATTTTTATTTAAAATGCTGAATTAGAATATAATCCACCAAGCTGTAGCATCTACACTTACACCTCTACGTACAGAAATATTTTTCATAGTACAAATCTCCTTTCTTCATAAGTTTATGTAAACTTTAATTATAAAGTTTTCATTTATTTATATTGAGCTATATTTGACATTATCTCCTCATCAAATAAAATAAATCCGTATTGTTTTAATATATTATTAATCATGTCACATTTAACTTTTAACGAGCACTCTGTGCCACCAAACAAAAGAGGATTTATCCATAAGTTTAATAAAATCATAATCAGTTCTGCTAGTTCATTTGGAGATTTTGTTTGTATAGTTTCGTCTTCAATCCCCATTTCTATTATTGGCAAAATATATTGAGGAATTGACACTTCTTGTATTTGATTAAGCATAGCTATTAAAAACTTAGGATTTTCAAAATAATTAGGTGTCATGTTAATAAGTTGTGACGTATTCTTACTATTTACAGAGCACAATAGTATAGATCTTAATTTTTCAACACCTGTCAATTTAACATCGTCTCTTACATCGTTAAATAAAATCTTATTGTTCCCTCCTATTTCTAAAGCAACAGCGTTAAAAATATCTTCTTTTGATTCAAAATGGTGATAAATTGAACCCTTAGTGATATCACCTAAATCATCTAATATATCTTGAATACTCGTTTTTTCATATCCATTTTCAATAAACAACTTAGTAGCCGTTTTTATAATACGCTCTTTATTTCCTCTTAATTGACTCATATAAACCCTTTTTTCTTTGTAATATCACCATACTATTAGTATGGTTGTCAATAGTATGATTATATTTTGTCAAAATTATCAATACTATTCTGTTTAATATTTCTTTTACGATATTAAATATAGTTAATAATATAAGTTCAAGGGTGTATCAGATTTTATATCTTTAATAGATTTAAATGTTTTTGAAATTATATTTTTTCTTATATTTGATATTACACTTAATATATATTGTTTTGCCTTATTTTGTAAGGATAAAATATTACCTATAC
>JAGUQX010000007.1 GCA_030153485.1 Oscillospiraceae bacterium | reverse complement strand
TTGATAATACTCAGAGAAGAAAAAACGGTGTTAAAGGCGATGAGGTACCACCCGTTCCCATACCGAACACGGAAGTTAAGCTCATCAGCGTCGAAAATACTTGGCTGGCGACGGCCTGGGAAGATAGAACGATGCCGTTACTTAGGGCCTTTAGCTCAGTTGGTTAGAGCAACCGGCTCATAACCGGTTGGTCCGGGGTTCGAGTCCCTGAAGGCCCACCAAAATAATTAGAATGCATTCATCTATATATGAATACATTCTAATTATTTATATATAGGGGTATAGCTCAGTTGGTAGAGCAGTGGTCTCCAAAACCATGTGCCGAGGGTTCAAATCCTTCTACCCCTGCCATTTAATATTATTTAGCTGTTGTAGCTCAGTTGGCAGAGCACTTCCTTGGTAAGGAAGAGGTCGGCGGTTCAAATCCGCTCAATAGCTCCAATTACCATTGAAATAGATAGGAGAAAACATGTCTGTACTATTAGAACTTAAAAATGTTACCAAAAAGATAAATAATAAAACTATAGTTGATAATATTACTTTTAGTATTAAAAAAGGTGAGATTTTTGGATTTATTGGACCAAATGGTGCTGGTAAAACAACAACCATAAAGATGATATGTGGATTATACAACATCACTAGTGGTGATATATATATAAATAATAAAAATATATCTAAAAATCTTGAAGAAAGTTTAGGTTGTATTGGTGCTATTGTAGAAAATCCTGAAATGTATAAGTATCTTTCAGGTAGGGATAATTTAAAAATAATATCTAGAATGTATAATAACATAGATAAAGAAAGAATACATGAAGTTATTAAATTAGTCAAATTAGAAAATAGAATAGATGATAAAGTAAAAACTTATTCTTTAGGAATGAAACAAAGGTTAGGTATCGCTCAATCTCTTTTACATAAACCAAAGCTTTTGATATTAGATGAACCTACAAATGGATTAGATCCTATGGGTATTAAAGATCTACGAAAAACATTAAGACATTTAGCTGATAATGAAAATTTATGTATTGTTGTTTCTAGCCATCTATTAAGTGAAATGGAATTGATGTGTGATACTTTTTGTATTATTAATAACGGTAAAATTATTGATATTAAAACCTTGGATAATATTAAAAATAAATTAAATATAAAAGTTAAATTTTCATTTAAATTAGATAATATTGAAAAATCAAAAACATTATTAGAAGATAATTTTAAAGAATTAGATATTGATATTGATAATAATAGACTTATAGTTTCTTGTGAAAAAGATATGCTATCTAATATTAATAAATTATTAATTAATAATAATATTAATTTATTTGAAATATTACCGTTATCTAATACACTTGAAGATGAATTTTTAGAAATGACTGCAGATTCAAATAAACAGATAAGATAGGATTTAAAATATGAAATCTAAATTATTATCATTATTATATAATGAAATATTAAAACAATTAAAAAAAACGAGTATATTTTTAATTATTATTTTAATTGTTTTATCCGCCATTTTACCAGCTATTTTAACAAATTATATTTTCAAGCCTTCTGAAGATGATTATTATATGAAATATTCGCAAGGAAATATTGTTAGATTAGAAGAATTAATTAATAAATTAAATAATATTACAAGTGTTAAAGATAGAGTGATGTTAGATTTTTATAAAACTGAATTAAGTGTAGAAAATCTATTTAAAGATAAAAAAGTTCCAAAAGAAAATTGGTATTTTAATTCTATAAACTCTTATATAAATTATATGATAAAATTAAAATTATTTGATTTTGTAGAACAAGGTGTAGCTAAGGAAGATATATATGAATATGGAGATATAAATGCTGCTTATATATCTAAGGTATATTCTTTATCTTCTGAAGATTTTAAAAAAGAAAAATTGTCATATATTAAATTTTCTGAAGATTTTAAAAAAATATTACTTGAAGAAGATTATTCATTGTATTTAAATTATTCGATTGATGAGCTTACTATTGATTTGAATAAATTAGAGGATGAGATTAAATTATATGAATTGGAATTAAAAAAAGACCCTCAAAATAAGGATTTATTATTATATATTGAAGGGTCAAAAGAATCTATAGAAGGTTTGAATAATAAAAAATCTATTTACCAATTCTCTATTGATAATAAAATTGATCCAAAAAATGGAGATTGGAAATATAAAAATTTATTAAAAACATCTAATTTATATTTTGATTATAATATAAATTTAGAATCTAAAGAAATATTTGAATCTTATAATTTAGGATATTCTTATGATCAACATAAAAAGAATTTTGAAGAAAAAAAAATTAAAATAAAAAATCAGATTGATATTAATTGGTATAGTTTAAATAATGATATTCCTCAGCCAGAATTTAGTGATGATTCTAGGAATATTATATTAAAATACATTGAAATATATTTTATATTAGTTATTCTTATTGGAATTTTAATTGCTGGTTCCATTGTATCTTCGGAATTTTCAAAAGATACAATAAAAATATTATTAATAAAACCCGTATCTAGAATAAAAGTTTTATTTTCAAAATTTTTATCAGTTTTAGTAATAAGTTTTGGTACTCTATTTCTTAGTATGGTTGTTTTGATATTATCTAGTTTAATAGTTTATGGATTTAATAGTATATCTATACCTATTTTAATAAATAACACTAATGGTATTCAAGAAATATCTATTTTATTATATATGATACCTAGTTTTATTTATTCTTCTATAAGTCTATTATTTATTTTGTCTTTATCATTTTCATTATCTACATTATCTAAAAATACATCTATCGCTGTTTCTCTTCCTATTTCTATTTATTTTGCATCATATTTATTTACAATTTTTTTTGTTGATCGTATAAATAGTCTAGGAATAACTTTTATTCCTTTTATATCACAATCTTTATTAAATACACAGAAAAATCTTATTTCTTATTTAAGTAGAAGTGGTGCATTATTTAATCAAAATTTTGGATCTTTACAATTGATAATAATTTCTATAGTATTGTTAATTATTTCATTTATTATATTTCATAAAAAAGATATAAAAAATTAATTTAAATTGCTTGCAAATAATTTTATTTGCAAGCAATTTTTTATTATTTAATAATAAAAGTATTGAATATATTAATATGTTTATCTATAATGATATTAATATCATTTATGTATAATATTAAATTAAATTGGAGGAGATTTTTTTTGGATTATATATCAAAATTTTTTAAATTTGATGAAAAAAAAACAAATTATAAAACGGAAATTATAGCTGGGATAACTACATTTATTACTATGGCATATGTTCTTTTTGTACAGCCATCTGCAATAGTTGGATCAGAGGGATTTATTATTGATTCTAGCGGTGTTATGATAACAAAAGAAGCAATATTAGTTATGTGTGCTTTTGTAAGTGGGATAACTACTATTATAATGGGTATATATTCTAATTTACCGTTTGCGCTTTCATGTGCTATGGGGGTCAATTTTTTATTAGGTGGATTAATTCAATCAGGTGAAATATCATTTGGAACAGCTATGTCTATAGTTGGTATATCAGGAATTATATTTGTTATACTTTCTATATTTGGCATTAGAAGTTTAGTAGTTAATTTGATTCCTAAAAATGTAAAAGTTTCAATAGGTGCAGGAATTGGCTTCTTTTTAGTTTATTTAGGATTTAAAGAGTCTGGTATTTCAAACTTCACTTCTGGGATAGAAATGGGGAATTTTAAAAGTATACCAGTTATACTTTCATTAATTGGTATTCTTATAATAGTTGTGCTTAATCATTTTAAATTTAAAGGCGCTATATTAATAAGTATAATTTCTATAACAATAATTGGAATACCACTAGGTGTAACAACTATACCTCAAAGCATATTTTCTATTCCAGACTTTTCCACTTTGCAGAATATAAGTTTTAGTTTTGATTTTTCACAAATATTAACGGTAGCGATGGTTCCTCTAATATTTGCGGCGTTTGTTGGAGATTTCTTTTCTACTCTTGGTACAGTTATAGGGTTGGGATCAAACTTAGGAATTGCTGATAAAGACGGAAATTTTCCAGGAATAGATAAATCTTTTCTTGTTGACTCTGTAGCGACTGTTGGTGGATGTTGTATGGGTTGTACAGTTGTAACAACTTATGTTGAGTCATCTGCAGGAGTTGAGTCAGGTGGAAGATCTGGATTTACATCAGTTGTAACAGGTTTAATTTTTTTACTTACTATATTCTTTTCTCCACTTGCATTAATTGTTCCTGGTTTTGCAACTGCACCTGCATTAATTTATATAGGCTATTTATTAATTCAACAATTATCTTCAATAGATTTTTCTGATATTACAGAAGCTTTTGGACCTTTTATAACAATAGTTTTTACTATATTTACAGCATCTATGTCAACGGGTATTGCAGCAGGAATACTTGCTTATGTATTTGTAAAATTAGCTACAGGAAAATTTAAAGATTTAAATATAGGGTTATTGATACTTTCTATTCCACTTATTTTATATTTTATAATTTAAAAATAAAATCTGGGAGGTTTATATTGAAGATAAAAGTTAAAGATAGATTAAATATTATAGATGCTAGTCTAGGAAAAATAGAAAATGATCTAGTTATTATTAATGTTAATTTATTAAATTTATTTACAGGTGAAATATATCCTGTAAATGTTTATTCTTTTAATGGAATAATTGTTGATGTTCAGACAGATAATCTAGGTATAATAAAACCATCTAAAAATATATATGATGGAAAAGGAAATTATATTATACCCGGATTTATAGATTCACATGTACATATTGAAAGCTCTATGTTGACACCTAGAAATTTTGCAAAATCAGTCATTCCTTGGGGAACAACAACCGTTATAACTGATCCTCATGAAATATCCAATGTTTTTGGAAAAGATGGATTTATGTATATGTATAACAGCTCAGAAAATTTACCAATGAGGCAGTTTATACATATACCATCATGTATTCCATCTGTTTTAAATCTAGAAGAAAGTGGAGCTTTTTTTGATAGTATTGTTATAGATCAGTTATCAAAATTAGATAGAGTTATTGGATTAGCAGAGGTTATGGATTTTATTGGAGTTATTGAGAAAGATAAAAGAATTCATGACATTTTAGACTGTGCTGATGATAATAATTTATTTATTCAGGGTCATTCTCCAATGCTTACAGGAAAAAATCTGGCTGCTTATATCGCTGCTGGAATTGAAAGTTGCCATGAAACTATAACATCTAAAGAAGCTATAGAAAAACTTAGAAATGGTATGTATCTAGATATTAGAGAAAGTTCTATTTCAAAAAATGCAAAAGCCATACTTGAGGGTGTAAAAGATAGTAAATATTTTGAAAATATAACATTATGTACAGATGATAGAGAGCCAGATGATCTTTTAAATATTGGTCATATGAACGATGTTGTTTCTTCTGTAATAAAAGAGGGTATGAATAATATAGATGCTATTAAAAGTGCTACACTTAATGTCGCAAGACAGGTTGGAATAAAGAATTTAGGAGCTATTGCACCAGGTTATATTGCTGACATGCAGATTATATCCGACTTAAATAATCCAAGGGCTTTTGCTGTTTTTTTTAATGGTAATCTTGTTTCTGAAGATGGAATTTTAATTGATAATATATCTAATAAAGATTATGATATAGAAGATAAAAATAGTATAAATATTAAGTTTTTTGAAAAAAAGAATCTTCGAATTAAGGCGCCGATAGAAAATGGAACCATTACTGTAAATGTTATGATGTATGAAACTTTATTTTCATCAAGAACAAAATTATCTGTAGAGAGTTTGAATGTTAAAGATGGTTATTTAGATATATCTAATGATAATAATTTAAAATTTGTTTGTATAATTAACAGATATGGAAAAAATAATTTTACAGTTGGAGTAGTTAGAAATTTTGGAATTAGTAAGGGATCTATAGGTTCAACAGTGTCACATGATTGTCATAATTTAACTATTGTTTATGATAATTTTATAGATGCAGAAGTTATTATTGAAAGCATATTAGAATCTGGAGGTGGAATTTCAGCAGCTATAGATGGACATTTAAGAGAAATTATAAAATTACCTATAGGCGGTTTAATGTCTAAAAAAGATGCTTTGTCTATCTCAAAAGAGATTAGTAATATGAAAAAAATTTTAATGGAGTTTGGAATAACAGAGATGAAAAATCCGTTATTAAGAATTGTAACATTAGCTCTACCTGTTATTCCAGAGGTTAAATTTTCGGATAAAGGTTTAATAGATGTTTTAAATAAAAAATTTATTCCTTTATTTCCAAAATAAAAAATATTTAATATTGTTTACATATATTTTTTGCTATGATAAAATAATGAATACTAAAGTATATTATAAATTTTTTGAAAAGCAGGTAATTTTATGTCAGAAAAATATGATTTTAAAAAAAAGATAAGTGGCTATAATCCAGTGGAAGTTGATATTTATTTAAAGAATTTAGAAGATATGCATAAATCTAGGTGCTTAGAATTTAATTCTAAAAATGATATGTTTTCTAAAAAAATATCAGAATTAGAAGAATATATAAAAGAATTAGAGGAAAAGGAAAAAAGCGATAAAACTATTATATCTTGTGATGAAGATCGTAAAAATATAAATGTAGATTTAAGTGAACTAAATTTACTTAAAAAGAATAATAAAGATTTAAATATAAAAATACAAATGTATAGAGATAAATCAAAAAAATATGATTCTATGATAAATAAAGTAGAAGAAATTTTAGGAGATGGTAGAACCACCGCTGAAAAAATTATATATGATGCTCATGATAGTGCTAAAAAAATACAAGAAATTGCAATAAGAAAAGTAGAACAACAAAAGGTTCAATCAGAAAAAGTTATTGCTAATATTAGGGATGAATATAAGATTATGATGGAAGAGTTAAAAGGATGTAGGGATATTTTTAAAAAAACCTTTATTTCTGTAGATGATAATATATGCACCCTTGGAAAAAGAATAGATACTATTACGCTTAAGTATCTTGAAAATAAATAAGATTATAAGGGGTATGTATATATATGCAAAAGAATTCTTTGAAGGTTAGAGATGAAGAATTTATAAGTATGATGTTTAAGTTAACTATACCAGTTGCTATACAAAATTTTATTTCATTTATGGTAAATATGGTAGATACAGTTATGCTAGGTGCCTTGGGTCAATCAGAACTTTCTGCATCTTCCTTAGGAAATCAGCCATTTTTTATATTTATGATATTGACATATGGAATTTCTGGAGGGGCAATTGTTCTTTGTTCTCAATATTGGGGCAAAAAAGATATGGAGTCAATAAGAAATATTATATCTATAGCAGTTAGAGTAGCGTTTATTATTGGATTGTTTTTTTCTTTTTTTGCTGTTTTTTTTGCCGAAGGTGTTATGAGTATATATACTAATGATCCAATATTAATAGAACTTGGAGGTTCATATTTAAGAATAATTGGAATAGGTTATTCTTTATATGGAATAACTAATACATTTCTTTGTTCTATACGAAGTGTAGAAATAGTTAAGATTTCTGTATTGGTTAACTTTGTTACATTAATAATAAATATAATTATAAATTGGTTATTGATTTTTGGAAATCTTGGATTTCCTAGAATGGGGATAAGAGGGGCAGCAATAGCAACTGTTGTTGCTAGAATTGTTGAGTTTATTATTGTTTTAATTTTTGCTTTTTTTATAGATAAAAAATTGCAGATGAAGATAAGATATTTTTTAAACATAAATAAGTATATGTTAAAAAAGTTTTTTAAATATAGTCTACCAGTTTCGTTAAATGAATTAGCTTGGTCTCTAGGTATATCATTTCAAACAATGATATTTGGTAGATTGGGAGCAGAGGCTGTTTCTGCAAACTCAATAACAAATATAGTTATACAGATGGCAACAGTTATTATATTTGGTATAGCAAATGCTGCTGCCGTACTTGTTGGAAAAGCTATAGGAGAAAATAGATATGATCTAGCAAAAAATAGGAGCAAAAAACTTTTTAAAATATCTATATTAGTTGGACTTGTTGGAGCTTTAGTAATATTTTTTATTAGAGACTATGCCGTTATGTTTTATAATGTACCAGAAAGCACAAAAATTTTGGCTAAAGAACAGATGTTTGTAGCTTGTTTTGTAGTGTTTTTTCAATCTATAGCTGCAACCTATATGATAGGAATTCTAAGAGGTTCTGGAAATTCAAAGTTTAGTTTTATATTAGAACTAATTGTTATATGGTGTGTTTCTATCCCTCTTTCTAGTTTAGGAGCTTTTGTATTTAAACTACCTATTCCAATTGTATATGGAATGATGAAAATAGATGAAGTTATAAAACCAATTATATGCTTTATAAAAACAAGAGGAACTGGATGGATAAAAGATCTAACACATAGTGATAAGTAGATAAAAATATATTGACATATTAATTTTTAAGTGATAAAATTAATATGTCATGTTGTATTTTTAATCTATGGCGATTTTTGAAGAAAGGAGATTTAATATGCCTACATTTAACCAGCTAGTTAGAAAAGGACGAAAAGTTATTAAGAAAAAATCTACAGCACCTGCTCTTTTAAAAGGATTTAACTCTTTAAAGAAAACAGCAACAGACCAAAGTTCACCTCAAAAACGTGGTGTTTGCACAGCTGTTAGAACTATGACTCCAAAAAAACCTAACTCTGCTTTACGTAAAGTTGCAAGAGTTAGACTTACAAACGGAATAGAAGTTAGTGCTTATATTCCTGGGATAGGACACAACCTTCAAGAACATAGTGTTGTTCTTATAAGAGGAGGACGTGTAAAAGACCTTCCAGGAGTTCGTTATCATATTATTAGGGGTTCACTTGATTCACAAGGTGTTGCTCAAAGAATGCAAAGTCGTTCTAAATATGGTTCAAAAAAACCTAAGGCTGGTGCACCTAAGTAGAATAAAACTATCCGTCCAATAGATTAGGAATTATAATATTTTATAATGACTTTATTGGAAACGAGGGTTATTTATATACTTTCGAGTACCGTCGATATCATTATTTTATGAAGGAGGGAAGCGAGATGCCAAGAAGAGGTCAGATTAATAAAAGAGATGTTTTAGCAGATCCTATTTACAACTCTAAACTTGTTACTAGGCTTATAAACAGTATTATGTATGATGGTAAAAGGGGCGTTTCACAAAAAATTGTGTACGGTGCATTTGATATAATATCAGAAAAAACAGGTAAAAGCGCTTTAGAAATGTTTACTGAATCTTTAGAGAATATAATGCCTGTTTTAGAGGTTAAAGCTAGAAGAGTTGGAGGAGCAACTTATCAAGTTCCTATGGAAGTTAGACCTGAAAGAAGAGAAACATTAGGTTTAAGATGGTTGACTCTATATGCTCGTAAAAGAAGCGAAAAAACTATGGTTGAAAGACTTTCTAATGAAATTTTAGATGCTTTAAACAATAGTGGTGCTGCATTTAAAAAACGTGAAGATACACATAAAATGGCTGAAGCAAATAAAGCTTTTGCACATTATAGATGGTAATATATTTATATAATTTATATAATTTAAGGAGGAAGTTATGCCAAGAGACGTATTATTAGAGAAAACTCGTAATATTGGTATAATGGCTCATATTGATGCTGGAAAAACAACTACAACGGAAAGAATTTTGTTTTATACTGGTATCACCCACAAAATAGGAGAAGTTCATGAAGGTGCAGCTACAATGGACTGGATGGAACAAGAACAAGAGAGAGGTATAACGATTACTTCTGCTGCGACTACAACTTTTTGGCAAGACCATCGTATAAATATAATAGATACACCAGGTCATGTTGATTTTACTGTTGAAGTTGAAAGATCTTTACGTGTTCTTGATGGATCTGTTACGGTTTTTTGTGCAAAAGGTGGAGTTGAACCACAGTCTGAAACTGTTTGGAGACAAGCTGATAAATATCATGTTCCTAGAATGGCATATGTAAATAAAATGGATATAATGGGCGCAGATTTTTTAAATGTTGTCTCTATGATGAAAGATAGACTAAAATGTAATGCTGTACCAATACAATTACCTATAGGTGCGGAAGATGAGTTTAAAGGTATAGTTGATCTAGTAGATATGAACGCAACTATATATAAAGATGATCTTGGTCAAGACATGGAAATTGTAGATATTCCTGAATATCTTAAAGAGATAGCTGAAGAATATAGATCCAAATTGCTAGAAGTAGTTGCTGAAGCTGATGAGGATCTTATGATGAAATACCTTGATGGTAAAGAATTTACAACTGATGAAATTAAAAGAGGTATTAGATTAAATACTTTAAATAATACTATGATTCCAGTTGTTTGCGGAACATCTTATAAAAATAAAGGTGTTCAAAAATTACTTGATGCAGTAATAGATTATATGCCATCTCCTGTAGATGTTGCTGCTATTACAGGTGTAAATCCAGAAACTGGAGAGTCAGAAGTTAGACCTTCTTCTGATACGGAAGCTTTCTCTGCTTTAGCTTTTAAAATAGCTACAGATCCTTTTGTTGGAAAATTATGCTTTTTTAGAGTTTATTCAGGTTTTGTAAATGCAGGAACAACTGTTTATAATTCTACAAAAGATAATTCTGAGCGTATGGGTCGTATACTTCAAATGCACGCAAACCATAGACAAGACATAGAAACTTGTTATTGCGGAGATATAGCAGCAGCTGTAGGCTTGAAAAATACTGGAACAGGGGATACTTTATGTGATGGTAAATATCCAATTATTCTTGAATCCATGGAATTTCCTGAGCCTGTAATAAGTCTTGCTATTGAACCTAAAACAAAAGCTGGACAAGAAAAAATGGGTGTTGGTCTTTCAAAACTTGCTGAAGAAGATCCTACTTTTAAAACTTATACAGATGAAGAAACGGGACAAACAATAATTGCTGGTATGGGTGAACTTCATTTAGAAATTATTGTTGACAGATTATTAAGAGAATTTAAAGTAGAGGCAAATGTAGGTAATCCACAAGTTTCATATAAAGAAACAATTACATCAAATGCTGATGTTGATCATAAATATGCAAAACAATCTGGTGGTAAAGGTCAGTATGGACATGTAAAAATCAGAGTATCTCCTAATGAATCCGGCAAAGGATACGAATTTATAAATAAAGTAACTGGAGGATCTGTACCTAGAGAATATATTCCAGCAGTTGATGCGGGGATAAAAGGTGCTATGCAAGCGGGAATTCTTGCTGGCTATCAGGTTGTAGATGTTAAAGTTGAACTTTATGATGGTTCTTATCATGATGTGGATTCCTCTGAAATGGCATTTAAAATAGCAGGATCTATGGCTTTTAAAGAAGCTATGAGAAAATCTAATCCAGTAATTTTGGAGCCTATTATGAAAGTTGTTGTAATAGTTCCCGATGATTATATGGGTGATGTTATAGGAGATTTAAATTCTAGACGTGGACAGATACAAGGTATGGAAACAAGATCTGGAGCACAACAAATAAATGCTTTTGTCCCACTTTCAGAAATGTTTGGATATTCAAACAATCTCCGATCTAGAACTCAAGGTAGAGGTCAGTATTCTATGGAACCAAGTCATTATGTAAATGTACCAAAATCTATTGCTGATGATATTATGACTTCAAGAACAAAAAATTAATAATTTTTTGTAATTAAATAAATTAGTTAATTTATGAAAAACAGGAGGAATTTATAATGGCAAAGGCTAAATTTGAACGAAATAAACCACATGTTAACATTGGAACAATAGGTCACGTTGACCATGGTAAAACAACTCTTACTGCTGCAATCACAAAAACACTAGGTATTCAAGGAAATGCAGAGTATATGGCATATGATATGATTGATAAGGCGCCAGAGGAAAGAGAAAGAGGAATTACTATTAATACAGCTCATGTCGAGTATGAAACTGAAGCTCGTCATTATGCTCATGTTGACTGTCCTGGACATGCTGACTATGTTAAGAATATGATTACTGGTGCAGCACAGATGGATGGAGCTATATTAGTTGTTTCTGCTTCTGATGGACCTATGCCACAAACTCGTGAGCATATTCTTCTATCACGTCAAGTTGGAGTTCCTCACATGGTAGTATTTATGAATAAATGTGATCAAGTTGATGATCCAGAATTACTAGATTTAGTTGAAATGGAAATTCGTGATCTTTTAAATGAATACGATTTTCCAGGAGATGATACGCCTATAGTTAGAGGGTCTGGACTAAAAGCATTAGAAGCGGATAACGAGATATCAAATCCAGCATATGCTCCATTAATAGAGCTTATGAAAAATGTTGATTCCTTTATTCCAACTCCTGAACGTAAATCAGATTTACCTTTTATCATGCCTGTTGAAGATGTTTTTACAATTACAGGTAGAGGAACTGTTGCTACAGGTAGAGTTGAAAGAGGCCAATTAAATACTGGTGATGAGATTGAAATTATTGGTTTATCAGATGAGAGACCAAAAACTGTTGTTACAGGTATAGAAATGTTTAGAAAAATTCTTGATTATGCTGAAGCAGGGGACAACATAGGTGCTTTATTACGTGGGGTTCAACGTGAAGATATACAACGTGGTCAAGTTTTATGTAAACCAGGAACAATAAACCCGCATACTAAATTTACAGGTCAAGTTTATGTTCTTAAAAAAGAAGAGGGCGGACGTCATACTCCATTCTTAAATAATTATAGACCTCAATTTTTCTTTAGAACAACAGATGTTACAGGTGTCATTACTTTAGCTGATGGAGTTGAAATGTGTATGCCTGGTGATAATGTTGAAATTAAAGTTGAATTAATTACACCTATAGCTATTGAAGAGGGATTACGTTTTGCTATTCGTGAAGGCGGACGTACAGTTGGATCAGGAGTAGTTAGTGCAATAAACTAAATTTCTGGTAGGCTATTGACATTAAATTATTATTCATATATAATGAATATCATAACCTCTGCCTTTGAGCAAAAGGAGGGAATTAATTGTCAGAAATTAGAGTTAAAGATAGTGAAACTTTTGATAGTGCTTTAAGACGTTTTAAAAAGTCTTGTGCTAGATCTGGTGTTTTAGCAGAAGTTCGTAAAAGGGAACATTATGAAAAACCATCAGTAAAACGTAAAAAGAAATCCGAAGCTGCACGTAAAAGAAAATTTAAGTAGTAAAAAGCGAGCGATAAGCTCGCTTTTTTGTAATTATAAATAAAATATTAAAGGATGGTAAAAAATCAAAATATTTATTCCTAATAAAATATTTAATAAAGTTAATGATATTACATATGAAGAAATAAAAAAATTTAATATTAAAGGATTTCTATTAGATATAGATAATACTTTGGCAGGACATCAAGATCCAAATCCATTTGATGGCGTAATAGATTGGATAGAAATGCTTAGAAAGAATGGTGTGCAAATTTTATTAATATCTAATAACGGGGAAGAAAGAGTAAGAAAATTTGCAAAATTATTAAATCTTGATTATATTTCTAAAGGGAATAAACCTTTTAAAAAAAATATAATTAAAGGGTGTAAAACATTAAAAATTCCTCATGAAAATATATGTATTGTAGGGGATCAAATTTTCACTGATATATTGGGAGGAAACATTTCAAAAATAAAAACATTTTTAGTTACTGATATATATAATGAGTTTGAAGATTCTATTATATATAAAATAAAAAGAAGAATAGAAAGGTATATTATTAATAAACACTATAAAAAGAAAGAGGATAACATATGAAAGCTTTATTTGGAACAGCTGGAAAAGGAGAAGGGTTTGCAAAGTTAAAATTAAAAAAATCAATTGATATCCCGAAATATTTAGCTGAATATAAATTAGATGCTTTTGAATATCAATGTGGAAGAGGCGTTAAAATATCAGAAAAATCTGCTAAAGAGTTTGGTGAATCATGTGCTGAATCGAATATAAAACTATCTTTACATGCTCCTTATTATATTTCTTTATCAAGTAATGAAGAAGTAAAAAGAAATAATAGTTTAAAATATATAGAGGATAGTGCTGTTGCAGCATGTAATATGGGTGCGGATAGAATTATTGTGCATTCTGGATCTTGTGGTAAAATGACACGAGAAAAAGCATTAGAATTAGCTAAAGACACTATATCTAAAGCGATAGTTCACATGAAAGATATTGGATTATATGATAAAGTTCATATTTGTCCAGAAACTATGGGTAAAATAAATCAATTAGGAAATGTTGAAGAAGTTATAAGTTTATGTAGTATAGATGAAAGTTTGATTCCTTGTATAGATTTTGGACATATAAACTGCCGTACAAATGGTGGTTTAAAGAAAAAAGAAGATTTTGCAGAAATATTAGATAGTATTAAAAATTCCCTAGGTGAATATAGAGCTAGTAATTTTCATTCACATTTTAGTAAGATAGAATATACGGAAAAGGGTGGAGAAGTTAAGCATATAACATTTGAAGATAAAATTTTTGGTCCAAATTTTGAACCTTTGGCTGAATTAGTAGCTAAAAGAAATTTGACTCCTGTTTTCATCTGTGAATCAGCTGGTACACAAGATATTGATGCATCATATATGCGTAATATTTATGAAAATTATTTAAAGTAGGTTTTATATGAAAAAAATATTTATTATAAATGGCGCAAATTTAAATTTAATCGGAGTTAGAAGCCCGATTATATATGGTTCGGAAAATTTAGATACTATAAATGATTATATAAATCGTTATTGTAAAAAAAATGATATAAAGATAGAATTTTTCCAATCTAATATAGAGGGTGAAATTATAAATAAAATTCATTCTAGTATAGATAATCAAGATGGAATTATTATAAATCCTGGTGCATACGCACACTATAGTTATGCAATTAGAGATGCAATAGAAAGTATAATTATTCCTACAATTGAAGTCCATCTTTCTAATATATATACTAGAGAAGAGTTTAGGAGAAAATCTATAATTTCCCCTGTATGCGTAGGAGTTATATCTGGATTTGGAAAAGAAGGATATATTTTAGCGCTAGACGCTATAAAAAATATTTTGAGAGGTTATTAATATGAATAATAGAATATTAAATTTGCAAAATAAATTAGATTTAAATTTAGATGGATGTATAATAGAGTCAGAGATAAATAGAAAATATTTTCTTGATTTTTCTTCTACAGCAGGAACTTTAATTATAACAAAAGACAAAAGTTTTTTTATAATAGATTTTAGATATATTGAAAAAGCTAAAAAAGAAATTAAAAATTGTGAAATTATTTTACAAGAAAATTTATATTCTCAAATATTAGATATATTGAAAAAAGAAAATCTATCTAATATAGGGATAGAAACGTATTCTATGACGATTAATAAATATCAAAAATATAAAGAAATTTTTGATAAAAATAATATAAATATTGATATTAGAAATACATTTAATAACATCATTAGAGATATGAGATCGTCAAAATCAGAAGAAGAAATAGTATATATAAAAGAAGCGCAAAAAATAGCTGAAAAAGGATTAAACCATATTTTAAAATTTATTAAAATAGGGGTTACAGAAAAAGAAATAGCTTTTGAATTGGAATTTTATTTAAAAAAATCTGGGGCAGAAGGTCTTTCATTTCCTATAATTGCTGCATCAGGAAAAAATTCATCATCTCCACACGCAACACCGACAGATAAAAAGATTGAAAATGGAGATTTTATTATATTAGATTTTGGTGTAATATATAATGGGTATTGCAGTGATATGACCAGAACAGTTGGTGTTGGTGAAATATCAAAAGAACAAGATATGGTTTATAATATAGTTTTAGAAGCACAAATTAGAGCAATAAAAGCTATATCATCTGGAGTTTCTTGTAAATTGATAGATAATATTTCTAGAGAATATATATATAAACAAGGATATGAAGGAAAATTTGGACATGGCTTAGGGCATAGTATAGGAATTGAAGTTCACGAAAGTCCATTTTTTAATTCTAAATCAGAAGATGTTTTAGGTGAAAATACAGTTATGACAGTTGAACCTGGAATATATTTAGAAGGAAAATTTGGAGTTAGGATTGAAGATATGGTTATAGCTAAATCAAATGGATATGAAATTATAACTAATGCAAAAAAAACTCTTATAATTTTATAAAATATATTGCAAAAAAGATGTAAATATTGTATTATTAAAAACAGGTAATATTTGTTAAACTTGGAGGCGTTAAATAATGGTATCAGCAGGAGATTTTAGGAATGGTATAACCTTTGAACTTGATGGACATGTTATGCAAATAATTGAATTTCAACATGTCAAACCAGGAAAAGGCGCAGCTTTTGTAAGAACAAAAATAAGAAATGTTATTACTGGCTCTGTTTTAGAAAAAACATTTAATCCTACAGAAAAGTTTCCACCTGCATACGTAGAAAAAAGAGATATGCAATATTTATATTCGGATGGAAATTTATATCATTTTATGGATATGGAAACTTTTGAACAAGAACCAATAAATGCTGATAAATTAGGCGAAAGTTTTAAATTTGTAAAAGAAAATATGGAAGTAAAAGTTCTATCATATAAGGGAAGTATATTTGCAGTTGAACCACCTTTTTTTGTTGAATTAGAGATAAAAGAAACTGATCCAGGATTTAGAGGAGATACAGCTACAAATGCAACAAAACCCGCAATAGTAGAAACAGGTGCAGAAGTAAGGGTTCCTTTGTTTATAGAACAAGGGGATAAAATAAAAATAGATACTCGTACTGGCGATTATATGGAAAGAGCTTAATAATTATAATAAAAGGGGTATATGATTTATGTTATTAGTAGAAAAAGTTGCTTATTTAAAAGGTTTATTATCTGGTTTAGATTTACAAAAAGACACTAAAGAAGAAAAAATATACACAGCCATTTTTTCTGTTTTAGATGAACTTTCTTCTAAAGTTTTAGAACTAGAAGAGTCTAGAGATGAACTAGAAGAATTAGTTGATATATTAGATCAAGATTTAGGTAGTTTAGAAGAAGATTTTTATGAAGAAGATATCGAAGAAGAAGAAGAAGAAGACGAAGAAAATGACGATGATGATGAATCTTCTTTTGATGATGAGATAGAAGATGATATTACAGAAGAAGACGAAGATGTTTATGAAATAACTTGTCCATCTTGTAATGATTGTATTTATGTAAATGAAAGTATTTTAGATGATGGAAATATGAATTGTCCTAATTGTAATGAAGAATTAGAGTTTGATATAAACAACTAGTTTAAAATATGATAAGAGGATAGAATGAAAGTAAAAAAAATTGTTACATTAGGGTTGTTATCAGCCATTTCTATTATTCTTGTTTATTTTATAAGATTTCCTTTTTTCGCTAGTTTTTTAGAGTATGATCCAGCAGATATTCCTATTCTTATAGCAACAATTATGTATGGCACCTATGAAGGTATGATAATGACTTTTGTTGTTTCTATAATACAAGGAATAACAGTTAGTTCTTCTGGAATTATTGGAATTATTATGCACATATTATCCACTGGATCATTTGTATTAGCAACAGGAATTTTATATAGATTTATAAATAATAGATATTCTCTTATAATATCTATTATTTTTGGAATAGTAGTTAATACAATATCTATGGCTATATGGAATTTAATATTCACACCTATATTTTTATCAACTTCTTATGAAGCTGTATTAGGTATTATTATTCCTATAATTATTCCATTTAATATAATTAAATCAGGAATAAATGGTATTATTACTTTTATTCTATATAAATTTTTCGCAAATAAATAGAGCTAGATATAATATTGTATCTAGCTCTATTTATTTGTAAAAAATTTATATAGAATAAACTTGACTTTTAGTAAAATAACATATAATATTAAAATCTGATATTTTTGTAGTTTTATTTTTATATTTATCTAATAACACTGTGGAAAATAATTTTATATTAATTTCCTAAAATGTCTTTTGCGGGCGGTGTTTATATATAAATATTTTTTATATATATTTTACTACAAAATTTCCGCAAAGGGGGATATAATATTGAATAATATTTTAGTAGAGCTAAAACATATTAATTTTGATTATGACGGAGATGTAATTTTAGATGGACTTAATTTATTTGTTAATAAAAATGAATTTTTGACATTATTAGGACCATCAGGTTGTGGAAAAACTACTACATTAAGATTGATTGGTGGATTTATTTTTCCAAAATCTGGAGTTATTTATTTTGAAGGAAATAATATTACAAAGTTACCACCACATAAACGAAATTTAAATACTGTATTTCAAAGATATGCACTTTTTCCTCATTTAAATTTATTTGATAACGTTGCATTTGGGTTAAAGTTAAAGAAATTTTCTAAAGATGAAATTAAGAAAAAAGTTGATAAAATGCTTAAAATAGTTAATCTAACGGGATATGAAAATAGAAAAACAGAGGAATTATCTGGAGGACAACAGCAAAGAGTAGCTATTGCTAGAGCATTAGTTAATAATCCAAAGATATTATTATTGGATGAGCCTTTGGGAGCTTTAGATTTAAAGCTAAGAAAAGAGATGCAAATAGAATTAAAAAATATTCAAAAAGAAGCGGGAGTTACTTTTATATATGTCACACATGATCAAGAGGAAGCTTTAACAATGTCTGATAGAATCATAATTATGAAAGATGGAGAAATCCAACAGATAGGAACTCCCGAAGATGTATATAACGAACCTAAAAATGCATTTGTCGCTGATTTTATTGGAGAGAGTAATATAATGGATGGCATAATGCTACTAGATAGGCTAGTTGAGATAAAAGGAAAAAAATTTAAGTGTGTTGATATAGGGTTCAACAAACATCTTCCAGTTGATGTTGTTGTTAGACCAGAAGATATTAATTTAGTTTTTTCACCTACTTTTGATGATATAGATAATGAATATATTATATTTGGAAAAGTAATTAATATAATTTTTAAGGGAGTTCATTACGAAATAACTGTTTCTTGTGATGGTATAGAATGGATAGTTCATACAACTATCAATTATAAGTTAAATGATAGTGTATATATAGAAATATCTCCTGAAAATATACATATAATGGAAAAAATGTTTAAAGGAGAAAGTAATATTATCGATTGTTTTATTGAAGATATAGATACAATCTCATTTATGGGAAAAACATTTAAAAAACCAAATCATAATTTTAGTAGTGATGATAAATTAGAAGTTAGTATATTACCAAATAATATTTATATAGTAAGCGAAGATCATTCAGATATAGTTGGATTTTTAGAATCTTTAATATATAAAGGATCTTATAATGAATTAATATTTTATACAGATAAGGGAAAAATTATGGTTCATTCACAGCAAGAAGAACAATTAGGAACATATATTGGATTAAAATTTGATTTAGATAATATTATAGTTAGTAAAAAAGGGGTGAAATAATTGAAATCTAAATTATTATCACTCCCTTATATTTTTTGGTTAATAATTTTTATATTAATTCCTACATTTCTAGTAGTTATATTTGCATTTATAGATGAAAATTATAATTTTACAACAAAATGGATTATAGAAAGTGGAAATTATATTGGAATTCTTTTCAAATCTATATATTTTGCTATTATATCTACTTTAATTTGTTTTATAATTGCTTTTCCAATAGCATTTATATTATCTAGAAGTAAAAAATATATACAAAAAACTTTATTAATGCTTATTATTCTTCCAATGTGGATGAATCTGCTTTTAAGAACATACGCATGGATGACCTTATTAGAAAATAATGGAATAATAAATCAATTTTTAAACTTTATTGGATTAGGAAAAATAAATATAATAAATACTCCATATGCAATTATATTAGGAATGGTTTACAACTATCTACCATTTATGATACTTCCCTTATACTCTGTTATGACAAAAATAGAAAAATCAATTATAGAAGCCGCACAGGATCTTGGTGCAAATTATTTTGTAATATTATGTAAAATATTATTACCCTTATCTTTATCTGGGATAGTTGCTGGTATAACAATGGTTTTCGTTCCATCCGTAAGCACATTTATTATTTCTAGGATGCTTGGTGGTGGTGGAAACCTCTTATTTGGAGATATAATAGAACAACAATTTATAGGGAGTACTTATAATCCTTATATGGGATCTGCAATGTCATTATTTTTAATGATTATAATACTTATAATTATGTGGATAACAAATATGATTGATAAGAATAAAGAGGATAGGCAAGGTATGCTATTATGATGAAGTTTATTTCAAAAGCATATCTTGGTATTATTTTTTCTTTTTTATATCTGCCAATATTGATTTTAATTATTTTTTCTTTTAATGAATCAAAAAATAGAGCAAAATTCACAGGATTTTCTTTTAAATGGTATATAGAACTTTTTTCTAATGACCTAATTATGAAGTCATTATTTAATACATTATTAATTGGTTTTTTATCTGCAATAATAGCTACATTTATAGGAACAATAGCAGCAATAGGAATTATGCAGATGAAGAAAAAAAATAAATCTTTTTTATTAAATTTATCATATATTCCGATAATAAACCCAGAAATAGTTACAGGGGTATCTTTAATGATGTTGTTTGTTTTTTTTAATAAAATATTTGGTTTAGAATTAGGATTTATAACGGTACTTCTATCACATATAACTTTTTGTCTCCCCTATGTTGTTTTAAATGTTATGCCAAAGTTAAGGCAGGTTGACCCAAGTATATATGAGGCGGCACAAGATTTGGGATGTAATCCTAAACAAGCTTTTTATAAAGTTGTATTACCAGATATTATGCCAGGTGTTTTTTCTGGATTTTTGATGACATTCACACTTTCTATTGATGATTTTGTAATTACATATTTTACTAGTGGAAGTTCTTTTCAAACATTACCAGTAACAATCTATTCTATGACTAGAAAGAAAGTTAATCCACAAATTAATGCAATATCTAGTATAATATTTTTAGTCGTATTAATTGTATTAATTGTAATAAATTTAAAAGAAGAAAAAAAACAAAGGAGGCTAAAAATTTGAAAAAAGTTTTATCTATAATAATTTCATTATTTATAATGCTAACTATTTTTTCGGGATGTTCATCTAATAATAATCTTAAAATATATATATGGGGAGAATTTATATCCAATGGTGAAGACAATAGTATGGATATAAAAAAAGAATTTGAAAATAAGTATGGAGTAAAAATAAATTTAACAACTTTTGCTTCTAATGAAGAGATGTATGCAAAAATAAAAAGTGGTTCTGCAAAATATGATTTAATAGTACCTTCGGATTATATGATTAATAGAATGATCAGCGAAGAGATGTTAGAAAAAATTGATTTTGAAAATATACCTAATTTTTCTAATGTTATGGAAAATTTTAAAAACCCTATATACGACCCCACTGGAGAATATTCTATACCATATGCATGGGGACTTGTAGGGATAATATATAATTCTAAAATGATTACAGAAGATATTAATAGTTGGTATTCATTATTTAATGAAAAATATTCTAAAGAAATATTAATGTTTAATAATCCAAGAGATGCATTTGCTATCGCTTTAAAATATAAAGGATATTCTTTAAATAGCCAAAATTCAGAAGAATTTAAACAAGCTTCTGATTTATTGAAGAAGCAACAACCAATAGTTCAATCATATGTTATGGATGAAATATTTGATAAAATGATAAATGCAGAGGCAATTATATCTTCTTATTATGCTGGAGATTTTATTAAAATGGAAAAAGATAATCCAGATTTAAAATTTGTATTACCAAAAGAAGGAACTAATAGATTTATAGATTCTATGGTTATACCAAAAGGTTCAAAAAATAAAAATCTTGCAGAAAATTTTATGAATTTTATACTAGAACCAGAAGTTGGATTAGCTAATATAGAGTATTTAGGATATTCTACTCCAAATAAAGCAGTTTATGAACTTCTTCCAGATGATATGAAATTTAATAAAAATTTATATCCTGATTCTTCTTTTTTAGATTTTAACACAGAAGAATTTATACATTTAACTGATGCTTTTCTAGAAAATATGGATAAAGAATGGTTAAAGATAAAATCAGGTAATAATTAATAAAAAATAGCGATGGTATTATTTAAATATCATCGTTATTTTTTATTATATTGGAATAATACAATATAAATTTTAATATATATATGGTAGAAAAGAAAAAAGGAGCGTTTGTTACCATGGAATTAAAATTAACAAATGAAAATATTATAAATAATGAAATCTTATATAATAATAGCATTGAAGAGCCTATAGAATTAGAATGTTTATTACCAGATTATTGTCCAAGTATATTTAAAATTTTGAAAACCAAAATAAAATGTAGTATTTTATCTAAAAAAATTTCTGGAAACAAGTTAATAGTTGATGGAATAACCTGTGTAAATACAATATATGTGGCAGAAAATACAAATGAAATAAAAAATAATATACAAAAAATTTCATTTAGTAGAACAGTAGAAATGTCTAGAGAATGTATAAGCCCTATGATTATGATATCAGCAAGTTGTGATTATATAAATAATAGGGTTGTTAATCCTAGAAAGCTAGATATTAGAGGGGCAATAAATTTAAAAATAAAAGTTATTGGAAAAAAGGACACGAGTATAGTTTCATCTGTATGTGGAAAAGGAATTCAGATGAAAAATAAAATAATATGTATTGGAAATAATCATAAATGCGAAGAAAAAGCATTTAAGATTAAAGATGAAATTATATTAGATAAGAAAATTGATATGGAAGAATGTTTTTTATATACAGAAACTGATGTGTATGTAACAGATTATAAAATAATTGCAAATAAAGTTATAGTCAAAGGTGAACTTATAGTTAAAACTATGTATAAACAAAAGCTTGGAGAATATAGTTGTATAATAAAAAAAGTTCCTGTTAGTCAAATAATAGATGTTCTAGGAATAGACTCAGATTATAATTGTTATATAAACTTTGAATCAACGACTATTGATATATCATATATTAAATCTGATGATTGTTCTAAATTAGAATGTGTTTTTGGAATTTATATGAAGTGTCATGCATCTCATAAAAAAGAGATTAAAATATTACAAGATGCATATTCAACAAAATATAAAATTGAATTAGAAAAAAAAGAAATAGAAAGTCAGTATATATCATGTATAATCGATAAAAATATCTGTTCTAAAGTTGATTCTGGAATAGATATAGATACTGAAGATATATATTCTATAGAGGAAGTTTTTTGTGAATTTTCACCTACAAATATGGATTCTATAGATGGTGAAATTATTATAAAAGGAGATTTATCAATTAGTATTATATGCTTAGATATAGATAAAATTCCAGTTATTATAGAAAAAAAAGTAGAAATTAATCTTAATACAGGCATAATGTGTGAAAAAGATAATATAAATATTGATATATCTGTATGTATATTAGATTGTAAAACAAATTTATTAGGAAATATTATAGAAATATGTTATGAAATAAATTTGTCAGGAGCTGTATATCAAAGTGTTATAGAGACGTGCATATCAAATATTGAAATAGATGAAGAAGATAAAAAAGATTGTAATAATAAGCATAGTATAAGTATTTATTATGGTGAAGAAGGAGAAGATATATGGGATATAGCGAAGGAATATAATACAAGTATAGATAGTATAATAGCAGAAAATGATATAGAACAAAATATTATTAAAGAAAGAAAAATGATATTAATACCAATAATACAATAAAGTAAAGTCTAAATAAAATTTGGAGGAAAAATATATATGGAAAGTAGTATTTATAAAGATATTGCAGAGAGAACAGATGGAGATATATACATAGGAGTAGTAGGACCAGTGAGAACAGGAAAATCGACTTTTATTAAAAAATTTATGGAACATATTGTTCTTCCAAATATAGAAAGCCAGTATAGGAAAGAGAGAGCAATAGACGAACTTCCACAATCTTCTGCTGGTAAAACAATAATGACAACAGAACCAAAGTTTATTCCAGAAGAAGCTGTAAGTATAAATTTATCTGATAATGCAAGTTTAAATGTAAGGTTGATAGATTGTGTTGGTTATATAGTTCCTAGTTCATTAGGATATATAGAGAATGATATTCCAAGAATGGTACAAACACCATGGTTTGACGATGAGATTCCTTTTAATATGGCTGCAGAAGTTGGAACCCAAAAGGTTATTACAGAGCATTCTACTATAGGATTAGTTGTAACTACAGATGGCAGCATAAGCGATATTCCTAGAGATGAATATGAAGAAGTTGAAGAACGAGTTATAGAGGAGTTAAAAGAGATAAATAAGCCTTTTGTAGTATTACTAAATTGTAGTGATCATAAAAGTAATTCCTCTATTGAATTATCCAAAAGTCTTTCAAAAAAATATTCTGTTCCAGTTATACCAGTAAATTGTGTAGATATTCAAGAAAGTGATATAAAATATATATTAGAAAGAGTTTTATTTCAGTTTCCTATAAAAAAAATAATGATAGATATGCCAAAATGGATTACAACTTTAGAGAGTAATCATTGGCTTAAAAATGATTTATTTAATATAATCAAAAAAACATCTTCAAATATTGTTAGAATAGATGAAATAAATGATAATATATCTGGAATGCTAGAAAATGAAAATATAGATAGCGCATATTTAAAAAATGTTGATTTGGGAAAAGGTAGCGCTGAATTATTTTTATCAATAAAAAAAGATTTATTTTATAATGTATTATCAGAAAATACAGGTCTAGACATAAAAAGTGAAGCAGAACTTATGCCTTGTATAGAAAATCTTTCAAAAATAAAAAAAGAATATGAAAAAATACAATCTGCAATAGAAGAAGTTAATGCTACAGGATATGGTATAGTTATGCCAACAATGGAGGATCTTGAGCTTGAAGAACCGGAGATTATAAAACAAGGTGGGCGATATGGTGTTAAATTAAAAGCATCTGCTCCATCTATACATCTTATGAAAGCCGATATTACAGCCGAGGTTAGTCCTATAGTTGGATCAGAAAAACAATCGGAGGATCTCATAAAATATCTATTAAAAGAATTTGAAGAAAATCCAACAAAGATATGGGGATCAAATATATTTGGAAAATCTCTTCATGAACTTGTAAATGAAGGACTTCAAACAAAATTGCATAAAATGCCATCGGATGCCAGATTAAAAATTCAAGAAACACTAGAAAGGATAATTAATGAAGGTTGTGGTGGTCTTATATGTATCCTTTTATAAAAAGAAAAATAGCCCTATATGTGGGGCTATTTTTCTTTTTATAATTTATTGCCAAAAGATGATTTATATGATATTATTTTAGATTGAGATATCATATAGTTTTTAAAAGGAGATAATAACTTGTTATTTTTAAAAAATATTATATATGGAATTATTCTTGGAGTGTCAAATATTATCCCTGGTGTTAGTGGAGGAACAATTGCAGTTGTTTTGAATATATATGATAAAATAATATCATCTATAGCAAGTTTTTCATCTATTAAAAAAAATTTTTGTTTTTTAATATCATTGGGAATAGGATGTATAACAGGGGTTTTTTTGTTTAGCTCGATAATAAATTATTTTTTAAATAATAATTTATTATCTACTAGCATGCTTTTTATAGGAATAATTGTAGGAAGCATACCTATGATATATATAAAGTGTAAATCAAAATTCTTTAATATAAAAAATATATTTATATTTTCATTTTTTTTATTACTTATGATTATTATGTCTATTTTTTCTATGTCAAATATAAAAGAAGAAGTTATACAAAATATTAATTTGCAAATTTCTTTAAAGATACTTTTAGTTAGTATTATTTCTTCTATATGTATGATAATACCAGGTATAAGTGGCTCGTTTATTATTCTTTTATTTGGACTATATTCTACAATAATTATGGCTATAAATCAGATGAATATATTAATTTTATCTTTAGTTGTTGTAGGAGTTTTAATAGGAATCATTTTCGGAGCAAAATTAATAGGATATCTTTTAAAAAGATTTATGGAATCTACATATTCGGCAATATTAGGACTTGTTATAGGCTCAATATTTTCTATGATACTGGAAATATTGACATCTTCTAGTATTGATATTAAAATGAATTTAGAATTTTTAATAGGCATTTTTTTATTAATAATTGGCGTGTTTTTGTCATATTTTTTTAGTAATTATAAAGTTGAAAAGTAATTCTTTATTTGTTATTATTAAATTGTTTAATTATACGATACTTAATATATAATAATGATTATTTTATGTAAATAATTATTTATTTATTTTATTTTGTATATATAAAATATACTTTTTAGCATTATGTGAGGGGAATTCATTAATGGAGATAAAAAAACTTAGGTGTAGAAAGAAAATTAAACCGAGGGTTTTGATTGGCAGTGTTATTAGACAAAATAGTAAACTTTTACAACACTTTTTATTGTCTATAGAAAAATTAAATATTATAGGTATAGATGTTGATTATTATATTATAGATGATAATATAAGTGTTTTATCATCATCTATAATAAAAAACTTTAAAGATAGATCTATTTTAAAAGGCGATATAATAATAGAAAATTCTACTAAAATAATATCAATGGATTTTTTTCAAACAGAAGAAAAGTATATTCCTTTAAAACATAATTGGAATAAAGAAATGTTAGATAGAATTTATTTTATGAAACATAGAATTTCTAAATATGCTTTAAACATGGATTATGATTATGTTTTTTTATTAGATTCAGATGTAATAATTCATAGAAATACATTATATAATTTAATTTCAAAAGAAAAAGATATTATATCAACGCTAATAGTTAGCAGATATGAAGATGATATGACATTAATAAATGCATGGCTTCATAATGATGATAAAATTTATTTAAAAGAAGATTTAGTTATAAATAAAGATTATCAATCTTTATTTAATATTATGACTGAAACTCAAAAAAATATAAAAGTTGGATATTTATCTGACTGTATTTTAATATCTAAAAATGCTTTAGAAAATGGAATTGATTATAGCTTAATAAAAAAATGTAAAAATATTCCATCATCATATCATATTTTTATAAAATCATATATTTTAGGATATGAAGTTTTTTTAGATAATTCTTTTCCGGGATACCATATTTATAATGAATATAATTTAGAAATTTTTGAAAAAGCATTTTTGGAAATGAAGAGTAG
Organism: Oscillospiraceae bacterium; assembly: GCA_030153485.1. Taxonomy (GTDB): domain Bacteria; phylum Bacillota; class Clostridia; order Oscillospirales; family Ruminococcaceae; genus CAMTHN01. Next base: position 190,730 of record JAGUQX010000007.1, on the reverse strand, counting down.
TGATAGAATATTAGATGCAATTGTAACACCAGAAATTGTTATGTATGAAATTGAAAATAATACATATGATAGTTATTATTTAAAATTGGATAATAACAAAAGTATAGAAGTCTTTAAGAAAAAATAGTTTTATAAAATTTATGTTAATATAAAGGGGATAAATATGAGCGATAAAAAAATAAATAATAAAAATTCTAAACAAAAATTAGATGTTTTATTTGCTATGCCAGTTATAGAAAGTCAAATTATTTTAGAATCTTTTTTAATATCTATATCAAGTTTGGATACATCAACATTTAATGTTCACTATTTTTTTGTAAACGGTATCCAAGATTGCCAAGATTTATTGAATGAATTTAAAGAGATGAATGAAAACACAACAATAATAAATAGAATATCTACTGAAAAAGATTCTAATAATATTGATTTAATAGAAAAAGATTTTCAAAAATTTTTCAGAGGAAGTTCTATAGACTATGCCTCAAAAAACGGATTTGATTATGTGTTTTTTAGTGATTGTAATGTAACGTTTAATCCTTCTACTGTTAGAAGTTTGATATCATCTAAAAAAGATTTAGTTTCTACTATATCATGGTATTGTGATGAAGATAAAAATGATGTTCCTAATGTTAGAGCTTTTGCAGATCAACTTATTGCGTTTCCACAAAATAAAAATGATATTGTTTCAGAAGAAGATTTAGAATTTTATAATTCTGTAAAAAAAAGAGGGATATATAAAGTTGGATATTTTAGTGGTTGTTTTTTAATAAGTGTAGATATTATAAAAAAGGGGATAGATTTTAATGAAATTTATAATATTGTAGATGATGATATATTTATACATATGTCTTTAAAAGCTTCCGTTTTAGATGTAGATATATATGTTGATACAAATTATCCTATTGCATATATGTCAGAAGAAGATATTATAATAAGAACTCCTGATGATGTTCCTGTGGAAATAATACAACCTATTCTAGAGGAAGAAAAAATAGAAAAAGTTAAAAAGAAAAGTACTAAAAAGCCAGCTAAAAAGTCTAAAGTTACAGAAGAGACTCCAGCATTGGAAGAAATGTCAGTAGTAGAAGAGACTCCAGTAGTAGAAGAAATCTCAGTAGTAGAAGATACTCCAGTAGTAGAAGAAATCTCAGTAGTAGAAGAGACTCCAGTAGTAGAAGAAATCTCAGTAATAGAAGAGACTCCAGTAGTAGAAGAGATTAATATATCCGATATTATCTCAAATGGCGAAGCTATAAAAACTTTATTTGATCAAGAAGAAATAACTAAAGAAGTATATATAGAAAAAACTATTAAAGAAGAAAATAGAGATGATATAAGATCTTATAAATTACCTGCTAGAGTTAAAAAAATTGATAAATCTATGATAAGACCTATATCCAACAAACATTCAATTAAACAGCCTGCTATAAATGATTTAAAAGAAAAAACCTTAAGAGAACTTTATAATAAGGGTAAAAATATAAAAACAGTAAAAAAAGAATCTACCTCAGCATCAGATTCTAGAGATAGTCTTTATTCTGGACTTAAACGGATGAATAAAAAATAATTATATAACAATAAAAGGGTTTATCAATAAGATAAACCCTTTTATTGTTATATAATTATTTTATGTTATAATATTATTAAATATATATTTGAAGAGAGGCGTGTATTTATGGATAAAGTTATTGTTTCACAATTATATGATAAAATTAATCAATATACTGATAAAGAAATTTTGGTTAAAGGTTGGATTAAAACAATCAGAAATTCAAAAACAGTTGGTTTTATAGAAGTTAATGATGGAAGTTGTTTTAAAAATCTTCAAGTTATTTTTGAAGAGAATAAACTTTCTAATTATAAAGAAGTAGCTAAATTAAATGTTGGTTCAGCAATAAAAATATTAGGTAATGTTATTATTACTGCAGATGCTAAACAAGCTTTTGAAATAAATGCAACTCAAATTGATGTGGAGGGTGAATGTACATCGGATTATCCTTTACAAAAAAAGAGACATTCATTAGAATTTTTGCGAACAATACCACACCTTAGATCAAGAACTAATACATTAAGTTCTGCTTTTAGAATTAGATCAAAAGCCTCGTATTATATTCATCAATTTTTTAATAAAAATGATTTTGTTTATATACATACTCCAATAATAACTTCTAGTGATTGTGAAGGTGCTGGAGAGATGTTTAAGATAACGACAATAGATTATGATAAAATTTTATCTAAAAATATAGAAAAAGTTGATTACACAAAAGATTTTTTTGGAAAAGAGGCAGGTTTAACAGTTTCGGGACAGTTAGAAGGTGAGACAATGGCCTTAGCTTTTGGAAAAATATATACATTTGGACCTACATTTAGAGCAGAAAAGTCTAATACTACTAGACATGCATCAGAATTTTGGATGATAGAACCTGAGATTGCATTTGCTGATCTAAGAGATGATATGATTTTAGCAGAATCTATGATGAAATATGTTATAAAAAATATATTAGAATCTTGTCCAGATGAAATAGAATTTTTTAATAAATTTTATGATAATGAATTATTAAAAAAATTAAATGGAATAATAGAAAATAAATTTGAATATATAACATATACAGAAGCAATTAATATTCTTATAAAATCAAATGTAGATTTTGAATTTGCTGTAAAATGGGGAAATGATCTACAAACAGAGCATGAGAAATATTTAACAGAAATTGTATTTAAAAAACCAGTATTTATCATTGATTATCCTAAAGAGATAAAATCATTCTATATGAGAATTAATGATGATAATAAAACAGTAGCGGCTATGGATTTGTTAGTTCCAGGTGTTGGGGAGATAATCGGTGGTAGCCAAAGAGAAGAGCGCTATGATGTGTTAAAAAATAAAATGAATGATAAAGGATTGGATATTAATCAATATGAATGGTATTTAGATCTTCGTAAGTATGGTGGAGTAAATCATGCAGGGTTCGGACTTGGTTTTGAAAGATTAATTATGTATTTAACTGGAATTTCTAATATAAGAGATGTTATTCCGTATCCTAGAACGGTAGGGACTATTGTATAATATTGATTAAGAAATTTAGGAGAAATATTTATGGACTATGCTAATTATGATATAAAAAAGTTAAAAGAAATATATAATGAAATAAAAATAGAATATAATAATATTAAATCTAAAAATATATTATTAGATATTTCGAGAGGAAAGCCGTGTAAAGAGCAATTAGATTTATCTAATAATCTTTTAAAATTAGAGATGAAAATAGATAATCTTCCATTAGATCTAAGAAATTATGGAGTATTAGATGGGTTAGATTGTATGAAAAGAATTTTTGCTGAAATTTTAGATGTTGAAATGGAAAATATTTTTATAGGTGGAAATTCTAGTTTATGCTTAATGGTTGATATTATTTCTACTTTTATGTTAAGTGGAGATATGGGTTTAAACCCTTGGTCAAAACAAGATAAAATAAAATTTTTATGTCCTGTTCCAGGATATGATAGACATTTTTCAATATGTGAAAATCTTAATATAGAAATGATTCCTATCCCTATGGATAATAATGGACCTGATATGGATATTGTGGAAGAACTAATTAAAGATGATGATAGTGTAAAAGGCATTTGGAATGTTCCAATATATTCTAATCCAACTGGAATAGTTTATTCTAAAAAAGTTATAGAAAGATTTGCAAGGCTAATACCTAAAGCGAAGGATTTTAAAGTATTTTGGGATCAAGCATATGCATTGCATACTTTAACTAATGAATTTATTGAAAAAGATAATATTTTAAAATTATTTAAAAATTATAATAATGAAAATATGATATATATATTTTCATCAACATCTAAAATAACTTTTGCAGGAAGTGGGATATCATGTATTGCTTCTAGTATAAAAAATATAGAATTTATAAAAAAAATTATGTCTATTAAAACAATTGGAAATGATAAATTAAATCAATTTAGGCATATTAAATTTTTAAAAAATTTAGATTATATAAAAAGTCATATGATAGATCATAAAGAAATTTTAAAACCTAAATTTGATCTAGTAATTAAAAAATTAAACAATTTAAAAGACATAGGGATTATAGATTTTAGAGAGCCTAAAGGCGGATATTTTATTTCTGTAGATACTATAAAAGGTAATGCAGAGGAAATTATAAATATTTGTAAACAATTGGGGTTAATTTTAACACCGGCTGGTTCTACATATCCATATAGAAAAGATTTAGATGATAAAAATATCAGGATAGCACCGACATATCTTAATATTAATGAACTTGATATAGCTATGGATATATTTATTTTATCTGTTAAATATGTATCTTTAAAAAAACTAATAAATATCTAGATAAAAATAAAAAGATAGAAAATTATTTCTATCTTTTTATTTTTATCTAGATATTTTAAAAATGTCTTTATCTGTCGATATATTATATATACTGTATAAAAATAATATATCTGTAATTTTATTTTTTTTAATATAATCCATTATAGAGCTGTTAAAAAACCGTAAATCAATTATATGTATATTTTCAAAATGATTTATAATAAAAGGTGAAAATGAATTTGCGAATGAATCTTTTATTATAATTAAATTTTTATTATTTTTATTATTAGTATTTATATTTATTATTCCATTATTTCCATTTAAAAAAATAGAATATTTATCTTTTTTATCTAAAAATTCTTTATTGTATAAATTAGAAGTTTTTGTAGAATCATTTTGATTATATATAATATTATAATTCATATCTTTTTTTATATAATATAAATTTATTTTATCTGGCTTTATAAAAGGTAGATTTATATTTGCATGTGTTGTTCCAAAAAAGTTATCTGATACAGTTTTTATTATAAAATCTGATTCTAATAAGGGGTTTATATTATTTTCTTTTGCCCAGGCTTTATAAGCAATATAAGCACCTTTAGTTGTCCAATGATGATCTGTTTTATAATATATATATTTATCACTATTATTTTTTAAATCTTCTAAAATAGGTATAAAGTTAATATTATCATATCTAGATATAATTAAATCTAGATAATCTATTATATTATTTTCGTTATATTTATATGCTAATCTAGGCATATATTCTGATAAAACATGACTAGAAGATGGAACAATAATAAATGAAGTGGAAATATTTAATAAATTAATATTTTTTAAAAAAAGCTTTATACTATCCAAATTTTTTTCTAAATTATTTGTTTCAATATCTTTTGGAAGATGCCTCTCAAATATATAATCATCTTTACCTATAAATATATTATCTATATTTTTTTTACCTATAATATATTCAGAAAAACTTTTGATAGTTATCCAATTATCTCTAAAAATAAATTGATCTGAATAGTATTCTTCAATATCTTTATTAAATTCTCCTAAAAAAAAATCTTTGCTATTAAATATAGGGAACTCTTTTAGATATCTATTTTCAATTTTCGAAAAAACAATTGGTTTTTTAAAAATATTTAATAAAAATATACTAGAAAATAGTATTATAAATATAGATGCGGTTATTTTATAGTTCATAAACAATCCTCAAAATCTAAAATATAAAAATGGATTAAATGAAGAATCTACTAGAAATGCTATAGATAATATAAATATTGCAATAAGATATATATTTGAAATTAAAATAAAAATTATATTATTAGAATATTTATACAATAATTTATTATACAAATATTTTGGATATGGGGTTGAAGATATTATTAATATAATAAATAATACAATATTTGAATATACGCTATATATAAACTGAATATCGATAAAATTTTTAATACTAAACATTCGATTAATATATATAAACAAATCATATATATTTTCAATATAAAAGATAGACCAACTGATAACTATTAAAATTATAGTATATATATATTTAAAAAAATTATTTATATTATTAAATATTTTTAATATAAATAATTTTTCAAATATTAATATTATAGCAAAATATATACCCCATATGATAAAATTCCAGCTTGCTCCATGCCATATTCCTGTGGCAAGCCATACTATTAAAATATTAACTATTTGTTTTTTGATTCCAGATCTATTACCTCCTAAAGGTATATAAACATACTCTTTAAACCAGCTGCTTAAAGATATATGCCATCTTCTCCAAAATTCTGTAATAGATTTTGATATATAAGGATAATTAAAATTTTCTAATAAATCAAATCCCAATATTTTAGATATACCAATTGCCATATCAGAATATCCTGAAAAATCAAAATATATCTGGAATCCAAATGATATAGGTCCAAGCCAGGATGTTAAAAAAGATATATCTGATATATTTGTAGAAAAAATTTCTTCAGCTAATATTCCTATATTATTAGCTAGAATAACTTTTTTAGCTAACCCAATTAAAAATCTAGAAATACCTATTCCAAAATTTTTTAAATTATGTTTTCTTTTTAAAATTTGTTTATTTATATCTTTGTACTTTACAATAGGTCCTGCAATTAATTGTGGAAAAAATGAAATATATGTGCCAAAATTTATTATATTATTTTGATATTTAGCAGTGTTTTTATATATGTCTATTGTATAAGACATAGTTTGAAATGTATAAAATGAGATGCCTATAGGCAATGAGAGTGATAATACAGGAATAGATAAAGAAAATATATTGTTAATATTTGTTAAAATAAAGGAAGAATATTTAAAAAATATTAATAATGATAAATTTATAAATATAGATGATGATAATATATATTTTGCCATTTTATAATTTTGTTTTTTTTGATTTATATGTATCCATTTTCCATGAAAATAATCTACTAAAGTAGATATAATCATTATAGAAACATAAATAGGCTCTCCCCAAGCATAAAAAAATAATGAAATTAAAAATAGGATAAAATTTTTATATTTATCTTTGGTTAAAAAATAGATTATAAGTATACACGGAAAAAAGAAAAAAAGAAAAAAAACACTACTAAAAACCAATATATTTAACTCCTTAAATAATAAAAACAGCATTAGATATAAAATCCATACTGTTTTTATTATTTATATTTTATTAAAAATGATATAATTATAAATTATTTATATAAAGAATTTATAGCATCTACAGCTTTTTTAACTTCACTTTTAGCAAGTTCAATTAATTGATCTTCTGTATCAGAATCGCTAGCTGTAGACATATCTCCTAAAATAATATAATAAACATCATTTCCATGTTTAAGAACTTGAGAAGCCTTTACCTTATCTAAATTACTAGGATAGTGCATATCTTTCTCAAATTCATTTTTATATTTTTTTAGAGTGCTTTCCACTTCGGAAGCTTTTCCATCAGTGGATTCTATAGCGATAAAAGTATCCACATGTGCGGACATCATAGGTCCAAAAGCTTTATAGCTTTTTATATCATCTTTATGTATACTATATTTGTTAACTAAAACTTCTTTATCTATCTCCATAGTGGGGAATAAATCAGAAGGATAAACAGATTTAACTTTAGACAAAGCTTCATCTATTTTAGTTATATTTGAATTAGATGATACACTACTACTACTACTAGATGAACCAGAACTACTGTTATTATCAGAAGAACATCCAACTAAAGTAATAGATAGTGTCAATGCGATACAAATTATTAAAAATAATATTTTTTTATTCATTTTAAACTTCTTTCAATAAAATATAGTAATTACTTGCTTGAAGAAGATGATGATGATGGTGCTGAAGAAGAAGAAGAAGATGATGAAGATGAAGATGATGGTGTTGAAGAAGAAGAAGAAGAAGAAGAAGAAGAAGATGATGATGAAGATGAAGATTTATCTCCTCCATTACATCCAGCTAGTACAGAAATAGAAAGAACAGCTACAGTTATGATAGCTAATAAAGATTTTTTGTTCATTTAAATAACTCCCTTTATATTAATTTATTAAATAATAATTACTTGCTTGAAGAAGATGATGATGGTGCTGAAGATGAAGAAGAAGATGAAGAAGATGAAGAAGATGATGGTGTTGAAGAAGATGAAGAAGATGAAGAAGAAGAAGATGATGAAGATGAAGAAGATTTATCTCCTCCATTACATCCAGCTAGTACAGAAACAGAAAGAACAACTACAGCTATAATAGATAATAAAGATTTTTTGTTCATAATTTTTACCCCTTTATAAATTTATAAATTTGAAAAACAATATTTAAAATTTTATAAGAAGTTTCTTATAAAATAAAAATATAGCATTTTATACCAAAAGTAACTTTTGTTATATATCAATTATAATATAAAATAAGTTATAATAAATGATGTATAACAAAAGTTTTATAAGTGTATATAAATAACCAATATATGTTAATTTATATATCTAGTACATAATAATTTATTTTATTATAAATGTCAACTTAAAAGTATAAATATTTTTAAGAATATAATATATTTTTTATTTAATATATTATATTGACAAAGAGTTATATATATGATATTATAAATGAGTCGAAAGAATTATATACAATATATCGCGGAGTGGAGCAGTCTGGTAGCTCGTTGGGCTCATAACCCAAAGGTCGTAGGTTCAAATCCTGCCTCCGCAACCAATTTAAAAAAAACGTCCTTGTAGGGCGTTTTTTTAATGCAATAAAAATAATTATAGAATAAAAAACATGAGATTAGATTTAAAATCTAATCTCATGTTTTTTATTCGACTGGTTGAGTTATATTTCCTTTTATAAATTTATCTTTGTTATTTTTTTTCCATTCTTCAAATATTTCTTGAAATCTTTCTTCGTCATCATCTTTAAATCCTTCGAAAATAACTTTATCTATATTTTCTTCATTAAAATAATAGATATTATTTTCTGTAACGCCATTTGGATATAAAGCAGAAGAATAGTCAAATATTTGTTCTTTTCCTTCTTGCTCTATAACAACACCTCTATTAATAATCATTAATTTCTGACTTCCTTCTTTTAAATAAACAATTGATCCAAGAGTTAACATAATTTATATCTCCTTTTAAATAATATTATTTTATAGACTTTATATAACATTTATTATCTTTACTTAAATTTATTTTATTCCATGATAAAAACATATAAAATAAAATAAATGCAGTGAATAGAATAAATAAATTTCCAGTTAATATATATCCACCTGACATCATAACTAGCATTAGTATTATAAATATATGTAATAGCGTTGTCTTAACCTCATTTTTACAAGATATAGGTTTTAAATATATTGTATAAAAATCAAGTTTATCATAGTTTAAATTTATTTTTTTCTTTAATAAATTATTTAAATATAAATTTAATGTAATACAAAATATAAATATTAACACTAAAATAAATATATTAATGTTAGTAGGACTGTTAATATTAAAAAAGTCGATAATATTATCACTCATCCATCTACCTATAATAGGGAAGATTCCCATTAAAATAAAGGATAAGACTGTTATTAGCTTATATTTTTTATCTATCCCTTCTAATAACTTTGTTGGAACTCTTAAACTCTCTGCTATTTCTGATGAAATTTTATAGACTTTATTTGGAAAAAACCAAAATAAAAATGGAAAAAATATAGACCAATATGATTGATTCATATCTAAAAGATAATAGTTATCATCAGAAAAAAGTATCCTATATCTAGTATTTTTAAATGATCTTTCGACGGTGCAAATTTTCATTATATATCCTCCTTAATCTATTTAAAATTAAATTTTTATTTTTTTAGTTATAAAATTAACTCCTTGACCAATTATTTTACCAGCAAACTTAAAATCATTTTTTATAGTATTAACTTTTTTATTAATTTCTGAATCTAATTTAGTTCCAACCCAGTCTAATCCATCCTGTAAACCCAAAAAATTATTCTCATATAGAGCCTCAAAGCCAGATGATATACGGATACCAATACCAACTGCAACAGCTACCCCCGCAATTGATGCAGCTGTTGCAGCTGCTGCAGCCCATCCAACAGGAGTAGTCCCGAAAACCAATCCTATAGCAGCGGATACAGCACTAACCCCGAACGCACCACCTGCAATTGAAACTCCAGTAGTTGCTGCACCGTAGGAGATAGATTGACCAACAGTTTTATCATTATATTTCCAACCCTCATAAGCTGCGATTCCACCACTTGCGAATGAAAGACCATATCCAAATTTTGTTGAGAATTTTGTTCTCTTATCTCCAAAAGAAAATATGTTATCTGCCATGTTTTTAGTTTGTGGCCCTATCATTACGAATGAGTTTGGTCCAGCAGGTCCTGATAATCCTGTGTTAGCAATTAAATTTCCACTACACTTTTTAATTAATTCTCCAAATTTATTTAAATACCCGTTACCTAAAGTTAGATTATTTATCTGACTTTTTATATAAGCTATTATTTTTTCAGGGATGTCTTTAGCGGGATGATTATCAATATATTCAGATAGCATTTTTAGATCTTCTATATCTAAATTAGGAATTTTGTTTAATATATTATCTAAATTTTTTTGACTTTGTAATTCATTTATATTATCTGCCCAATCTAGATTGGTCTTGTCTAGTGTAAAAGAATTAGTTTTTGTATTCCATGAATTTCCGTTTGATATTTGGGATATACCTTTTTGAATATTACTTAATAGGCTTTCAGATTCAAAAAAAAGGGATACTGAAAATCTATCAAAATTTAGTAATTTTTCTAATTTTTCTTTGATTTTTTGCATCTGAGATTCATATATCTTAATAGTTTGTTCTGTATATGCTCTTGTAGTTGGATCAGATTTTTTTACTATTTCTAATTTGTCTATTAATTTTTTTATATCTCTAATTTGTTTTTCCAAGTCTTGTGATTTTAGGCTGTTAGAATCCACAGTTGATGTATATGCACTTATAAATTTTTTATGAGATTTTATCATAGATTTTGAAAATAATATAATTCCAGTTATCAATGGTTTATAAACAACTCTAAGATAATTTTTAGCAGAATCATAAGACTTTCCTTTTAAGCTATCTTCATCTATAAAATCAGAAATATTTTTCTTTATATTTTCCATGGAATTAATATTTTTTTCACATACATTTTTCAAAGCTGTCGATTGTTCTTTTGATGTATTTAAAAACATGTTAATCATATATTTTATTCCTTTTATGTTTTAATTCTTCTTGTTTTGATTCTAAAAATATTTGTCTTTGTGTTAGGTTATGAATATTATCTTCTAATTGATCTATTATTTTACATTGAGTTTTTTTAATCTCATCCTCAGTATCATCTATCATATAAAACATTTCTCCATTTTTCCAAGTATCCTTTAAATTATTAAAAAGCATATCTTTTTCATATGATATTTCATCTATTTGGTTAAGTGTATTTTTAACTCTACGATTTTCTACTTCTATATCAGAAAGTTCGTCTGATATATTTTTTATTTCATAATCTATTTCATTTTTCATATTAAACATTCCTTTTATTTTAAGATATCTTTTCCTATTGTTTCATCTAGTTTTTTAAAATTATGTGAAATATTTAAAATATTATTAAGATCCCTTTCTAAAAATTTAGAAAAGTTATTAATAATATTTTTTTGATTAGTAGATAATGAATGTATTTGTTTATTTCCTGAAATAGTAGTTTTATTATCTATATTTGAGTTAGAATATTTATCTACTGTATTTAAAGTTATTTTTGTTTTAGAAATTAAATCTTGATTTTTTTGGTGATTACTTGCAATATGTGACATAATATATCTCCTTATTATATTTATATTAATAAAACGTGATAAGTTTTGTTAACAATTTTATCATATAAATATATTATTTTCAAATTGAAATTAATATTAACTTCAATTTTATGATAGTATAAAAAATTAAATAAAACATAAAGGTGATATTGTTTTATCAATATCACCTTTATGTTTTATTTAATTTTATACATATCTACTAGATACTTCGCCAAATACATATCTTAGTTTTCCATCATCTTGTTGGTCTGAAGGAGAATGCCCGTTATTATATACCGTTGTAATCTCTTCTTTATCCTCTTCAGCAACCTTTAAATCTAATATATCTACTAAAGCTTCCACTATGGCTTCTACAATAGAATCAAAGTTAGAATCAAATAGGGTGTTATCTTTAGAGTTTGATATAAATCCTAGTTCTAATAACATTCCAGGTATGTCTAGATTTTTTAGAACGGCATAACCTTTTTCAGCTTTAACTCCTCTATCCTTCATACCAGAAGCTGGGACTATTTTACTTATCATTACCTTTGCTGCTTCTTTAGATTCTGCCGAAGCTTTTTTATGTATACATACTTCAATTCCGTTAGCCAAACCAGTAGTATGAGAATTCCTATGAATTGATAGCATTAAATCGGCTTTATTATCTTTAGCAATATCTGCTCGTTCACTTAATTCTAAAGATACATCGGTATCTCTAGTCATTACTACTGTTAAATCATATATTTTTAAATCAGCTTGGACCGCTAATGAAATTTTTAAAACATCATCTTTTTCATATCTACTTACATTAACAGCACCAGGATCTTTACCGCCATGTCCTGCATCTATAATAAGAACTTTTGTCATACTATCTCTCCTAAATAAAATATTCTTAGTATTAAATTAATACTATAGTATAAATATTTAGATAAAAGTCGAATAATGTATTTTTATAAATGAATATTAGGAAAATTATATTTATCTAATATTAATTTATAATTCGACAATAAAAGACAACTATATATAATATAATGTATATAGTATATTTTTATTTATCATATAATAAATTAATATTAAAAGATTAGGAGAAGTTTATAATGGCAGGACAGATTAGATTAACCCCTGATGATATGCGAGGAAGATCACGTGAATATCATTCGGAAGGTGAAAAATTTCAAGAAACTATAAATAATATGGAAAAATTACTTAATCAACTACAGGAAGAATGGGAAGGTAAAGCAAGCGAGGCTTTTAAAGCTAGATTTGAAGAACTAAAACCATCATTTAATCAGACAAAAGAGTTGATTGATGATATAGCACAAAAATTAGACGGAACAGCAAATCAAATAGAAAATCTTGATTTAGAGCTATCAAAACAGATAAATCAATAAATATTATATAACCTCCTATAAATTTTCATTATAATTTATAGGAGGTATCTTTATTACGGGGGTTTCGTTTGAAAAGATATCTACCTTTTTTAATTAGTTTAATATATATATTATCCTTAAACAAAGTTTTTGCTGATGAGTATATAGAATTAGATCCATCTGCATTTATAGAAAAAAAAGAAGCATATAGTTCAATTACAGATATATATAGGATACCTGTTTTTTTTGATGAATATATAGAAAAAGTTGAATATAAAAACTATTTGGATATAGAAGAAAAAAATAATATTATTAAAAAAACTTTTGAAAAAGAATCTATTAAAAAAGATGAAGAATATTATTTTAGAGATAAAATTATTGAATACAATCTTTTTAATAGTGTAAAAAACAATCCTATTGTTAAAAAAGAAGAAGATAGTGCGAAAAATAAATACAACTTCATTATTTTACTAATATGTTTTTTATCTGTATTTATAACATATTTATTAACTAATAAATATTATATTTTAAAGTTTAAAAAGGAAAATAGTTATGACAATTACTCTAACGTTTAATAATAAATTATATAATAAAAAATTTGATATAATAGTTGATTCTAAACAACGTATATTAGATACAATAGTTGTTTTAAATGATACTTTAGATTTTTCTGTAGATATTGATAAAGTGTTTTTTGTAAAATCTTTTATAGTTAAGGATACGATTAGTATTTATAATAGATATATGGATTCAAAGATATTTAATGGAGATATATTAGAAATTTTATAGGGAGAATATATGGAAAATAAAATTGATACAATTATAAAAACAAAAGATAAATTGTCTGAGTATAATTTATTTAATAAAACATTTTTTATTAAATTATCATATTCGAAAGATTATTTAGTTCCATGCAGTATAGAAATAGAAGAAGACTATTTAAATTTTGAATATAATATTCAAAATTTAAAATGTTTAGCTAGTTCAAAAATAGAAGAAAAATTAAATAAAATTAAAGTGATATTAAATGTTATAAAATCTTTGAATAATATGAATGAATTTTCTGTAATATTAAATCCTCAGAATATATTTTTTGATATAGATTTTAATATAAAATTTTTAAAGAGAGATTTTGTAAAAGGATTTAAAGAGAATAAAGAAAGCGTTTATACAGATCAAGTTAAAAGTTTGATGGGCTATTTATTACAAAACAAATATACATATGATGATTATTTATATGGTGGTTTAGATATTTTAAATAAGGATAAATTTTTAAGTAGAATTAATAGATTAGATAATATTAATTTAATTTATGAAGAATTATTTGTAGAATATAAAACTTTAGTTTTATATAAAACTGAAAAAACAATAAATATAAATAAAAAATCATTTTATTTATATAAAAGGATGAGTATTTTTGTTAGTTTTTTATTTGTTATAAGTTGCGGGTATATAATTTATGAATCAGGATATAGATTGCCTTTAAAAAATATGATTATAACTGCAAATAATAATTATATTCATAAGGATTATGGACAGGTTATTGATGATTTAAGTAATATTTCTTTATCTGAGATGGATAGAGATACAAAATATTTTTTATGTGTTTCTTATATAAATTTAGAAAATTTAGCAGATAATCAAAAAAATAATATATTATCTAATATTATATTAAATAGTGATGAAAAATTTTTTGAATTTTGGATATATTTAGGAAAAGGTTTATATGATGAAGCTATAGGGATTGGAAAACAGTTGGGTGATAATCAATATACATTATATTCTTATATGAAAAAAAAGATATATATTGAAGGAGATTTAAATATAAAAGGTGAAGAAAAAGAAGCTATTCTAAAAGAGATAGATGAAGAAATTAAAAATATTGATCAGAAGATAAGAGAGGAAACACCAAAGTGATATTTTAATATTACTTTTAGGATAATATATGAGAAATAGAAATATTTTAATTGTGAAAAATAAAAATTATTGTTTTGAGTATACTTTAGAAAATTTTTTATATCTTGATAAAGATTATAAATTATCTAAAAAAGATAATAAAGAAGTAGAATTTGAAATTAAAAATAATAAACTTTTTTTAGTTAATCAAAATAATAAAGATATAACACCTTATAAAGAATACATAGTTTCTGATAAAATATCATTTATATATTTTAATAATATAGAAAATAATACTTCTTATTTTAAATTATATGATAATTTAGTTATTGGAAATGATTCTTTTTCTAATATAAAGTTAAATACAGATAAAAATATCCAATTATCATTTAATATTTTAAATAATAATTTGACCGTTTTAATAAATAGTATAAATATATATCATAATGGAAAATTAATATGTCAAAATATTATAAACTACGAATATGGAGATCTATTTATTATCAATAATATAAGGATCAATGTTTATAAAAATTATTTAATAATAATAGGATCTACAACAAATTATAATTCATCTGTAGAAGAATATATATATCAGGATAAATTGTTTGATGATTTTCCTTTTTATAATAAATCTCCAAGAATTGTCAAAAGGGTTCCAACTGAAAATATATCTATATTAAAGCCTATGGTTAAACCAAATAGAGAAAAGGGACAATTAATAAAAATTATCATACCGCCTATTGTTATGACTAGTTTAACTATTGTTATAAGTATATTTCAGCCTAGAGGACTATTTATTATTATGAGCATTGTGGGAACTTTTATGACTACTACATTTTCTTTAACTTCGTATATTAGAAAAACTCTTGATATCAAAAATAAGATAAAAAGAAGAAAACAGGTCTATAATGATTATCTTTTAAAGATTAGGAAAAAATTAGATTTATTGAAAAATCGTCAAATAGATGCACTAGAATATAATAATCCTAATCCAAAAGAAATAGAATACATGATTGAAAACTATAGCAATCGAATTTATGAAGTTAGTATGAATGATGATGACTTTTTAAATATATCATTGGGGAAAAGTGATGTTAAAGCATCATATAATCTAAGCTTTGATAGTAATGAACTTGATTTAGAAAAAGATATTCTTAGAGATGAAGCAGATAGTATATATAACAAATATAAAACTTTAAAAAAATTACCAATATCTATAAATTTAAGAAATTCACATCTAGGAATAGTTGGTGAAGTTAAAAATATACATAATATTCTACAAAATATAATTTATAATTTAACATTTAGACATAGCTATAATGATATAGAGATCATTCTTTTTTATTCAAGGGAATATGAGGATAAATTTGAATGGATGAAATGGTATCCGCATTTAAAGATAAAGGCTATAAATGTTGCTGGTTTAGTTAGCACAAGCAGAGCTAGAGATCAAGTTTTAGGAAGTATATTACAAATTTTAAAAAACAGAAAATCTAAACAAGATGATGATAAAAAAGAAAGTGTGTTTTTTCCACACTATATATTTATTTTAGAAGATCCAAAATTGGTTTTAAACCATTCTATAATGGAATATTTTCAACAAGATAACTTAGGTTTAGGATTTTCTATTATATATACAACCTATACAAAATCAAATATTCCTGAGAATATAAAAACAATACTTATATTAGAAGATAGTCAAACAGGGGTATTATTATTAAATGAATCCAAGATATCAAATATAAAAATTGAGTTGGATAGTTTAAAAGGGATAAATCTAGAGATGGTTTCAAGACAAATTGCGTCAATAGAGCATGTAAAAGGAATTAAATCTCAAATACCTGAAAGTGTAACTTTTTTTGAACTATACGGAGTTAAAAATCCAGAAGAATTGAATATAGAAAATAGATGGATAGAAAATTCTTCTCATAAAACATTGGCAGTTCCTCTTGGTTTAAGAGGCGAAAAAGATATAGTAAATTTAGATTTACATGAAAAGTCGCATGGTCCCCACGGACTAGTCGCTGGGACAACTGGGTCTGGAAAGAGTGAAATAGTTCAGTCATATATTTTATCATTAGCTGTTAATTTCCATCCTTATGAGGTTGGATTTTTATTAATAGATTATAAAGGTGGAGGAATGGCAGGATTGTTTAAAAACCTTCCTCATCTATTAGGGTCTATAACAAATCTAGATGGATCCCAAAGTATGAGAGCGATGGCGTCTATAAAAAGTGAACTTTCAAGAAGACAAAAAGTTTTTAGTGAATATAATGTAAACCATATAAATCAATATAATAAAATATTTAAAAATGGTGAAGCTAAAAATCCAATACCACATCTTTTTATTATTTCTGATGAATTTGCAGAGCTCAAAAAAGAACAACCAGATTTTATGAGCGAACTTGTTAGTGCGGCTAGAATAGGAAGAAGTTTAGGAATTCATTTAATATTGGCTACACAAAAGCCAAGTGGTGTTGTAGATGATCAAATATGGACAAACTCAAAATTTAAATTAGCGTTAAAAGTTGCAAATGAAGGAGATAGCAATGAAATAATTAAAACTCCTGATGCCGCTAATATAACTCTTCCTGGAAGAGCATATTTACAAGTTGGGAATAATGAAATATATGAGCTATTTCAATCTGCTTGGAGTGGAGCAAGCTTTACAAATGATAAAGACGTTAATCTAGTTGATGACAGAATTTTTTTATTAAATGAGCTTGGACAAGGGGTTATTTTAAATAAAGATTTAAGTCTTTCTGATGTAGATAATAGTATAAAACAAACAGAGCTAGATGTTGTCATAAATTATATAAATAGAATATATGTTTCAATGAATTTGAAAGATGTAGAAAGACCTTGGCTACCTAATTTAAAAGATCAAATAGTTTCTCCTTATATAAAATTAGAAAAAGATTATTCTTTAGATAATGTTATAGATATAGATCTTATTTTTCATCTTGGAGTTGTAGATATTCCTGAAAAACAGAGTCAACAAGATTATGAAATTAATTTAACTAAAGATGGAAATTTAGTTATATTTGGATCATCTGGTTTTGGAAAATCAACTTCTATTATAACTATAGCTATTGGACTAGCTATAAAAAATAATCCTAATTTACTAAGATTCTACATTATAGATTTTGGAAATGCATCATTGATTCAATTAAAGGGTCTCCCGCATACATCTGATTATATAAGCTTTGATGATATAGAAAAATTTAATAAATTCATAAAGATCATTAGCAAAGAACTTAGTTTACGAAAAGCTTTATTTGCAAAAGAAGGTGCTGTTAATTTTAATATGTATAACACTATTGTTCAAGAAAGACTTTTTGGAATAGTTATTTTTATAGACAACTATGATGTTATAAAAGAGATAAATTATGAAATAGAAGATTTTATAACAAAGCTATCTAGAGATGGACCTAGTATGGGTGTATATATAATTATTACTGCATCTAGAGAAAGTTCAATTAAATATGCTGTTTTAAATAACATTAAAACCAAAATATGTTTATATATGTTTGATAACTCTGAAATTAATAACATTATTGGTAGATCACCGTATAAAATATCAGAAATTAAGGGGAGATCATTGATTAAATTAGAAAATGCAAGTATTATGCAGATATATGTAGTTGATATATTTAATGATGAAATAGAATATAGTAATAGTATAAAAGATATTTGCTTGTCTATAAAAAATGGATACTCAGGAGAACCGATTAAAGGTATACCTATGTTACCAGAAGTTTTAAGCTTAGATTTATTTAAAGAATATATTAAAACTAATCTAGATAATAATCATATACCTATTGGTTTGGATATAGAAGATGTTGAACCTCAATATTTTAATATAAAAGATGGTGTTAATTTAATTGTTGGAGGATCACAAAAAGGAAAAACTAATATATTAAAAAATATTATATCTTTTATAGATGTAAATTCTCTATTGTTTATAATAGATTCTAAAGATATGGAGTTATATTCATTAAAATCTATTATTAAAGATAGCTTTTATACAGAAAGTCTAGATGATGCTAATATTTTATTAGAAAAACTTAATGTATTGATAGAGGATAGGCAGAAACAATTTGTTTTAGAAAAAGAGCTAAACCCCGAATTAAAACCAAAAGAGTTTTATGGCAATTTGAAAAGCGTATTTATAGTTATAGATGATTGTGATAATTTTATTGATTTAATAAAAAACACAAAAAATAATAAAGCAGAAAATATAATTATTGCTTGTTTACAGATGAATATTTCTATAATAGCTACAACTTTGTCAAATAAGCTTAAGGGATTTGATCAGATAAGTAAAATTTTTAAAGAAAGTTTTAACGGAATAATACTTGGAAATCCAAATGATCAATCTATATTTTCTATCTCTCATCAACGTAGTGATAAATTTCCATTAGATCAAGGTATAATTTTTTCAAAGGGAAATCTAATAAAAATTAAAATTCCAAAATCAAATATATAATATTGTAATTAATAGCATATATAATGAAGGAATAATTACTATTTATCTATAAATAAAAAGAATTACAGTATATATACATGTAATTCTTTTTATTTTATCTATTTAATATATATACTCCAAGATTTAAATATATTGCAAATACAACCCATAAAAAATATGGAATTTGTAGTATTCCTGATATTTTATCTATTTTATAAAAATTTTTTATCATTATTAATATAAATATCAGTAATACTATTATCCAAATAAGAGATAAAAAATAATTTTCAAACTTAAAAAATATAATAGGCCAAAAAAAGTTTAAAATAAGTTGTGAAAAGTATATAATGATAGACATAGTTTTCTTTTCACTTTTAGAATTAAATATTATATAAGCGGATATTCCCATTAGTATAAATAGTATTGTCCAAACTAATGGAAATAAAGATGGTGGAGGGGATAATGCTGGTAGGTTTAAATTTTTATATATTTCAAAAGAGTTTCCAGAAAATACACTAGATAAAAAACCAAGTCCTAAACTAATTAATATACTTATCGTAAGGGGTATTAATTTTATTAAATAAAAAATATTTTCACCTTTATTCTAAATTAAATTTATTATTTATTAATATTATATTTATTAATATTACATTTTATGCTTTTAAATATAATATCTTTTTAACTTATTCTTAATTAAAGAGGTAATATGAAAAAAAATAAAAAAAAATGCGTCATATTTGGTGCAGGTGATGTTCATTGTTATAATTTAAAATTAGATAGTGATGACATAGTTATAGCTGCTGACGGAGGGTATGATTATTTAAAAGAAAATAATATACAAGTTGATTTTATAGTTGGAGATTTCGACTCTATATCGTATAAATTTGATGATAATATTAAAACAAGTATATATCCTGTAAAAAAGGATGAAACAGATCTAATGCTTGCTGTACAAAAAGGACTTTCTATGGGATATGATATTTTTCATATCTATGGAGCTCTTGGAAAGCGGATGGATCATACAATTGGTAATTTACAAATAGCAAATTTTATTTCTTCTATAGGTAAAAAGGTTTCTATATTTGGAAAACAAGAAATTATAACTTGCATTACAAATGATAAAATAAAGTTTGATAAATCTATGGTTGGAGATATATCAATATTTTGTATTAGTAGTAATGCAGCTGGTGTTAATATAGTTGGATTAGAATATAAAATGCTTAACGGCTATATGAGCTGTTTGAATCCTATAGGGATAAGTAATAAATTTATAGGAGAGAACTCATATATATCTGTTAATAATGGAAGTTTAATAGTTGTGTATAGCTATTAAACTTCCATTATATTTAAATCAAAATAGCTATGTACCAGATATTATGTCTTCTGCATATCCTATATAGGTTGGCTTTTTTATTAAATAATATTTAATAAAAAATACTCTAAATTTTATTGATAGAGGAGTTATGATTTTATGTCCAATTATAAAGTGAATATTTCTAATGGGTCGGGAAGTCAACGATTACCTGCTGGTAATTATGATGTGTCAGCAGAGGTTTTTGGATATGATTCAAAAAGTTTATCTCCTAAAACTTTTTTAGCCAATTTAGAATCTAAAACAGAAACATTTACAATCTCTGCCATAGGTAGTCTAACTGTAAATGTAAATGAAACTGGTTTAGAAATAGGTTCTCCTATAATAGACGGAAAATTTATAAGATGCAGTAAAGATGGGACAGAAACATACGGGGATCCCATTCACATTAATGAATTTGGTGTTGGTTTATTTAATTATATTCCTTTTGGTACAATAGAAAAACCATACACTATATTTATAAAGCAGATATCTAGTGACAATATTCACAATGTATATCTTGATGTTATATCTATTAATATGAGTAAACAAAATCAAACTATTTATATTAAAAATAGTTTAGCTGGTTTACAAGAATTTTTAGTTACAGATAAAAATTATTCTGGTCTAAATATTGATGGATCATTATTATTCAATAAATCTTTATTAGAAAATTAAAAAATATAAAAGCATAGTATTTTAACTATGCTTTTATATTTTATTACATAAAAATTACAAAGTTAATTACATCTTATTACATTATATTAGGATTCTACGTTACTATATAAATTTTTATTTTATATTTTGTTATTATACATTTATTACATAGTATATTTTATAAAGATTTATGATATATAATAAGGTTAGGAGATGAGTTTAGCTATGAAAAAAATGTTGAATTTTTTTGGAAACATCAAAGCAGTGTCACAGAATCTATCTGATGATAAAACTAATATAATAGCTACAAATGAAAAAGAAATTAGTTATATTAACAATTTAGAAAAAAAAGACGCTACCAATGTAGTTGAAAATTCTATTATTATTGATAATTCTGACAAAAAAAATAATTTGAATACAAAAAATATGACTCATGATAAAAAAAATATTATTAAAGAAGATAGTGTTTTAAATAGAGAAGAAGATATTAATGCCCTTCCTTTAATTAGAAAAATATTAGTAACAAATTCTCCTAATTCATATGCAAAACAATATTTAAAAAATAATAATCTTAGAGATGAATATATATCTATATGTTCTAGAATAGGAACACTGAAACTTAAAAAAAATAAAGTTGCATCTTCTGGGTGTTTTCGGACTAAAGGGGCGTCAACTTTAGAAATTGAAATTTTATCTTTAGAAAAGCGTAAAAATAAATTATCTGCAAAATTAGAGGATCTGTATAAATTAACTTCCAGAACTTCTAAATACACAAAAGTTGTTTCATCAAAAATAATAGATAGTTAATCTATATTAAAAATCCTCCATTTGGGCTTATTATTTGTCCAGTTATAAATTTTGATTTTGTGGATGCTAAAAATATCGCTAAATTGGATATATCTTCTGGATGACCTATAACTCCTAATGGAGTATTTTTTTTAAAATCCTCCATAGTTTGATATTCTATTTCTTTATTCATCTCTGTATTTATATATCCTGGTGCTATACAATTAACACGTATGTTTGATGGACCAACCTCTTTTGCTAAAGCTTTTGTAAATCCTATTATGCCTGCTTTAGTTGTCGAATATAAAACTTCACAAGATGATCCTGTTATTCCCCATATAGATGATATGTTTATTATATTTCCAGATTTATTTTTTATCATATTTTTTAAAATATATTGTGTTAAGATTATAGATCCTTTAAGATTTACATTTATAATTTCATCTATATCATTTAAAGAATGATCTGTAATTAAGCCAATTTTAGAGATACCTGCGTTGTTTATTAAAACATCTATATTTTTAAATTTTTTTAAAGATTGGGTAACTGCTTGTTCTATCTGCTGAATATTTGATAAACAACATTTTATAAATATTATTTCTGACTCATTAGATCTGCATTCTTTTTCTATTAAATCTAAATTTTGGATAGATTTATTGTAGAGTACAATTATATTATATTTATTTTTTGAAAATTCTAAAGTAAGTTCTTTTCCTATACCACTTGCTCCTCCAGATATTAAAACTGTTTTCTTCATTAATAATATTCCTATCTTTATAAATTTATTAAAAAAAATTATTGTAATTATAATAATAATAATATATAGTATTATTATTATTAATTCAATAAAAGGGTGATAACTATTAATCTTATTAATTATATAACTGGTATGATAAATCTATATGGTTATATAGATTTTGACTTTCTTGAAACTCAATATTATAGAATTTTTAATATTGAAAAAAGTTCTAATTTAAATATTATTAAAGATATCTCAGATATAGTTCATAAACAGTCTGATTTTATATTAGAGGATAAATTTATTGTAGATAAAATTATTTATAATGATAAAGATGATTTCTCTAATTTTCTAAATTTAATAAGCAATAAACCCTATTATATATTAGATAAAAAAGATATAGAAAATTATTCAAATATTTGTTATATTGAAACTAATGAATATGTGGTTGGTTTAGAAAAATATATAAAAAGTATTGTTAATAAAAAAGATGATTATATAAATGAATTTTTATTATTAATTACGAATATTGCTAGAAAAGAAAATAATATAGATAAAATGATAAAAATTTTTAACAAATCATTCATCATACCAAATAATCCAAAACATATAGCTATTATTAATAAATATCTTATAGCTATATGCAATCATTCTAGAAAATGGATAAATAGAGGATATACATCAAATGATGTTCATTCTGGTGAAAAAAATAAAGAAAGTCAATTTCATCATCTTATGGAAAAATCATATGTTAAAGATGTTAAAATTGGAAGAAATGATCCTTGTTTGTGTGGAAGTGGAAAAAAATATAAAAAATGTTGCGGTTAAAAAACAACCAAAGATAAAACTTTGGTTGTTTTTCTTAGAATATATCTATTGGTGCAGATGATGGGACTTGAACCCACACGTATTTCTACAATGGATTTTGAGTCCATCGTGTCTGCCATTCCACCACATCTGCATATTCTAAATCTTTAATTATTATACATAGATATATATTAAAAATCAATAGGTATATATAAAAATATCATATATAATTTATTATAAAAATATTTAGTATTGATTTTATACAAAAAAGCATATAAAATTGTTTAAATAGTATATTATAAAAGGAGTATTAACTATTGTCAGATGATATAATTAGTTCTATAAGAGGGAATATGGATAAATTTTCCAAAAGTCAAAAAAGAGTTGCAAGTTTTATAGCAAATAATTATGATAAAGTTGTTTATATGACCGCTGGAAAAATAGCGTATAAAGTTGGAGTTAGCGAATCTACGGTTGTTAGATTTGCTATGGAGATTGGTTTTGATGGATATCCAGATTTTCAAAAAAATATAAAAAATGAGACTAAGAATAAATTAACAGTTACTCAAAGAATATCTTCTGCTAAAGAACAATATGGAGAAGATGATAATATTTTGGATAAAATTCTTAATATGGATATTGAAAAAATAAAAACAACATTATCCTTAGTTTCTAAAGAAAAATTTCTAGAATGTTCTGATATAATTATAAAAGCTAATAAAATATATATAATAGGAACTGGTAGTACTTTTATGTTATCTAATTTTTTATATTTTTATTTTAATTTAATATTTAATAACGTCCAACAAGTTTTTTGTTTTAATGATAGTGGAATGTTTAATGATATTGTAAAAATTAAAAAAGAAGATGTTTTAGTAGGCTTTACATTTCCTAGATATTCTAAGCAAACCGTACGTGCATTTTTGTACGCAAGAGATAATGGAGCCAAAACGATAGCTATTACAGATAATCAAAATTCTCCATTATATTCTATAGCTGATATCACTCTATTTGCCAAGAGCGAGATGACGTCTTTTGTAGATAGCCTTGTTGCTCCCCTTAGTATTATAAATGCACTTATAATACATATCAGTATTAAAAAAGATAAAAATCTTAAAGAAAATTTTGATGATTTAGAAAATGTTTTAAATAAATATTATTTTTATAAAAGTTTTGAGGATAATTTTGATGAATAGTGTTATAGATGTTGTTATTGTTGGCGGTGGTCCTGCTGGTATTATGGCTGGTATACAAGCTTGTTTAAAAGGGAACACTGTTGTTATTTTAGAAAAAAATAAAAAAATGTGTAGAAAGCTTTTAATCACAGGTAAGGGTAGATGTAATGTAACTAATAATTCTGATAAAGAAAATATTATGAACAACATTCCTTATAATTCTAAATTTATGTATAGTTCACTTTCTACTTTTTCTCCATCAGACGTCATGTCTTTTATGAATAATCTTGGACTTGACTTAAAAACGGAAAGAGGTAATAGGGTTTTTCCAATTTCTGATAAATCTATTGATGTTGTAAATACTTTAATAAATTATAGTGTTTCAATCGGTATTAAAAGTTATGAATTTAATGTTAAATCTATAAAAAAAATTGATAACATTTTTAATATTGGTTCTTATAAAAATGAAGTAGTTTTAGCCAAAAATGTAATACTATCTACTGGTGGAATGTCATACCCAAAAACAGGAAGTACAGGCAAAGGGTATAATCTTGCAGAAAAATTTGGACATACTATAATTCCAGTTTCTCCATCTTTAGTTGGATTAGAAATAATTGAGACTATCTGCAAAGACCTACAAGGATTATCTTTAAAAAATATAGTTTTAAAATTATATAGAAAAAATTCTAAAAAAATTATATATGAAAATTTAGGAGAGATGGTTTTTACACATTTTGGTGTATCTGGACCTTTAGTTTTATCATCTAGTTTACATATTAATAAAGGGGATGAATTTTATCTAATTTTGGATATTAAACCTGGTATAACTGACGAACAATTAGATAAACGTATTATAAAAGATTTGAAATTGGGAATAAATAAAGATATTATAAACTCTTTAGAAAAATTATTACCAAAAAAATTATTGCCTATAATATTAGAATTATCGAATATACCATATGATAAAAAATCTAATATTATAAGTAAAGAAGATAGAGATAGATTAATACTTAATATTAAACATTTAAGTTTATCCATAAAATGTCTTAGACCTATAGATGAAGCTATTATTACATCTGGTGGTGTTGATATATCTCAGATAAATCCTAAAACTATGGAATCTAAGTTAGAGAAAGGTCTTTATTTTTGTGGTGAAATTTTAGATATTACAGCTTATACAGGTGGATATAATTTACAAATAGCATTTTCTACAGGATATTCTGCTGGAAATAATATTATGTAAGAATAAATAAAAGAAGGTGTTGTTTATGAAATCTATTGCTATTGATGGTCCTTCTGGTGCTGGTAAAAGCACTATTGCTAAAATATTATCAAAAAAGCTTGGTTTTATATATTTGGATACAGGGGCTTTATATAGGTCAATAAGTTATAAATTATTAAATATGAATATTGATTTGAATGATGATATTTTATTAAAAAATATTTTAAAAGATACAAAAATAGAGATAAAGTTTATAGATGATAACCAAAAAATCTATATAGACGATATAGATGTAAGTGATAATATAAGAAGACCTGAAATTTCTATGGCTGCATCAAAATTTTCTGCTATTGATTCTGTAAGAAAATATTTATTTAAAAAACAGATTGATATAAGTAAAAAAAATAATATTATTATGGATGGTAGAGATATTGGCACCATTATTCTACCTAATGCAGATCTTAAAATATTTTTAACAGCGAATTTAGATGATAGAGTAAATAGACGGTATAAAGAATTAAAGAAAAATGGAATGGATATAAATTTAGAAGATGTTAAACGTGATATGGAAAAGAGAGATAATCATGATTCTACAAGAAAAATATCACCTCTTAAAATTGCACAAGATGCAATTATTATAGATACAACAGGATATTCTTTAGAAAAAACATTAGATGAAGTTGGATTAATAATTAAAGGTAGGTTTTAATATGATTATATATCGTGTAATCAAGGCAATTACATGCTTATATGCAAATATTAAATTTAAAGTTGAGTATAAGGGTTTAGAAAATATACCAAAAGAAGGAAATTATATTCTTGTATCAAATCATAGAACGTATAGTGATCCTCCTTTATTAGGAAAAGTTATAAAAAAACAATTATTTTTTATGGCAAAGAAAGAATTATTTTCTAATCCTATTAAAAGTTTTATTTTTACACAACTAGGTGCTTTTCCTGTGAATAGAGGGAAAGGTGATACATCTGCTATAGATAAATCTTTAAGTATATTAGAAGATAAAAATAAAATTTTAGCTCTATTTCCAGAAGGAACAAGATCAAAAGATGGAAAATTAAAAAAGATTAAATCAGGAGCTTCGTATATTACTATACTTGCTGGTGCTGATATTTTACCAGCTTGTTTAAAATATCATAAAGATGCAAAATTTGGAGATAAATTAACTATTACTTTTGATAAACTTATTGAATTCAAGTCATTAAATATAGAATCAAAAGATAAATTTTCTCCTAAAGATATAAAAAAAATAAATATATTAATTGAAGAAAAAATAAAAAATATGTTGGAGAGATAGATTTGAAAATTAGATTAGCAAAAACAGCAGGATTTTGTTTTGGAGTTGATCGAGCTGTTAAAATGGTTGAAGAATTATCCAATATAAATCCAAATGTAAAAACATTAGGTCCAATAATACATAATCAACAGGTTGTTTCTAATCTTGAAAAAAAAGGGGTAGAAATAATTGATGATATAAAAAACTTTAAAAAGGAAGATATTATTGTAATTAGATCACATGGAGTTTCTTTAGATGTTTATGAATATTTAAAAGATAAAAAAATAGAATATAATGATGCAACTTGTCCATATGTAAAAAAGATTCATAATATAGTTTATAAAGAATCTAATAAGGGCAAATTAATTATTATAGCTGGAAATAGGGATCATCCTGAAATTAAAGGAATTGTTGGGCATTGTCAAACAGAATCTTATATATTTGAAACTATAGAAGATTTGTTAAAGATAATAAATGAAAATATGCATAGTTTTAATACAAATGGTTGCATCATGATTTCACAAACGACATTTAATATAAAATTATGGAAACAAAGTGTCAAAACAGCAAAAAAAGTATATACAAATATAGAAATTTTTGATACAATATGTAGTGCGACTGATGAAAGACAATCTGAGGCTGTAGAAATAGCTCAAAACTCTGATATAGTTATAGTTATCGGGGGTAATCATAGTTCTAATACAGCAAAATTAGAAGAAGTTTGTTCTAGATATTCTAAAACAATTCATATAGAAACAAGAGAAGATTTAGATCTCTCTTTGTTAGATGGCTATGATAATATTGGTGTTACAGCAGGAGCGTCAACACCGTCTTATATAATTGAGGAGGTTTTGAAGACCATGAGTGATAAATTAAATATCCATGAAGATGAGATGAGTTTTGCAGATCTTCTAGAACAATCGATGGATGAAAAATTATATATTGGTAAAAAGGTTAAAGGGATTGTTATATCTATTTTTCCAAATGAAGTTCAAGTTGATGTAGGTGGAAAACAGTCTGGTTTTATTCCTATGCATGAGCTTAGTGATGATCCAAATCTAAAACCAGAAGATATTCTGCAAACAGGAAGCGAAGTTGAAGTTATTGTTATAAAGGTAAATGACCAAGAAGGAATAGTTACACTTTCTAAAAAAAGATGTAATCTAGAAAAGAACTTTGAAGCTATTTGTACTGCGTATGAAAATGAAGAAGTTTTAGATGCTATTATTGTAAATATTGTTAGAGGTGGAGTTTTAGCTCTAGTTAAAGATATAAAGATATTTATTCCTGCTTCTCAAGTTTCTGATAGAAGAATTGAAGACTTAAATACTCTTTTAAAAAAAGAAGTTAAAGTTAAAATTATAGAAGTTAAAAAGCAAAAAAATCGCGCTGTAGGATCTGTAAGAATACTTCTTCAAGAAGAAAGATTGAAAAATCAAGAAAAAATATGGGAAACTATAGAAGAGGGAAATCAATATACTGGATTTGTTAAATCAATTACATCATATGGCTGTTTTGTAGACATTGGTGGAGTTGATGGAATGGTTCATATTACAGATCTTTCTTGGAAAAAAATTAAACACCCTTCAGAAATTGTCAAAATGGATGATATTATAAAAGTTTATATCAAATCATTAAATAGAGAAACTAAAAAAATATCTTTAGGTTATAAAAAAGATGAAGATAATCCTTGGATAATGTTTAAAGAAACTTGTTCTATGGATAATCCAGTAAATGTTACGATAGTTTCTATAACCACATTTGGTGCATTTGCTGAAATTATTCCTGGAATTGATGGACTTATTCATATTTCTGAAATAGATAATAAAAAAATAGAAAAAATAGAAGATGTTCTTAAAGTTGGACAACAGGTTAAAGTTAAGATTATTGATGTTGATTTTGATAAAAAAAGAATAGGTCTTTCTATAAAATCATTATTAGATATCGATAATTCTAATTCTGAAATTATTGTCGATTAAATAAATTTTATATCTAG
This sequence comes from Oscillospiraceae bacterium, assembly GCA_030153485.1. GTDB lineage: Bacteria > Bacillota > Clostridia > Oscillospirales > Ruminococcaceae > CAMTHN01. Next base: position 161,296 of record JAGUQX010000007.1, on the reverse strand, counting down.
ATTATTATAGACTGTAACAGATAATATATGTTACAGCCTATTTATTAATTATCTCAAATAAAGCATTGGAGTATTTTTATGTTTGATAAATTAAATCTTACTGAAATTAGATATGAGGAAATAAATCAAAAATTAATGGATCCAAATATTATGAGCGATAATAATATTTATAAATCATTAATGAAAGAATATAAAAACCTTTCTCCATTAATAGAAAAATATAGAGAATATAAAATAGCTAAAAAAAGTTTTGATGAAGCTAAAGAACTTTTAGATTTAGGTGGATTAGAAAAAGATTTTAAAGAAATCGTTTTAGAAGAATATGAAAAAAACAGAGATTTAATATCATCTTATAAAGACGATATTAAAGTATTATTATTACCTACAGATCCTAATGATGATAAAAATGTTATAGTTGAAATTAGAGGAGGAGCTGGAGGAGACGAGGCGTCATTATTTGCATATAATTTATATAGAATGTATACTATGTATGCTGAAATTAAAGGATGGAAATCTGAAATATTAAATGTAAATGAGACAGAAGTTAAAGGATTTAAAGAAGTTAGTTTTTCTATATCGGGAGATGGAGCATATTCTAGATTTAAATTTGAAATGGGAGTTCATAGAGTTCAGCGTGTACCAGAAACAGAGTCTTCAGGAAGGATACATACATCAACTGTAACCATAGCTATACTACCTGAAGCTGAAGAAGTTGAAGTTGATATAAATACTTCTGATCTTCAAATTGATACATTTAGAGCAGGAGGAGCAGGGGGACAACATGTAAACAAAACAGAGTCCGCTATAAGAATAACACATATCCCTACTGGAACTGTTGTAGAATGTCAGGATGAAAGAAGTCAACATAAAAATAAAGATAAAGCAATGAAAATCATTAGATCTCGTATATATGAAGCGAAAATGAGAGAGCAACATGATATTATTTCTAGCGATAGAAAAAGTCAGGTCGGAACAGGAGATAGATCTGAAAGGATAAGAACTTATAATTATCCTCAAGGTCGTATGACTGACCATAGAATTGGTTTAACTTTATATAAATTAGAGGATATTTTAAATGGAAATATAGAGGATATTATAGATGCTCTGATTACAGCAGATCAAGCTGATAAATTAGCATCTTCTGAAGAAAATTTTTAAATTGTTTAATACAGAAATATTAAAATACAGCCATTTTGCTATAAATAAAGCTGCTGAATATATTTTAAATGGAGAAATTATAGGATTACCTACAGAAACTGTTTATGGTCTTGCTGGTAGGATAGATAATATTGATTCTATAAATAAAATTTTTCATATCAAAGGTAGACCTCAAGATAATCCTTTGATTGTTCATGTAAGCGATATAGATATGGCGAATAAATTAATTAAAAAGCCAATGAATGGAATTTTAGAAAAATTAGCCAATAAATTTTGGCCTGGACCTTTAACAATTATAATGGATAAATCCAATTTAATTAACGATGTTATTAGTTGTAATTTATCAACTGTTGCTATAAGAATTCCAGATAGTAGATCTATGATAAATATAATTAAAAAAATTAATATTCCATTAGCTGCACCATCTGCAAATATATCTGGAAAACCAAGTTGTACATCTGCTTTTCATGTGTTTGATGATATGAATACAAAAATTCCTTTAATTTTAGATGATGGTAATTGTGAATTTGGTATAGAATCAACTATTATTAATTTATCTGAAGATAATAGGATATGTATTTTAAGACCAGGTGGAATTACTTTAGAAGATCTTTATTCTGTAACGAAAAATGTCTATTTAAGTGATTTTGTTTTAAATAAAAGATTAATATCAAAATGTATTTCTCCTGGTGTAAAATATAAACATTATTCTCCTTCTGGAGATGTGTATTTAATTAATGGAAGTAATTATTCTTTTACAGAATTTTTAATGAAAAATATTGATACTTCATATAAAAATTGTGCTATAATATTCAAGAACGATTTTCTTAATATTGAGAATATAGATATTTTTTATAATGGTGATTTAAATGATTATAAATTTCAATCTAAAAATATATTTTCAATATTAAGGGAGATAGATAAAAAGTCATATGATAAAATTTATATCAGAGCTCCAAAAAAAATTGGTATAGGTTTAGCTGTATATAATAGAATTATACGAGCTGCTGATTTTAAGGTGGTTGATTTAGATTAATATAAAAAAAAAGTTTTAGGAATAACAGGCCATTCTGGATCTGGAAAAACTATAGCTACATCTTTTTTTGAAAAAAAAGGATTTTATTGCATTAATGCTGATTTAATTTGGCATAAAATACTTTTGGAAAATGATTTTTGTAAAAAAGAAATTATATATACTTTTGGAAATATAATTTTAAATAAATCAGATGTCATTGATAGAAAAATATTGGCAAATATTGTTTTTTCTAATGGTAATTTATTAAAAAAATTAAATTTCATTGCATTTAAATATATAAAAAAAAAATTATATTTATAATAAAAAATTCTACATATCAAAATATAATTATAGATGCACCTCTTTTAATTGAATGTGGTCTAAATGATATCTGTGATAAAGTTATATCTATTCTATCAGATAGAGATATTAGATTATCTAGAATACAACAAAGAGATGATTTACCTTTATTTATGTGTGAAAATAGGTTGAATGCTCAAAAAGATGTGGAATTTTATATTAAAAATTCAACTATAGCTATATACAATAATGGTACTTTAAAAGATTTTTATGAAAGATTAAAAAAAATTATAGACATATTTTAGGAGGATTAGAATGACGACAAAATTTAATAAATTTTCTAAAAAAAATAAAATTATCTTATCTATAATAATAGCCATAATAATTATTATACTAGGGATTATTATATATACAGATACAGAAAATACAAAGATTAGAGAAGAATACCCAAAATTATATAATGCAGAAATTGAAATAAATGGCAGTGATTTTGCTGTTGATACAAATTTACTATATGCTATTGCTTTTTCTAAAAGTAGTTTGGATAACCAAACAATAGGTGAAAATGGAGAACGAGGAATCATGCAGATTAGCCAAGAACAGTATGAATGGGTCTACAATCATATGAAAGAGCATAAACCTAGAAAATGGGGAGATATGCCTTTTGAAAGAATGTCTGTTGCCCAATTTAATGTTCAATATGGTTCATATTTAATGTCGTATTATTTAGATAAATATCTAGATTTAAACACAGCTCTATCAGCTTATGACATTGGAGAAGAACAAGTTGATAAATGGTTGGAAGACCCTTCTATATCACAAAATAATAAATTAGTTTTTGATAAAATCCCTAATGAAGAATTAAAAGTATTTATAAAAGAAGTTTTAGATATAAAAAAAATGTATGAAAAAGCATATTAAAAATTAATTATTTAATAAGGAGATATTTTTATGATAGGTAAAGAATTAGAAAAAAAATTGTCTTTAAAACCAAAAAATGCAGGTATTATTTTATCTGATAAAGAATTAAAAACAGTTGATGAATTTTGTGATGGATATAAAGATTTTTTAGATTTTTCTAAAACAGAGAGAAGATCTGTAAAATATTCTATAAAATATCTAAAAGAAGAAGGTTTTTTAGAATTTGATCCTTCTAAAAAATATTTTTCTGGGGATAAAATTTATTTAAATAATAGAGGTAAATCTATTATTGCAGCTATAATTGGAAAAGAACCTATAGAAAAAGGTGTTAATATTATAGCATCACATATAGATGTTCCAAGGATAGATTTAAAACCAAGGGCTTTATATGAAGAAGCTGAAATTTCTTATTTTAAAACACATTATTATGGTGGAATTAAAAAATATCAATGGACAGCTATTCCTCTTTCATTAATTGGAGTTGTTGTTAAAAAAGATGGATCTATTGTTGATATATGCATAGGAGAGTTGGAAACTGATCCAGTTTTTTGTATAACAGACCTTCTTCCACATTTATCAAAAGATCAAATGAAAAAAACAATGAGCGAAGGTATAACAGGTGAAAATCTTAATGTTTTAGTTGGTTCAAGACCTTTTAGAGATGATGATGTTTCTGAAAAAGTTAAATTAAATATTCTTAATCATTTATTTAAATCCTATGATATAATTGAAGAAGATTTTCTTTCTGCAGAACTTGAGATTGTTCCATCATTTAAAGCGAGAGATATAGGTTTTGATAGAAGCGTTATTGGTGGTTATGGCCAAGATGATAGAGTTTGTGCTTTTTCTTCCTTAAAAGCTATTGTTGAGGCTAAAGATATTAAAACTACAGCTATATGTGTACTTGCAGATAAAGAAGAAATTGGAAGTGAAGGGAATACTGGACTTAAATCTGCTACTATGAAATATTTTATAGCAGATATTGCTAAACATTATAATGTCGAATCAAGAACAGTATTATCTAATTCTAGTTGTCTTTCTGCGGATGTAAATGTATGTTTTGATCCGAATTTTAAAGATGCTACAGAAATTAAAAATACAGCTCATTTAAATTATGGAGTTGTTCTTACAAAATATGTAGGATCTAGAGGGAAATCTGGAACATCCGATGCTTCTGCCGAGTTTGTTGGTAAAATTAGGAAAATCTTAAATGATAATAATGTTATTTGGCAAACAGGAGAATTAGGAAAAGTTGATCAAGGTGGCGGAGGAACAGTAGCAGCTTATATCGCCAACTTAAATGTTGATGTTGTTGATATTGGAGTTCCTATTTTATCCATGCATTCTCCATTTGAACTTGCTTCCAAAACAGATATATATATGGCTTATAAAGCATTTTTATCATTTTACAATAGTTAATATTTTACACACAATGAAAACGTTGTGTGTAATGTTAATTTTAGAGAGTCATTTTTTACAATTGAATAATAAGAATTAGGTGATATTTTGAAGCTTATAAATATTGGTTATGAAAATATGATAATTTCTAATAGAGTTATATCTATTGTTTCTCCAGGAACTGCACCTATCAAAAGATTAATACAAACTTCAAAAGAAGATGGGATGCTTGTGGATGCAACTCATGGAAAAAAAACAAAATCTGTTATAATAATGGATAGTGAACATATTATTTTATCTTCATTAAGTATGGAAATAATAAATAATAGATTTTCTTCTAATAATTATGATCTGAATAAGGAAAATATTTATGAATAAAAAAGGTCAACTTATAGTTATATCTGGTCCATCTGGATGTGGAAAGGGTTCTGTAATAAATAAGTTATTAAAAGAAAATGAAAATATTATTTTATCAACATCTATGACTACAAGAAATAAAAGGTTGAATGAAATAGAAGGCAAAGATTATTTATTTGTATCAAAAGATGTTTTTATGTCTAAAATAAATAAAAATGAATTTGTTGAATATGCAGAATATTGCAATAATTTTTATGGAACACCAAAAGAATTTATTCAAAAAAATATAAATTTAGGAAAAGTTATAATATTAGAGATAGAAGTTAATGGAGCTTTACAAGTTAAAAAAAATTTTTCTGAAGCTACTTTTATATTTTTCATGCCACCTAGTTTAAAAACTTTAAAAGATAGACTTATAAATAGGAATACAGAAAGTTTAGAAAAAATTTCTGTAAGATTAAAAACAGCTATGGAAGAGATTACAAGATCACATGATTATGATTTTATTTTAACAATAGATACAGTTGATAATTCTTGCTATAATTTATCGAGTATTATAAATAGTTTGTATTTTAAATATGAAAATTCAAAAAAAATAATTTACGAGGTGTTGAAAAATGCATAGACCATCTATATCAGATATTTTAAAAAATAATGAAAGTTATTATTCTTTAGTTATTGCTGTAGCAAAAAGAGCCAGAGAAATTGTAGAAGATGCAGAGAAACACGAAATAGAAGTTGTTGAAAAACCTGTTAAAATAGCTGTAGAAGAATTTGCAAATGGGGATTATACGTTAATAGAAGAAGAAGGAATAGGTGATGATATTAGATAAAATAAATATTGTTATAGGGGTTTCTGGAGGGATTTCATGTTATAAAATTGCTGATTTGGTTAGTCGATTATCAAAATTTGAAAATATAAATATCGATGTTATTATGACTAGAAATGCAACAGAATTTATATCTCCGCTAACATTTCAAACTTTATCTAAAAATAGATGTATTGTCGATATGTTTGATTATAATTATGATTATGAAAATGTTAAGCATATCTCTATTGCAAAAAAAGCTGACATATTATTAATTGCACCAGCAACGGCAAATGTTATATCTAAAATAGCTAATGGAATTGCTGATGATATGCTAACTACAGTAGTTATGGCATCTAGATGCATAAAATTAATAGCACCTGCTATGAATAATTTTATGTATGAAAATAATATAATAAAAGAAAATATATCTAAATTATCTAATAATAAATTTGAAATTATACCTCCTACCTCAGGGCTTTTAGCTTGTAATGAAAATGGGATTGGGAAGCTAGCTTCTATAAATACTATATATGATATAATTATAGAGAAAACCAATATGTGTAAAGATTTGATTGGTAAAAAAATATTAATTACAGCAGGTCCAACAGTTGAAAATATAGATCCAGTTAGATTTATTTCTAATAATTCTTCTGGTAAAATGGGGTATAGTTTAGCAGAACAATCTTTTTTAAGAGGAGCAGATGTTACTTTAATTTCTGGACCTACTAATATACAACCTAAATTTATTGGTATAAAACAAATAAATACTACTTCTTGTGATGATATGTTTAATTGTATTTTAAATATATATAAAAATTTTGATATTATTATTAAAGCTGCGGCTGTTTCCGATTATAAAGTTTCTAATATATCAAAAGAAAAAATGAAAAAAGATGAGTCAAATAATATTAAATATATTGAATTAATAGAAAATATAGATATATTAAAATATTTAGGAGAAAATAAACAAGAAAATCAATATATATGTGGTTTTTGTATGGAAACTGAGAATCTTATAGAAAATGCAAAAATTAAATTTAAAAAGAAAAATCTTGATATGATTATTGCAAATGATTTAACAAAAGCAGGATCTGGTTTTAAAGTTGATACAAATATCGGAACTATTATCACAAAAAATGATATTATTTTTTGTGATAAAATGAAAAAAACTGAATTGGCTAAAATAATATTAGATAAAATAATTTTTGATATAACTGGGTGATAATTTGAATAGATCTATTATTCTTAAAGTTGCTGTATATAATATACCTTATCATATAGATAAATTATATTCCTATTATGTTTCTGAAGAAGATATAAATAATATTGAATTAGGAAAAAGGGTTATAATACCATTTGGAAATGGAAATAAAAAAAAACAGGGTGTAATTTTCGATATTTTAAAAAATGATACTAATATAGATGATAACTTAAAATATATTATAGAAATAATAGATGATAACTCTTTTATTTCTATAGAGTTATTATCTATTATTTCTTTTTTAGTTAGAACTACATTTTGTACATACCATCAAGCTATACAATGTATTCTACCTAATGGAATAAATTATAAACTGGAAAATTCATATATTTTAAATAAAGATATGAATTTTTCAAATTATGATCAATCAGAATTATTAATTTTTGAGTTTCTAAATATTAAAAGAAAAGAATCTGAAATTTTAAATTTTATTAATAATAATGGGTATAAAAAAGATAGATTTATAGAATTAATAAATGATAAAATAATATTAAAAGATGTTAATATTATTAGAAATATAAAAGATTTAAATATTAAAATGATAAAATTAAATAGTAATTTTACAGAAGATAAGCATAAGTATAAAATTACACCTAAAAATAAATTAGTTATAAATTTTATTGATGAAGTAAAAATTTGTTCTGTTAAAGAAGCTTGCTATTTTACTGGTTGTTCGCAAACTGTTATAAAGAATCTAGAACAAAAAAAAATAATAGATATATTTGAAAAGCCAGAATATCGTAGACCAAAAGATGTGTATAAAATCGATTTTTATAAAGATATTATTTTAAATTTAAAACAAGAAGAAATATATAATAGTCTTTTAGAGAATTATAGAGAAGATAAACCAATTGTTTCATTAGTACATGGAGTAACAGGAAGTGGAAAAACTTTCGTATTTTTAAAAATTATAAAAGAAATAATAAATCAAAAACAAACAGTATTATATCTTGTTCCAGAAATATCCCTAACATCTCAAATTATTTCTTTTTTAAAAGTGCATTTTGGAGATATTTTAGCTATTATTCACAGTGGTTTGACAATGTCGGAAAGATTAGACGAATTTAAACGTATAAATGAAAAAAAAGCATCTATTGTTGTTGGAACAAGAAGCAGTATATTTGCACCTTTAGAAAATATCGGATTAATAATAATAGATGAAGAACATGAAAAAACATATAAATCAGAACATTCTCCACGTTATGATGCGAGAGAAATAGCAAAATTTCGTGCTGTTAAAAATAATTGTTTGCTTATTTTAGCTTCTGCAACTCCAAGTATTGAAAGTTATTATAATGCCATAGAAAACAAATATAATTTATATTCTATGGATAGAAGGTATAACCAAAATCCTCTTTCAACAGTAAAATTTGTTGATTTAACAAATTTTACTGATAAAGAATATATGATAACAAAAAATTTATATATAGAAATTGAAAAGAATATACAAGACAAAAAACAATCTATTATATTAATAAATAAAAGAGGATATAATAATATTTTATTATGCTATAATTGTGGCTTAGGTTTTGTTTGTAAAAATTGTACGGTTAACATGATATACCATAAAACAAATAATAGAATTGTCTGTCATTATTGTAGTTATTCTATTCCTTATACCAATATATGTTCTAGTTGTGGTATGGATAAAGTAGAATTTTTAGGATATGGAACACAAAAAATAGAAGATGAAATTAGATCACTTTTACCAAATTCCAGAATATTAAGAATCGACACCGATAGTATAGATAGTAGAATAGACTTCGAAAATAAAATAAATAGAATAAATAATAATGAATATGATATAATTATAGGAACTCAAATGATAGCAAAAGGTTTTAATTTTTTAAATGTAACTTTAGTTGGAATTTTAGGAATAGACAATCTTTTGTATACTGCTGATTACAGGGCTAATGAAAATGTATTTTCATTAGTTACACAAGTTATAGGCAGATCTGGACGTGGATTAGAAAAAGGCAGGGCAGTTATACAAACTTTTTTGAAAGATAACTTAATATTAAATCTTGCAGGAAAACAAGATTATAAAGAATTTTATCAGAAAGAAATTGAATTTCGTAAAGAGTTATTATATCCACCTTTTGTAAATATTTGTACTATTTATATTTCTGGAAAACAAGAAAAAATTCTTTTGGAATGTATTGAATATATTGAAAGTATGATAAATTATAACTATAATTTCATTTCTAACAATACTCTATTTTCTTATATGGGATTTAGTAAAAATTATCCTTATATGGTAAATAATAACTTTACATTTAAATTTATTATTAAATGTAAAATGCATAAAATAATTCGAAAATTTATAAATATGGCTATAATATATGTATATAAAGAATATCGTTTTAAAAATATTAAAATATCAGTTGATATAGATTAATAATATAATTTAACGGGGGTTTAAAATGGCAATAAGAACTATAATAGTAGATGGGGATCCTTTATTAAGAAAAATATCTAAACCAGTAGAAAAATTTGATGAAAAATTACATATATTATTAGATGATATGAAAGAAACAATGGAAAAAAATCAGGGTGTTGGGCTTGCTGCTCCACAGATAGGAATTTTAAGGAGAATTATTTTAGTAGATGATGAAAAAATATTTTGTGAATTTATAAACCCTGAGATTATAGATCAAGATGGAAATCAGTATGGTATAGAGGGTTGTCTTTCATGTCCTGATGAATTTGGAATGGTAGACAGATCTAATACTGTTAGGGTTCGTGGAAAAGATAGATATGGAAAATTATTTGAGATAGTAGCAACAGATCTTTTGGCGAGGATTATATTTCATGAAATTGATCATTTAAATGGTATACTTTTTAAAGATATTGCAAAAGAAATGGTTGATAAAAAAGATTATGAATAATAATATTTAAAAAAGGATGTTAATTATGAATGTTGTTTTTATGGGAACTCCAGAATTTTCTGTAAATTCTTTAAAAATAATTTATGAAAAAGGTTATAATATAGAAGGAGTCTTCACTCAGCCAGATAGGCCAAAAGGAAGAGGCTATAAACTAACCTTTTCTCCTGTTAAAGAGCAAGCTCTTAAATATAATTTGAAAATTTATCAACCAGATAAATTAAGAGAGCAAGAAAATATAGAAATACTTAAAGAGTTAAACCCAGATATAATTATAGTTGTGGCATACGGACAAATATTACCTAAATCTATTTTAGATATTCCTAAATATGGATGTATTAATATTCATGCATCTCTACTTCCAAAATATAGAGGTGCTGGACCAATACAATGGAGTATAATTAATGGAGAAAAGACAACAGGCATTACTACAATGTACATGGCGGAAGGTCTTGATACTGGTGATATAATTTTTAAAGAAGAGATAAATATTTATGAAGATGAAACATCTTCAGATTTACATGACCGTCTTTCTTTAATAGGTTCAAATTTAATTATAAAAACGATGGAAAGAATAAAAGATGGAACAGCCACAAGAAAAAAACAAGATAATAGTTTAAGTTCATATGCACCGATGCTATCTAAAGATATTGCACAAATAGATTTTAACAAAAATACACAAACTGTACATAATTTTATTAGAGGTATGTATAGTTGGCCTTGCGCATACACTTATTTAAATAATAAATTATTAAAAATTTATAAAGCTAAAATAAACAATGATTTTTTTAATAATAATATACCAGGGATCCTACTATCTGATAAAAAATTCATTATATCCACATTAGATGGAGGGATAGAGTTTTTAGAAATCCAATATGAAGGTGGAAAAAAAATGTCTGGTGAAGATTTTTTAAGAGGTCATAATTTACAAAAAGGTCATCTTTTAAAAAAATAATTTTGGAGGGATATATCATGCCTTTTTTTCGTATTGATTCATATTATTTATATCTAATTTTACCAGCAATGATTATAGCTATTATTGCACAAATAAATGTTAAATCTACATTTAATAAATATAAAAAATTATCAAATACTAGAGGATATACAGGATATCAAGTTGCTAGACAAATTTTAGATGAAAATGGACTTAGCAATGTAAAAATAGAAAGAGTACCTGGAGAACTTTCTGATCATTTTGATCCTAGAACAAATATTATTAGATTATCAGATTCAACATATTCAAGTGACTCTGTAGGAGCACTAGGGGTTGCCTCGCATGAAGTTGGTCATGCTATACAATATAATGTTGGATATTTTCCTATAAAAATTAGGGCAGCAATAATTCCAATAACAAATATAGGTTCAACTATGGCTATTCCTTTAGCAATGATTGGTATTATTTTTTCTGCTCCAATATTAATAAATATTGGAATTATATTATTTTTATCTGTAGTTATTTTTCAATTAGTAACTCTGCCTGTAGAGTTTAATGCAAGTAATAGAGCTATTAAAACACTAAAAAATAGAAATATATTGGATGGAAAAGAGTTAGTTGGTGCAAAAAAAGTATTATCCGCTGCTGCTATGACTTATGTAGCAGCTCTAATAGTTTCTTTAGCAAATTTAATAAGACTTATTGCTTTAAGCAATAGAAATAGGTAACATATGTCTAGAAATATAGCTTTAAATATACTAAATGACATAGAAAATAGAAAATCTTTTTCTAATATATCTATAAATAAAGCTTTGTCGATTAATAATATAACTAATCAGGAAAAATCTTTTATAAGTATTATTGTTTATGGAATAATTGAAAGAAAAATAACATTAGATTATATAATAGATAAATATTGTAAATTTGGCATAAAAAATATTAATTATAGTATTTTAAATATTTTAAGAATAGGATTTTATCAACTTTTATATTTAGATGGGGTTAAAGATTTTGCTGCTGTTAATGAAACTGTTAATCTATCAAAAAATAAAAAAGATCAAAAAGCATCAGGTTTTATAAATGGTGTTTTAAGAAATTTTTTAAGAGATGATAAAAAATACGCGCTACCAGATAAAATCAAAAATAAATTATTTTATTACTCAATTAAATATTCTTCTCCAGAATGGATTATAAAAAAATTTATTAATCAATATGGTGAAGAAAATATGATTAGTATATTATCTAAAAGTATTGGAAAACCACCATTATTTATTAGAGTTAATAGTTTGAAAATAAAAATTAATGATTTTATAAATCTTTTGGAAGAAGAAAATATAGAATATAGTATTATAAAAGATATACCAAATGCATTAGAGTTAAAAAATATTACATCAATAGAAGATATGAATGTATATAAAAAAGGGTATTTTTATATACAGGATTTATCTTCACAAATCCTTTGTAATATTATCTCTCCAAATAAAAATGATTTTTTATTTGATATGTGTGCAGCTCCAGGAGGGAAATCATTTACACTTGCTCAATATATGGAAAATATTGGGTCGATTAAATCTTTTGATATTTATAATAATAGATTAGGTCTTATTGAAAAAGGTGCATTAAGATTAGGGCTTGATATTATAAAAACGAATATAAATGATGGTGAAATATATAATAAAGATATCCCGCTAGCAGATAAAGTTTTATGTGATGTTCCTTGTTTTGGGTTGGGAACTATTAGAAGGAAACCAGAAATAAAATATAAGTTAGAAAAAGATATATATACTCTTAATAAAATACAATATAATATTCTTAAAACTTCTTCTTTATATGTTAAATTAGGAGGATATTTATACTATTCTACATGCTCTTTAAGTAAAGAAGAAAATGAAGATATAATTGATAAATTTTTGAACAATAATAATAATTTCAAACCAGAAAATTTAAATATAAATTTAAGTTTTATAGAAGAAGATAATTATTTTCAAACATTTTTACCAAATATATTTAATACAGATGGATTTTTTATAGCAAAATTCAAAAAAGTAAATTAGATAGGAATTAGTTCTTTATGGAAAAAATAGATATAAAATCTTTAGAATATCTATCATTAATTAAAAATATCATTGATTTAGGTGAAAGTAAATTTAGAGGAAATCAAATTTATGATTGGCTACATAATAAAAATATAGTATCTTTTTCAGATATGACTAATATATCAAAAATATTTAGAGAAAAATTAAATGAAAATTATTATATAAATAATATAACAATTGATAAAAAACTTATATCTGAAATTGATGGAACAGTAAAATATTTATATAAATTAATAGATAATAATTTTATAGAGACAGTTGTTATGAAATACAAATATGGAAATACCATATGTGTTTCTTCCCAGGTAGGCTGTAAAATGGGTTGTAATTTTTGCGCATCAACCATCGATGGATATATGAGGAATTTAAATTCTAGCGAAATTTTAGATCAAATTTATAAAACAGAAGAAGATTTAGGTGAAAAAATAACTAATATAGTTATGATGGGTATTGGAGAACCCCTTGATAATTTTGATAATGTAGTTAATTTTATAAAAATGATCTCTGATGAAAACGGAAGAAACATTGGGAAAAGAAATATAACATTATCTACATGTGGGATTGTTGATAAAATTAATGAACTTGCTGAATTAAAATTCCCCATAACATTAGCTATATCATTGCATGCTCCAAATGATTATATAAGATCTAAAACTATGCCGATAAATAAAGTATGGAATATTGAAGAATTATTAAAGTCATGCTATAATTATTACTATAAAACAGGTAGAAGAATTTCTTTTGAATATGCTGTTATAAATGGCATAAATGATAGCGCTGTACACGCTTTGGAACTTATAAAAAAACTTTCTAAATTTGATTGTCATGTAAACTTAATTCCAGTTAATAAAATAGCAGAAAGAGATTATAATTCTTCTAAAAATAATGTATCTAAATTTAAAGATATTTTAGAAAAAAATAAAATTAAATGTACTATAAGACGCAGTTTAGGTGCAGATATAAATGCTGCTTGTGGACAACTAAGAAGAGAACAGACTAAGTTATAGAATCTTTATATGGAGGTTTTATTATTTGAAAGTAGTAGGTAAAACAGACATTGGAATGAGCAGAAATATCAATCAAGATTATTTTTCTTATGGTTATTTGAGAGATGATTCTGCGTTTGCTGTTGTTTGTGATGGAATGGGAGGACAAACATCAGGAGATATTGCAAGTCATACTGTTTGTAAAATTGTTAGCGATAAAATTAAAGAAAATTTTAAAAGCAAAATGAGTCCCGATGAAATAAAAAAAATTTTAATTGATTCTATACAAGAAGCAAATAATAAAGTTTATCAACTTTCTATACTTGAAAAAAACTTAAGAGGAATGGGGACAACTATTGTAGCGGTAATAAGTGTCAAAAATGTTGCATATATCTCGCATGTAGGAGATAGTAGACTTTATATACTTGCATCCAAAAAATTATATCAAATAACTAAGGACCACTCTTTTGTACAAAGATTATTAGAATTAGGAAAGATTTCTAAGGCTGATGTTAATTCTCATCCTCATAAAAATATTATTACTAGAGCTGTAGGAATTTCTTATAATATTAACATTGATTTTAATATTAATAAAATTGATAATCAAGATAAAATAATTTTATGTACAGATGGATTGACTAATTATTGTGATATAAATATTATGGAAAATATTTTAAATAATTATACTGGAGAGTCGGCGTGTAATAAGCTTGTAGACATTGCAAATGATTTAGGCGGTAAAGATAATATAACGGTTGTTATCTTATCAAATGATTAAAAATTTTCTTGTGAGGTGTCCATATGGATAAATATCTTGGAAAAAAAATAGACGATAGATATGATATGAAAGAAATAGTTGGTAAAGGTGGCATGGCAAATGTCTATAAAGCTATAGATTTAAAAACAGATAAAATAGTTGCTTTAAAAATTTTAAGAGATGAATTTTTAGATAATCCAGAATTTTTAAGAAGATTTAGAAATGAATCCAAAGCTATATCAGTATTATCTAATCCAAATATAGTTAAGGTAATAGATGTTTGCTTTAATGAAAAAATCTATTATATAGTTATGGAATATATTGATGGATTTACTTTGAAAGAATTTATAAAAAACAAAAAAGTTTTATCTGTAGAGGAAACTGTTCATATATCTCTACAAATTTTAAAAGCTTTGCATCATGCACATGAAAACGGAATTGTCCATAGAGATATAAAACCGCAAAACATTATGGTTCTTAATGATGGAAATATAAAAGTTACAGATTTTGGAATTGCTAGATTTGCAAGAGAAGAAGCGAGAACTATGACGGAGAAAGCTCTAGGTACAGTGCATTATATAAGCCCTGAACAGGCTAAAGGTGAAAATACAGATGAAAAAACTGATATCTATTCTATAGGTATCATTATGTTTGAAATGCTGACAGGAACTCTCCCTTTTGAAGGAGATAATGCTGTATCTATCGCTATTATGCACATGCAAGAGAGTGCAAAAAAAATAACATCTATAAACCCTAATATTCCTATTGGTATGGAAGAAATTATTATAAGAGCAATGCAAAAAAAACAAGATTGGAGATATCAATCTGCCGCTGAAATGATTAGAGATTTATATACTTTTCTTAAAAATCCTAAAATTAATTTTGAATATAAATATTTTGATAATGATGGTGATACTAAATATTTTGATACTGTAAATATATCAAATAATTCATCTAATAATAATCATAGTAAAATAAAAGAAGAAAAGAAAAGTGGTGTTAGTTTGAAATCAAAGAAAAATAAGTCAAAACTAATTCCAATTTTAGGTGGAATTGCTTCTGCTTTTGTTATTATAATGATTTTAATTTTAATAGGCTTTTCCGCTGTAAGTAGCAATAAAGTTAATGAAGTAGAAATGCCTGATCTAGTAGGTAAAAATATAGAAGATGTAGTTGATAATAGTGATTTTACAAGTTTTAAATTTGAAGTTGTAGAAAGTGATTATACTGATGAATATGATAGAAATATAATTTATGATCAAAATATTCGTTTTGGTCAAAACGTTAAGGAAAATACTATAATAAAGTTAAAAGTTAGCTTAGGAAGAAAACTTATAGAGGTTCCAGATTTATATAATATTCATTATACAGACGCACAGAATGAGCTAAAATCATTAGGTTTTAAATTTAATGTTGTTAAAATTTTTGATCCTAATATAGCAATTGATAGAGTTATAAAAACAGATCCCATAAAAAGTGATCAACTTCCAAAAGGATCAGAGATAAAAATATATGTTAGTATGGGACCTGATATTCCGTATATAACCGTTCCAAATGTTGTTGGGAAAAAAGAAGAAGATGGAAAAAAACAATTAGAGGATCTTAAACTAAAAACATCTATAAAATATGTAGATAATGATAAAGAAAAAGGAACTATAGTATCTCAAAGTATAGCAGGAAATCAAACTGTACAAGAAGGAACACAGATAGTATTAAATATAAGTTCTGGAAAAAAACCAACTAATAAACAAGATTTTTCTGTAGAACTTCCTAAAAATATCTCTGGTAGATTTAAATTTATAGTGTATGTTGATGGGATAGCAAAATATGACGAAATATTAAATGTTGCAACAACTTCAAAATTTCAATTTAGTTTATCTGATTTTGGATCAAAAGAGGTTACAGTAACTATTTCTAATGTAAATAATTTAAATGAAGAGAAAAACTTTGTTAGATATTTAGTTAATTTTAACCAAAATAATATAGATATGGTTTATAAAAATGACCAGGCTTTTAAATCATCTGATAATTCAAATAGTAGTT
Organism: Oscillospiraceae bacterium; assembly: GCA_030153485.1. Taxonomy (GTDB): domain Bacteria; phylum Bacillota; class Clostridia; order Oscillospirales; family Ruminococcaceae; genus CAMTHN01. Next base: position 144,370 of record JAGUQX010000007.1, on the reverse strand, counting down.
CTTCTAAACCACCAACTACATCAGAAGATGAAAATTAGAATATGAATATTAAAAAAAATGGAATGATATTAAAAGCTTTATCTGGATTTTATTATATAGAAGAAGATAAAACAAAAGATATATTTGAATGTAAAGCAAGAGGACTTTTTAGAAATCAAAAAACAGAACCTATGGTTGGTGATGTAGTTGAATTTAATATAGATGATAAAATAATAATTAATATATTAAAAAGAAAAAATGTTATGATGAGACCGTCTATGTCAAATATTGATAATATTATTTTATTAATATCATCTTGTGAACCTTCACCAAATAGTTTAATTATTGACACAATTATATCAATTTGTGAATATAAAAATATAAATCCTATACTTATATTCACAAAGCAAGATATAGTAAAAATTGATTCTTACTATCAAATATATAAAAAATTAGGATATAAAGTTATAAATATAAATAGTTATCCTTATAATAATGATAACTATATTAAACAAGAAGTTTTTACTGAATTATCAAATAGTCTAACTTTAATAATGGGGAATAGTGGATCTGGAAAATCAACATTTATTAATAATATTTTTAATATTAATATAAAGACGGCAAATATTAGCCAAAAATTAGGTAGAGGCAAGCATACTACTACTCATATTGAATTATATAAATTTAATGATATTTATATAGCTGATAGTCCTGGTTTTTCAACTTTAGATATATCTAAATATATAAATATTGATTTGCTTTATATACAACATACTTTTATAGATTTTAATGAATATATTGATAAGTGTAAATTTTCAAATTGTTCTCATATCAAAGAAAGTAATTGTAATATCATTGATAATGTTACAAAAGGAAATATTTCTAAAATTAGATATAATAATTATACTAATATATATAATACTATAAAAGAAAATAATAAAAACACTTATAAATAATGTTCATTTAATGAACATTATTTATTTTTTTGGCGTATAATACTATATATTTATAGAGGAGGTAATAAATTTGAGAAGATGTAATAGACCTAAATGGCCTTGTTATATTTTGATATTACTAGGATGCTTTATATCTATAATATTACTTAGCTCTATAAAATTAATATTTATAGGACTAAGCATTATATTAATAATAATCGGTCTTATAATGTTATGTTCATAAAATAAAAGTTATTATTGGAGGAATACATATGAAAGTTATTATATTGAAAAGTCCAAAAATATTATCTAAATTTTTAAAAATAATATTTAAAATAAAAAATTAAATAAAAAAAGCTATTTTAAATAATATTAAGATAGCTTTTTTTATAATTTAAAATATAATATATACTATAAAAATTATTATATAGATATTATAGGAGATGATTATAATTAAATATAATTTAATAGATTGAAATTTAATAGGAGAAGTAAATGCAAATTTAAAAATATTATTGGTCAATCTGTGGATATTAAATTAAGAACATCTTTAATAGAATAAACTATAATTTATTATGATATATATGATATAATATATCGAAAACTTATTTTTGATATAAGTAAATCCGTATAAAAATTTGCCATATAATATGGAGAAGCTCGTAAATGTTTTATGAATGATATATATCAATACTAATACTAATTTTATTATTTAAGTTCGCTAAATAAATATTTAGCGAACTTAAAGGAAGGTTGAAAATGTATAAATCAGATATTCCAAAATTATTAGATGATTTTTTAATATATTTAATAAGTGTTAAAGGATACTCAGAAAAAACTGTTATTGGATACTATTTAGATTTAAAACTATTTATAAAATATATGTATATGACCATTACTTTAAAAAAAGAAAACTATACAAAAGAAGATATTTCAAAATTAATTATAACTAATCTTGATGATAATTTTTTTAAAAATATATATCTTACAGATATATATGAATTTATTTATTTTTTAAATAATCAAAAAAATAATTCTGCAAAAACAAGAGCTAGAAAATCATCTTCTATAAAAAGTTTCTTTAAATATATATCAATAAACAGATCTATTATACAAAAAAATCCTGCCGAACATCTATCTCTCCCATCTATAAAAAAATCATTACCAAAACATCTATCATTAGAACAAACAAATAAACTTATTGAAAATATTAATACAAAATTTATTCATAGAGATAAATGTATAATTATGATTTTTTTAAATTGTGCTGTTAGAATATCGGAGCTTATTTCTATAAATATAAATGATATAGTTGATGATAAATTGAAAATTTTAGGAAAAGGAAATAAAGAAAGAATTATATACTTAAATAAAATAACATTAAATAGTATATCAGAATATTTGAAAGAAAGAAAAAAAATAATAAAAATATATGATAAATCTGCTTTATTTATAGGAAAATTAGGCAAAAGACTTTCTGTAAGAAGAGTTCAATTTATAGTTAAAGAATGTTTAAATACAGCAGGCTTATCTAATATGGGGTTTTCTCCTCATAAACTTAGACACACATCCGCTACACTAATGTATGAACACGGAAATGTAGATATAAATGTTTTAAAAGAAATTTTGGGTCATCAAAATTTAGGAACAACAGAAATATATACCCATGTTTCTAATAAAAAAATAAAAAACGCTATAGATAATCATCCTTTAAATAAATAAAATTAAGATCACTTAATAAATAAGTGATCTTAATTTTATTTATTTAATTACTTCCCGTATTTCTAGAAAAATATGCTTTGGGATAACCACATACAGGACATTGACTTGCTGGATTTTTACCAGTATGAATATGTCCACAATTTTTACAAATCCATTGAACATCTGTTTCCTTTTTAAATATAGTATTTTTATCTAAATCATTTATTAAATTTTTAAATCTTTCTTCGTGATGTCTCTCTATTTCTCCAACCATTTCAAACTTTTTCGATATTTCTATAAACCCTTCTTCTACCGCCTCTTCTGCAAACTTTTTATACATAGAAGACCATTCTGCATGTTCTTGTCCAGCAGAATCTTTTAATGCATCTATTGTTGTAGGAAGTTTATTTTCATGTATAAAATTAAACCAAATAAAAGCATGTGCTTTTTCATTATCAGAAGTTTTTTTAAATATATCAGATATTTCTTCATAACCTTCTTTTTTAGAAATATCGCTAAAAAAAGTATATTTATTTCTAGCTTGTGATTCTCCAGCAAATGCAGCAAATAAATTATTTTCTGTTTTTGAACCTTTAAAATTCATAATTACCCCTTTAATCATATAATAGTTTTAATAAAATTATTATATGATATAAAAGTTAAATTATTCATTTTATTAAAACAATGTCATCTGACTAGTCTTAGGTAATCCTTTTAAAGATCCAAAAGAATCTAAAGCTTCTATAACCGTTTTTGATACAGATGTCCGATTTTGTATATCATCTACAGATATGTATTTATAATCTTTTGATTTTTCAAATAAACTATTTGCAGCAGTATCCCCAACCCCTTTTAAAGAATTAAACGGAAGTCTAATTTTTTCATCTTCAATAATATATTTAACTGCAGAAGATTTATATAAATCAACTCCTAAAAATTCAAATCCCCTAGACATCATTTCATTTGCTATAAGTAAAATATTAAAACTATCATCTTCTTTTACAGTCCTATCATTTCCTCTTTGTTTTAGTTCTAATAATTTCATTTTAACTGCCGTTTTACCCTTTATAACTATTTCAGCGTCAAAATCTCCACCTCTAATAGAAAAATAAGTCGAATAAAATTCTAAAGGTTTATAAATTTTATACCATCCTAATTTAATAGCGGCAATGACATATGCAGCAGCATGGGCTTTAGGAAACATATACTTTATCTTCATACAACTTTCTATATACCAGTTAGGAATATTACAATCTTTCATCTCTTTTAATATATCTTCTGTAAATAATTTATTTGCAAGCCCTTTTCTAGTAATTTCCATAATTTTAAAAGCTATTTGATGTTTCATACCTTTATATATTAAATATGTCATTATACTATCTCTAGTTCCAATAACATCACTTATAGTACAAGTTTTATTTTTTATTAAATCTTGTGCATTATTTAACCAAACATCCGTTCCGTGTGATAAACCTGAAATTTGTAATAAATCTGAAAAACATTTCGGCTGGGCTTCTATTAACATCTGTCTAACAAAATCTGTTCCCATTTCGGGAAGAGCGTATGTACCTGTTTGACTTAGTATATCTGAGGAAGAAACTCCCAAAGGTTCTGTTGATGTAAAAAGTTTTATTACACTATCATCTGTCATAGGAACATCTTTAACTTTAATACCAGTAGAATCTTCTAAATATTTATAAAGAGTTGGAACATCATGCCCAAGAATATCTAATTTTAAAATAGTATCATGTAGAGAATGAAAGTCAAAGTGAGTTGTGATTACACCGCTAGAACTAGAATCAGCAGGATGCTGTATAGGTGTAAAATCATAAACTTCATAATCATCTGGAACAACAACCATTCCTCCTGGATGTTGACCAGTAGTTCTTTTAACGCCGGTACAACCTGAAGCTAATCGTAATTCTTCTGCCTTATTTACTACCATATTATTTTCTTCTAAAAAATTTAACATAAATCCATATGCAGTTTTATCAGCTATTGTAGATATAGTTCCTGCTTTAAAAACATGATCTTTTCCAAATAACTCTTCTGTATATCTATGTGCTACTGTTTGGTATTCTCCACTAAAGTTTAAATCGATATCAGGAGCTTTATCTCCATCAAATCCTAAAAAAGTTTCAAACGGAATATCATGTCCATCTCTATTCAATTCAATAGAACATTTTTCACAATCTTTTTTAGGTAAATCAAATCCAGATCCAACACTTCCATCAGTTATAAATTCACTATGTTTACATTTTGGACAAACATAGTGAGGTGGAAGAGGGTTAACTTCAGAAATACCTGACATTGTTGCTACAAAAGATGATCCTACAGAACCCCTAGAACCAACCAAATATCCGTCAGCCTCTGATTTTTCAACTAGTTTTTGTGAAATCATATATAATACAGAAAATTTATGCTTTATAATAGATGAAAGTTCTCTTTCTAATCTATCTTTAACTATATTGGGAATATCTTCTCCATATATCATTTTTGCTCTATCCCATGTTATTTTTTGTAATTCCTCTTCAGAACCATCCATATTAGGTGTAAAAGTCCCTTTTGGAATAGGTCTAATATTATCATCTATACTGTTAAATATATTATTTGTATTTGTAACAACAATTTCATATGCTTTTTCTTTTCCTAAATAAGAAAATTCATCTAGCATTTCATCAGTGGTTTTAAGGTGTAATGATGGTTGAGAAAAAGCATCTTTTATTTTAATTCCTGCTAAAAGAATTTTTCTATAAATATTTTGATATTCATATAGAAAATGTGCATCGCATGTTGCAATAACAGGTTTTTTTAATTTATCTCCAAGCTTAACTATTTGTTTATTAAAATATTGTAATTTTTCAATATTTGGAACAGTTCCATTTTTTATTAAATATTCATTATTTTTTATCGGCTGTATTTCTAAAAAATCATAGAATTCAGCTATTTTACATAAATCACCCCATGGTTTTCCACCTATAATTGCTGAATATAATTCTCCAGAATCACAAGCAGAGCCTATTATCAAACCTTCTCTATTTTTTATAAGCTCACTTTTTGGAACTCTTGGTTTTTTAAAAAAATATTTTATATGTGAATATGATACAAGTTTATAAAGATTTTTTAACCCTATTTTATTTTTAACAAGTATTATAATATGATTTGGTCTGATTTTTTTAGGATCAGAACCACTTAAATTAGTATTAATTTGAGAAATTTGATTTATATTATATTCATTTTTAAATATATCTATAATTTTAAAAAATATATGTGCAAGAATATTAGCATCATCAGAGGCTCTATGATGATTAAATTTTTCTAAATTTAAATGTTTAGCAACAGTATCTAATTTATGATTTTTTATCTCTTTAAATATTGTTCGAGATATTGTAACAGTATCTATATATGTATTTTTTATTTCTATATTATGTCTACCAGCCGTTGCTATTAAAAAGCTCATATCAAAAGATGCATTATGTGCAATAAGTATTTTATCACTGATAAAATTAATAAAACTTTCTATTGCATCTTTTTCTTCAGGTGCATCTTTAACCATATCATCTGTAATACCAGTAATTTCTGTAATTCTATATGGAATAGGTCTTTTAGGATTTACAAAAGTATTAAAACTTTCTATAACTTCTCCATTTTTTATTCTAACAGCACCAATTTCAGTTATTCTATCATCCTGTCCACTAAATCCTGTTGTTTCTAAATCAAAAACAATTAATTCATCATTAAAAATATCCGCATCATCTTCACCATTTACAGCTAGAATACAATCATTTACAAAATACCCTTCAAGTCCATATACAACTTTAAAATCTCCACCGTCTTTTTGTATTTTTTCTACTGTATTCATAGCTTCAGGGAAAGATTGTACAACACCATGATCGGTTATTGCAATTCCTTTATGACCCCATTTATATACTTGATTAACTATATCAGAAACTGGTAATATCCCATCCATACTAGACATATTTGTATGCATATGAAGTTCAACTCTTTTTGTTTCTGCGTTATCAATTTTTTGTATTTTTTTTACCAGTAAAATATCAGTTGGCTTTAAATTTATACATTTATCATATTCATCATATTTAATAGATCCTTTAACAACAATTGTTGAATTTTTATTTATTTTTGTAAAAGAATCAAATTTATTAGTGTCAATAAATAATTTTACTATAATAGAACTAGTGTAATCTGTTATATGATATGTAATTATAGTCTTATTTTTATTAGGTAAATCTCTAATATTTATAGAAAAAACATCTCCCCAAACAATGGCTTTTGAAGAATGTTCTTCTACATCTGAAATATTTAAAATTTCTTTGGATATATTTACGGGAGGTTTTTTTCCAAATATTATTTCAAAACTATCTTTTTCAAACATAGTATGTTTCAAATTAATAGAAATTTTTTCTTCTTTTTTAATAATTGCACTAGTCAATTTTTCATCTTTATTTTTATAAGAATCTATATCAGAAAAATTATTATTTAATTTAATAAATTCTTTATTTGGAATAATTTTAGAACCGTCAAAAAATTCTGTTCCTAAAAATTCAACTTTTAAATTTGTTGAAAATTCTTTATTTATAGAATCTTTTATATAAATATCTATACTAGATTTTTTTAAAATATTATATCCTAAACTTTTAAATTCAATATAAATAATATTATCATCTATATTAATAGATATATCTTTTTCATATCCATTTATAATAGGGTATAAATTCACTAAACTAGCAAAAAATTCTATTATATATTCTTTTGTAATAAGATTTGGTTTATATCTTGGATATATTTTAAAATTAGAAATATTCAAGTTTTTTTTAATAGATTCTTCTATTAATTTTAATATTTTTTTTAAAATAATATTTTCAAACTTAACATAGCATTCAATATACGATTTATTTTTTATAATTTCTAGTTTAATTATTTCTGATGAATATATATCTTTATAACTATTTTTTAAATTATCATCTATATAAGAACCAAAAAGATCTAAAAAAGTTTTATCTCCCATAATTAACCCGAACTTTCTAAATTATTTCTCTACATTTTTTCTATTTCTGATATTAATTCATCTGCAATATCTTTTTCTTGAATTTTTTTAATAACTTTTCCTTTTTTAAATAAAACTGCACAACCAACTCCCCCAGCAATACCAATATCAGCTTCTTTTGCTTCGCCAGGGCCATTTACGACACATCCCATAATTGCTACAGTTATATTTTTCTTTATATGTCCAAGCTGTTTTTCAACTTTATTTGCTAAAGATATTAAATCTATCTTGGTTCTTCCACATGTTGGACATGATATAAATTTTATTCTATCATTTTTTAAATGTAAAGCTAAAAGTATATCATTTGCAGCTAATATCTCTTTAACAGGATCAGCAGTTAGAGAAACCCGTATAGTCTCACCTATACCATTTGCCAAGAGACTTCCTATACCTATAGATGATTTTATAAGACCCATTCTTTCTGTTCCAGCCTCGGTTACACCCAAATGTAAAGGATAACTAACTTTTTCTGCAATTAATTCATACGATTTTATCATCCTAGAAACATTTGAGGATTTTATTGATATAATTATATCATGAAAATTAAATTTTTCTAGTAAATTCACATGGTATAAAGCACTTTCCACTAGTGCTTCTGCTGTAGGTTTTTTATATTTTTCTAAAATATGTTTTTCTAAACTTCCAGAGTTAACGCCAATTCTTATAGGAATATTTTTACTCTTACATGCATCAACCACTTGTTTTATTTTATCTTCAGAACCAATATTTCCAGGATTAATACGTATTTTATCTATACCATTTTCTATAGATTTTAAAGCAAGCCTATAATCAAAATGTATATCTGCCACCAGTGGAATAGATATATTTTCTTTAATTTTTTTTATCAATGCTATAGATTCATCATCTGGTATAGCAACTCTTAATATTTCACAACCAGCTTTTTCTAATTCAATTGCTTGTTTAATATTCCCTTCTATATCTTCTGATGGTATATTAAGCATAGATTGAATATATATTTTTCCGTCTCCAAAAGTTATATCTTTAAGTTTTATTTTTTTTACATTTCTCATTTTTTATACCTCTTTTTAAAAGATAAGTTTGAATATATCACTAAAAGTGACGAATATCATTAATCCAATAAGTAAAACAAATCCAATAATATGAAAATAACCTTCATATTCTTTTTTTAATGGTTTTCTTCTAATAGCTTCTAAAAATAAAAAAACTAATCTACCACCATCAAGAGCAGGTATAGGTAAAAGATTAAATACTCCAACATTTATTGTGATAAATGAAACCATTAGTAAAAAAGAAGCAATTCCCAATTTAGAAGATTCTCCAATTGCATTTGCAACACCAATCGGTCCTGAAAGATCACTTATTTTTGCAACACCTGTAAATAAATCAAATAGAGACAACCAAACTAATCTAGCAATAGAAACGGTTTTAAGACTAGCTTGTTTTATTATACCAAAAAAAGTTTTTTCAATATGCACAACATTAAAATCAATTTTTGTTACACCATCTTCTTTTTGGTCAAATTGAATATTATTTAGAGATAAAATTTCTTTATCTCTTCTAACTTTCATATCAACTAAACCATCTGGACTTCTTAATAATTTATATATTATATCATTATCTGTATATATCTTTGTTTTATCTATCTCTAAAATTTCATCTCCAACTTTTAGACCTTGATTCATGCTAACAGATGTTTCTGTAAATTTTGAGATGGTTGTAGTTGTAATATCTTTTTGTATAGATACTACTATTAATAAGACTATAAATCCAAATACAATATTAACTACTGCTCCAGCAAGAACTATTAAGATACGTTTAAAAACATGCTTATTACTAAAAGAATTTTCGTCTTCAGATGAATCATTTTCACCTTCCATACTTACATATCCACCCATAGGTATTGCTCTTAAAGAATATTTAATATTATTTTTTACTTTTGAAAATAAGCTAGGTCCCATACCTAACGAAAATTCATTAACTTTAACTTTTGCCCATAAAGCAACTAAAAAATGACCCAATTCATGTATTAAAATTATAAAACTAAAAACTAATAGAGTCAAAATAATAGTAATAATTACACTCATAATAACACCTCATATTTATATTTTAAATATTTGATAATACAAATTCTCGCGAGATTTTATCTGCATATAATATGTTTTTTAGATCAACTTGATTTCTATTTATATTTATATCTAAAGATTTATATACTATTTTTCCAATATCTAAAAAAGAAATTTTATTTTTTAGATATAAATCCACCGCTTGTTCATTTGCACCGTTAACAATTGTTGGGTATAATCCACCTTTTTCTATCGCTTTTATACACGCTTTTAAACATATAAAAGTTTCTATATCTGGCTTCTCAAAAGTTAAATTTAAAAAATTATCAAAATTTAAAGATATATCATCCCTTATAATCCTATCTGGATATGTTAAAGCATATTGAATTGGAATTTTCATATCTGGTAGTCCTAATTGTGCAATTATAGACCTATCATCATACTCAACCATAGAATGTATTATGCTTTGAGGATGTATTATAATTTCAATTTTAGAGGAATCGATATCGAATAATCGAATAGCTTCTATAAATTCTAGACCCTTATTCATCAAAGTTGCACTATCTACACTTATTTTTTTTCCCATAATCCAGTTTGGATGTTTTAAGGTTTCATTCAATGTAACATTTTTTAACATATCATATGTATAACCTCTAAAAGGTCCTCCCGATGCTGTTAAAATAATTTTATTTACTTGACTTAATTTATTTCCTCTAAGACACTGTAATATAGCACTATGCTCACTATCTATTGGAAATATTTTTGTATTATATTTTTTTGAATATTCATTTATTATATCCCCTGCCGTAACCAGACTTTCTTTATTTGCAATTGCTATATTTTTTTTGCTCTTTATACCTTCTAAAGTTGGCTCTATACCTATCATTCCTACAATAGCATTTACTAGCATTGAATAATTATTTGATTTTGATATCTCTATCAAACCTTCCATTTCAGATAGAACAGATATACTAGTATCAAATAAATTATCTTTTAAAAGTTTGTATTTATTTTTATCATAAATACAAACTACAGAAGGTTTGTATTTTCTTGCTTGTTTTTCTAATAACTTTATATTTGTATTTGCTGCAAGAGCATATATGGAAATATTTATATTTTCACAAACTTTTAACGTTTGGGTTCCTATAGAACCTGTTGAACCTAATATTGAAATATATTTCATAATTATTATCTCCTAATAAAAACACCTCCTCAGGAGGTGTTTAAACTATAACATTAAATATTTTTATTAGATAATAAACTAAAGGAACTGTAAAAAGAATACTATCAAATCTATCAAAAATTCCACCATGACCCGGCATGATTTTACCAAAATCTTTTATATTATTTATCCTCTTAATAGCAGATGCGAATAAATCTCCAAATATACCTGCAATTGATAAAATAGTTAAAATAATAAAAAGATTTACATAATTTATATCTACATTAATATTATTATGTAGATAATACAAGGCATAGAAATAGCTAAAAATAAATCCAAATAGTATATTACCGATAATTCCAGATATAAAACCTTCTAAAGTTTTATTAGGACTTATTTTTGGGACAATTTTTCTTTTTCCAAAAAAATATCCTCCAAAATAAGCAAATGTATCAGATATCCATGCAGATGAAACAGCAATAAATATATAATAAAAATAATATTTATCTGTATAGTCTCTAATATAAATTGCATACGAAAAAAATAGAGGTATTATTATAGACATTATAAAACAAAATGAAAATTTATTAATGTCTATTTTATTAATATTAAAAATTATAGTTAATACAAAATATATAATATAGAGTATATAAACTATATTAGAATATTCAGCTAAAATACTGTTTAAAAATGGAAATATTCCAGAAAATATGATTGGCATAATAATTAAAAATTTATTATTTTTAATACTATTAATCGATGTAAATATTTCCCAAATAGAAATCATACATATAAACGAAATTAATATATTAAATATATACGTTTCAATTAAAAACAAAGATATGAAAAATGGTATCAAAGCTATAAACGCTGTAATAATTCTTGTCTTCAAATATTAAATACCTCCAAATCTTCTATCTCTATTTGAATATTCATGTAAGGCATCTATCAAATTTTGTTCTTTAAAATCTGGCCATAAAATATCCATAAAAATATATTCAGCATATGCAGATTGCCATATCATGAAATTTGATAATCTATATTCTCCACTTGGTCTTATAATTAAATCTACGTCTGGTTGTTCTTTAGTATATAAAAATTTTGAAAATAAATTTTCATCAATATCATTTAAAGATAAATTATTTTTATTAAAAAAAGTTATAGTATTTTTAACTGCATTTATAATTTCAGCTTTTCCACCATAATTAATAGCAATATTTAGATTTAACCCTGTAGCTGAAATACTATTATCTTCTGCTTCAATTATTTTTTTTCTTAATTTTTCTGAAAAAACACTAAATTCACCTATAAATTTAACTTTAATATTTTCTTCAGTATAATTTTTGCTATTATCTAAATATTCGGAAAGAATGTTTAGTATAAAATCCACTTCTTTTTTTGGCCTAGACCAATTTTCAGTAGAAAATGCATAAACAGTTAGATATTTTATCCCAATTTTATTACAAAATCTAGATATATTTTTAAAAACTTCTGCACCTTTTTTATGTCCTAAATATCTAGGTAATAATTTTTTTTTTGCCCATCTTCCATTTCCATCCATTATTATCCCTATATGATTTGGAATATATTTTATATCTAATTTATTCAAAATATTCTCCTAATAAAATAATTAAATAGACATGATTTCTTTCTCTTTTTTTATTATTAAATCTTCTACTATTTTACAATGAGAATCTGTAAAATTTTGTATCTTTTTTTCAGAAATTTTTAAATCATCTTCTGTTATTTTAGAACTTTTTTTCATAGATTTTAAAGTATCCATTGTATCTCTTCTTACAGATCTAATTGATACTTTAGATTCTTCACCTATTTTAGATATATCTTTTGTTATTTCTTTTCTTTTATCCTCTGTAAGTTGTGGAAAAACAAGCCTTATAACTTTACCATCATTTGTAGGATTTATTCCTATATCAGCTGCATGAATTGCTTTTTCTAAAATTCCTATACTAGATAAATCCCAAGGTTGAATAGATAAAATTCTTGATTCTGTTATAGAAACTGCTGCTAATTGATTAACTGGAGTTGGTGTTCCATAATAATCAACTAAAATTTTATCTAAAATTGTTGGATTAGCTCTACCTGCTTTCATTCCTGAATATATATTTTCTAAATTATTAATTATTTTTGCCATTTTTTCTTTACATATTATAAATTGATTTTCCATATTAAAACTCCTCCACTATTGTTCCGATTTTTTCTCCCTTAACTGCTAATACAATATTATTCGAATCAGTTAAATCAAATACTAATATTGGTATATTATTATCTTTACACATAGAAGCTGCTGTACTATCCATAACCTCTAATCTTTTATTAAGAATTGTAGAAAAACTTACCCTATCATATTTAATAGCATCAGGATATTTGTTTGGATCTTTATCATAAACACCATCAACCATAGTTGCTTTTAAAATTATTTCCGCTTCAATTTCTGCTGCTCTCAATGATGATGCTGTGTCTGTTGAAAAAAATGGATTTCCTGTGCCACAACCAAATATAACAACTCTTCCTTTTTCAAGATGTCTTACAGCTCTATTTCTTATGTAGGGTTCTGCCACGGCTTGTATAGATAAAGCAGTTTGTACACGAACATCTACTCCTAATTCTTCTAATACATCCGCTACTGCTAATGCGTTCATTGTTGTTCCTAACATGCCTATATGATCTGCTCGTGTTCTATCCATTGCTCCGCTGGATCTTCCTCGCCAAAAATTACCTCCACCAACAACAATGGCAATTTCAACTTTCATTTCAACAGCTTTTTTTATACTTTTACATATATCCATCATAATATTATAGTCAAGACCAAACTTTTTTTCTCCTGCTAATGCCTCTCCGCTTAATTTTAATAATACTCTTTTATATTTCATAGACATTAATTCCACTCCCTAAGCTCCATTTTAATCTATTTTACAATAATTATTTTATTATGTAAAGTATATATTATAAAAATAAAAAGGTAACTAAAAGTTACCTTTTTATTTTTATTAAATCATACTAGCAACTTCATCCGCAAAGTTATCTTCTTTTTTCTCTAAACCTTCACCTTTTTCAAATCTTATAAATTCTTTTATTTTAATATTTCCAGAAAGTTTCTGACTAACATTTGTTGTATATTTTTCTATAGAAATATCCATATCTTTTATAAAAGGCTGATCCAATAAACAAATTTCTTTATAATATTTTGATATTCTACCTTCAACCATTTTTTCAGCAATATTTTTAGGCTTACCTTCATTTAAAGCTTGTGCCAATAAAATATCTTTTTCTTTTTGTAAAACATCAGCAGGGACAATACTTTTATCAATAAATTGTGGATATGATGCTGCAATTTGCATAGCTATATCTTTCCCATATTCTTTAAGACCATCTTGATTAGAGGATATATCGGTTTCAAATTTAACTAAAACTCCTATTCTTCCTCCACCATGAATATAAGAAGATAAACTTCCTTCAAGAATATTAAATCTTCTGATTTTAATATTCTCTCCAATAGTTAAAATTTTCTCTCTAAGTATATCTTCTACAGTATTTGATTTTCCAACTAGAGTTTCTTTCATAAGATCATCTATATTAGAAGGTTTTTTTTCTATTATAGTATCTGCAACAAGTTCAACAAATTCAATAAATTCATTATTTTTAGAAACAAAATCTGTTTCTGAATTTATTTCTAATATTACACCTATATCATTTGTTTTATTTAATTTTGAAATAACTAAACCTTCTGTAGCTATTCTACCAGCTTTTTTAGCGGCAGCTGCAAGACCTTTTTCACGTAAAATTTCAATTGCTTTATCCATATCTCCATCAGAATCAACTAAGGCTCTTTTGCAGTCCATCATTCCACAGCCGGTTCTTTCTCTTAATACTTTTACATCTTTTGCAGCAAATGACATAAATTTACCTCCAATTTACTATTTTACAATTAAATTATTATTTAATTTCAGTATTAGAAATTTCTACTTCAGATTCTATTTTTTGCTCTGTTTCTACTTCTTCATCAGATAGACCCTGTCTTGCTTCTAATACGGCACTAGCCATAGCAGCAGAAATTAATTTTACAGCACGTATAGCGTCATCATTCCCAGGAATAATATAATCAATTTCATCAGGATCACAGTTTGTATCAACAATAGCTACAACTGGAATTCCTAACTTACGCGCTTCAGATACAGCGATTTTTTCTTTTCTAGGATCAACAATAAATAAAGCTCCTGGAAGCTTTTTCATATTTTTAATTCCACCAAGAAATTTTTCAAGTCTTTCAATTTCAAGGTTTAATTTTATTACTTCTTTTTTTGGTAGAAGATCAAATATATTCTCTTCTTCCATCTTTCTTAATTGAGCTAATCTATCGATTCTTCTACTTATAGTTTTATAGTTAGTCATCATTCCACCTAACCATCTAGCATTTACATAATGCATACCACAGCGTAGAGCTTCTTGTTTTATAGAATCTCCAGCTTGTTTTTTTGTTCCTACAAATAAAATATCTCTTCCTTCAGCAGCTGTTTGAAAAACAAATTTATATGCCTCTTCTAATTTTCTAACCGTTTTTTGTAAATCTATAATATATATCCCATTACGTTCTGTAAATATATATTCTGCCATTTTTGGATTCCATCTTCTTGTTTGATGTCCAAAATGAACCCCTGCTTCAAGTAATTGTTTCATAGATACAACGCCCATATAAAATCCTCCTAATTGGTTTTTTCCACGGAATGTTGTATAAAGCTAAAAACTAATAAAAATATTAGACCAAATAGCAACAACAAACCTGCGTATTTTTTATAATTATATCATAAAAAAAAGAAGAAGGCAATATTTTTAGCCTTCTTCTTTTTTTATTTTTATAAACTTGATAATTTTTTTGTTTTTTTCTTAACTCTTTTATTTTTTGAAGTTTGACTATTTCTATCTTGCCATAAAACCCATAATGGACCTGCTATAAATATTGTAGAATAAACTCCAGAAATCATCCCTATTATTATCGGAAAAGCAAATGAATTTATAGAATTTAGTCCATAAATAGTTGCAAATATAGAAACTATTAACATAGCTACAACCGTAGTTAAAGTAGTTGTAATTGATCTTCTTAAAGATTGGTTTATACTTAAATTAACCAAATCTTTGCTATTTAATTTTCCACCAAATAATTTTTTATTTTCTCTAATTCTATCATATATTACTATTGTATCATTTATTGAATAACCTAATATAGTAAGTAATACAGCTATAAAATTATCATTTATGGATATTTTGAATATTACAAAAACTCCAAAAACTATTATTAAATCATGTATTAAAGCTATAACTGCAACTACTCCAGCAGACCATCCACTTATCTTTTTAAATCTAAAAGATATATACATAATCATAATAATTGCTGCAAATATTACAGCAACAATAGATTTTAGAAAAAATTCTTTCCCTATGTCCGCTCTAACATTATCAGAATTTATTAATTCTATTTTATTTTCTTCAAAATCTTTATCCAGTCTAGAATTTAATGAGTTTTGCAATTCATTACTTATACCATTTTTAGAAGCTAGTGATATAATTATACTTTTTGTATTTGTTAGTATGTTTTCTGTTTGTCTAACCGTAAATTCTTGATTTACAGATTCTTTTACAGCAGTTTTAAAGTTTTCTAAATCTATATCACCTTCATATGAGTATGTTGATATAGAACCGCCAGTAAATTTTATATCTAAATTAACCCCAAATAGAATTGATGAAATTATTGTAATTAATATTAAAATAATGGATATGGTGAAAAATATATTTTTTTTGCCTATGAAATCTATTTTTTTCATTATATTTTCCCTCCATATAGTTTTGGATTTCTAAATAATTTAAATTTAGATATTGATTTTAACATAAATTTTGAAGCCGTTAAACCAAATATAAAGTTTAATATTACACTAATTAGTAGAGTGTATCCAAATGAATATATAGATCCAGCTGTTGATGGACCAAATAAGAAGAATATTGGTTCAAATATCTTTGATAAGAAAGAATTAGGTGGTCCAAATGATCCCATAAGAATTATAGCTACTATAATTACAGTTATATTACCATCAAAAACAGCTGTAAATCCTCTTTTAAATCCAGATGAAATTGCTCCATCAATTGTTTTTCCAGAATTTATTTCTTCTGTAATTCTTTCAGATGTTATTATGTTTGCATCAACACCAATACCAATACCAAGAATTATACCAGCAATACCGGGCAATGTAAGTGTAAAACTTGGAAATATTATGAAAAATCCAGATATCGCAGCAAGTGTTCCTCCAACTTGTCCTAACAAAGATATAGAGGAAACAAATCCAGGTAATCTATAAATTATAATCATAAATATACATATTAATATAAATGCAATCATTCCAGATAAACCCATGATATCTCTAGCTTTTGTACCTAAAGTAGGTGATATAGTGCTAAAATTATCAGCTTTAAGCTTAAATGGTAAAGATCCTGAATTTATTTTATCAGATAACGATTTTGCTTCTTCTGGTGTAAATGATCCTTCTATAATTGCTTTTCCATCTGATATATGAGCATTAACAGTTGGAGCAGAAATAATATTATTATCTAACCAGATAGATATTTTGCCAGAATTTTCAGATAGTTTTTTGGTTGCTTCAGAAAACTTTTCTTTACCTTTTTCATTTAAAGTTAAAGAAACGACAGGTTTTTGATTTTCTGTACTTATATTTGGAGTAGAGTTTTCTATATCAGCACCCGTTAGTATAATATTATCTTTTGTAACACCAATGGGTTCACCGCTATCATCTCTTTCATCACTTTCCCTAAATGTAAGTTCTGCAGTAGCTGATAATTCAGAAATTGCTTCTTCTGGATTGAAATCCTCTTCATTAGCCTTCCAAGGAAACCTAACAATAATTCTTTTTCTTTGATTATCCGTATAAACCTCATAGTCTGTTATATTTTGTGAAATCAATCTAACTTTTATAATAGACTCAGCAGCAGCAATATGCTCGTCTGTTATATCTTCCGTTTCTTCATCTGGAATAAAAGTAACATCCACACCACCTCGAATATCAATACCAAATCGTATATCTCCTACTCCTTTTACATAAATATTTTCTCTATCACCATATAAGGTTTTAAAACCGAATATAGATAAAAATGAAAATAAAAGTATAAGAATAGAGATAAAAAAGAATACTGGTTTTCCAATACGTTTCATCATCTAGCCTCCAATATTTGTCCCAATCAAAAATATACATAATTTCTGATTTTAATACGCTTAATTATATTATAGGACAATTAAAATGTCAACTACTGTATAATGATTATAAATATATTTTTAGAATCATTTAATTTGAATAGTCATTTATAATATCTTCTATCTCCTTTTCAGATGTTATAACTTCTGTAAAAGACTCGGGAACATTTCCAACTATTATAGTATCTGATAAAATAAAATTAGACGGAACGGTAACTCTGGTGGTATGCCAAGGAATTATCACACTTATATTAACCTCTATATTTAAGCTTATTTTATGATTAGTTTGGTTAATACCTGCAGAGTTAAATTCACTTGTAATATTGGTCGAAACATTTCCATTTGGAACAATAATAAAATCCATTTCTGGACCTCTTCCAGAAAATATATGGGATCCTAATAATGTACCTAATCTTATTTTTATTTTATGGTTTTTAATCTCTAATATATTTTCTACAATGGCATATGATATTCTAGATTGTATTCTATTTATGCCTATATTATCTATATTTACACCTATTATATTTCCATTTATATCTTTTGAAAAATTAACTAAATCTAAAGAATCATATTCATTTTTATTTATTTCATTAAATACAGCTTGGTTAATTGATTTAACTGCTAAAAGTTTTCCATGATATTCAGACATATTTTTTATTATAGGTCTAAAATTTATATCTAATAAAACTAATATTATTAAATTTATTAATAAAAAAAATATTATTCTATAAATTATTAAGTTTTTTTTATGTTTTTTATTTTTATAAAAAGCATCATCAGTAATTTTCAAAGAAATATTATCACCTCTTTTAATATTTTTTATATATTATAAGATATGATAATAAATATATAAAGTTGCATTATTTATATAATAATGCAACTTTATATTACGGATTAATAGTCTTATTTATAAATTCAGTAATAATATATTGATCTCCAATATTTCTATATTTTATTTCTACAATATCTCCTTCTTTTGTAAGATGTATATATGGAGATATATTTTGATCCATAGAATATAATATTTCTTTATTATTATCGAGTATAAAATTATACATAGTTTTTTGATTTTGTATATAAGAAGAAACTCTATAAATACTACTACTGGTAGTTTCAGCATCATCTTTTGTAGATGAAATACCAGAATTTAATAATAAATTTTTATATTTATTCTCTGCTTCAACTATAGTATCTCCAACTTCTACTAGACTATAATCTTGAACGGAAACATAAGCGTATTTTTTTATTAAACCTTCATTATCTTTTAATGTCAAAAAATAAGTTGGTTTTTCAGAAATATTTAAAATAATTGGTGTAGTTGCGATATATCCTAAATCTTGAACTTTACCTTCTGCGGAGCTCATTGCAGAATATTCTGTTGCTCCACTTATCCTATATAAGATTGGCTCTTTTGTAACCATGTCTACCATATAAAATCCAGTGGCACTGCTATCTGCACCAACACTTGTTATACCTGTAAATAGATAGCATTTTCCTTCTAGATATATTATTACACTTCCTGCGGAAGTTTTAAATTTATCTTTATTAGAAAAATTAAATATACCATGAATATAATTACCCTTGTTATTAATCTGATTCATTATATAATCTTCAGGTTGAACTCTGTCTACCCAATATGGTATATCCTCTAAAGAATAATTTTCAATTTTTCCTGAACTTGCATTTATCAAAACTATTCCATCTGCTTCTGGAAGTGCAAATCCTCTAGAATTTTTATATGTAGTTACAACCCAATAAGGATTTCCTTCATCATCTAATTCAAAAGAATAATCAACAATTCCTTTAAATAAATTTTTAAAAAGTCTAACTCTTCTTTCAAGATCATCAAAAAGATAAGAATCTGGATGTATTTTAATCTTATGTGTATCAACATATTCTACGTTTTGTGCATTTGTTGCAGAAACAACTATATATCCAGGAGTTCCAGATAAATTTGTTATCCATTTAAAAAATCCAGAATGATGCAAAGGTACTACCCATACTAAGCTTTTGTTAATTTGTTGTATAGTTGGCTCTCCCAATCTAACCTGGCTGCCTAAAGATGGTTTTTCACCCAATTTTTTATCAGCAAGCCTATAAGCAAGTTTTTTGTCAACTATAGGCACTTGGTTTATATCTATAACCTGTATGTTAGATGTAAATTCTTTTTCAACGGGTTGTTGCATTTGATCTCTATATGCTTTCCAGTTAAATAATGTAGATGATCCTAAAATAACTAAAAAATATAATGACCAAATTACAATAATGACAAATATTGCCCACTTTGCCATATTAAAATCTAAGTTGATATCCCCTATATTTTTAAAAACAAATGGTGTATTATTATCTTTTCTTTTTTTCGCATTATCTATAATTTCTTTTAATGTAGTTTTTATAGTGGAAATAATAACAACTATAGTTATAAATACACACCATAAAAACGCACCATCTTGGTATAAAGGATTTAAATTTGGTGCATATATAAAAATATATAATAAAAATATAAAAACTGTTATTAAATAATATGGTATTTTTTTTACCATTACTAATCTCCTATTCTTGATTTCAAATAAATTAATAATTATTTGAAATATTTTTTAATCTCTTTTACAACTTCATCCGAATTTTCGGAAACTATAAATATATTGTAGTTTCCATAACGTAAAATTTGAGATTCTTCTAATTTATACATTTCATCTGGCTGATAATCTCTAAATGTTTCTATCAAAATTTCTTTTCTTTTTTCTATATTTTTATGAATTATATCAGCTTTTTCTTTATCTTCTGATTTTGAAATAAATAATTCATCAGGAAATCCTCCAGATGCATTTATATAAAGCGAAACATCTTCTATATTTGAAGATTCTATTTCATAATATTTTTCAATATTTCCAATATCGACATCTATCATAGATGGAAATAATGAGTTTGCTATAACTTCTTCTGATGTTTTTTTTACATCTATATCAGATAAATATTTCTTATTATTACAACTAGAAAAAATCAAAATTATAATAATAAAAAATAAAACCTGACAATAATTAATTCTTGTTTTCATAATCCCTATCCCCTAATCCTTTTTTGTATGCCTAGAATAATACTCAAATAAAGCTTGATAAGCTTCTTTTTTCATATGCATACCATCTTTTTCAGCATATAAATCTATTAAATTACCATATTCATCTTTTAAAATAGAAGAATTTAAATAATAAACTTTTTTTTCCTTAGCAATTTCTAAAAGCGTTAAATTATACTCATCTATCTTTGAATTTGCAAATCTTGCATCAGATTTTTGTTTAGCATTTGTAACAGGTGGAATAGCAGATATATATATATCTGCTAATGGATGTTGGGCTTTTATTTGGTCTATAAAAGATGAGTATTTATCCACCATAACAGCTGATGGTTGCCAAGATATTCCATTAGACCCTAACATAATATAAATTTTTTTAGGATCTTTAAATTGCAAAGATTTTAAGGCAGTCACAAGACCTTCTGGACTATTTATTATTTTTTTAGTATCAATAGTTTGAAGATTTAACCCTATATCTGCAACAATATTGCTTTGATTTATTATAGAATAATTTCCTAAACCAACTGTAATAGAATCACCTATAAAATATGCATCTGTAAAATAAGAATATTCAACAGGATCATGTTCTGTAATGGTCGGTATAAATGAGACTTCTATAGGAAGATTATCGCTATTTGAAATATCGCTAGATGAACTCTCCGAACTATTTTGTCCTATAAAGTTATCTTTTTCTACCTGATTTACAGCATAATTAATTGATATAATAGTGAATATTATAAATATAAATGTTATTAAACCTAATAAAATAATAACCCATTTTTTATTTACTTCATCATATATTCCAGATCGTTTAGTAAATCTTTTTTTCAATTTTTTTCTCCTTGTAAGTATCAATATCCAATTTATTTTATAATATATTATACCACAAAAAGAAAGTAAAATGCTATATCATTTTACTTAAATAACTTTTTCTATATCTTTTTTCAATCTATTTATTATTCTTTTTTCTAACCTAGAAATATAAGATTGTGATATACCAATAATATCTGCCACTTCTTTTTGTGTATGATTTTTAAATCCTTCTAAACCATACCTCATCTCCATTATAAACTTTTCCCTATCATTAAGTTTATGTACACTTGATATTATTATCTTTTTATCAACCTCTGTTTCTATATTTTTATTTACAGTATCATTTTCTGTACCTAATATATCTGAAAAAAGAAGTTCATTTCCATCCCAATCTATATTTAAAGGTTCGTCTATGGATATATCATTTCTATTATTATTATTTTTTCTCAAAAACATTAATATTTCGTTTTCAATGCAACGTGATGCATATGTAGCAAGCTTTATATTTTTTTCTACAGAAAATGTATTTACAGCTTTTATAAGCCCTATTGTACCTATAGATATTAAATCCTCTATACCTATCCCAGTTGACTCAAATTTTTTAGCTATATATACGACTAATCTTAAATTATGAGTTATAAGTTTTTCTTTTGCCCATTTTTCATTTGTTGTAAGTTTTTTAAAAACAATTTTTTCTTCAGTTTTAGATAAAGGGGGAGGTAAAATTTCTGGTCCATTTATATAATAAACAGTCTCTTTTAACCCAAGATTTATAAGTAATTTTAAAACAATCTTTTTTATAAAATTCATATTCATTAACACCTCTTATATGTTTAAATTATTATTTAATAAAAAATTATAATTATTATTTGATATAGCAGATTTAGAAACACCTACCAATACATCAAGTGATATTCCATTATTTATAATAAATTTATCTGGTTTAAAAGATATAATAAGACCTTCCCCATTAACAACATTGTATGGAATAATTTTTATCCTTTTTCCAAAACTAGTAAATGAAAGATTCTTCAAGCTATCTTCAATATTTTCTATAAATATAGTATGAATATCACTAGGGATTATATGTTTAATATATTCAAAATCAGTTATAACTACACATTTTCCTGTAAATATATCTATTAAATTATTTCCTGTATCTAAAAAACCCTTTCCTAAAATTTCTTTTCCATCAACAGATAATAAGACATCATAATATTGATTATTTTGAAATTTATTAAAAATAAGTTTAATAAAACCAATTAAAAAATAGCATATAATAGTTGTAATAACTAATGTAATCGCAGATATATTATAATAAAAAACTCCATTATTATAATACATATGGTTTGGAGAAAAGAAAGACCATATAAAAGATATAAAACCAGCAAAAATAAAACTAGTTAGAAAAAATACAAATAAATTTTTTCCATATGTTAATATATTATTATATCCAAACGAAATAAATACTATTATTCCTGATAATAGTATTTTTATTAAAAATAATATTATCAGATTTATTTTCGGAAAAAATATTATAATTGAAAAGAGGCTTCCTACAAATGAAGAAAATATTATTCTTCCATAATGTGGTTTAATATTTAAAAATTTTGAACTAGATATAAGTAACAAATAGTTTATAAACATATTTATAATTATCAGTATATCTATATATATAATATTGGAAATAAATCATTCCCCCAATCTATAAATTATATTATAAATGTTCTAATATATATCTATTGTCAAAATATAGACTAATTTTTGAAAGAATAAGTATAGTTTAACTTATAAACTCTAACATGCATAAAATAAGGTAAATATATCTGTACTGATATATTAGAAGGGAGAATATATATGTCTAATTGTTATAACGAACATAATAATAATAATATCTGCCATGGTGGAAAAATAGATCCAAAAAACGTAGGATATTCTAGAAGAGATTCTATACGAAACCCTTGCTATGAAGGTGAGAGTTATCCAGATATTTTATATAACATGAAAAGAAAAAGATGTTGTCCTCACCATTATGATGTAGATGCAAACACTGAATGCTGTAGAAATGAAATATCTTCTTGTGAAAAACCAACAGTAAAATGTAACCCTATATGCCTAGGAAATATTGGGTCTCAAAATTCAATGAATTATAGAACCTGTATAGATCCAAATGGTTGTGCATATAAATATCCATCTTGTTGTAGAGATCCTTTTTGGCCAAATTTTACCCATCCAAGATGGTTAAGTTGTAGTTATCTATATAAAGGAGTTTGTAATAAATATACAAATTGTGATATATGTAATAGTCATCCTTGCTGTTGTAAAAATCCAGTTCTACCTCCTATATGTTGTATATGTAATAGTCATCCTTGCTGTTGCAAAAAGCCAATTCTACCTCCTATATGTTGTATATGTAATAGGCATCCTTGCTGTTGCAAAAAACATTCATGTAATAATAAAATCCAACCTTGTAAAAATAATGGATGTTCATCCTGTAATATAACTTCACTTTGTAAATAAAAAAAAATCTTCTTTATTAATATAAAGAAGATTTTTTATTTTATCTCTAAAATTGTAACTCCAGACTCTCCCTCTCCAAAAACTCCTAGTCGAAAAGATTTTATAAATTTACAACTCTTTAAATGTCTATGAACAGCTGTTCTTAAAACTCCTGTTCCTTTTCCATGAATAATGCTCACCACATCTACACCTGTCATCAAACAATTATCCAAAAAAGAATCAACCTCCATTAAACCATCTTCGACTGTATATCCCCTTAAATCAAGTTCAGTAGACACTTTTCTATCTTTTTTACTTCTAACAGTTCTTGTTACACTTCCGTTAAATTGAACCTTAGTTTGCTCAAGAAGTCTTAAATTTTTTATATTTATTTTACTCTTCATTATACCAAGTTGAACCATAATATTTCCATTTTTATCAACAGTTGAAATCGCAATTCCTTTTTTATCTATATCAACTACAAGAAGATTATCTCCAATTTTTACATCTCTAGGAAGAATATAATTGTCATCAATCTTATCTATAACTGGATTAGATTTATCGTATATTTTTTTTAATTGACTTTTTAATATACTGCTATTTATATCAATAACATTTGAATTTTTAAGTTTATTTATTTTTTTTATTTCTTCTGTTAAAATTTCTGCTTCTATTTTAACCTCATCAATTATTTTTTGAGCCATTTCTTTACCTAAAAGTATTTCTTTTTCTTTTTCATTATAAGAATCTTTTTTAAGTTTTTCTATTTCTTTTTTTATTGTATCTATTTCTTTTTCTTTCTTTTCAACATCTTGATATAATTTTTCATATTTTATCCTAGAAATTTCAAGACTCTCTATAACATTCTCAAACATTTTATCTTCTGATGAAACTAGTTTTTTTGCATAAGATAATATATCTTGTGATAGTCCAAGCTTTTCTGATATAGAAAATGCATTAGATTTTCCAGGCGATCCAACAATTAATTTGTATGTAGGAGATAAAGTTTTTATATCAAATTCACAAGATGCATTTTCTATATCTTCAGATTTAATAGCATATGCTTTTATTTCTGAATAATGGGTAGTCGCTAAAACAGTTGACCCCTTTTGTTTTAAAGATTCTATAATAGAAATAGCAATAGCAGATCCCTCAACAGGATCTGTACCTGAACCTATTTCATCAAAAATAACTAAACTTTTATTATCAGCAATATTTAAAATTTTTATAATATTAGTAAGATGTGAAGAAAAAGTTGATAAATTTTGTTCTATACTCTGCTCATCTCCAATATCTACAAGTATATTGCTAAATATAGATATTTGACTATTATCTTTAACAGGTAAAAGAAGACCACACATTACCATAAGGCAAAATAGACCAATAGTTTTTAAAACAACTGTTTTACCACCTGTATTTGGACCAGTAATAATCATACCTTTATAGCTTTCTCCAATAGATATATCAACTGGAACAACTATGTTTTTATCTAATAAAGGATGTCTTGCTTTTTTTAAATCTATTATACCTTTATCATTTATAATAGGAGAAGCTCCATTCATTTTATATCCAAGTTGAGCTTTAGAAAATATTATATTTATATCAATGGAACTAAAAAAATTATTAAGTATAGTTTTATGATTAGAAAAACATTCTTGCGATAATTCTAATAAGATTCTTTCTATTTCTTTTTCTTCTTCTGATAATAAAATTTTTATTTTATTATTTATTTGAACTATTGACATAGGCTCGATAAATATAGTTGATCCCGTAGAAGAACTGTCATGTACAAGACCTTTAATATCTCCTCTATGTTCTGATTTTACAGGTAAAACGTATCTTCCATTTCTCATAGTAATTATAGAGTCTTGTAACATCTTTTGTATATGAGAAGACCTAACCATTTCTTCAAGTTTTTGCTTTGATGTTATATATAACTGTTTTATTTTAGAACGTATAGAAGATAATTCTAAACTTGCATCATCAGATATTTCATCATATGATAAAATACTGTTAAATATTTTTTTTTCTAAAGAAGAAATATTATATAATTTATTAAAAATTTTATCTATAGACTTTTTATCAGAATATTGATTAAAATATTCTATCAATATTCTGGATAAACTTAAAATCTTTCCAACATTTAGTATCTCGGAAATATTTAAACATCCTCCTATTGTAGACCTTTGTAAGGAAGATGAAGGATCTTTTATATTTAAAAATGATGGTGATCCATATCTAGATAAAAGATTATACGCATCATTTGTTTTTTCAACACTGTCTTTAACATATATTAAACTAGTAGATGGAACTATATCTAAAACTTTTTGTCTAGCATATTCACAACAAGTTATTTCAGATAATATATTAAGAATTTTATCTAATTCTAATACTTTTTTATATTTTTCAATATTATACATTACATTCTCCATTTAAATTATTATTAAGAGATTTATATATTTCTAAAGATTTAAATTTTTCACTAGTATTATTAATAAAATATCTTTCTATTATATTAGATAATATTTCTTTATTTAAATCGGATAAATTAAAATTAAATATTTTTTGTATATCAGAATATATGATAAATCTCATAGCTTTTAAAACACTTAATGATATTTTAACCAGACCACTATTAGATTTATTACACTTTTGACAATATATACAACCTTCTAATAAACAAAAAAACATAAAATCTTCTTCGTAAATGCCACATACTTTACAATAAGCAACATCGGGCATAAAACCTTCTAAGGATATAATTTTTAATTCAAATACAAATTTGATGAAAATTATATCTCTTTTATCATATTTGATTAAAAATAAACTATTCATTAATAAATATATATAATCTTTTGTATTATTTTCATTGGATAAAAGAAATATAATTATTTCTGAAAAATAACTAGAAATAGTAAATTTTTCTAAATCAGAACTAAGACTGTAAAAACTTTCTTTAATATATAGGTGTTTTAAAAAATAATTATCTTTTTTTTTATAAATATAAAAAGAACAGAATGACAAAACCTCACTAATAATATTAAGTTGTTTTTCTTTTCTTTTTATAATTATATCTATAACACCATATGATTCTGACAAAACAGTTATTATTTTATCTTCATGAAATGCCAGTTTTTTCCGAAGAATTATTCCATTCATTTTGAACTCCATCAGATTCCCCTATATCATCGTTTTTACTAGTAATATAATAAATACTTTGATATTTTTTATAAATTATATCACTATCACAATTTAAAAATTTAGAATATTTATCTTTCATAAAATATCTCCTTAAATAAAATAATCTTAAAGATATGTTATGTAACTAGATGTTATTTTATTCAAAAAGATTAATTTGACAGACCAAAACTATTAAGAAGAAAATTACTATTTACCCAATCTTTTTTAACTTTTGTCCAACAACGTAGATTAACTTTACAAGATAAAAGAGTTTCTATATCCAATCTAGCCATAGTAGATATTCTTTTTAACATTTCGCCATCTTTTCCAATAATCATGCCTTTGTGGGTGTCTTTTCCACAATATATAACAGCTTCTATATTTAATTTATTACTAAAATATTTAAAGCTTTCAACATTTACAGCAACAAAATGAGGTATTTCATCATGCATATTCATAAGAATTTTTTCTCTTATTATTTCTGAAACAATAACTCTTTCAGATTTATCTGTTATACTATCCTCCGGGAAATAAAAATTACTAGGTGATGCATATTTTTTTATTTCTTTTAAAATAATAGAAAGTCCATTTTCAGTTTTTGCTGAAATAGGTATAATTTCTTCAAAAGGATATAATTTTGAAAAATCTTCTATTTTTGGAATTAAAGATTGTTTGTTTTTTATAAGATCTATCTTATTTAAAATTAAAAAAACTTTTTGGTTTCCTTGTTTAAAACTTTGTAATAATTCTTTTTCCTTGTCATTTATTTTTGATGATGCATCTAATATAAACAAGATTAAATCTACACCATCCATAGATTGAAAGATTCCTTTTACCATTTCGGTTCCTAATTTTGTTTTTGCCTGATGATGTCCAGGGGTATCAATAAAAATATATTGATAATTATCTTTTGTTAAGATCCCCGTAATTTTTGTTCTCGTTGTCTGAGGTTTTCTAGTAACTATAGAAATTTTGGACCCTAATAAACCATTTAATATAGAAGATTTTCCAACATTTGGTTTTCCTACTATAGATACAAAAACAACTTTTTTATCATCATTCATAAAAATACTCCTAATTATATTTAAAAATAAACCATATCCCCAATAATATAATTATTGAAAATAGTATTATTAGAATAGGGCTAGTTATAATAAGTGTTATAACATATATAAATTTTTTTATATTATATAAAAAAATTAAACATCCAGAAATAAAAGCGAAAAAAGCAGAAATTAAAACAGATCCAGATAATATATCTTTTATTATTTTAGCAGATCCATTATATCCTATAAATTTACTATCAATAAATTTTTCAATAGCGGTATTAACCATTTCAAAAGATATAACTAAAGAGCATATTAAAAATAGTATTAAATATATAATTTTATCAAATTTAAAAAAAATGGAAAAAACTAATACAAATATTGAAATAAATATATGAACTCTAATATTTCTTTCAGATTTTATACAAAATAATATTCCATTATAAGCATTTTTAAAGCTATTTAAAAATTTTAAAAATTTTTTAAAAAACAATAGTAATATTCTCCTTATCTAATACCTAAATAAGACAAAATTTTATTTTGTTTATTAAACATAATTTTTTCTTCTTTTTTAGATACTTGATGATCATATCCAAGAAGATGAAGCATACCATGAACAGTTAAAAAAGCTATCTCTCCCATTAATGTATGTCCATATTCTTCTGCTTGTTTTTTTGCTTGTGGAATAGAAATAGCTATATCTCCTAATAGTTTTTGATTTCTCTCACCATACATAACATCATTTATAGGAAATGATAAGACATCCGTAGTAACATTTTTTTTTCTATATTTATTATTTAGATGTTTTATAGTAGAATCGTCCATTAAAGCAATACTAACCTCAGTTTTATAATTAATATTTTCATATTTTAAAACACATCTACAGCATCTTCTTATAACAAGCCTTGTCATCATTGATATTTTTGTAGAATATTGAGTATTATTTATATATATTTTAAAGTTTGTTTTTCTATTCATCTTTATCATCCTTACCATAAAAATCATCATATGCATTTATAATATTTTGAACAATTACATTTCTTACAACATCAATGTTATCAAAATATCGAATACTAATATCATTTGTATTCGACAAAACTTTTATAGCATCTATTAAACCAGAAGAAAATTTATCTGGTATATCTATTTGAGTTATATCACCTGTTACAACAACTTTTGAATTATTTCCTATTCTTGTTAAAAACATTTTCATCTGCTCTTTAGTAGTATTTTGAGCTTCATCCAGAATTATAAACGAGTCATTTAAAGTTCTTCCTCTCATAAAAGCAAGAGGTGCAACCTCGATATTTCCTCTTTCTAAATTCTTTTCAAATGATTCAGATCCTAAAAATTCATATAAGCTATCGTAAAGAGGTCTTAAATAGGGATCAACTTTATCTTGAAGATCTCCTGGAAGAAATCCAAGTTTTTCTCCTGCTTCTACAGCTGGTCTAGTTAAAAGAATCTTTTTTACTAAACCACTTTTAAAAGCAGAAACAGCCATAGCTACAGCTAAATATGTCTTTCCTGTTCCCGCTGGTCCAACACCAAAAACAATAGTTTTTTTCCTAATATCATTAATATATTTTTGTTGTGATAGAGTTTTTCCTTTTATTGGGGTTCCGTCAAATGTAACATATGCATAAGAATTTTTAATATCTTTCATATCTTCTATAGCTGCTTCTTTAACCATACATGAATAATATCTTACAGTATTTTCATCAATAATATCACCATTTTCAATAATTTCTAAAATATATAAAATAGTTTTATATGCTTTATCAATATCATCAGAATCACCTTTTATTTTAATTTCATTATTTCTATTACTTATAATTACATCAAATTCTTTTTCTAAGATTTTAATATTATTGTCTAAAAGTCCAAATAGATTTCTAATTTTAAAAATTTCGTTTATATTAATAATTTTTTCTATAATAAGACAACTTCCTCTTCATATAAAGTTTTGTTTTATTATAACATATTTGTATAAATATTAATATTCTATATCTTTTTCTTTAGCGATATTTTCTTTACATATATAATCTATTTTATAAAAAACCTCATTATCTATTATTGATTTTGAAATACTTCTTTCAAGTATTTCAATTTGATTTAAATCAAATTTTTCATAATCTTCTAAATATTTTTCAAGAGCTATATCTGCTTCTTCTTCTGTAAGCGTTATATCTTCCATATAAAATATATTATATTTGTTTTTATATATAGTTATAGGAAATGTTTTTCCAAATATATTTAAAGATTTAAAACTTTTTTCAATATCATAATATCCTTCTATCTTTGTGGCTATGTATAAAGGAATCTTTATTCCAAAAAAATCTAATATATATCTTGATTTATTTTTAATATATTTTTTTTCCTCATTATATAACTTTATACTAAACTCTTTTTTATATAAAGTTTCTGCAATAACATTTCCATTAGCAGAAACTATAAATTCATTTTCATATTTATCTTTATACATTCCTGAAACTATTAAATCTCCTTCTAAAACATAATCACCTACGTTTAAAATTTTATCTCCCTCAAATATATTCATCTCTAATATTTTACCATTTTTAGAAGCTATTATATTTTTGGGAACAGGATGTTCATCTTTTATATCAGGTTTTTCAACACTTTCTCTAATTTCTATATCTACATTAGTTCCCCTATCATTTATAGATAGCCAAGATATATTTTCTAGATCTATCATCAAATCTTTCTGAATCTGTTTAAAGTCTAATAAGGGGATAAATGAACCTTTTTTTAATCCATATTCTTCAATTTTTTCATAAATATATTCAGATGATATATTTTTATTTCCATAAATATTTATTGTCCAAACAAAATTTTGCATAAATAATAAAATAGAAATAAACATTATTAAACCAATTAAAATTCCAATACGCTTCTTATACCGATTAATAAAAAAATATATACCTATTCTTTCAATAACTTTTGTTTTTAAACCTATTTTTTTAGCTAATTTAGATATTTCTTTATAATTTTTTGCTATTGTATATATATTAATAGATCCATTTTTTTTTTCTATATTCCAAATTAATATATTTCTAGAAGATATCATATTAATAATTCTTTCGGGAAAATTGCCATCTACAGAAAATATTATATACCCTTTACATGAACGTAATAATTTCATAATATACATATAAATATCTCCTAATCTATAAATTCTATATTTTTTATAAAACCAGTTATTATAATATTTTCATTCGTTAAACATTTAAGTTGCAAATTATCTCCTACAAACCTTATTTCTTGATGTTTAGTTGCTATTCTTATGATAAAATCATCATATTCAATAACTCCGTTACATCCTTCTATAATAGCTTCTTTATTTCCTATCATTTCAATCCTTGATTCTGTTTTAACCATTGATGAAGCAACTTCTTTAATATTTGACATGATTTTTTTTATATTTTCTTTTTTTCTTTTTCTCAAATAATCACCCCCAAAAATATATTTATAAATTATTTAAATTATATTATAAAATTTTCAAGCATATACTATTTAAAATAATTTTTAATAATCAAGAGGTATATAAATGAATCAAAAACAAAAATCATATTTTATAAAATTAAATATAAATAAAATTATTCTATTTATCGTCTGCATAATAGTTTTACTAAGTATATTTTCCCTTCTAATCTCATCAAATTATTTAGTTAAAGATTTAAAAAAAAGTATAGAAAATTGTTTATATATAATTATTCCTGCATTATTTCCTTTTATGATTTTATCAAACTTTATTATGAATACAAAAGTTCATAAAATACTTTTTTTTCCTTTTTATCCTATAACAAAATATATTTTAAAAATAGATCCAAAATTAAGTTATATAATTATTTTGAGTATGATAGGAGGATATCCTATCGGTGCAAAACTTATAAGAAATTTAATAGATAATAAAACTATTTCATTAAAAACAGCAAATAGAATGATTTGCTTTTGCTATAATAGTGGACCTTCTTTTTTAATAGGAGCTTTATCTATACCGATATTTAATAATATATATATAGGTTTAATTATATTTGCTTCACATACGATTGCTTCTTTAATAATAGGGTTTTTTATATCTGTATTTAAAAAAATTGAATATATAAAACAAGAAAATACAAAAGAATTATCTTTTTCAGAAGGATTTGTATCTTCTGTTTCTAACGCTATAAAAACTATATCTATAACATGTGGTTTTATATTAACATTTGCTATAATCATATCAATATTAAATAATTCTAATATTATTAATATTATTATTCCTATAGATTGGATAAAAAATTTATTCACAAGTTTTTTAGAAGTTTCTTATGGTATAAATAATTTATTTATACATCAATTTAAACATATGATCCCTATATTAGTTTTTTTAACTTCGATAGGAGGAGTTTGTTTATTATTTCAAATATATGGTATATTTCTAAATTCTGGAATATCATTAAAACTTTTTTTTATAACAAGATTATTTCATGGAATAATTTCTATTATTATAACTAACTTATTTATAACAAATTTAAATATATCAATAGAAACATTTAATAACTATAATAATTATATAAATACTTCTTCATCTACATATGGTTCAATATCACTAATTATTTTATCAATATTTTTGTTGTTATCAATTTATAAAGATGATATAATTATTAAAAAGAAATTTCATAAAAGGAATAAATAATGTTTAAAAATTATTTTAGAAAAGACATCTCTCCATCATGTGAATATTGTGAATATAATAAAAACAATTCTAAGATAAATGATTTAAAGCTATTAGTGGTATCTTGTGTTAAAATCTCTAATAAAAAAGAAAATGACGAATTTTGCAATTTTTTTAAGTATTCACCTTTAAAAAGAATACCAAAACATTCTATGCGAATAAAACAATATTCTAAAGAAGATTTTTCTCTAGAATAATTAAAAAGGGAAAATTCATGAATTTATTTTTAAATTTTAATCAAATAGAAACAAACTTTTCTATCCCTACCAAAATAGTAGACAAATATATAAACACTATAGACTATAAATATATCAATATACTTATATATTTATTAAGAAATATAAGTAACAATATTTCTATTGAAAATATTGAACATTTTTTTAAATATAAAGATATAGATTATATAATTATAATAAAATTTTGGATAAAAGAAAATATTCTTCCAGAAACTATTTTAAATGGATTTGAAACAAATTCTTTAGATAAAAATATTATAAATATTAAACATTTTGATAATTTAGAATTTGAAATTGGAGAATCTATAAAGTCTATAGATATAGAAAAAAATTTAGAATTAAATAATATACAAAAAGAAACGTTATCTATAGATATTAAAGAAATATATAATCATATAGAACAAATTATTTCTAGACCAATTACATATATTGAAAAAACAACTATTACATCTATTTTAAATTCAACACATATAAAACCAGATGTCTTGCTAATGGTTTTTGAATATTGTATAAAAATAAATAAAATGAGTATACGATATGTAAAATCTATCTGTAATGATTGGGATAAAAAAAATATTCATACACATGAATTAGCAGAAAAATATTTAAAAAATATAGAAGAATCAAAATCTAATCATTTTAATATCTCTAAGCTTTTTGGGATAAATAATCGGGCTTTATCCGAATGGGAAAAAAATTATATTGACAAATGGTTTACTGAATTTAATTTTTCTCAAGACATAATAAAAGAAGCATACAATAAAACTATCGATAATATTGGAAAAATTTCTTTTCCATATATAAATAAAATACTTACTGATTGGAATTTAAACAATATAACTTCTTTATCACAAATCTTAGATATAAAACCAAAAATTAAATCAAATAAAAAAACCAATGTCAAAAAATATAATAAAAATAATATATCATCTTTTTCTGAAGATGTATTTGATAAATTATCAGAAACTATTTCTAAATTATAGTTTTTTATATAAATATAGGAGTTTTAAAAATTTATGGCATTTAAAAAAGCTCTAGATATAATGAATACTAAACGAATATCTGCTCAAATTGGATACAATAAAAAATTATTAGAGGTTTATGAAAAAATTCCTGAAATTTGTGAAATGAAAAAAGCTTTATCTACAACTTCTATAAAGATTTCTAAGTTATTATTTAAAGGTCAAAAAACAGATGTTTTTTTTAAAAATAAATTAAATCAAATCAAAATAAATAATTTGGATATACAGGCTAGCATAAAAGAACTTTTAGTTGAAAATAGTTATCCTGAAAATTATCTACAACTAGACTATAGCTGTAATATATGCAATGATACTGGTTATAAACTTGGATCACTTTGTGAATGTTTTAAACATTTAATTAAAAAAATCAAAGCAAAAGAATTAATAAATTCTTCTAATTTAAATATATCTAGTTTTCAAAGTTTTGATCTTTCATTATATCCAGAAGAATTTAAAAATAAAATGAAAGAAATATATTTATATTGCATTAAATATTCAGATAATTTTAATATTAATTCAAATAATATTTTTATGATGGGTAATACAGGTTTAGGTAAAACACACCTATCTTTTGCAATTGCCAATAATGTTATAAATTCTGGATTTAACGTTATCTATGGTTCTGCACAAGATTTATTTAGATCTGTAGAATCCGAACATTTTGGAAAAGTTTCCTCTTTAAACTCAACTTTAGATACAATAATATACTGTGATCTACTTATAATAGACGATGTAGGAACAGAATTCGAATCAAATTTTTATTCAAGTCTTTTATATAATATAATAAATTCTAGAATAAATTTATCCAAACCAATTATAATAAACTCAAATTTAAATCAAGATGATATATTTTCAAGATATTCTGATCGTGTTGTTTCACGTCTTATTTCTTTTGATATATTAAAATTTTATGGAAATGATATTAGATTAATAAAAAAGCAGAATAAGACTTAAAATAAAATAATAAAATAATAAAATTTAAAGGAGATCATATGAAATTTTCAAATATGAAATATATAAGACCAAATATAGAATTAATTTTATCTAAGTATAATGATATTATACAAAATTTTAAAAATTCAGATTCTTATCAATTACAAATAAAATATATAAATCATCATGAAGAATTAATAAAATCATTTAAAACTATGCAGACTTTAGCACATATAAGGCATACAATTGATACAAAAGATAAATATTATACAGATGAATATAAATTTATAATGTCTTCATCCCCAATTATAGAGGAAAAAGTTCAAATTTTATATAAAGAAATTTTAGAATCAAAATATATAAATGATATAAAAGCAAATATTGGAGAAATATTTATTTCAAATTTAAAAATATCTATGGAGACTTTTTCAAAAAACATTATACATCTTCTCCAAGAAGAAAATGCTTTAAAAGTTGAATATCAAAATTTAATAGCCTCTCTTCGTGTAGATTTTAATGGTGAAAAGTTAAATTTAGCTTCTTTAACTCCATATAAATCAAATCAAGATAGAGATATTAGAAAAAGTGCTTTTCTTGCGGAAGGTTTATGTTTGAAAAATATTAAGCCAGAACTAGATAGAATTTTTGATAAATTAATTAATACAAGACATGAAATTGCAACATCATTAGGTCATGATTCTTTTACACCAGTTGGATATTCAAGAATGGGTAGAGATTGTTATAATGAAAAAGATGTGGAAATATATAGAAAAAATATTATAGACTTAGTTGTTCCATTTTTGATAAAAATTAAAGAAAAACAATCCAAGCGTATATCTTTAACAGATATGAAAATATATGATGATATTTTTTCTTTTAAAGATGGAAATCCAAAGCCATTTGGAACTTTTGATGATACTATACAAGCAGGAAAAGAAATGTATACAAATATGAGTGATATCACTAAAGATTTTATTGATTTTATGATAAATAATGAATTATTTGATTTAATTTCAAATCCAAATAAAGCTGCTGGTGGATATTGTACATTTATTTATGACTATAAATCACCTTTTATATATTCTAATTTCAATGGAACAAGTGGAGATGTAGATGTATTTACACATGAAGCTGGTCATGCTTTAGCTGGATATTTAACTAAAGATGAAAAAATATGTGAAATAAAATCGCCGAATTTAGAAACATGTGAAGTTCACTCTATGGCTATGGAATATTTTGCTTGGCCTTGGCTAGATTTATTTTATAAAGAGGATGTTGAAAAAGCAAAATTAGCTCAAATAGAACATAGTATTAATTTTTTACCATATGGAACAATGGTAGATCATTTTCAACATATTTTATATAAAAATCCTGAAATGTCTTCAAATGAAAGAGATGAAAAATGGCTTGAATTAGAAAAAATATATAGACCGTATATCAATTTTGATGATATACCTTTTTATAAAGATGGTTCTGGATGGCAAAGACAATTACATATATATATGACGCCTTTCTATTATATAGACTATTGTTTAGCAGAAACTATGGCGCTGCAATTTTGGAGCTTATCGCAAGAAAATTTTGAAAATGCTTTTAATAAATATATAGAATTTGTAAAAATTGGTGGAAATGATAATTTTATTAATTCTATAAATAAAGTAAATCTTAACTCTCCTTTTGAAAAAAACACAATACAAACAATTATAGAGAATATTAAAAATTTTATAAATCAGATATAAATAAAAATAGATACTAAGTACAATACTTAGTATCTATTTTTATTTATATCTTCTAATAATAGAGCCTGATATTATCTCTTCTAGATCAAATGGTATATTAATTTTCATAGTTGCATGGCAGGCGCTCTCAATAGAAAGATTTTTATCTTTATCTATAATATTTTGAATAATAAACTCTATAGGTTTTTTACCTGGTTGCATTATTTCAACTTTTTCCCCTATAGAAAATTTATTTTTTTGAGTACACTCTAAATAATTATCTTTATGTTGGTTAATAACTGCTATTATATCATAGTTTCTAGAGTATCCACCATTTTCATAATACTCACTATCACTTTGTTTTCCAAAATAAAATCCAGTAGAATATTTACGATGACTAACCTTAAAAACTTCATCTAATATCCAATTATCCAGCTTAAAATTTTTTGGATCTTTATAATATTGATCAACAGCTAATCTATATGCATTTGTAATAACAGAAACATAGTATGATGATTTTGCTCTTCCTTCTATTTTAAGACTACTAACTCCAGCATCAGCAATTTTGTCAATATATTCTATCATACAAAGATCTTTAGCATTTAATATATGTGTTCCCTTTTCATCCTCGAAAATAGGATATCTAATATCTGGTTTTCGTCCATCAATAAGAAAATATTCCCATCTACAAGGCTGTGCACAAGATCCCCTATTTGCATCTCTTCCTAACATATAATTAGAAATCAAACATCTACCAGAAAATGCCATACACATAGCACCATGTACAAAAGCTTCTATTTCTATATTAGGATTTGTTTTATCTCTGATAATTTTTATATCTTCTAAAGATAGCTCTCTGGCTAAAACAATCCTATTGGCACCTAAATCATACATTGCATTTGCAGTAGAATAATTCATAATACCGGCTTGTGTAGATATATGTATTTCCATATTTGGTGTATGTTTTTTAGCCAAAGACAATGTTCCAATATCTGCAACAATAAATGCATCAACCCCTGATTTTTCAGCATTTTTTAAAAATTCCGGAAGAATATCCATTTCCTCATTTGTTGGGATTGTATTACATGTTAGATATACCTCTACATTATTTGAATGAGCAAAATCTACACCTTTTTTCATTTCATCAAACGTAAAATTGTTAGTAGAGGTTCTCATTCCAAAATCTGTTCCACCTAAATAAATAGCATCTGCTCCATATTGTATGGCAGCATATAGCCTCTCCAAATCTCCAACAGGCGATAATACTTCCAATTTATTTTTCAATATAAATTCATCTCCTATAGTTTAACGTAATCCAGCTTTAATTAAATTTTTTTCTTGTTCATCCAAAGTAATTGCATAAAAAAATTCTCGTGTCTTAAGATTGCTACAAAAATAATAGTAAGGCGTTTCATCCGGATAAATAGCTGCCATTATTGCATCTAATCCCGGATTTGAAATTGGTCCTGGCGGAAATCCCTCACTCTTATAAGTATCGTATGCATTTTTTATGTTATCACTTGTATCTATTATACTCTTAGATATAGTTTCTCTTACATATTTTTTGGTTGGATCAGACTGAAGCTTAGGAAAAACTGATTTATTATTTATCCTATTATGAAAAACTGATGAAACTTTTTTCATCTCGCTTTTATCTCCAGCCTCATTTTGTATAATAGACGCAAGTGTTATAATCTCATCTAATCTCATATCTAATTCTTCTATTCTTTTTAAGATGTCAACTGTTATTATATTTTTAAATTTTATAAATATTTTATTAACAACCGATTTACTAGATTCTCCAGGAAAAAAATTATACGTATCAGGAAATGCATAGCCTTCCATTTTATAAAAAATTAATTCATTCTTTATAATTTGATTTTTAAACTCATTATATATATCAATTTTTTCTACTTCTTCTATAAATTCATTTTTTGTTATAATATTATTATTTTCTAAAATTTCACCATACTTATCCAATGTAATTCCCTCTGGAAAAGTTACAGATAAATCTTCTGTATTTTTAGATGGATTTTTAATAATATCGCTGATTATATCATATGGCATATCACTATTTAAAGAATATTGTCCATATTTATACTCTTTATACGAATTTGTTATACCAGAATATATTAAAAATAAAATAGAGCTATCAATAATATCATTTTCATATAAGATATTAGCAATATTTTTTGCAGATGAATTTTTTGGAATTATTATTTTCTTTTCTTCAGAATTACCTCTAAGTCCAACTACATCTTTCGCTATAAATAATGTTCCTATAGCTATTAGTATAGAAATAATTAACATTATCGCTATACAAAAAATTCTTTTATATACTTTATTTTTTTTCATATTATAACTCAATATAAACCTCCAGTAATATAATCTAACTAAATCTTTTTGTAAATTTATCTGTAATTAAAATATTTATCTTTCTATCATATCTACCATGAGGTAGTGTGCTTTTTAAACAAGATGCATAACAAATTCCAATCATATTATTAGTATATCTTGAAAGATATCTATCATAATATCCTTTTCCATATCCAAGCCTATATCCCTCCATATCAAAGCCCAATCCTGGGACAACACACACTGAGGAAGAAAAATCTAATACCATATTATTATCATTTATAT
This sequence comes from Oscillospiraceae bacterium, assembly GCA_030153485.1. Lineage (GTDB taxonomy): Bacteria > Bacillota > Clostridia > Oscillospirales > Ruminococcaceae > CAMTHN01. The sequence continues at coordinate 104,312 of JAGUQX010000007.1, read as the reverse complement.
TAGGCTCTAAAACAGAAAAACATCCAGGAGATAATTCATCTATGGAATTTATATAATAAAACTCCATGTGAGAATCTGGAAAACATTTAGGAACACCAACTTTTTTACCCTGATTAAGGGCATAATTAATTATAGATCTTGTATTAACTTCAATATCGGTAGAAACAAAAGTTAATACAAGATCTGAATTGATAAATTCCTTTGTAGATATAATTCTATTAAATATAAAAAAATCTTTTTCCGCTTTATTAATATACGGCATTTTTCTTCTTCTATCTTTAAATTGATTACGCAACTCTGTCTTGATTTTTCTTATATCTATTTTTTCCATATAATATCCGCCTTTAATTTTTCTATAGCATCAACGTCAATTAATCTTTTTATAATGTCAAAAGTAAATCCAATAGTTGTACATATTATTATATCTTTTAAAAATTAATAACTAAATACAAATCGATTTTTAATTTATCTAAATACTTTGAAAAAGATGGATAACATATTGCTATTTTATTATCTAACATTAATTTTTTTACTAAAACAAGTAATTAGTCACAAGAATTTTAATCCAGAACAAAATTGAAATAAGTCTTACCTTTTAAAGATATATCAATATCTCCAATTTTTTTATACATTGAAAATGAATTTTCCTCACCAATATTACAAGGAATATTTATAGATATTTTTTCAATATTAAAATATCTTAATATTGTATAACCATAAATATCAAATTCGTCTAATGTAATATTTGTTTCCTTGATATACATTTTTTCTGAATCATCATTAGATGAAAATAAAACAAAAAATTTATACTCACCCAATATGCTAAATTTATATATAACGCCATTAGTGAAAGAAATTTCTTTATAAACATAATTATAAAAAAAATTTTCAAATTTAGCATAAATATTAAAATTTTTTTTAAGATAAATATTTCTAAAATATAAAAATTCATGCCAATTATCAATTTTTTCAATATTTATATCTTTTAATTCTAAATTGATATTATCATGTAAATTTAAGGTTTCTCTACAATAAGAAGAAAAAATTTTATAACCTAGTTTTGAATAATAATCAAATAAACTTTTTTCGCCTGGAACAAGAATAGAAAAATCGTAATTTCTATTTTTATCATATTCCCAAATATAATTTATAAGATTTTTCATAATGCCTTTTGATCTATATTCTGGCAAAGTACAAGCAGCATATATATAACTAGCTTTATATTTTTTATGTTCTATATAAATCTCGGTTGGAATAGAAAAAAGTGTAGAAATTATATCATTATTTCTTTTATATATAAAACAATTTTTATACTCAAAAAGATTATCTATATAAAAATTTATATAGTTTAAATCCATATTTTCTGATGTTTTACCATCTTCTAAATCATCTTGAAAACAAATAAAAAGAAGTTTTTTTATTTGTTCAATATCATTATAATTAGGATTACAAATACTATCTATCATTTTACACCTTTATATATCCTTTATATTTTTTCAAAAGATATACAGGATTATATGATAATTTTGATTTTCTTAAACCCTCCAAGCCCATATCTTCTTCTCTATTTACATATATATAATCTTTTGCAAAATTATATATAAATTCCCTATTAATAGTTGGGTATGAACCTTGAATATTATAATATGCTTTTTCTATTAAAACATGAAAAGTATTATCGTTTAACTCTCTTCCAAAAGACATACCAACTATTTTATTTTCTTGTCTTAAAATTCCACCTATCAATCCTAAAATTTGACAGTTTTTTATAGCAGTATTCACGACAATATGTTCTTTCATTTTATCTTTAAAATCATCATCATTTTCATCTGCATTTAATTCTATCCAATCTTTATTCATATCTAAACATTCTTGGATATTTTTATCAGAAACTTTTTCAAATGTCCATTCTTTTTCTTTAAATCTATTGATATGATTTCTTTTACTATGATATTTTTTTCCTTTTAGATTAATTAAATCATCTGAAAGATATATATAATCAAACTTATCTCTGTCTTCAAAAATAGCTAGTCTATCTTTAAAAATATTAATTAGTATGTCTTTTGTTTGATCTGTTATACCATCAATATTTAAATCTATATTATTATAAATACAATATTCTTCTAAAGATTTAAATAATTTTGAATAATCACCAAATCCTGATGGAAATAAAAAATAAACCTTGTCGACAGTATACATCAATATGCAAAAATTATCAAATTTAGCAATTTTTATATTACTTACAGAACTCCAAATATAATTATTTGAAAAACTATATTCATTTGCTTGAAAATTTGATTTTTTCAAACAAATATTTACCCACTCTTTATCTTCTATTATAAGATTTCTAAATTCTAGCATATATACTAAAGCACTCCTTGAATTTCTTTTAATATTTTATCAAAAATTTTTTCTTTTGTTAATGGATTTATCCCATCACAACAATTAATAATCTTATAATTATGCTTTTTACAAATATAATTATAAGATTCATAACATTTATCTATATAATTTTTGTCGCTCTCATGTATGTCTTTTTTTATATTTCTTTTTTCGATAAGCTTATTAGATACGGCTTTAGACATGCTTAAAAATATTGTTAAATCTGGCTTTGGAAGAAGTAATTTATTATATTCATAATCATATAGCCAATCTAAATATTTATCCCAATAGATAGAATTTAATTTTGGTGTTTGATGTATTGCATTAGAACTAACATATCTAGCAGAAATAATATTTATTCCATTATCATAATCTTTTTTCCAATCTATCATATAAGATATATATCTGTCAGCAGAATAAAAAGAAGATGCTGCAAATGGATTTATCTCAGATGGATTTTTATTAATTTCTCCATCTAAATACATTTTAACAAGTGACGATGATTTATTTTCATAATTTGGAAAAGATATTAGCTTAAAAGGATAATTGATTTTTAAATATTCATAGAGTAGATTTGTTTGGGTTGTTTTTCCACATCCATCAATTCCATCTATAACTATAAGTTTACCATTCATACACCTTGTCCTCCATAGTTATAAATATTTTATTAGAAGGAAATCCTTCTAATAAAATATTTATATATTATCCTTGAGAATCAGGAAGTTTTTCACATTCTTCATCTTCTATTCTTGGTGGAAAAAATTCATCAATAGGAAATTTTATTTTTTTAAATAACTCACAAGGATCATCATTACATCCACCACTACAATCTTTATCAGGAACACAAAAATCATACACAGGTATCATCATTTGAACATTTCTTTGAAGGCTAACTATAGTAAATATACCTAATGTAACATATATATTTTTTAAACCAGCTGTAAATTGAAAATCCCCTTCAAATTGCGAAGATATACAATCTGGTATACATATGATAGAATCTTCACACACACATTTTTGATCTCTAAAACAAGTTGATAAAACAATTGGATCTACAACTTGTACATTTGCATTTGGTGTATTTATTTTTTCAAAACATAATCCACCAGATGGCTCTGGAGCTACACAAGGAATATTAGAATTAAACGATTTAACTCTTCCTTCGCTTCCATATAGTATAACTTTTTTACAAAAAGTCGCTAAACCATAAACAGTTGTAGCGGATGTACAGTTTCCTAAATAAGCACAAACAGTGATTAAAAAATAGTATGTCATATCGACAGAATAAAAACCATTGTTAAATGGAATCCTTTCGATATCTGTGAAAACATGTAATACAGTTGCTGATTTAGATTTGATGTTTGTAGCAATATCTATTATTGTAGTTTGATCTGACTCTGTAAAATAAACTCTTAGATCTTCTAAACATTCTTTATCAGAACAAGAATCATAAATTCTATCCGCATCTATACAAACAGCTTCTCTAAAACAATCTGATGTTGCATCTTGTTGATTAGTAAAATTTTTATAAGACATATATATCCTCCTAAATAGTAATAAAGCAAATCGCCTTATTACATATTATGAAGAAAATATATAAATGTGTATGATTTTTTAAAAAAACTATGCTTTTTTTACTTTTGCAAAATTAGCCATAATTTTTTTATTACCTATACCCTCAAAATTTATTTCTAATAAAGTGTCATTTCCCATAGGTTTCATAGAAATAATACGACCTAAACCAAAAATACTATGAATAATATTATCCCCAACAATATAATCAATAGCAATTTTTTGACGCTCTAAACTTATTCCAGCAATAGCATTTTGAGCCTCGCTTAAATCATGTTTTTTATACACAGGCTTTTTATTATCTTTATCATTTTTATTATAATAAACTTTATCATCTTTATAATCAACTAAGTTTAATGGTATTTCTTCTGCAAATCTAGAAATTTTATTTCTACTAATACTACCAAATATCATTCTATATCTTGCTGTTGTTATATATAATTTTTTCTTAGCTCGAGTAAAAGCTACATAAGCTAGTCTTCTTTCTTCTTCTAGCTCTACAGGATCATTTATAGATCTATATCCAGGGAATATTCCTTCTTCCATACCAGCTATAAAAACATTATTAAACTCTAATCCTTTTGCAGAATGAACTGTCATTAATATAACACTATCTTCTGATTGATTTAAGTTATTTAGATCAGTATATAAAGAAATTTCTTCTAAAAAACCTGATAAAGTTCCATCAGGATTTTCCTCCATATACTTTTGAATATTTGTTTTTAATTCATTGATATTCTCTATTCTTGGTATCGCTTCTTTTCCCTGACTTTTTAAAAATAATAAATAATCACTTTTATCTAATATAATATCTATTACGTTAGATAAACCTTCTATTTCTAACTGTCTAGAAATATCAGTAATAATATTTTTAAATTTTATTATAGAATTCTTCTTTTTATATAGTTCTTCATACTGATCACAATTGTCTATTATCTCAAACATACTTTTATCTTCTATTTCAGATATTTTTTCTATAAGTTTAACAGTAGAATCTCCGATACCTCTTTTAGGTTCGTTGATAATTCTTTTTAGGCGCACGCTATCATTATAGTTATTTACAACACTTAAATAAGAAACAATATCTTTTATTTCTTTTCTTTCAAAAAACTTTGTCCCGCCAATAATTTTATAAGGAATTCCTAAGCGTACAAAACATCTTTCAATTGTTGCAGATTGTGCATTTATTCTATATAAAACTATATTATCACTATATTTGCCACCAGATTTAATAAATTCAACTATATTTCCCGCTATATATTCAGACTCTTTTTGTTCATCATCAGCAGAATATAGATATATTTTTTCGCCTTCATCATTATTTGTCCAAAGATTTTTTCCTTTTCGCAAAGTATTATTATCGATAACTCTATTTGCTGCATTAAGTATATTTTGTGTAGATCTATAATTTTGCTCTAATCTAACTACAAAACAATTATCAAATTGTTTTTCAAACATAAGTATGTTCTCTATTGTAGCTCCTCTAAATTTATATATACTTTGATCATCATCTCCTACTACGCAAATATTTTTATTTTTTTTGGAGATAAGACTTATAAGCATATACTGTGAGTTATTTGTGTCCTGATATTCATCTACTAATACATATTTATATCTATCTTGATAATATGATAAAACATCATCAAAATCTAAAAATAACCTTACAGTTAAATAAATTATATCATCAAAATCCACTGCATTAGACCTTTTAAGCTTAGTCTGATATAAAGAATATACATTATATAAAACTTGGTTTTTATAATCATCTCCAACTTCTTTTTTATATTCTTCTGGAGATAGTATCCTATCTTTGATTTTTCCAATATTTGTCAACATAGCTCTAAAAGGAAACATTTTTTCATTTAAATTTAGTTCAAGATAACAATCTTTTATCACTCTAATACTATCATCTGTATCATAAATCGTAAAATTACTTGTAAAACCTATACGAGAAATTTCTCTTCTTAATATACGGATACATATAGAGTGAAAAGTTCCACAGTTAATATCTTTTGCAATATCTTCCCCAAGCATAGAAGATATTCTTTCTTTAAGCTCTTTTGATGCCTTATTTGTAAATGTTATAGTTAGTATATTCCAAGGTTTTATTTTATTAAAAGAAATTAAATTAGATATCTCTAAAATATTATCCCCTTCATTATAATTGGATAATATTTGAGAATCATTTTCAGACAAAGCATTTCCACTATAATAACAATCTCCAAAATTAATCATAAAAGATATTTTATTTACAATAACAGTTGTTTTTCCGCTACCTGCACCCGCTAAAATAAGTGTCGGTCCATTTGTTTTATATATAGCTTCTCTCTGTTTTTCATTCATCTTACTATATATCTTGTCAAGAATATGTTTTTTAATATTATCGTTTATCATATTATACCAACCTAATAAAATTAATTATTATGATTATATCATAATTTTTTTATATATAAAAGGGGAATAAAAAATGAAACTAGTTGAAACTAGTTTCATACTCTAGATTCTCTTATCTAGATCCGCCTCTTCTAGAATAAGAACTTCGCTTATTATCCATAAATTTCTTTAAATCACAAAGTTTTTCATCACTATTTTGTTTAAACTTTGATAACATATCTTCAAAAGAAACAGGGTCATTTTTTTTATGATTAGAACCAGAATCAAATTTTCTATCTCTACCAGAATTTCTATTAAAACTTTTTTTATTAAAACCATTATTATTTTCAGAATTAGAAGTATTGGTGTTTAATATATCAGTCTTTTTTATAGACAAACTAATTTTTTTAGGATCATCCATTTTCAAAATCATAACTTTAACCATCTGACCAACTTCAAGATGATCCGAAACTTCTTTTACATATGAAACAGAAACCTCTGAAATATGAACCATACCTGTTATACCTGGAGCAAGCTCTACAAAAGCTCCAAAACTAGTTATACCTGTAACTCTACCGTCGTATATGCTTCCAATATCAAGCTGCATTTAAACCAAATGCCTCCTTCAAAATAAAAAATAATGATACTTATCTGCCATAAATATCAATGAAGACTCTTTCCCCTTTTTCCATAAATTCCAATTTATCTCGAGCAAGCTCTTTGATATACTCTTCTAAATTTTCATCTTTTAAAATATTTCTTAAATCTTCTATACTTTTATTTTCTATTATAATTTTTTCTTTCAATAAATTAATCTCAGAATTTTTTTCAATTATATTAGATCTAATCAAAAATAAGTTGAAAATAATTAAACAAGAAAGTATAAATAAAAGAATTTTAAAGATATTACTTTTATAAAAACTTCTTTTTAGTTTTCTCATTAAAAGTATGCCCTTTCTAATATTAAAATCTATTTTTTACTCCTAATTAGATTATACAACATTATATTATTTTTTTTCAAGCTAAAATCTTTATTTTTTTTATATAAAACATTATTTATCTTTATTTTGGAGATTTTTTTTAATAAAACACTATATATTTTAAAAATAATTTTTAAAATTGGTCTAAAAAACACTTTATAAATAATAATAAATATTTTTTTTATAAATATAATAATTTTTTGGGATATTTTTATAGTGACATTGCCCATTATAAAATAATATATAATATATCCTAAAAGTTCTCCTATTATTAAAAAAAATCTAATATTTCCATCACTTGCTGTTATAAAAAATAATAATGTTAAAATTGTTATAGATAAAAAAAATAAAATATCTTGAATAAATATAAATATAAAATTAAATTTAATATTTATTCTGAGTATCCTAAAAAAATCATATAAAAAACCAAAAGAAAATCCTAATATACAAGAATATAAAAAATATATTGTTTGATTAGAAACTACATGCAATAAAATCACACCTATTTAAATAATTTAGAAAAAAATCCACCATCTCTTTTTGTATCATCCGAATAAATTAAAGCGAATATGTCTCCTTCAACGCTTAATTCTCCTGTTTCCACATTGAGTTTATTTATATGCAGGTCTTTTCCTTTTATATTTAAATCTCCCATATCTGTAAAAGCGACTATTAAAGATTCATCAAAACTATCAATATCTATGACTCCTGATACTATTAGTTTTTTTCTATCCTCTAATATAATATTATGAGGTAATCGTATAACATTCTTACCATCTTTCATATTTAAAGCTCCTTTATTTATCATTTATTATTATAAAATATATGATAAATAATAGAATCTTATGACTAATTTATTATAACATAGTTATTTATAGAGGTTTCTTTACTTTCAACTTTTGGAATATCCACAACTTTTACTTTAAGATTAGTCTTTCCAATACATATATCTATTATATCATCTATTTTCACAATATATGACGGCTTTGCTGGTGAATTATTAACAATAATTTTTCCTGCATCACATGCTTTATTCGACACTGTCCTTCTTTTTATAAGTCTTGTCATCTTTAAATATTTATCAAGCCTCAAAATAAATTACCCCTTTTCATAAATATTATAAATAAGGAAATCGGTCTATGACCGATTTCCTTATTTTGAAACTAGCTCTTTTAATGATTTTCCCGCTTTAAACGCTGGTACTCTTGTTGCAGGTATAGATAATTTTTCACCTGTTAAAGGATTCTTCCCTTCTCTAGCCGCTCTATCTCTAACGTCAAATGTTCCAAATCCAACAAGTTGAACTTTTTCACCTGTAGAAAGTGTTTCAGAAATAACTTCTATACATGTATTAACAGCTTTTTCAGAATCTTTTTTTGAAAGTTGAGATTTTTCTGCAACTTTGCTAATTAAATCTGTTTTTGTCATTTTATTTAAACCTCCTATTAAATATCTAAAATAATTTAATTAAATTAAATTAAATTAAATTAAATAAATTTATTATATCATTCAATATAATAGATACATTTAACCTATTAGTCAATAGTTTTTAAATATAAATTACTTAGAAACTATTTTAGAAAATAATTTTAGCAACTTATCACCTTTAGGTAGCATTATAATATCATCTTCTGTTATAGCTTTTAAAAGAATCAAAACTATCATATAAACAAGTCCAGCTAAACCTATAGAAATAATTGTTGATATATTTTTTGAAAGCATTCTACTTATTAAACCATAACTACTCCACGCAGTTATTCCACAAAAAAAACCTGCTATTAAAGGTTTTCCAAATATATTAAAATATGATATTTTTACTTTAATAATATGTTTTAAAGAAAACAAACAAAAAATTAATATCAACCCATAACAAGCAATAGTACCTAATGGGGCACCAATTATATTTATACTTGGTATACCAACTAATATATAGTTTATTATATATTTTATTGTTGCTCCAATTAGCATAAAAATAACAGGTAAATATTGCCTCCCAACACCCTGTAGTATAGCGAATATTGGGGTCACAATAGATAAAAAGATAACTCCTATACCCATTATGCTTAATGTAGGTGCAGCTACAAGTGCATCGCTAGATTTTGAACTATACAATAACATTAGTATTTGTTCAGACATTATAAATATTCCCGTACCGGCTGGTATGGCAAAAAAAGTTGTTACTCTTATAACTGATTCAACACTTTTTTTTAAAGATTTATTATTATTCATAGCAAATTGTGCACTAACGTTTGGCAAAGCACTCTTGGCAAAAATATTTGTAAAAGCTGGAACAAGGTTAAAAATAGAAACCGCAAGACCACCGTAAGCTCCCCAAATAAAATTAGATATAGTTCCTTTTTCTATAATTTCTATTGGTATAAGTCCGTTAAAAGATGATATAAGTTCATCTAAATTTGTATCAACTATATGATCAAGTCTAGATATTATAGTTACTAAATCTATCATAGATGTTAAATTTATAACTAAAGCTCCTATAGAAATTGGTATCGCTATAGAGATAAGTTTTTTTAGTATTATTTTTCCATCACTAGCTTTAGGAGAATCTATTAGCATTTTTTTAGTTATATAGTTTGATTTTTTCTTATGTATATAAATCAAATATACCATACCTATAAATGTGCTAATGGTAACACCTAGTATAGCGGCTGCAGATGCATATGGAAGAACTATTAAATTTGCCTCTTGTCTGCTTTTTGCAATAACACCAAAAACAAATCCTGTTTTTGAATATTGATAAAAACCAATATTGATTACAGTAGATGCCATAAATAACCCTAATATTAACTTCACAAAACTTTCAATAATTTGAGATATAGCTGTAGGCTTCATATTTCTAAGCCCTTCATAATATCCTCTAAAAGATGACATAATACAGCCAAAAAAGACAGCTGGAGCTATCGCTATAATTGATAAAAAAGATTTTTCATCTGCAAAAGTGGTAGAAAAATACTTTGCAATAAAAATTATAAAGAAAAAACCTACAATTCCAGTTAAAAAATAAAAAGTACTAGATATTTTAAATATTTTTCTTGCGTCCCTATAATTACCTTTAACAGAAGCTTCTGAAACAAGTTTAGAAACTGCGGCTGGAAAACCCGCCATAGCAAGGGTGTATATTGGGACAAATATATTATAAGCTGTACTAAAATATCCCATTCCAGTATTTCCAAGGATATTCCCCAACGGTATTTTGAAAAAAGCACCTATTATTTTAACAATAATCATAGATATTCCAAGTATTGTTGCTCCATATATAAAACTCTGTCTGTGATTTTTTGACAAATAAAACACTTCCTTAGGAATCAAATATTAATTCATTTTATGAAATATAATTCATCTTTATACATAAATATTATTATATTATTCTGATAAAGTTGTATAATTTTTAATATTATTTTTTTCCAAATTATCCCCACAATTATAGCAGTATGCATAATCTAAAGATATACTCGTTCCACAAGAATTACAAATTTTTTCATGTTTTATATTAGATATTTTTTGAATTATATCTTTTTGTTCAACAAATAATTTATCAACATCTATTAAAAGCTTTTTAACAATATCTCCATTATCTCGATTTTTTTTATTCATACAATAAACAGCGCTTCCCAATTCTTCAAAAGTTTTTTTTATTTGCGAATTAATATTCATAGATTTTAATTTTAACTTTGATACTCCAACAACTTCCTCTGTCTTATTTGTAGCAATCTTTGCAACATCTTTTGCTTTGGATATAACGTCATCAAATAATCCCATAATAATTACCACCTTTTATTATATAATAAATTTTGAAAAATATTTGTTATTTTGTTTTTCATATAAAATAGTTGTCTCTTCTTCATGTCCACCAAAAATTTTAAAATCATCATCAAAAGTAGATATAAACTTTAAACTTTTAACCATCTCTTCGCTATTACCAGAATATAAGTCTGTTCTTCCTACAAACCCTTTAAATATAGTATCTCCTGAAAAAATAATTTTATCTCTATTATTAACATATATTAAACACCCTTTTGTATGCCCTGGAGTTGAATAAATTTTAAAAGATATATCATCTAATTCAAAAAAATTTTCATTTTCTAAAGCAAAATCTGGATATACACAATCTAATGATTGATCATGAAAATCATTAGCTAAATTTTTAATATTGTCACACAACATTTCAACATCTGATTTTCCAATATATATTTCACAACCATACCTTTTTTTTAGATAAGACACAGAGAAAATATGATCAAAATGTCCATGAGTTAGAAGAATTTTTTTTATAGTTATGTTAGATTTGTCCATATAATCTAAATAATCCAAAAAAACTTTTTCTGTAACTCCTGGATCAATTATTATTCCATTATTATTATTTGTTGTTATTATATAACAATTTGTTTGTAAAGGTCCCATTGGTATTCTTTTGTAATTCATATATTTCCTTTCTAATTAATTTTTTAAATTTTATTTCCAACTCTAATAATAGATATCAAACCATTTATTTTATTAAGTTTTTCTATAATATCATTTAACTGATCTATTCCATTTATACCAAAAGTTATTAATATATTCGAATTACCATCTTTTAGTTCTCTAGCGATAGCACTATGTATAGGAACTTTAAACGAAGATATAGAAACACTTATATCAGCAAGCATAGAATTACTTCCACTAGCAGTAATACTTATTGTTGAACGAAAATGATTCTTTTTGGTATCAGACCAAGAAACATTTACAAGCCTACCCACTTCTTCTATATTATTCAATATTTTTTCGATATTTAAACATGTTTTTTGATGAATAGAAACTCCAAAACCTCTTGTAATAAACCCTATTATATCATCTCCAGGAAGAGGATTGCAACATTTTGAAAATTTAACAAGACAATTATCAATATTTTCTACTATAATTCCATTATTAGTTTTATCAATATTTTTATTTATAGATTTTTCTAAAACTTTATTTATTTTTTCTTTTCTACTTCTCTCTAAATCTAAGATATAATCTTCTTTAATCTTTTGTATAATTTTTAATAGAGAAATTCCTCCATATCCTATTGCTGCAAATAAATCTTCTTCGGATTCAAAATGATACCTTTTTTTTAAAACACATACGCAATCTAAGAAAAATTTATCATTAGAAGTTTTTATAGATTTTTTTAACTCTTTTTCAAAACTTTCTCTTCCTTCTAATATATTCTCTTCTCTTCTTCGATTTTTGTACCATGATCTAATTTTATTCCTAGCTTCACTAGTTTTAGCAAGTTTTAGCCAATCTTTACTAGGACTATGATTTTCATTTTTTGTCGTAATTATTTCTATTATTTGCCCTGTAATAAGCTTGGTGGATATTGGAACAATCTTTCCGTTTATCTTAGAACCTATCATTCTATGGCCAACTTCAGAATGTATACTATATGCAAAATCAATTATTGTAGATCCAAAAGGAAGACTCTTTAATTCTCCATTTGGTGTATAAACAAAAACTTCTTCAAATCCAATATCATCTTTTATAGATGATACAATATCATCTATATCATCTGCTTCTTTCTGACTCTCTATCATCTTTCTAATCCAGCTAAGTCGATCATCTAAATTTTTATCAGATTCTACGCCAGCCTTATATTTCCAATGTGCAGCAATTCCGTATTCAGCTGTATAATGCATATCCCATGTTCGTATTTGTACCTCAAAAGGAATTCCTTTATTTCCTATAACAGTTGTGTGAAGAGATTGATACATATTTGGTTTCGGTGTAGATATATAATCTTTAAATCTATTCGGTATAGGTTTAAATATATCATGAACTATACCCAAAACGTTATAGCATTCTGATATATTATTTACTATAACTCGCAATGCATATATATCATAAACTTCTTCAAAGCTTTTTCCTGCTATATAAACTTTTCTATATATTCCATAAAAGCTTTTCACACGCCCCTGAATTTCAGACTTTAATCCTGTTTCTAATAATTTATTATCTATATTAATTTTTATAATATTAATAAACTTTTCTCTCTCTATTTGATTTAATAACATTGTTTTTTCTATCTCTCCATAAGCAAAATTATCTAAATATTTTAAAGCTAAATCTTCTAATTCTTCTTTAATCCATCTAATTCCTAACCTATGTGCTAATGGAGAATAAATTTCCATTGTTTCTAAGGCTTTATCTCTTTGCTTTTGAGGCTTCATATATTTTAAAGTTTTCATATTATGTAGCCTATCAGCAAGTTTTATTATTACAACTCTTATATCTTTTGACATTGCCAAAAACATCTTTCTAATATTTTCAGCTTGTGCTTCTTTTTCTGTAGTTAATGGAACTTTTCCAAGTTTTGTAACCCCATCAACCATACAAGAAACATCTTTTCCAAATTCTTTTTTTATATCTTCTATAGTTACATCAGTATCCTCAACTACATCATGCAAAAGGCAAGCACATATAGAATCTGTATCCATTCCCAACTCTATAATTATAGCAGCCACCGATATAGGATGTGTTATATAATTATCTCCAGAAACTCTTTTTTGATTTCTATGAGCTTTTTCAGCTACTAAATAACTACTATAAATTTTATCTTTATCATATGATTTATCACTATTAGAAACAATTTGCATAAAATTATCTATATCAATAATCAATGTTTTCACCTCCCAGATTTAAAAGATTTTTAAATATTTTTGTATTTTTTAAATCAACTTTAATAGGATTATCAATTATAGATAATCCTATTAAAGTTTCTTTTAATTGTATTAAATTAACTTCTAACAAAATATCTATAATAATCCTTATTTTAAAATAATTAATATCTTTGTTTTTAAAAATAAACATTAAATAATCTATATGATAATCAAATAATTTATTATATTTAATAAATTTATATATATATGATATATCTGATTTTGTAGGAATATAGCAACTATCTATTGAACACAATTTTTTTAATTTAAAATTTTCATATAAAGTCAAATCATCTATATAACTTGTTTGATCAAAATCACTATATCTATAATCTTTTATTTTAATCGATATACTTCTATTTCCCTTATATTCATTTATATCAATATTGCCTATTATATCAATTTTATCACCTTTTTTATAGAAAAATTGATATTGAGAACAATTAAATCTAAGACATGTATATAATTCACCATGAAAATTAACTATTACTTTAATATGAGAATCATCTTTTAAAGGTATAATATTTTCTATAATGGCATTATCAAGAAGAAATATGGGATCAGGATTTTGATTTCCGAAAGGTTTTAAAAAATCTAAAGAATATATATTATCAATAGTAAGATCACCAGATTTTAAGCAGTAATCAATTTTATATGAAGGAAGCGGTATAATATCAAAATTTTTATCTACATATAAATTTATTTTTTCTATAAATTCATCAATTCTTTCAACAGAAATAGTCATACCTACAGCATACTTATGTCCACCAAATCTTTCAAAACATTCTCTACAACTCATTAATGCATCAAATAAAGAGAAATCTCCAACGCTTCTTCCAGATCCTGTGGCAAATTCTCCTTCTATAGATAAAACTATAGTTGGCTTTCCATATTTTTCTACAATTCTAGAACAAACTATTCCGATTACTCCATGATGCCAATCTTTATCATATAAAACTATAACTTTAGTTTTAGATATATCAATCATATTTTCAATTTTTTCATCAATTTTTTTTAATATATTTTTTTCTGTTTCTTTTCTTTCAATATTTAAATTATCTAAATTTTTAGCTAATTTTAAAGCATCATCATAGTCATCACAAATTAAAAGCTCTACCGCTAATGTTGCCTTTCCCATTCTACCTGCAGCGTTTATTCTAGGAACTATATTAAAAGCTATTACTTCTGAAGTAATAGCTTTTAAATCTATTCCTATTACCTCACATAAAGCTATAATACCTATATTGGTGGTTTTCTTTAATATTTCAATTCCTTTTTTTACAAAAAATCTATTATCTAGAATCAACGGAACAACATCCCCAACAGTACCAATAGCTAAAATGTCCCCATATTCTTCAAAAACACCATCATAATCTCCATCTTCCATTGCTACGATAATTTTAAAAGCAACCCCTGCTCCACATATATGTTTAAACTCACTTAAACAATCTTTTCTATGAGGATTAACTATGGCATATGCATCTGGAACTATATCTGGAACTTTATGATGGTCTGAGATAATTAAATCTATTCCTTCTGCTTTTGCAAAAGAAGCTTCATTAACTGCGGTTATTCCATTATCTACAGTTATAATTAAATCAATATTATTATCTTTTAAAGTTTTTATAGCTTGACAATTTAAGCCATATCCTTCTCCACTTCTAGATGGGATATAATATATAACATTTGCCCCTATAGATTTTAAATAAAGATATAACATAGAGGAAGAAGTAACACCATCACAATCATAATCACCATAGATAGCTATAATTTCTTCATCTTTTATAGCTCTGTATATCCTCGATACTGCTATCTCCATATCAGCTATACAAAAAGGCGATTCGTATTTATATTCTTCTATATAAAATGTATCCATATTAATATTATCATCTATATTTCTATTAACTAATATGGACGCTATAATGTTATTTAAATTATAATCTAGTTCAATAATCTCTTTTCTACTTTTATTTAAATCTGGAATTTCCCATTTATTTAAAATCATAAATACCCCCTAAATAAAAGCAAATTATAACATAAATTATCTCTTTATTCAATGTAAGCCATACTAAGAAAACACTATGATTTTATAAAAATTTTAAACAAATATCAATTCATTTTTATCATTAATAGTAATATCTATATTTTCTTTTGAAGATTGTGATAATATTATATCTGATATTTTATTTTCTATTATTTCCGCAATAATATTCCTAACATTTCTACCGCCAGATTTATTCATAAAGCTTTTTTTTGCTATATAGTCTACGACATTTTTATCTATTTTAACATCAATATTTAAGGCTACTAATCTTTTTTTAAGCTCTCCTATATGATTTTGAACAATATTTATAAAATCTAATTCTTCTAAATTATTAAATAAAATAGTATTATCAATACGATTCAAAATTTCTGGTTTTATATATGTCTTAAGTTCATCTAAAACCTTTTCTTTAAAATTAATTGATTCATTTCCAAAACCTATAGATACGCTATTTTTAAAATATAACGCTCCAATATTAGAGGTCATTATAATTATACAATCTTTAAAATTCCCTTTTTTACCACTAGAATCTGTTAGATTTCCATCTTCTAATATTTGTAATAATATATTTAATATATCTGGATGTGCTTTTTCAACTTCATCAAATAAAATAATAGAATTAGGCGTATTTCTAACTTTTTCTACAAGATGACCACCATTTCCATACCCTATATATCCAGGTGGAGAACCTATGATTTTTGATATACAATGTTTTTCCATATATTCTGACATATCTAGCTTTATAAATTTATTTTTATTTAACGATAGTATATTACTTAATGTTTTTGCAAAATATGTCTTTCCAACTCCACTAGGACCAATAAATAAAAATGAACTTATAGGTCTATTTGGATCTTTTATTCCTATCCTTCCTCTTTTAATTGCATTAGATACAGCCAAAACAGCTTGATCTTGTCCATATATTTTTTTCTTAAGTTTATATTCTAAATCCAACAAATCTTTTCCCACTTGATAATCAATACTACCAATAGGAACTCCCGTCCATATAGATATTACATCTTTTATATCTTCTTCACTAATAGGGAGTTTATTTTTATCTTCTAATTTATCTAGTGTTAAAATATCTTTTCTTTTATCTAAAAAGCTTTTATTATCTTTTTTCTCCTTCTCTATTATGATTTTTAACTTTTCAAAATCTTTATTATCAAAATATAAAGACTTTTCTTTTTCTGTAGAAATATTTTTTTTAATTTCATTATTTAATAAAAGTCTTTTAAAATTAACTCTTGCACATGCCTCATCAATAACATCTATTGCCTTATCTGGTAAATTTCTATCATATATATACCTTTCCGAATAACTAATTGCTTGTATAACTATCTCTTTAGATATCGTTACATTATGATAATTTTCAAAATCTTTTTTTATGCCTTCAACTATTTTTATACATTCTGATATTGTTGGTGGGTTTATATTAACTTTTTGAAATCTTCTCTCCAACGCCATATCCTTTTCAATATATTTTCTATATTCTGTAAAAGTAGTAGCGCCTATAATTTGTAAATCTCCTCTTGTTAAATATGGTTTTAATATATTAGCTGCATCCACTGTTCCTTCTACTGATCCAGCTCCTATTAAACAATGTATCTCATCAATAAATAATATTATATTCTTTTTTTCTAAAACTTCTTCAATTGTATTTTTTATTCTATCTTCAAAATCACCTCTATATTTTGACCCTGCAATCATAGAGTTTAAATTTAAAGAAATAATTTCTTTTTTATTTAAATTATCAGTTAATTTATTTTCATATATTAATTTTGCAATTCCTTCAATTATTGCAGTTTTTCCAACACCTGGATCGCCTACTAAACACGGATTGTTTTTTGTTTTTCTAGATAAAATATGTGTTATTCTTTCAATCTCTTCTTCTCTAGAAAAAACTTCTCCTATTATTCCTTCTTTTGCTTTTTTATTTAAATTAGATCCATATTTATTTATATACGATTTCTTTTTTTCCATTTGCTTATATATAGAATTTTTTATGACCGTTTTTTCTTTATCTTTTCTTATAGAATTTGAATTATTTAAAAGAGAATCGTATAGTTCATCAAGATTTATATCTAAATCTTTTAAAATTTTTCCTGCGCAACTATCCCTATTTTTTAAAATAGACATTAAGATATGATCCGTGCCTACCTTTAGGCATTTTGTATTTATCGACTCGTACACAGCATCTTCTAAAATTTTATTTATACATTTAGTTAAATTATTTGTATCCAGTTTTGTTTTAATTCCTACGCCAATCATATCATCTAATATACATATAATTTCATCATAAAATATATTATTAATTGATAATATATTAGACCCAATATTATTATTTTCTTTTAATATTCCACATAAAATATGTTCACTTCCTACATATGTATGTCCTCTGTTTGATGCTATAGATATACCCATATTTATCACTTTATTAGATTTATCTGTAAAACCATTAAATATAAACAACTCTCCATCCTCCTATTAAAGAAATATATTATTGTTATTTTAATATATTTCTTTAATATATCTTGTCGTAAGATAAAAAGATTATTTTAAAATAATTCTTATCTAATAAGTTGTAACACATGATTAATATTTTACATAGTATAGGTCATAAAATTTAATTAAAGGAGGAAAACATTATGAATTGTAATAATTTATTTGGCGGAAATTGTTCTTGGATACTTATAGTTGTACTGCTTCTTGTTTGTTGTGGCGGAAATGATAAAATCGGAGATAATTGTGGAAACAACTCTTGTTGTTAATTACTAAATAAAAAAAGAAGCAGAGGAATAATCCTCTGCTTCTTTTTTTATTTAGATTTATTAGAACTTTTTATAGAATACATATAACCAATCATAAAAATAATAAATGAAAATAATATATAAAACCAAAAATTATTTCCGCCCATACTCCCAAAAAATATTATTAATGATCCAAATATTGCAAGGCAAGGAACTACATATCCTTTTATTATTCCTTTAATTTTCTTTTTATTAGCAAGCCTAATAACAGCAATATACAAGAATATAAATAAAATATAATTAAATACAATAGATATTTCTGATATATCAGAACCGCCAAGAACATTATATTTTGTTAATATATAATGTGAAAATAACGCAATCAAAGAAAGAGAACACGTTATAATAGAAGCACCAATAGAAATACCCAGTTTTTTATTAATTTTTTTAACTTTATCAGAAAAAGGAATTAAATTTTTGGTAGCTAAAGAATATGGCATTCTAATCCCCCCCAATATAACTCCATTTAATGTTCCTAAAACAGATATAACCACAAATGTAATAATAATATTAGCTCCACTATTCCCTAGTAAATTAATTGCAGCATATTGGACATGACTATCTCCAAGTTCAATAATTTTTTCAGGTCCAACATAACTAGATATACCTATAAAATATGCTATATAAACAATTAATATAAGTATTGGACTTATAAATAATGCTAGAGGAAGATTTTTTTTGCTATTTTTTAATTCAGAACTTATATTAGTAGCTATATACCAACCATCAAAAGAAAAAGCCATAGGAGCCAATGCTAAAAGCCAACTTGTAGACATAAGTGTCTGTGTATCTACAGTAGTTATATGTGATACATCTCCTCCAACTAATCCTCCAATACCGATAATTATTAAAGGTATCAATTTTATAATCGTTGATGCTCCTTGAAATAATCCGGCAAATTTTGCAGATAAAATATTAACTATATAAAACAATATCATACATGCTAATCCAATTAATATCTGCGTTTCTAATTTTGGTTCTATACCAAATAAAATAGATATATATATACCAGAAACCCAAGCTAAAACTGCAGATAGCCCAGGATAATATACTAGGGTATTAAACCACCCAAAAGCACTAGCTATTTTTCTATTACAGAATTGATCGGCGTAGGAAATAATTCCCCCTGCCCCGTCTGTTATAGACGCCAATGTCCCCATCGCCAAACTTCCAAAAATAATACTTATAGCGCCTATCATAAACACTAAAATACCAACACTAATATTTCCATTAGTTAACCTTAAAATATCATCACTTTTAAAAAATATTCCAGATCCAATAACAATACCTACTATCATTGCTATCGCTACAAATAAATTATACTTTTTTTCTTTCAATACCAATCACACCTTTTAAATTATATTATAAACGCTTTTTAAAAGCATATATACCAAAATTCATCTGCTTGTATGTACAACTTTTTTAATTCCATCACTAGTAATAATAATATTTCCATTAAAATCTGTTCTATAAACTTGTTTTGAATATCTTCTTATTCTATCTAAAATATCTATGCTAGGATGATTATATTTATTTTCTTTTCCCACAGATATAATATAGATATCTGCCATAATATTATCTAAAATACTTTTTGTAGAAGATGTAATACTTCCATGATGAGGAACTTTTAATATATCAGATTTTATATTACTATTAGAATTTGATATATCTATTTCCAGTTCTTTTTCCATATCAGATGCATAAAAAATAGAAATTTCTTTATATGAATACATTAGTACAATAGACATATTATTTACCTTAGTATATTTTTTTGGAGATGGAGAAATAATTTTAATAAAAGAATTTCCTAAAATAAATCTATCATCTTTTTTTACATATTCAATAATAACTTTATTATCTCTAACAGAATTATATGAATCAATATAATCTTTTATAATCTTTCTATCTATTTCTATATCAGGTAGAACAATTTTTTTTACATAAATATTATCTAAAATTTCATCTAATCCATCCATATGATCAGAGTGTGGATGAGTTAGTATAAATAAATCTATTTTATCTACATTAAATTCTGATAAATATTCTAACAATTTATCAGAATACATATCTTCTCCTGTATCGATAAGAACATTATAACCTTCTGTTTGTATAAGCGAGCTGTCTCCATTTCCTACATCTATAAAATGAAAAATAATATCATCATATCCCTCTGATATAGGTGGAGAATATTTTTTAGATATACTTTTTTCAAATGATAAATTATTTAAAGCACTATATAGAGTATTTTTAATAAAATTATTTTCTTTTGAAAAATATATAATTAAAATTAAAAATATTAATATAACTATTATTTTAATATTTTTTATATACATAAAATATATCATTCCTATATTAAGTTTATTTCTTTTTAATCCTACCTTTTGATTTTGCATATCTAGGAGTTTTTTTATTTTCTATTTTATTTGATTTTTCGGGTGAACTAAAATATGTAGGCATAGAATTTGTAGAACATTGAACCAAACATTTATCTTTATTTCCTATTAAATCAAATCGTCCTGCTTTTTTTAAAGCACTTATTATTATTTCTTTATTTTTAGGATTAAAATATTGCAAAAGTGCTCTTTGCATTGCTTTTTCTTCTTTTGTTCTTGGAACATATACCTTTTTCATCGTAAAAGGATCCATGCCTGTATAAAACATACATGTTGAAACCGTTCCCGGAGTTGGATAAAAATCCTGGACTTGTTCTGGTCGTATATCATTTAATTTTAAAAATAATGCAAGTTCAACTGCATCATTTATAGTGCTTTCTGGATGTGAAGACATGAGATATGGTATTAAATATTGTTCTTTTCCAGCTTTTTTAGTTAAATGATAAAATTTATCACTAAATTTTTTATATACCTTCATAGAAGGTTTCCCCATTGCTGCTAAAACCCTATCCGAACAATGTTCTGGTGCAACTTTTAATTGTCCACTTACATGATGTTCGATAACTTCCCTTAAAAATTCATCATTATCATCCGCTAAAACATAATCATATCTAATACCAGATCTAATAAACACTTTTTTAACCTTTTTTATAGATCTAACTTTTCTTAAAAGAGATAAATAATCACTATGATCTACTATCAATTGTTTACATGGTTCTGGAGATAAACATTTTTTCACCTTACACATTCCATGTTCTACTTGCTTTTTACATGATATCCCTCTAAAATTTGCACTTGGTCCCCCAATATCATGAATATATCCCTTAAACCTTTTAGACTCTGTTAAAATTTCCGCTTCTTTTAATACTGATTCATGACTTCTAGAAGCAACTCTTTTTCCTTGATGCAAAGATATAGCACAAAAATTACAATTTCCATAACATCCTCTATTATGTGTTATAGAAAATTCAACTTCCTCAATAGCAGGAACTCCACCAACACTATCATAATCACTATGCCATCTTCTTTCAAAAGGAAGCTCATATATAGCATCAAATTCTTCTCTTGTTAAAATTTTTGCAGGCTCATTCTGTACAAGCATTTTATCACCATGTCGTTGTATTATTTTTTTTCCTATAACTTCATCCTGCTCTGTAATTTGTATTCTACAAGCTTTTGCATATTCTTCTTTATTTTCAGAAATCATTTTTAAACTAGGACATTCAGCAGAACCCCAAGGTGTATTTTTAGGTTCGGTTAAATAGCAAGTTCCTCTTATATCCCTCATATCATTAATATTTTCGCCATTATAAAATCTTGTGCAGATTTCTTTTATTTGTTTTTCTGCCATACCATATACAAGAAGATCTGCTTTACAATCGCATAAAATAGAAGGCATAACACTGTCCGACCAATAATCATAATGAGCAAAACGTCTTAAAGATGCTTCAATTCCCCCAACGATAATTGGAATATCTTTACATAAACCCCTTATAATTTCACAATATACAGTTACAGCCCTATCAGGTCTTTTATTTGGTGCTCCACCAGGGGAATAGCTGTCACTCTTTCTCTTATTTTTAGCAACACTATAATGATTTATCATAGAATCAATATTACCAGAAGTTACCATAAATGCATATTTGGGTATGCCTAATTTTAAAAAACTATTTTTATCTTTCCAATTAGGTTGAGAAATAATTCCAACAGTATATCCTAAAGACTCAATAATTCTAGATATAATGGCAATACCAAAACTAGGGTGATCTACATATGCATCTCCTGTTACACATACATAATCAAACTGGTTAATACCTAGATCTTTCATTTCTTTTTTTGTAGTTGGTATAAAAGCCATTAAAGCCCTTCTTTCTTTTAATATATATAATATCTTAATTATTATCTATATTAATATTCATCTCTAAAAAATCTTGTTTAGACATTATAACTTTTCTTTTTCCGCCCTCATAAGGACCAACAATACCTCTATCTTCCAAATCATCTATAATTCTAGCAGCTCTGGCATATCCAAGTTTAAGTTTTCTTTGAAGATAAGATGTAGATGCTTGTCCCGACTCTATGATACATCTTATAGCAGGCATCAGCATTGCATCTTCAAGATTATCTCCAGAATTTTTTTCTTTTTGATTTGCCACAACTGATTGCTTTTCTATTTCGTGTATTATCTCTTCGTCATAGTCAGGATTATCCTTATTTTTTATAAATGAAACAACCTGTTCCACTTCGGTATCGCTAACAAAACACCCCTGAACTCTAGTGGGTTTAGAACTACCCATTGGAGCAAACAGCATATCTCCTCTTCCTAGAAGTTTTTCAGCTCCAGAACCATCAAGAATAGTTCTAGAATCAACCTGAGATGATACAGCAAATGCTATCCTACTTGGAATATTAGCCTTTATAACACCTGTAATTACATCTACAGAAGGTCTTTGAGTGGCTATAACTAGGTGCATTCCTGCCGCTCTAGCCATCTGGGCAAGTCTACATATAGCATCTTCAACTTCATTTGGTGCAGCCATCATTAAGTCTGCCAGTTCATCTATAATTATTACAATCTGAGGCATAGGTTTTATATCATCTTTTTTGTTTGCAAATTTATTATAACCTGCAAGATCTCGAACACCGCTATCTGCAAATATTTTATATCTATTAAGCATCTCAGTTACAGCCCAATTGAGAGCCCCTGCCGCTTTTCTAGGATCAGTAACAACAGGAACTAAAAGATGAGGTATACCATTATATATACCAAGTTCAACAACCTTTGGATCTATCATAACAATTTTAACTTCTTCTGGAGATGATTTATAAAGTATACTAACAATTATAGAATTTATACAAACTGATTTACCAGAACCAGTAGATCCCGCTATAAGTGTATGTGGCATCTTACTTAAATCTGCTATTGCCATATTTCCTGTAATATCTTTTCCTAAAGCAACTGTTAATTTACTTTTAGAATTTTTAAAATCATCGCTTTCAATTATCTCCCGAAGGGTAACTATATCAACATTTTTATTAGGAACCTCTATCCCTACCGCTGCTTTATTTGGAATTGGAGCTTCTATTCTAACACCAGCTGTTGCTAAATTCAAAGCTATATCATCAGATAAATTTGTTATTTTGCTAATCTTAACACCAGCTGATGGCTGAAGTTCGTATCTTGTAACAGCTGGTCCTCTAGAAATATCTATGACACGAGTTTGAACACCAAAACTTTTTAAAGTATCAACTAGTCTTTCTGCATTCCCTTTTAATTCTTGGCTTATATCCTCATTATCTGTGGGAACAAATTTTTTCAAAAAAGTTAAAGGCGGAATCTTATATTCTTCTTCAATGATATATTTAACATTTGCTGCTTCCAATTCATCTTTCATCTCTTGTATTTCTTCTTCTTTTTGTTGTTTTAATAATGATTTTTTTGAAATATTATCATTATCTTTATTAGAATTCAATGACATATCCAAAGCAACTTTTTTAACTAAATTATCAATTAAATTTTTTTGATCTAAAGATGTTTCTATAGAATTTTTTTTAGTTTTATCAAATTTATTTTCATCTAATGATAATAATATTTTTTTTGAATTTTTCTGATTTATTTCTTTTGAAGTATTATCATCTAAGGGTATATCAAAATGATTTGTGTTGTTTTTTATTTTAGTTATATTATCAGAAATTTGATCATCTGGTATATCTATAAA
Organism: Oscillospiraceae bacterium; assembly: GCA_030153485.1. Taxonomy (GTDB): domain Bacteria; phylum Bacillota; class Clostridia; order Oscillospirales; family Ruminococcaceae; genus CAMTHN01. The sequence goes on along the minus strand of JAGUQX010000007.1, from coordinate 79,347 downwards.
TTTTCTTTTAGAACAAACTGGATGCGATGGAAATTCAACTTCTTTTTCAATATGTTTTTTAGATGAAACATTTTCTTTATAGGATTTTCCGATAAGCCTAAAAGGAGCAATTATAAATTTAAAAAAATCTTTTAATGTTGAACCTGATATAAGCATAATAAAAACAAATATAAACAAGATAAGAATTATATTTGCACCAGTCATACCAAAAATAAAAATAAGAGGACCAGAAAAAAGCCCGCCTAAAAGTCCGCCTCCTATATTATCTACCCCACTAGTATAAAGAAAAATAATATTATCAATAAGATTATTATCTGTTAAATCTTTCATCATAAATATCTGTATAGAACTAGATAAAAATAATATGAGAAGAAAACTTTGAAAAATTTTCGATTTTAACAAAGAAATAGTTTCATAAGAAATAGCGGTTATAGACATATATATCATAATGGGTCCAAACACATATGAAGCTAGACCAAAAAAACCAAACATAACATTATGCAAAAACAACCATATATTAGTGCCTCGTATAAAAGTTAATGAAGTTAAAAAAATTCCAATAGCAAATAATAAAATTGATAATAGTTGAATATCTGCTTTTTGAGATTTTTTTTGTTTTTTTACTGTTGTTTTATTTCCTTTTAAACTAGATGGAGGATAATTATTTTTTATTATTTTTTTATTATTATTTTTCTTCTTATACAAAAATTCACCTCATCCATCTATTAATATAAATATTTTTTTAATTATATCAAAATTTTAATAATAAAACAATTAAAATAAATCATACAAATATATTCCGCTAATTAATTCAAAAACACCAATAGAAATAACAATAATTCCTAATATAAAAGTGTAATATATAAAAATTTTAAATCTATTAGACTTTATTAAATAAGAAACAAGTTTAATAGATAATACCCCAACAATTGCCGAAACTATAAATCCAATAATAAGTATATGTAGTTCTATAGAAATATTTTCTTTTCCTATTCCAGATAATTCAACTAAGCTACCTGCTAGAATAACAGGGATTCCTAATATAAAAGAAAATTTAACAGCTGTTTCTTTGGTCATACCTGATATTAAACCTGCAGAAATAGTTGATCCACTTCTAGATATGCCTGGAAATGGAGCCAACCCCTGAAATACTCCTACTAAAAGTGCATTTTTATAAGTTATATCCCCTTCCAATTTATGTCCTTTTATAGACCTATCAGCTATAAAAAGCATGAAAGAAGTTAGAATAAAAAATATACCTTCTAGAATAATATCATTATCAATTCCTACTAAAACATATATATCTTTAAATATGTAAAAAAACAACATGGGAATTAAAGCAACAAAAAGCATATATACCATATTCCTATTAGAATTTATATTTTTGAGAGAAAATTTAAAAGTTATAACTTCTTTTAAAATAACCAAAACTTCTTTTACTAAATCAAAAATAATTTTATTAAATGATATAAATATAGCAAGTAGTGTTCCTAAATGTAATATTAAAGAAAAAGCAATTCCCGAGTCTCCAGTTTGTCCTGTTATATGCTGAAATATAGATAAATGTCCTGAACTAGATACAGGTAAAAATTCTGTAATTCCCTGTATAACACCTTGAATAATTCCGTCAATAATAGTCACGATTATCTCTCCTAACAAAATAAAATAACTATAGTAGATAAATAAATTACTACTATAGTATAAATCAATTTTATAATTTTATAAATGATTATTTGATAAAACTATTTGGATCTGTAGAAAATTGAATATTTATATATTCTAAAGGTTTATCTTTCTTTGAAAAAAATTCTTCTGATCCATCTATGCTAGAATAATTATATATATTTTTATGTGTTTCCATGGGATATAAAACTTCTGATAAATCTAATATTGTATGAATCATAATATTACACCTACTTAATAATTATCTATTTTTTGCAACAACAACAATCACAAGAGCTTTTTTTATCTAATTGTATTTTATTATTTTTTTCAATTTCATTTTCACTGGATGCTATAGAATCATTTAAATATTCTATAGCATCAGACAAGCTTCCTAAATCATCTATTAGGCCTTCTTTAACAGCATTTTCCCCATCTAGAACAGTTCCTACATCCATAACTAATTCTCCAGTTTGCATCATAAGCTCTTTAAATCTCTCTGGTTTTATATCACTATTTTTTTCAACAAATTTAGCAATTCTATCCTGCATACGATCAAAATAAGATAACGTTTGTGGGACTCCTAAAACTAATCCGCTCATTCTAACTGGATGTATAGTCATTGTGGCAGATGGAACTATAAAACTTTTGTCTGCGGCAACAGCAAGAGGAACTCCGATAGAATGTCCTCCTCCTAAAACAATAGAAACTGTCGGCTTTTTCATACCAGAAATTAATTCAGAAATAGCAAGCCCTGCTTCAACATCTCCACCAACAGTATTTAATAAAATAACCAATCCTTTTATTTCAGAACTCTGTTCTATAGCAATCAGAGCTGGTATTACATGTTCATACTTTGTGGTTTTATTTTGAGGAGGAAGAATAAAATGACCCTCAATTTGACCTATAATAGTTAAGCAATGTATTAAATATTTTCCAGATGTTGTTACAGATCCTATATTTAATATACTATTTTGTTGTGATTCTTCTTGATCTTCAACAACATCTTTAACAACCTCTGAATCCTCGTCAATTTGTTTACAATTCACAGAACACCTCCTATAAATTTTATCATATTTAGTTTGTCTTTTTTTTACAAATATATACTCAAAAATTATTAATGAATATTTTTTTAATTTATGTTATAATATTTCAAATAAAATTTATAGTATAAAGGTGATATTTTGAATATTTTTATCTCGACTTCAAAAGAAGATACTTTTAAAATAGCAAAAGATTTTGCCAAAAAAATCAAAAAAAATCAAATAATACTTTTTAAGGGAGATATTGGATCAGGAAAAACAACATTTATAAATGGATTTGTTTCATACTTTAATTACGATAAGCCTATATCAAGTCCAACTTATTCTATACTAAATATATATGAAACTATACCAAATATACTTCATTTTGATATGTATAGAATATCTTCTCTTATTGATTTAGAAACAACAGGATTTTTTGATTATATAAATTCTAATTATATAATTCTTGTAGAATGGAGCGAAAACATAATAAGTTATATAAAAGAAAATTTTATAACGGTATCTATAGAAAAATTGGATACAGATATCAACCATAGAAAAATAACTTTTTCTTAGAAAGGAATCATATGATTATATTATCTATAGATACATCATCTAATATATCATCTATATGCATATCAGATAACGAAGATGTTATATCCTATATTTATTCCCTTGCTGGTCCAAGACATTCTCAAACATTAATGAATAATATTACACATTGTCTTTCTATAGCGAATATAGATATATCTGATATAGATTTATTTGCTGTTTCTAATGGTCCTGGATCATTCACTGGTCTAAGAATAGGAATTTCAACTATAGTCGCTTTATCAATGGCTTTAGATAAGCCATGTATAGGAATATCATCTATAGATATACTTGGAAATAATAATTTGTGTTTTGATGGGGATATACATATAGTAATAGATGCAAAATCAAACATGCTATATCACGGAAGTTTTTTATCAAAAAAATTTGAAATAAAAAGGGTTATTAAAGATAGATTGATAGATGAAAAATCTTTACTTAAAGAAATATCAGATTCAAAAAATCAAGTATTATTAATTGGAGACTATTCAAATACTTTATATAATAATTTAAAAGATAGAAAAAATATTAATATTTTACCGAAAACTACTATATTAGAAAGAGCTACTATTCTTTCTAATATAGCTTTAGAAAGATATAAAAATAATAAAAACCACAATTGTTTTAATCTTTTTCCAAATTATATAGGATTGTCACAAGCAGAAAGAGAGATAAAAATAAAATAAAAAGGATTTTTTATGATTATAATTGGATCAGACCATGGCGGTTATTCTTTAAAAGAATACATAATACAATATTTAAAAGAAAATAATATGAAATATCATGATGTTGGATGTTTTTCACAAGATAGTTGTGATTATCCTATTATTGCAAAAAAATTATCAACATTACTAATTAATGATAATAAATTTATAAAAGGCATTTTAATTTGTGGTACAGGAATTGGTATGTCTATATCTGCAAATAAAATTAATGGTATTAGAGCTGCTGTTTGCTCTGATGCTTTTTCAGCTAGGTATACTGTTCTTCATAACAACGCAAATATATTATGCCTTGGAGAAAGAGTTGTTGGTAAAGGTCTTGCTTTAGAATTAGTAGATATTTTTATAAATACCAATTTTTCTAAAGAAGATAGGCATATAAATAGAATAAGATTGATAGAAGAATAAATAAAATATAAATTGATTTTGGAGGATTATATGAAAAATTTTTTTATTATAGATCACCCTTTGTTACATCATAAATTATCTCTTTTAAGAGATAAAAGAACATTAACAAAAGAATTTAGAGAACTTGTTTCAGAAATATCCACTTTGTTATGCTATGAAGCTACAAGAGATTTAAATTTAAAGGAAGTTGAAATAGAAACGCCTTTATCCATTTGTAAAACAAAGTTTATAAATAATAAAATTGCATTTATACCTATATTACGTGCTGGTCTTGGAATGGTGGATGGTTGTTTAAATCTACTTCCCTCTGCAAAGATTGGTCACCTAGGATTTTATAGAGATCATAAAACTTTAAACCCTGTTGAATACTATGCAAAACTTCCTATGGATATTTCACAAAGAGATGGTATTATCCTTGATCCAATTATAGCTACAGGTGGATCTATGCTTAAAGCTATTTCTCTTTTAAAAGAAAAAAATATTAAAAATATTAAAATAATATCTATATTATGCTCTAGAGAAGGTATAGAAAATATAACTAAAAAACATGATGATGTTAAAATATATACAGCAGGCGTAGATGATAGATTAGATAAAAATGGATATATAATGCCGGGAATTGGAGATGCTGGAGATAGAATATTTTACACTAAATAAAAATAAGACCGTGTAAATTAAACACGGTCTTATTTTTATAACTTAGTCTATTCTTAAAGCATCTATAGGGTTTAATTTAGCAGCTTTTTTTGCTGGATAAATTCCAAAAAATATGCCTACTAACAATGAAAATATAACACAAAATGAAATAGTGTTAAAATCAAATACAGGTGACATTCCAACTATATATCCCATTCCTAAAGAGATAACTATCCCAAAAACTATTCCTATAAAACCAGCAATAAAGCTGATTATAAGAGCTTCTGTTAAAAACTGAAAAAGAATAGTTGAGGGTTTTGCACCTAAAGATTTTTTTATCCCGATTTCCCTCTTTCTTTCAGCAACAGATACAAGCATAATATTCATAACTCCAACACCACCAACAAGTAGCGATATGCTTGCGACAGAAGCTAGAAATATCTGAAATAATCCAAGTATATTATTTAACTGATCAACTTGATCTATCATATTTCTAGAGTTATAGATATCTCTAGAAACTGTATTTTTTCTAATAGAAATAAGGTTTTCCACAGAATTTCCGACTATATCAATATTATCTTTTGAATCCACTTCTATATAAATCTCTTTAAATGAAATTGGCTTATCCAAAATCATCTGAATAGTTGTTGCAGGTATATATACTATACCTGGTGTTCTATCGTCTCCGATAGTTTCAAAATTATGTTTATAAACTCCAACTATATTAACATTTATATTTTCATTGTTTATAGAAAGAGTTACCTTTTGTCCTACAACATCTGTTGATCCAAAAATTGTTAATGCTGTTGTATGATCAATTATAACACTTTTTTTTCCAGAAGAATATTCTTCAAAAGAAAAAATATTTCCGTGTAACATTTCCAAATGCATAATATCAGTTATACTATTAGAAGTTCCATTTATAAGTGTGTCTTTAGATTTTTTATTGGCAAATGTTTTTCCAAAAATTTGTACAAGTGGGGTTATATTAGAAATATGCTTAACATTGTTTTTTATATATTCTATATCTTTTAAATCTAATAGATTATTTTGAAATCCATTTTCAGAATTAACCTCTAAAACAACAGTAGATGCACCCATTTTTTCAACTTCTCCAAGAATTTCCTTTTGTGCACCTTTTCCAATAGAAAGAATAATAATAACCGACATAATTCCAATAATAATTCCAAACATTGTAAGAAATGTACGAACTTTTTTATTCATCATACTTTTAATAGCCATTTTTATATTTTCTTTAATATTCATAAATTAATCTCCTATTTATTCACAAAATCTAAACTGGCTATTTAACTATAGAAATCTTTTTTCCATCCTGTATATCACTAGTAATATTTGTTATAACTTCTTCGCCTAATTTAACACCTGATATAACTTCTATTAAGCTTTCAGAACTTATCCCTGTTTTAATATAAACTTTTTTTGCAGTCATATTATCATTTATATAACAATATGTTCCTTCATTATCAAATTTAACAGAAGAAATTGGTATAGTAATAATATCTGCTTTTTCGGATGTTATAACATCTATATCAGCGCTAAATCCTAGAATTAAATTTTCATCTATATCATCAATAGATACACTTACATCTACAGTTGGAACGTCTGCTCCGAAAGAATCTGACCTTTGTTCAATAGCTTTAGAAATAAAATCTATTTTTCCTGTATATTCTTTTTCCAAAAATTTAATCTTGCTAACCTGACCTATGATTAAATCTGAAAACTCAAAAACATTTACAGGAAGAGAAAGGTAAAAACCACTTTTTTCAGCTAAAGATAACAAAGGTTGTGTAGGTAATGCATTTTTGTTTAAAAAAGAAACAACTCCATCAAAATCTGCAGAATCAAAAGAACCGTTAGTATATTCTATTAGATTTTCTCCAGATTTCACATACTGTCCTTGTCTAACAAGAATTTTTGAAACAACTAAACTTGGATTAACTAGATAATGTTTTTCATTAGAAGATTTAATAGTCCCTGATGAAGAAAATTTCATAGTTATACTATCTTTTTTAATCTCTTGTAAAATAGTTTCCGCAGATGAATTTGAGCCAAGTAAAAAAAACAATAGTATAATTAAAATTAAGACTAAAATAGATGCAGCGATTAAAATTTTATTTTTTATAGAATTCTTTTTCATAAAAACCTCTTTTGTATATATTTTTATATATTATTATACACTTTAACTTTTGAAAAATATATAATTAAATATATTGAAATATATTTAATTATATAGTTTAATATATATAAATATATACTTAATTAAAATTAGGATTGGATTAATTATGAATAAATTTCTTAATATAGTTCTTTTACAACCACAAATTCCACAAAATACAGGAAATATAGCAAGAACTGTTGCTGCTATAGGCATAAATTTACATATTGTCCAGCCTATAGGCTTTGAAATAACCGATAAAAAATTAAAACGTGCTGGATTAGATTATTGGGATAAATTATCTATTAGCATATATAGTTCTACAGAAAAATTTTTTTCAACTTTTGAAGATGAAAAAAAGAAAATTTATATTTTTTTTACTACAAAAGGAAAAAAATTATATTCTGATTTTGATTATATAAACTGTAATGAAAATATATTCCTTATATTTGGTAGAGAGGATGCAGGAATAGACGAACAGCTATTATTATCAAATAAAGAAAATTGTGCTAGAATTCCTATGCTAAATAATATACGTAGTTTAAACCTTTCAAACAGCGTAAACATTGCATGTTATGAAGTTCTTAGACAGAGAAAATTTCCTAATCTATTACAAAATGGAAATTTAGATAATTTATAACGGGGGATTATTATAAATGAATAAAATAAAAATTTTAACCGACTCTTCTTGTGATATACCTAGCGATCTAGAAAGAAAGTATAATATAACTTCATTGTCTTTTTCAATAAATTTAGAAGAACAAACATTTTTAGAAAAAATTGATATAACAAATGAAGAATTTTTAAAAATTCTTTCTAAAAGTGAAACAATTCCAACAACATCGCAAATAACATCGTCTAGATTTCTAACATCTTTCAATTCGATATATAATCAAGGTTTTGAAGAGATAATATATATATCTATAAATTCTTTAGGATCAAACACATACAACTCTGCATTATCCGCAAGAGAACTTTTTTTTGAAGAGCATCCGACTAGTATAAATAAATTTAAAATTCATATAATAGACTCTAAAAATTATTCCTTATCATATGGATATCCTGTTATAGAATCCGCAAAAAAAGCATTAAACTCTATAACATCAGAAGAAATAATAAGATATTTAGAGGACTGGTTTTCTTGTGTAGAGGTGTATTTTATTCCCCTTTCTCTAAAATACGTTAAAAAATCTGGAAGAATAAGTGCCGCAAAAGCTTTTATAGGAGAGATTATGGGACTTAGACCTTTAATTTCTATAATTGACGGACATACATCTGTTGTTGAAAAAGTTAGAGGCGAAAAAAATATAATCACATCTATTTTAAATTATGCTAAAAACAGGATGATTCCAGAAACACCCTATGCTCTTATCTATGGAGATATTAAAGAAAAGAAAGATATCTTTATAAAAGAAGCACAAAAAACACTTGGACAAAAAGCTGGAATAGATGGATTTGCTGGTGCCTGTATAACTTGTAACACTGGCCCAAACCTAGTAGGAATAGCCATTAAAGGTAAAAAAAGATGAATTTTAAATTCACTTGATAATTTTTTAACTTGATATTTTGTATTAATTGTTATAAAATTAAATTATATTTTATATAATTAGAATTACATAATTCTAATTATTAGTATGAAAGGTAGATGTATTTTCATGTCTTATTTAAATAAAAAAACTTTACGTGATATTGATGTTGAGCAAAAAATTGTTTTTGTTAGATGCGATTTTAACGTTCCGCTTGATAACGGAACTATAGCGGATGATAAAAGAATTATTGAATCTTTAAAAACACTTAAATACCTTGTAGAAAAAAAAGCGAAAATTATTGCCTGTTCACATCTTGGTAGGCCTAAGGATGGTTTCAATATGGAATTTTCTTTAAAACCAGTAGCAGATAGACTTGCTAAACTTATAGATACAAAAGTTATTATGTCTTCTGATGTTATTGGAGAAGATACCTTTAAAAAAATAAATGATCTAAATCCAGGAGAGATATTACTTTTGGAAAATATTAGATTTCATAAAGAAGAAAAGAAAAATGATAGAGAATTTGCAAAAAAATTAGCTTCTATGGCTGATATTTATGTAAACGACGCTTTCGGAACAGCGCATAGAGCACATGCTTCTACCGCTGGCATTGCCGAATTTTTACCTGCTGTATCAGGATTTTTAATAGAAAAAGAAATATCGTTTATGGGAGAGGCTTTGGCAAATCCAAAAAGACCTTTTGTAGCTATACTGGGTGGTTCAAAAGTTTCTGATAAAATAAGTGTTATAGAAAATCTTTTAGATAAGGTAGACACCTTAATCATCGGTGGTGGGATGGCATATACCTTTAATAAATCTAAGGGTTATAAAATAGGAACATCTATATGTGAAGATGATAAACTAGATTTAGCTAAATCTTTACTAAAAAAAGCAGAAGAAAAAGGTGTTAAAATTCTTCTACCTGTTGATAATATGGTTGGAGATGATTTTAACCCTAATTGTAACGCTAAATTAGTTGATTCTGATAAAATTCCTGATGAATATACAGGGTTAGATATTGGAACAAAAACACAAGAGATTTTTGCAGAAGAAATTAGCCATGCAAAAACAGTTATATGGAATGGACCTATGGGAGTTGCAGAGTGGGATAGATTTGCCATCGGAACAATAAGTATAGCTCAGGCTCTTTCTGATAATAAAGATTGTGTTTCTATAATTGGTGGTGGCGACTCTGCCGCTGCTGTTGAAAAACTTGGATTTGCAGATAAAATGGATCATATATCTACTGGTGGAGGAGCTTCTTTAGAATTTTTAGAGGGTAAAGTTCTTCCTGGTATTGCTGCTTTAATGAATAAATAAATAAATATATTTTATTTATTTTAAGAATAAGGATGATAATAATTTATGAATACTACTATTAGAAAACCAATTATTGCTGGAAATTGGAAGATGAATAACACAGTTAAAGATTCTGAAATTTTAATAAAAAACCTAATTCCTTTAACCAATAATAAAAATTGTGATATAATAATATGTGTACCTTTTACAAATTTGGAAACAGCTATAAATCTCACAAAAGATACTGACATAAAAGTTGGTGCACAAAATTGTCATTTTGAAAATTCTGGAGCTTTTACAGGAGAAATTTCTCCTGTAATGCTTTCAGAAATGGGCGTAGAATATGTAATAATAGGACACAGTGAAAGAAGACAATATTTTTTAGAAACTGATGATACTATAAATAAAAAAATAAAATCAGCTATATCCCATGATTTAAAAGTTATTTTATGTATTGGAGAATCTTTAGAAGAAAGAGAAAAAGAAATTACTGAAAATATTGTTTCTAAACAATTAAAATTAGCTTTATCAAATATACAAGAAATTGATCTTAAAAATATTGTTATAGCATACGAGCCTATCTGGGCAATTGGAACTGGAAAAACAGCTACTAGTAAACAGGCCAATAATGTTTGTAAATTTATCCGATCTACTATATTGAAGCTATATTCAGAGGTATCAGCAGATAATATACTTATACAGTATGGTGGATCTATGAATTCTGCAAATGCATCAGAACTTATCTCTGAAAAAGATATAGACGGTGGATTAATTGGCGGAGCTTCTTTAAAAGTTAGTGATTTTTCTATTATAATAAATGCTGCATCAACTCCAATGTAATTTTTAATAATTAAAAAAAGGAGATGATTTTATTGAAAAAAACTTTAGCATTAATAATATTAGATGGGTATGGAAAAAGTGATGAAAAATATGGTAACGCCATATTAGAAGGATATACACCGAATTTAGATTTTATTTTCAAAAATTATCCAACAACATATATAAGTGCATCTGGAGAAGATGTTGGTCTTCCCGAAGGACAGATGGGAAATTCTGAAGTTGGACACACTAATATTGGAGCTGGAAGAGTTGTGTATCAAGAACTTGTGCGAATTTCTAAGTCTATTAAAGATGATTCTATCTTTTCAAATAAGGGTCTTTTAGAAGCTATGGAACATGCAAATAAATATGATTCTAAGCTGCATATAATTGGTCTAGTTTCAGATGGAGGTGTTCATAGTCATATAGAACATCTATTTGGACTAATAAAAATGGCTAAAATGAATAATATTAAAAAATTATATATTCATGGATTTCTAGATGGTAGAGATGTATCTACAACTTCGGGAATAGATTTTATTAAAAAAACAGAAGAATATATGAGAACTCTATCCCTTGGTAAAATTGCTTCAATCTCAGGAAGATATTTTGCTATGGATAGAGATTTTGCATGGGATAGAGTTGAAAAATGCTTTAATGCCATGACTGGAAAATTGGAAGTATCTATTATTCCGCCTATAGAAACAATAAAAAATTCTTATAAAAATAATATTACAGATGAATTTTTTGAGCCAACATTATTTGACAAAAATGGAATAGTTGAAAAAAATGACGCTGTTATATTTTTTAATTATAGACCGGATAGATCAAGGCAATTAACACGTTGTTTTGTCGATAATGAATTTAATGGATTTATACATAATATAGATTTATCTAACTTAAAATTCACAACTATGACACAGTATGATGAAGCTATGCCAAATGTAAATATTGCATTTTATTCTGATAAAATACATGAAACTTTAGGAGAAATTATTAGTCATAATGGAATGACACAACTTAGAATTGCTGAAACACAGAAATATGCTCATGTAACATTTTTTTTCAACGGTGGTGTAGAAGCTGTCTTTCCTGGAGAAGATAGATGTTTAATACAATCTCCAAACGTTTCTACATTTGATCTTCAACCCGAGATGAGTGCATATGAAGTTACAGATAAAGTTGTAGAAAATATATTGTCAAGAAAATATGATTTAATAATTTTAAATTATGCAAACTGTGATATGGTAGGACACACAGGAAATTTTAAAGCCGCAAAAGATTCTGTAGAACATCTAGATAAATGTATAAAAAAAGTTATAGATGCTATAAAATCTATAGATGGAAAAGCTATTGTAACAGCAGATCATGGTAACGCAGAAAAGATGATTGATCAAGATGGAAACCCATTTACACCTCACACATTATCGTTAGTTCCCTTTGCTATTATAAACCATCCTGTAACTTTAAAAGATAAAGGAAAACTTTCTGATATAGCTCCTACAATTTGTGATATATTAAAAATAGAAAAGCCTATCAGTATGACTGGAATTTCTTTAATAAAATAGAAAAAGATATATGCATATTGCATATATCTTTTTCTATTTTATTAAACTTTTTCTGGATTTGGATATTCTTTTTCAAAAAGCTCTATTTCTACTGTTTTTATACATTGTCTGTCAAAAGGCTTATCATTATTATCAGAAGGTACAGAAACAATTTTATCAATAACTTCTATTCCTTCTATAACTTTTCCGAATCCTGCATATTCTTTATCAAGACTAGGATATTTAGCAGCCATAATAAAAAATTGTGATCCTGCAGAATCTGGATCCATAGTTCTGGCCATAGATAATATTCCTTTTTCATGTATTAGATTATTTTCAAAATTATTATTTGAAAACTCTCCTTTTATACAATATCCAGGACCTCCCCTACCTGTTCCATCAGGGTCGCCACCTTGTATCATAAATCCTGGTATAACTCTATGAAACATAACTCCATTATAAAATTCAGATTTCACAAGAGAGATAAAATTATTTACAGTATTAGGAGCAATATCTGGATAAAGCTCTATCTTCATTTTATCTCCACTTTCCATAGTCATAGTAACTATTGGGTTCATATAAAACATCTCCTTTATAAATAATAATTTTTATTATAACAAATATATATAATTTACACAATAATATATATTCGAGTATTAATAATACTATCTTAGAAATTTGTTTTATGATATAATATGAAAAATAAAATTTATACAAAGGGGGTAATATTATGAAGATGAGAGATAAATATACATGTCCGTTAGAAATTGCCCATGACATGATAAAAGGAAAATGGAAGACAATTATAATTTGGCGACTTAGAGCAGGAAAACAATCTTTATCTTGTTTAAAAAAAGATATAAAAGGTATAAATGAAAAGATGCTTATACAACATCTTAAAGAACTATGTCAATATAATATTGTTAAAAAAAATATTTATGATGGATACCCCCTAAAAGTAGAATATTTCATAACAGAAGAAAGAGGGATTCCTTTTTTAAAATGTCTAGAAATGATGCAAAAAATTGGAATAGATTATTTAAAAGAAAATGGTAGATCTAATGAATTAATAGCGTTAAATCTAATATAATTTAATTTTTATAATTTCCTTTAATAACAGATTTATCTATAATTTTCCCTTCCATCTCTTTATAAAGCTCATTTAAATAAAATCCTGGTTTTAAATCCAACTCATCTGTTAATGCATATACAGCTATATTATATGTATGCATTTTATCTGGAGGGGACATACCACCATATCTAGATGCTTCTTCTATCGTTAAAGATGAACCTAATAGACCACTAGACCAGCTATTTGTTCCTTCTATAAAATTTTTGGTATTACCACTCTCTCCTTCTTTTATAGATGTTGTTTTTAAATTTGCTACTGACCAATGTATCCAAGAAAATCCTGCAACAGGTATAGCATCCAAATCTTCTAAAATAACCGCATATGATTTTACATTTTCTGGAGGATTAGTTATTTCTATAGGAATTGATAAAATAGGCATATCCTTTAAAAACAAGTCTCCTCTTTTACCATATTTATCTTCTATAACTCCTTTTACAATCCCACTACTTACAATTTTCATATTATTTTTTTCTCCCATACTATTATTTGTATTTTTATCTTTTACAACACAGGACGACAAAAATGTTGATGAAATGATTATAATCAACATTAATATTAAAAACTTCTTCAAATTACATCTCCTTTATATATTTAATATATATTAAATGGTATGTACTAATATTAACCCAAAATAAAAAAATGTACATTACTTACTTTTTTGTATGCTTAAAATATAAGACTATTTTTTAGGTGAAAGGGTATTGAATATGAATAATAAAATAGAATTTGATCTTATACTAAAAAACGGAATGGTTATAAATGTTTTTACAGAAGAAATAATAAAAACCGATATTGGTATAAAAAACGGAATAATTATAAGGACAGGAAATTTAGATGGAAAAAACATTATAAATTGTGAAGGTAGATATCTTTCACCTGGTCTTATAGATGCACATCTACACATTGAATCATCTATGATTGCTCCAAAACAGTTTGCAGATTTTATCTCTCTTAGAGGGACAACTACAATTATTGCTGACCCACATGAAATTGTAAATGTTTCGGGAGAAAATGGGCTAAATTATATGTTAGAAGAGACAGAAGATTGTAGTTGTAATGTTTTTTTTAATCTCCCCTCTTGTGTTCCAGCAACAAAATTTGAAAATAATGGATGTAATTTTTCTTCAGAAAAAATGAAAAAATTTATACATAATAAAAGAATACTAGGTCTTGGGGAAGTTATGGACTATGTTTCAGTTATTACAAATGAAGAAGAAATGATGAAAAAAATAAATTTATTTTCCAATAAAATTATAGATGGACACGCTCCAAGAATAACGGGAGATGATTTACAATCATATAGATTAAATGGAATAATTACTGATCATGAATGTGAAACATATCAGGAAGCTCTAGAAAAACTAAGAATGGGGTTTTATATTTTAATTAGAGAAGGTACCGCTGCACATAATTTAAAAGAACTTCTAAAACCAATTTTAGAAGATAAAATTCCTCTCGAACAACTATGTTTTTGTACAGATGATAAACATATTGATGATATTGATAAAAATGATCATATTATACACAATGTTCGTATGGCTATACAACTTGGATTAAATCCTATAAAATCTATAAAATTAGCTTCAATAAATACAGCAAGATTATATAATCTAAAAAAATTAGGTGCTGTTTCAGTTGGATATCAAGCAGATATATTAGTATTGGATAACCTGGAAGAGCTTAATATACAATTTGTTTTACATAAAGGAAAAGTAATTATAGAAAATAATATACCGAAAAAAAACAAAGATATCATTAATTCTATAAATATAAAAAATATAGATGACTATGATATTAAACTAAAATTATCTGAAACTGAAACAACTGTAATTAAATTAGTAGAAAATCAGCTTACAACTAAAAAAGAACTATCAAAAGTTATATTAAAAAATAATATTTTTATTCCAGATAACATTCATCAAAAAGTTATCGTTATAGAAAGGCATAATAAAACAGGAAATATAGGAATAGGAATAATCAAAAATTTTGGATTAGAAAAAGGCGCAATTGCCTCATCTGTATCCCATGATTCTCATAATATAATTATCGTTGGAACAAATGATGATGATATTATTATGGCTTTAAAAGAGATAAAACTTATGGGTGGAGGGTATGCTGTTTCACATAATAAAAAAATTATATGCAAACAACAACTAGAACTATCGGGTCTTATGACAGATACAGATAGAAGAACTCTGTCTAAAAATCTAAATAATATGATAGATATATGCCATAATATGGGTGTAAAAAAATGCTTTGATCCTTTTATAACTCTATCATTTTTAGCTCTTCCAGTTATTCCAGAAATCAGAATAACTGATACTGGTCTATTTGATGTAACAAATTTTAAATTTATATAAAAAACAAACCATCATCAATTGACTTTATTTAAATATAATTATATAATTGGTTCTAGTTTTAAACTTTATATTTATATTTATAAAACTAATAATGAAAAATGGTGATATTAAAAATGAATTTTAAAAAAAATCTAATTATAATTATTTCAGTATTAACAATGTGTTTATCACTTGTTTCATGTGGTACAACAAATAATAGCGCAAATAAAGATAATTCGTCTAATTCTACTAATGATGCTATGTCTAAAAGTGTTGTTTATACTATAAATGTTAAACAACTAGTTGAAAATCCAGAATTAGTTCCTGAAGCATTAAAAAACGCAAATATTATCCCTTCTGACGGTATTCTATTTAACTCCTTAATAGATTTTTCTGAAAAACAAACTGCATTTGATCTATTAGTAGAAATATCTAAAAAAGAAAAAATTCCAATTGATTTTTCTGGAACTTCTGCAAATGGAGATGCATTTATAAAATCTATCAAGGGAATAGAAAATAAAGCTGCTGGAGATTTAAGTGGATGGATGTATTTTGTAAACGGAGAAATGTCAAATGTTGGTGCTGCAAAATACGAACTTAAAGGTGGAGACAGTATAGAATGGAAATTTGTAACAGATTATAATAACCCTTAATAGTAATGTTTATATATTTAAACCCAACTATATCTTATATATATTTTATCTTTATAATATTATCGATAATTTTAATAAACCACCCTATATATATATTAATATCTTTTTTAGGAGCTATATTTACATTTATAAAAATTGAAACTAAAAAAAATATTATAATAAAATTTAAAAAGATTTTATTTATATTTATATTTATTTCTTTAGTCAATCCTATATTTGTACATAAAGGATTGACTATATTATTTTATATAAAAGATAAACCAATAACATTAGAATCGATTTTATATGGTATAAATAATAGCCTCATGATATCTTCACTATTTACATGGTTTGATATATTAAATAAAATAGTATCATCTGATAAAATAGTATATATATTCAAAAAATATATCCCATCATCAGTTTTAATATTTTCTATCTGCTTAAATCTTATTCCCCAGTTAAAAGATAAGTATAAACAAATAGAAGAAGCTCACTTAGTATCATGCAATAAAAACTTATTTTCAAAAATTAAAATAAGTTTAAACTTTGTTGCTATTATCATATCTTGGCAATTAGAAAAATCTATAGAAACAGCATATGCTATGAATAGCAGAGGTTATGAAAATAAAAAAAAGTCTATATTTAAAAAATATAATTTTAAAAAGATTGATTTTATATTTATTTTTATAATCTTTTTTTTAACTTCTTTTTTTATAATAGGATATAAACCTTTTTCTTTCTATCCTATTATATTTTTTCAATATAATAGGATACTTTCACCCATATCATATATATTTTTTTTAATTTTGTGTTTTTTACCTATATTTTTTTATAAAAAGGAAATCGAAAATGGAAATAATAAAATTTGATAATTTTTCTTTTAAATATAATAACAATAATAAATTTATATTAAAAAATATAAATTTATCTATAAATAAAGGTGAATTAATTTTATTTATTGGTCAATCTGGATCTGGGAAAACAACTCTTTTAAAAAATTTAAAGATAGAATTATTGCCATATGGAGAAAAAAAAGGAGAGATATATTTAGAAAATATATCTCTCCAAAAGTTTTCAAAAGAAATATTAAATAAAAATATAGGATATTTAGGTCAGGATATCTCTACACAATTTATAACAGAAAAAGTTTGGAGCGAACTTGCATTTGGTCTAGAAAATTTAAATACACCAATAGATATTATGAAAAGAAAAATAGCAGAAATATCCAGCTATTTTAATCTAAATAATATATATAATAAATCCTCTAACAAAATTTCTGGTGGAGAAAAACAACTGGTTAATCTAGCATCAATATTAATAATGAATCCAAAAATATTAATATTAGATGAACCAATATCACAACTTGATCCAATAGCATCCGATAATTTTATAAATACTATAAAAAAATTGAAATCAAATTCATCAACAACTTTTTTAATATCTGAACAAAATATATCTAATTTTTTTGAAATTTCAGATAAAATAGTTTTAATAAATAATGGTAATATAAATTTTTATGGAAATAAAAATGATTTTATAGATTTTATCTATAAAGATGAAGAAAAAAATTCTAATTTAATATTTGTTCCAAATTTTATTAAAATTATAAAGCATATAGATAAAAAAAATATAACTCCGATAGATATTAACCAATCTATTAAAATTATTAATACATATAATAAATATATTACAAAAAAAATAACAACTGAAATTATTCCTATTTCTAAAAAAAATATAGAAGAAAATATATTTAAAATAGAAAATTTATACTACAAATACGAGGACTCAAGCAATAATATTTTAAAAAATTGTAATCTAAAAATAAATAAAAAAGATATGGTTTCTATAATAGGAGGAAATGGATCTGGTAAGACAACTCTTTTAAAAAATATTTTATCTATATATAAACCAACACATGGAAAAATTATATTTAATAAAAAATATAAAAAGAAAAATAATTTTTTATTAAATATATCATATCTCCCACAAGAAGTATTACCATTATTTTTAAAAGATTCTATAAAAGAAGAGCTAAATAGCTTTTATACTAAAGAAAACCCTTATATAAATATTATAAAAAATTTAGAAATAGATAATCTTTTAGATAAACATCCGTACGACTTAAGCGGAGGAGAATTACAAAAAGTTGCTATTGCTAAATCTATTTTAAATAAACCTGATCTACTTATTATGGATGAGCCTACAAAAAATTTAGATGAAACAACAAAATTAAAAATAGGAAATATTTTTAATTATATAAATAATTTAGGTATAACAATTATTTATATAACACATGATATAGAGTTTGCAGGAGAATATTCAAAAACATCTGCTCTAATATTTAACGGAGAGATTGCATCATATGATTCTACAAGAAATATGTTTTGTAATAATATGTTTTACACAACATCCACAAATATTATTACAAAACATATAATTGAAAATTTAATTACATTTAAAGACTTTGAAAATGCATGGAGAAATATAAATGAATATAAATAAATATACTATAATAAAATATACTTCAATTATAATTATAGGAATATTATCATATTTATCTATATTTTATTTTAATAGCAAATATATATATTCACAAGTTACATCTATTTTATATATAATAATTTTTATTTCTTTTATTGATTTGGAAAAAGAAAAACCAAAAGCTATTAATATAATATGCATATGTGTTATGACATCTATAGCTGTGGTTGGCCGTATTCTATTTTTTTCTATCCCACAATTTAAACCAACATCCGCTATTGTTATAATATCTGGAATCTTATTTGGGAAAAAATATGGATTTTTGATAGGTGCTTTATCTGGATTTATATCTAACTTTTTTTTTGGACAAGGTCCTTGGACGATATTTCAAATGTTTGCATGGGGAATAAATGGATATATATCTGGATTTTTTTATAATAAAAAAATTGAAAATAATTTTATATTATATTTATTTTCTTTTATAATGGGATATTTATATGGGTTAATTGTAAACTTAATGCCTATTTTATCGTTAGGAGAAAATATGTCTATACCTTCTATAATTGCAACTATTATTTCTGGGTTTTATTTTGACTCTGTTCATGCATCTTCAAATGTAATATTTATGGTTATTATATACAAAACAATCAAAAAAAGGGTTTTAAGGATAAAAAATAAATATAATATTATTTAATATTATTGATTATAACTTATATATTAGATATAATTTGTAGTAATATTAGATTTTTATTTAAAATATGGAGGACTATAATGGATAAATATAAATTACGTGATACTGCTGTAATAATTGAAGAAGATAATGTTTCTATAGTTTATCATGAAGATAAATGTATAAATTGTAAAATATGCAAAAGAACATGCGAACAAAATTCTAAAATTGATGGACACTATAATCTTGAAGAAACAGGAGATATTGGATTATGTATAAACTGTGGGCAATGTATTCAAACATGTCCTAAAGATGCTTTATTAATAAAATCGGATATCGCTGAAACTATGGATGCTATAAATAACCCAGATAAAATTGTTATAGCATTAACCGCTCCAGCTGTTCGGGTTGCAATAGGAGAGCCTTTTGGAGAAGAACCTGGAGCATATTGCGAAGGAGAAATGGTTGATGCTTTAAGAAAAATTGGATTCGATTATGTATTAGACGTAACTTTTGGGGCAGATTTAACAATTATGGAAGAAGCCGCAGAGTTAATAGATAGAATTCAAAATAATAAAACTATGCCTATGTTTACTAGCTGTTGTCCTGCATGGGTTAAATATGTAGAAACATATTATCCTCAATTTATTGATAATTTATCTACTACTAAAAGTCCTATATCCATACAAACTCCAGCTATCAAAACTTATTTTGCTGAAAAAAATAATCTAAATCCAGAAGATATAATAACTGTATCTATAACTCCTTGTACAGCTAAAAAATTTGAAGCTCATCGACCTGAGTACAACTCTTCTTCCCTTTATAATAAAAAAGAAATGAGGGATACAGATATAAGTATAACAACTGTTGAACTTGCTGATATGATAAAATTAAATAATATAAATTTTAAATCGTTAGATAAAACTAGTGAATTTGATCATCTTATGGAAAGAGGATCTGGTGGAGGTATAATCTTTGGAAATACTGGTGGAGTTGCACAAGCTTCTATACGATCTGCATATTACTTTTTAAACCAAAAAAATCCACCTAAAGATATAATGGAAGTATCAAATATTCAAGATTTAGAAGGTATTAAAAAAATTACTGTCAATTTAGAATCAACAACTGTTAAAATAGTTATTGTAAATGGTATAAATAATGCTAAAATAATGTTGGATAAATTAGTTCAAGGTATAGTAGAATTTGACTTTATGGAAGTTATGACTTGTACTGGAGGATGTATCTCTGGGGGCGGACAACCAAAAGTTAAAAGATCTCTTGCTAATAAAGTTAGACTGCAAAGAATAGAGTCTTTATCTAATAAAGATAAAGACGTTAAAATTAGATGCTCTCATGATAACCCAGATATACAAAAGTTATATTCTGAATTTTATACAAAACCTTTATCAAAAATTTCATATCATATGTTACACACTCATTTTATATCACGAGCATCTGATCTAAATAAAAAATAAAAAATAAAAAATAAAACGATACAAAATGTATCGTTTTATTTTTTATTTTTTATTTTTTATTTAGTACAATAGACTTAATTCTAGATGAAGCTTCTAGAGAATATCTAATTCCCTGAACTCCCATACCAGATGATTTTATACCTAAAAAGGGAAAATTATCTGGTCCTCTTTCACTTTTTCCATTTATATTAACCGTTCCACATTCTAATTTTTCTGCTATATTAAATATTTTATCTATATTTTTTCCAAAAATAGAAGACTGTAATCCATATATAGATTTATTATTAATTTCTATAGCTTCTTGAATAGAATCAACTTCAATTATAGGTAGAACTGGACCAAAAGGTTCCTCAAAAGCAATATCCATATCTAAAGAAACATTTTCTAGAATAGTTGGATATAAAAGGTTTTTATTTCTTTTCCCAGTAGTATATCTAATAGCACCTTTTAAAACCGCATCGTCTATGAGCTTTTCAACAAAATTAGCAGCGTCATCACTAATTAATGGTGTTATAATACAATTATCAAAAGGATTCCCCACTGTTAATTTAGAAACTTTTTCCTTAATCAATTTATTTAATTTTTCAGAAACATCTTTCATAACCAAAACACGTTTTATTGCTGTGCATCTTTGACCAGAATAGCTGAATGCACCTTGAACAATATTATCCGCTGCATCTTCCAAATCTGCGTCAGATAGAACAATAGCAGCATCTTTTCCGCCTAGTTCCATAGTCATAGGAATCATTCCAAAAGAATTTGATAAACTTTCACCTATAGATGTACTCCCAGTAAAATTCACCATCCCTATCTTACTTGATTTAGATATTATAGGACCTATAATAGAACCCTTTCCTATTACAGTGTTTATTATACCTTTTGGAAGTCCTCCAAGCTCTAGTGTTCGTATTAAAAGCAATGCTGAGATAGATCCCTGGGTTGCTGGTTTAAATAAAACTGTATTCCCCATAATAAGAGCAGGTGCAATTTTTGAAACAGATAAATTTATAGGATAATTAAATGGTGAAATTGCTAAAACTGTTCCTATTGCTTCCCTACTTACTATGCATAATTTGTTTTTTGTTTGAGATGACATTCTATCTCCAAATAATACTTCTCCATTTATTCTTTTTCCTTCTGCCACAATCTCTCTAATTAAATCCACGCTTCTAACAACTTCTGCTAAAGAACTTTTATAGTCTTTAGAAATTTCTTTAGTTAAAATATTTGCAATTTCTTCTCTATTTTCAAATAATTTATCAGCAGATGAAAGAAGTATCTTACATCTATCAAAAAACGGCATATCTTTCCAATTTTTAAAGTTTTTTTCACAACTATCTATTGCTTCTAAAACATTTTTTTCACTCATAGCAGGGATAGACCCTAAAAATTCATTATCAATTGGAGAATAAATTTTTATATAATTTTCTGATTTTAACCAATTTCCATCTAAAAACATTTTATAGGTATTATTTTCTCTTATCTCTTGAAACATTATTTTCCTCCATATAATTTTATAAATATATTTAAACTGTATATTTTTATAACTAAATATAAACCAGTAAAATAATATATAGTTTTAAAATTCTTAAGTAAGTATATATTACTAGTATACTAATAATATATACTTACTATATTATACTATTAAATATAGAATTAACAATTAATTTTATAAAAATAAAAATAAAATTAATTTAATATAATTTATTTGCATATAGTTATATTCTCTCTTATAATAGTAATCTGTAAAATACTTATTATTAACTATTATTATATATAAATGGGAGATATTTTGTGAATAGATATAACATTATAAAAAATAAAAATCCACGAGAAATAGTTTTATTAAAAGGAAATGATTGTAAATGGGGAATTTGTTCTTTTTGCGACTATATTACTGATAATGAAAATGATATTAGTATTTGTAATGATCTTAATTTAAAAATATTAGCAAAGATAACTGGAGTAACAGGACAGCTAGAAGTTATAAATTCTGGCAGTATTTTTGAATTACCTTCAATTACACTAAATAAAATAATGGAAATTGTAAAAGAAAAAAACATAAATAAAATATACTTTGAATCACATTGGATATATAGAGAAAAATTAAAAGAAATACATGATATTTATAATATTCCTGTTATTTTTAAACTAGGTTTAGAAACCTTTGATACAAATTTTAGAAATAATGTTCTAAAAAAAGGTATTGTTTTTGATAATCCAAACCAAGTTTCAAAATATTTTCAATCGATATGTCTTTTAATAGGAATAAAAGGACAAACAAAAGATATGATTAAAAATGATATAAATATACTATTAAATAATTTTTCTTTAGGTTGTATAAATATATTTAACGAAAATTCTACAGATATTAAAAAAGATCTGAATTTAATAAACTGGTTTAAACAAGAATATAAATATTTATATTCTTTGAAAAATATTGAAATTTTAGATCATAATACAGATTTTGGGGTTGGATAAATCTAATGAATATAGATTATAATTTTATTACAAAAAACACAGTTATTATATGCTTATATTTTATAATTTCTATATTTATTTCCCCTGTATCATATGGGGTTATACAATTTAGAATATCCGAGATTTTAGTATTATTACCATTTATTGATAAAAGATATTCGATTGGCATAATTTTAGGATGCCTAGCAACAAATTTTTTTAGTCCGTTTGGAATTATAGATATGATATTTGGCACTTTTGCAACTTTTTTAACAGTAATTATGGTTTCCAAAAGTAGAAGTCTTTTTATAGCATCACTATGGCCAACAATATTTTCTATAATAATTTCTATTCAAATTACGCTAATTCAAAATATTCCTATACTAATTTCTTCTATGCAAATTATGATTAGCGAATTTATTATTGTAACCATTATTGGATATCCATTATTTAAAATTATTATAAAAAATCCAAAATTATATAATATGATAAAATTTTAATATATTTTATCTATTAGATACATATTAGCATTTTTTCTTGCATAGATTTTATTATACTTAAAGTCAAGAAAGGGTGCTAATTGAATATGGAAAGCGTGGAAGATAGAAGTATCATTCTTGGAAAATATATATTAGAACATAAATCTACTGTTAGAGCATGTGCTAAAGTTTTTAATATATCTAAAAGCACAGTTCATAAAGATGTAACAGAAAGACTTGAAAAATATAATCCTCAATTATATAAATTAGTAAAAGAGGTTTTAGATATAAATAAAAAAGAAAGACATATTCGCGGAGGAATTGCTACAAAAAATAAATATATGTACAAAAGCGTATCAAAATAAAATTGATACGCTTTTATAAATATATTTAAATTAATAATTTAAACCTGACTATTAGAATCCAAAACATTAACACTTATAATATCTTTAATAGAAGAAATTTTTTCTATGAGTATATTTTCTTCATGATCTTTTAAACTAATTTCATAAACAATTTCATAGCTATCATCAATAAAATTTTTAGCTTTAACGTTACTTTTATTAGTCATCTCATAAACTATACTGCTTATAGACATAAAGTTTTTTCCTCTACCTCTTACAATCAGCATTGTAATATTTTGAGATTTTCGATTTTTACTAAATATCAATAAGAATGAGCTTAAACAGATAGTAATAATTATAG
The DNA here is from genome assembly GCA_030153485.1 of Oscillospiraceae bacterium. Lineage (GTDB taxonomy): Bacteria > Bacillota > Clostridia > Oscillospirales > Ruminococcaceae > CAMTHN01. Next base: position 54,557 of record JAGUQX010000007.1, on the reverse strand, counting down.
ATAAAAAATAATTATTAACGCCAACCATTGTTCCCGTTATTATAGCCCAAAATATGAAAGCAATATCTAAAAAATCTTTAGCATTAACTCTAAATCTGACAATGGCTAATGTCCCAATAGTTCCTAAAGCCAACAATGGATTTACAGCCACCAATGTCATAAACATGGCGGAAAGAAAGCTAATAATAACTAATGTTATATTAAAGTTTTTATTATACTGTAAATTATTAAAACAACATCTATATGTAAAAAACATTATAGATGATAAAATAGATATAGCGATAATCTGTAAAAAAACTGATATCATGTCAACGGGTATAAAACTGCTTAAAAAGGTTTCTTTTAAATTTTCAATAAGTATGTTCAAATAAATATCTCCCTTATAAATAAAAATTATTTAATATCTCTCTAGATCCCCCAAATTTACTCTGTGCTTTTCCCATATCACTACATTTTTTTATAACATATTGTAGTTGTGGAAATAAAAAATTATGAAATTTAACCTCTAAAACGGTATTATTTTCATATGACATTCTTTTGATATTTTTAAAATTATTAAAAATATCTAAATCCATATTACTATATAAAATATTATTATCCATTGTAATTCTTGTACTAAAACAAGGGTGTGTAAATGCAACTCTGTCATATTGGATTAAACAGACAGGTCTATACCCAAAACCACTCAAAATATTATAACATTTTTTTGCCAATGGATTATCATATTTTAATAATGTTTCGTATTTCATATTTAATAGATCTTCTGCATCTTTTCTGGTTATTTTTAAAGATTGTTTTAATTGATTATCAAATGTTTTTTCTTTAAACTCCAATTTAACAAAATCAAAATTTGATGCATATGTCCTAATTCTTATTTTCTTTTTATAACTATGTTTATGAACTTTTGATATATAATCCGAATTTGTTAATGTGTCAAAATAAACTGTTCTAACTATGTATCTTCCATTATCCCCATAATCATCTGGATAAAGAATGTATGATAACTCATCTATAAGCTTAACCCTATCTATTTCGTTTATTGAAAATTTTATTTCTTTTCTTTCAACACTTATAATACTATTTTTCTTCAATTATTAATCACCTTTTTTTAGTATAATTAAATCCGTATTTAATTATACTAAAAAAATGAATAAAAAAAGCAACTAAATTGTAAATTTAGTTGCTTTTTTTATTCATTGTTTTTAATTTTAGAGATAGCATTTTTTTCTAAACGGCTAACCTGTGCCTGCGAAATTCCAATCTCGTCTGCAACTTCCATCTGTGTTTTTCCTTTTAAAAATCTTAATGATATAATATTTTTTTCTCTATTATTTAATTTTTTTATAGACTCCTTTAAAACTATCTCATCAACCCAATTATTATCATCATTTTTATCACCTATTTGATCCATAACATATATTGTATCTCCACCATCAGAATAAACAGAGTCGTACAAAGACATGGGATCAACTATAGCCTCCAACGATATAACTATTGATTCTTTTTTAATATTCAAATTATCAGATATTTCTTCTATTGTTGGCTCTTTATTATTTTCATTAATATATTTCTCTTTAAATTGGATAGCTTTATATGCTATATCTTTATAAGATCTGCTAACTCTTATAGAATTATTATCTCTTAAATGTCTTCTTATTTCACCTATAATCATAGGAACGGCATATGTCGAAAACCTCACATTATGAGATATATCAAAATTATCTATCGATTTCATAAGTCCTATACAACCAATTTGAAATAAATCATCAACCTTTTCTCCTCTATTACTAAATCTTTTTATTATACTTAAAACTAGCCTTAGATTTCCCATAACTAGTTTATCTCTTGCACTATTATCACCTTTTTTTATATCTTTTAAAAGACTTATTTTTTCATGTTCTTTTAAAACTTTTAAACTGGATGTATTTATTCCACATATTTCTACTCTATTTAAAATCACCTAAATACCCCCTGTAGATTTTATCAACATTATAAGTATTGACAATAATAAAATCTACATTCAAATATTTAAGTGATTTTTTAATTACAATTAATATTATAAAATTTATCTTCCTATATTTGTCCAGGAGATTTTAGACATATCTCCATTATATACAGGAAAACCAGTTCCAAATAAAACACCATCGTCCCTTATGGCAATTAGTCCATATATATTTGCATATACATATACTAAATTCTTCATTTCAGGATACTTATCAAACTCTAATATATTATTAGTATTAAATCCAGCTCCATGTATATTTCCATTCACATCTATACCAACAGTCATATAATTTGCTGCTGAAATAGATTTTATATTTATCCAACTAGAAACTTCCAGCTGTCCTGTAGTATTAGTTCCAACAGCTAAAACAGTTCCATCAGATTTTAATCCAACAGTATGATATTCACCTGCCGATATTTCTACTATATTTGTCCATCCAGAAACATCTAACTGTCCATAACTGTTATTTCCTGTAGCAACTACAGTTCCATCAGATTTTAACCCAACGGTATGTGATTTTCCTGTAGAAATTTCCACTATATCCTTCCAATCAGATACATCTAATTGACCAGAAAAATTAGGACCAACCCCTGTAACGGTGTTATCATTTTTTATAGCAGCTATATGAGAATATCTTGAAGATATATTTTTAATATCTGATAAATTAGATATATCATTTGAATATTTTTCATTAAACCCTGTTTGTAAAACTTTTCCATCATTTGTTAAACCTATTGTAAAATATTCTCCTGCAGATATTTCTTTTAAATTTTTCCAATTAACTATATTAGATTTATTATCAGCTTCATCCCCAAACCATATAGTCGTACCGTCTTTTTTCAAAGCCACAGTGTGAAAATATCCTATACCTAAAGAACCGCCGTATATTTCTTTACTCTTTTTTATATTATATTCTTTATTTACCATATTTATTTTTTCATTACTATCTTTAAAATCTTTTAATCTTTCAAAATATTCTAAAGATTTAATATAATCTCTATCGTTAAAAAATTTAATTCCCATATTATAATTTATAACATTATAAATATAACCAGAAAGATAAAATCCACCTATGGATATAAAAATACATATTATAGAAATTATAAATATATTAGTTATTTTTTTTTGAACTTCTACTTTTTTTAGATTTTCTTTAAATTTACAAGAAAATCTTTTTATACCTAATATAAGTTTTCCATTTTTTTTATTCATATAAATTGATTTTAAATCTTTTAAATTTTTTCTTTGTGTAAATTTTTTAAAAAAATATTCAGAAAATATTCTTATTTCTTTTCCACTATTAGTAATAATTTTATCTATAAAAATATTTACACTATAAACTTTATCAGAATCAAGACTTATAGCTACATCTTGCCCAAAAAAAGAATTAGGAGAAACATTTAAATCTTTAAAAACAAAATCGTTTATATTAGTATCTTCTATAGAAATTAATTCTCCTAATATATTAAAAATAGAAATTTTTATATACATTTCAGAAATATTTTCTTTAATATTATTTTTAAATTTTAATTGTAACCAATTAGTTTTTTGATTTTTATCCATAAATATAATTCCATGAACTATATTTATATATATGTTATTTTCAAAAGAATCTAAGTCTAAATAATTTATCGTTTTAAATTTGTAATTCATTTGAATTCCTCCAAATAGAGTTTTTTTAAAATTATATATATATTATACCTATAAATGGACAATATAAAATGTAATTATTTTTAAGAGGTAGATTTTATGAAAAAAAATAATATAAAAATAAATATTAAAGATATTATAATAAAGAATAAAAATAACGAATATCTAGAAAACTTAATAATTGAACATTTTGATAATATAACCATAACTAAGGAAAATATTAGTATTGCAGAAATTAAAAAAATTTGTAATATTAACAGTTTATCAGAAAAAGAAAAAATAATATTCAAAATCGAAAATATTTTTGAAAATTATAAAGAATTATTTAAGGAAATAGAAAATAATGATAATAATTAATAAATTTCACATATTGAAAATACACAAAACAATAATAAATAATATTGGTGGAAATTATGGAATAAAAGACATGTCGATATTAGAAGCATGTGTAAATTCATCTATGTCTGATATTATTTTAAATAAAAAAGAGGTTTCTGTTATAGAAAAAATAGCAAGACTTGGATATAGTTTTATAAAACATAAACCTTTTATATCTGGAAATATTTCTGTGTCTTTATTATCAATAATTTTAATGCTAGATATTAATAATATACCCATGAATATAGCGGAAAAAGATATGCTTGATATCTCTTTAAAGATATATCAAAGTAATATATCTTATGAAGATATATTACTTTGGATATCAAATAATATAAGTTAAAATTTAATTATTTATTTCTTTCTCATAAAGAATAAATGAATTATTGCACATATTTCTCTAATCCAATTTATAATAGTTATAAAACTAACATTTACAATATCTATACCACTTGAGTAGATTCCTAATTTTTTAAAATAATATTGTGATCTAAATTGATGATAAATATCTGTTATTATTATAATTTTTTTATTTAAAAATTTTTTATCAATTATTTCCTTGGAAAATTTTATATTTTCAAAAGTATTTCTTGATAAATTTTCTTTATATATATGATTATGTATTTTATTCTCAAAAACTAAATATTCATACATCAAATCACACTCTGATATATTATATTTATTTATCTTTCCTCCAGAGAGTATACATATAGAGGTTGGATTATTTTGTAATATTTTTTTTGCATATTCCAACCTTTTTTGCAGTATAAATGATGGTCTATCCTTTTTTGAATTATATCCTAAAACTACTATAACCTCATTATCATAGTGTCCATCATGATATTTTCTATACCCTAATAGCATAATAAATGAAACTATGATAAAAAGAATAAAAATGGAAAATATAAAAAAGTCTATCAAAAACACCTCCTGAAAATTTATCTGTATATAAATAATAAATTAAAAGTAGATAATTGTCTACTTTTAATTTATTACAATTTATATTTTAAATATTATCTGGTTAAAAAATCTAATAAACCTTGAACTGTAGCTTTTGCTAAACCTTGTATATGTGTAGTTTGATTAAGTTTTTGTAACTCTGTTGGATTGTTTATAAATCCATATTCTACAAGAACAGATGGATGTGTTTTAACCCTTGTTACATAAAATTCAGAAAATTTATGTCCTCTATTTCTATTTTTTCCATCACTATAAAGTGTTCCATGATAATAATTTGCAAGCCTATCATTTATACTTTTAGCAAGAGGCATCGAAAAAGGAACATTATAATATGTTTCAACTCCTGTAGCGGTTGTAACACTAGCAGAGTTATAATGAACAGAGATGGCTGCATGTGGTAAAAAAGCCTGCGCTTCATCAACTCTTCTTCTAAGTCCTGCTGCTCCTAAATAATTTTGTGTAGATTGTGTATCAATTATTTTTACAACTGCACCTTTTGCTCTAAGTTGTTGAGCAACTTCATTAGCCATTTTCCATGTTAGAGCATTTTCACGAACAATTATAGTGTTTCCTCCGGAAACATATGAACCAGAAGCCCCAATATCTCCATTTCCATGTCCTGGATCTACAAATATTCTTGCACCTGATAATGATGTTCTTGAATTATGGAAACGTAGTATTAAGTTTCCATTTCCATCATAGGCAGAAGTTGCTCCAAAATAACTACCAGGTTTTTTTAGCGTTAAATGAAGTTTATATTGAGGAATATTATTTGAAATAGTTTTTTCAATTCTACCTGATTTAAATAATGAGCTTCCTCCGAATCCACTAAAATTCATATTTCCCGCAACTGTAGCATAATCAAAAGTTATTATTACACTTTTAGTATTAAAAGATGGAACAGTTGTAGTCTCTCCAACTCCTTCAAAAGAAATATCAAAAGGAGCTTTCCATGTTTGATTGATATTTAAAAATGTAGACGTTCCATCATTAGATGTATTTATATGATTTAAAGCATTATATCCCATATCTTTAGCCGTATATAACTGAGATTCTGAGGCTTTTATTCTTTTTCCAGTTCTAGTTATATAGTATTTTGTAGAACCTATTGTATTTTCTTTAACATAATAATCAATAGTATCTTTAGGCCATTGGTATATATTTGGAGGTGCATAAGATGATGTGGATTTAGAAGAAAATATATCAGCATAATTTCTTGTAGTCCTTATCATTTTATGATTCCCAGTTGGAGTCCATCCAGGTGCATTTGGATCAAGGATTCCCCCAACATTTCCTCCACCCCCAGTATCTCCTCCACCAGTATCTCCCCCGCCGTTATCTCCTCCGCCCCCAGTTCCTGGTGGTGGAGCGGGTGGAGTATATATTGGATCTATAGTTATAGATCCACCATTTCTATTTTCTGTAACTCCTTGGTTAGATGCCGAAAATGATATGTTTCCTATATTTTGCTTTTTAGATGTACCGCTTTTAACTTTTATTTTTCCAGCATATCTAATATAAACTGAATCAGAAGAAACATTATCATCAGAAGGAACCTCTGTAAGTTTTACAGATTTACCTCCTAAACTAGCATTAACAATAGAATCTTTATGCACAATAGCTTCTACATCTATTTCAGAATCTCCTTCTACTGAAATATTTCCTTTTGGATTCACATCTTCAAATAGTTTTAAAGTTCTATTTACAATATAATTAACTATCTGACCTTTATGCTTTATTTCAAATTTATTATCACCCATAGTTAGAGGAAATTGAATATAAAATTCTCCATCAGCTGTAGGTATAATTTTTTCACCATTTATATAAACGTCAAAATTTGGATCGAACTTTCCTGAAAAAACTATGCTTTCTTCAAAAATTTTTATATTTCTTTCTTTTGGAGATGTTATTTCTAAATCTTTAAATAGATGTTTTTCATCATATTCATTAGAATAAAATTTTATTAAAGCAGTTGTAGAACCATCAATATTTTCTTTAAATCTATTATATCCTTTATAAAAACTTCCTCTATATCCATCTAATTTTAAAGCAGTAGAAACTTGTCTAATAAGTTGATCGGTTCCGCCCCATCCTTCACTATTTGAAACAACTTTATTTCCATCATGCATAACATAATAAGGAATAGGATTTTCTAATTTTCCTAAAATATCGTCCCACCAATTTAATACAGTTTCATAAGGAATATCTTTATTTGTTATAGAATTAAAGTTTTTTATTATTGCAAAATCAAATATATTATCTTCTAATATAGACAATATATCTATATTTCCATCTACCACACTTTGAAAGTCAGAAGATGTTTTAGAACCATTATTTCCTGTCGAGTCATTTTTATAAACAGAATCTAAATATATACCTATCGGAACGTTTAATCCTGACTCTTTAACAGAAGTAATAAATTTGGTTATTTTATAATTTCCAATAATTTTTATCCAATTATCATAACCAGTACTTCCACCAGAAGACATATATTCATGATAAGAAATATTTTCTTTATCAGGATAATAATTATCAATTAATATACTGTTGATATTATATTTAGATATTATATCAACAATTTCTGAATAAATTATATCATCACTATTATTTAACAATATCGATTTATTTTGACTATCTGGATCTTCTAAATTAGAAAAATATATATCGTTATATAAATCAAAAACAATATGTATTTTTATATCATTTTGATCAGCTTTATCTTGAAGTATTTTTAAAATATCAAATTCTTTTGATTTTAAATTTTCACTTTGATAAATAACATCATCTTTAGAAAATAAATCTATCATAATATCAGTAAAACCATATTCTACAGTAGTTTTTATAATATCTTCAATTTGTATGGAAACCTCTTCTAATTTCATAGTATCTTTTTGAAAAAAATCTATACCTGCCCTTAGATAAAAAGATCTAACTCCATCTCTAATTTCTTTAATAGGAATATTTAAATTATCATTATTAGAAGATTCTTCTTTAGATTCCTCCACATTAACTGTATCATCCGAGTTGTCTTTTGCTACAGACTGGATATTATTATTCAAAAAAATAGATAAAAAAATAGCTATAATAGATAATAGTATAGCAATAAAAATAATAATATTGCGTTTACTAATATTTAATTTCTTCATTTAGACATCCTTTCGCTAAATATAATTTACTTTAGTATCTCTTTAATTTTATCAACTTCATCCTTTACATTTATCTGAATATCACCATTTGGTGTAAATAAGGATTTATAATCATATAGACCTATTCCACCATATTTAGATGCAGTTCTAGAAAATAATATCTGTCTTTGCATCATATTTCTTTGTCCATTATTTTTATTGTCAATCCATTCATTCAAACCAGAACCCGCATGTGCATCATTTAAACCAATTTTATATGTAGCTAAACCAACAATAAGCTTAACCCCACTAACTTTTGTATATCCATTCCATTCATTAACGGTTTTTTCAAAAGGTTTTGCAGAATTATTAAATCCATAATAAATTTGTGGAATAATCTGGTCTAAATATCCTGGTGTTCCTGCCCATACCCTAGGATCTGCATACATTGTATTCATATTATAAGAATTATTTCCAGAAGGACTTACGCCAAAGATAACATTATTTTTAACCGACTTTATAGCGGTATTCATCTGTTTAACTAAAATATTATTATTTTCTATTCTCCAATTATTATTAGATAATTTTCCTCCTGAAGATTTATACCTTTGATAAGCAGCAGAATCCTGCGACCCCATACCAGATGGATAAAAATAATCGTCAATGTGTATACCATCAACATTATAATTTTTTACAATTTCAGCTGCACCATCAGATATAAGGTTTCTAACTTCTTCCACACCAGGATTATAATACCATCTATTACTTATATTAAATACATAATCCCCTCTAGTTGTTCCATTAGAATGCCATTTTTTTATATTATAATTAGAGTCTATTTTATTCATTTCTGCATCAGTTGGTCCTCTCATAGGATTTAACCATGCATGAATTTTTAATCCCCTACTATGAGCTGCATTAACCATAATGGTTAATGGATCAAACCCAGGAGATTTCCCTAAAGTTCCAGATCCGTATGAAGACCATGGAAAAAAAGAAGACTGATATAAAGCATCGCTAAAAGGTCTAACATGAACAATTACCGTATTTAAACCAATAGATTTTATATTATCAAATGCTTTATTTATATTATTAGAAAATTGTTGATTAGATTTTCCTTTTAATAGATAGTTTAGATCTAAATAAGATATCCAAACAGCCTTCATTTCACCTGACTGTGGGGGTGGAGTTGGTGAAATTGGCGGTGGTGCAGGCGGTGTAGGTGGAGTAGGGATACTATTATTATCACCGTTATCTGATCCACTTGATGAATTATCCGATGATGAATCACTAGAATCAAGTAAAGAATTTTCTAATTTATTATTTATATCATCAACTACTTCTTCTATATTAGATGTATTAAAAAAATCGGGAACAGAATTAAAACCTGGATATTCTCCAAGTTCATTAGGACCATAAAGAAGATTTGAGCTATCTTCTTGAAAAATATTAGATGAGCTATCTGATATTGTTCCATTGTTGCCAATCACTTTGCAAGAAGACAGACTGATAAATAATGTTGTTAAAAGTAATATAATATATGCTTTTTTCAAAAAACCACATCCTAAAAATCATTAAAATTTTAATTAAATATATTAGTATAAATATCGACGATATTAATAAAAACATTATATAATTATAAAAATAAAGGATTTATAATTTTATTTAAATAATGATGAAATAAATTTGATTCCACCTTTTTGACATTTTTGATCTCTTATCTTACATCTAACAAGCAATGTATCTTTTCCTATAACTTCTATATCATTCCATCTAATTATAAAATCATCTTCTCTTCCAAAAAGACCAAAAAATTTTAATTTTCCATATATAACAATAGATAAAAGCCTACAACAAGATATATCCACTATAATATCATCTACATATCCAAGTTTTACACCTGTTTCAATATGTATAACTTCCTTATTTTTAAGATCGCTCATTCTACATTTCATAAAATCACCACCTAAAAATAGGTTATAAATAAATATATATTATCTTTTTTTAAAATTATAACGATAATTGGTTAGATAATTTTTTTAAAGTTTCAACCATATCCAATTTTTCCCAAGGAGATTCTATATCAGATCTTCCCATATGTCCATAAGCGGCAAATTTTTTATATATTGGTTTTCTTAAATCAAAAGTTTTAATAATCCAACTAGGGGTTAATTCAAATGTTTCATATATAATTTTAGAGATTTTTTCATCAGAAATAACACCTGTTCCAAAAGTATCTACAAATATAGAGATAGGTCTTGCTACACCTATCGAATAGCATAACTGAAGTTCACATTTTTCAGCTATATTTGCAGCGACAATATTTTTAGCAATATATCGTGCTGCATACGAAGCACTTCTATCAACTTTTGTAGGATCTTTTCCTGAGAAAGCTCCTCCTCCATGTCTGGAATACCCACCGTATGTATCAACTATTATTTTTCTTCCTGTAAGTCCACTATCTCCTTGTGGTCCACCTATAACAAATCTTCCTGTTGGATTAACTAGATATCTTGTGTTTTCATCTAATAAATTTGTTGGAACAACTTTTTTTATTACATTTTCTATGATATCAAGTTTTAAAGATTCTAAAATAACATCTTCTTTATGTTGGATTGATACTACAATTGTGTCTATTCTTTTTGGTTTATTATCCTGATATTCAACTGTAACTTGTGTTTTTCCATCTGGTCTAAGATAATCTTCTGAAAAAGTTTTCCTATATTCAGTAAGTCTTTTTGCGAGCCTATGTGCGAGATATATAGGTAGCGGCATATAATCTTCTGTCTCATTACAAGCAAATCCAAACATTATACCTTGATCTCCAGCTCCTATTTCTTGTTCATCTTCTGTTTTTCTAGTCTCTATTGCAGAATCAACACCCATGGCGATATCACTAGATTGTTCATCAATACTTGTAATCACACTACATGTATGTCCATCAAATCCGTATTTTGCCCTATCATATCCTATATCTATTATAGTTTTTCTAACAATTTTAGGAATATCGACATAACAATTGGTAGTTATCTCTCCCATTAAAAAAACCATACCTGTAGTTATAGAAGTTTCACAAGCCACTCTTGCATACGGATCTTTACTTATTATTGCATCTAAAACTGCATCCGATATTTGATCACAAATTTTATCTGGGTGCCCTTCTGTTACAGATTCAGAAGAAAATAAAAAATTAGACATAATATACCCTCCCAATATTACAAAAAATATGAGTTTTAATTCATAAAATAAAATATAATTTGTTAATATAAATAAATATTTAAATTTAATTATATATTTAATATTTTTTTTGTCAAGAATAGTCGAATTATATTACAAAGTTAATAAAAATTTAAATCTACTAAACCGTATTATATTGATTTTATACTTAATATTTGATAAAATCAATATACAAATATTATATTTTTAGGAGTGTTATAAACATTGTCAGATAGTCATACGATGAACTATGTAATTATAATTATAATTTTAGTTTTAATATCAGGATTTTTTTCATCAACAGAAACCGCTTTTTCAAGTGTAAATAAAATCAGATTAAGAAATTATCTTAAAAACGGAAATAAAAAAGCTAAAAAAGCATTAAATATTATAGAAAATTATGATAATGCTTTATCTGCCATCTTAATAGGAAATAATATAGTAAATATTGCATCTGCCTCAATAAGCACTGTCCTTTTTACAAAATTTTTTGGAGATGCAGGAATAGCTATATCAACTATTATAATAACAATTTTGGTTTTAATTTTTGGAGAAATTATTCCCAAAAGTATTGCTAAAGAGCATCCCGAAAGTTTTACATTGGCGACATCCTCTATATTATCAGTTATAATGGTTGTCTTATATCCATTCATAAAAGTTTTTGTAGGACTAAAAAATATTTTTGTCAAAATATTTATAAATAAGTCAGATTCACAACCATCTGTGACAGAACAAGAATTAAAATTTATAATACAAGAAATAAAAGAAGAAGGTGTGTTAGAAGAACAAGAAGGAGAACTTGTTCAATCTGCTTTAGATTTTGATGAAATTACTGTTGGAGAAATTTTCACACCTAGAGTAGATATAATCGCTATAGATTATGATCTATCTACCGAAAATATATTATCATTATTTATAAAAGAAAAATATTCTCGAATTCCTGTCTATAAAAATACTATAGATAATATTATTGGAGTCTTACATGAAAGAGATTTTTTTACAAAATATATAAAAGAAAAAACTGTAGATATAAAATCTATTCTGCAAAAAACTATATATCTTCCTCAACAAAAAAAAATATCAGAAGCTTTAAAAGAATTACAAAAACAAAAACTTCATATGGCAGTTATATCAGATCATTATGGAGGAACTTTAGGTATTGTTACATTAGAAGACATTCTAGAAGAACTTGTTGGAGAAATATGGGATGAAGCCGATGAAGTTGAATTAGATATTATAGAAATCTCAGAAAAGATATTTCAAGTAAATGGTGATATGAATATATATGATATGATAGAAAAATTATGTGAAAATATTAGCGATTTTTTTACTACTAGTAATACTGTAAGTGGATGGGTTTTAGAAAAATTTGAAAAAATACCTAATCAAGGAGATTTCTTTGAATTTAAAAATATAAAAGTAACTGTAAAAACCGTTGAAGAACAAAGGGTTATAGATTTAATCATTGAAATAATTTAGAATATAAAAGGACACTTATCTATATTATAAGTGTCCTTTTAACTATCATAATCTTCTATTAGACTTCTTAATTCCTCTTGTGTTTTTACAGGTACCCCTTTCAATAAGCTTATTCTGTCGTATTCTGGTAAATCTGACACTAAAACATCAATTTCTTCTATTATTATTCCTTTATCAATATCTAAAATAATTATTTTATTATCTTTTTCTTTTAACATATATTTATAATCACTGTCTTTTTTTTCACCAGAAATTTTTTGAGAATTTGTATTTTTATTTGTATTTTTATTTGTATTTGTATATAACAAAAAAATTGTTCCCATAATTGTAAAAGTTAATACTACTAAAACAACTATTATTATTATATAATTATTATACTCTTTTTTAAATTTCATATTTTTTTCCTCATAACTATTAATATATTAATAGTATTAAACAAAAAAATTATTTTTATTCATATCAAATTAAAACAAAAACTTAACAAATATATGTATATGTGATATAATATTTGATAATAATCACATAGGAGGTTATTTTTTGAAAAACAATAAATCGCCCTATCAAAGGATAAATAATTCCAATAAAAATTTATCATCGAATAGTCAAGATATATATCAATCAAAATATAAAACCAAGTTATCATCTAAAAAACATAATAAATACTTTTTAACAATAAAAAAAATAATATTATCTATTATAAAAATATCAGTTGCCATTTTTCTTATAGCTGTTATATCGGGATCAATTGTTGTCACTTCCCTAACTGTATATGTTATGAAATATTTAGATAGTGATACAGACATTGATTTGCGTAGTATACAGAATAATTATAGCTCAATTATATATACAGAAAATTCTGATGGGTTATCTGTTGAAGTTCAAAAATTATTTTCAACTTCAAATAGAAAATGGGTTGATCAAAATCAAATTCCAAAAAATCTTGTAAATGCTTTTGTCGCCACAGAAGATGAAAGATTCTTTCAACATGAAGGTGTAGACTGGAAGCGAACATTTGCGGCCTTTGCTAATCTTTTTTTAGACTTGTATAGTACACAACAGGGTGGATCAACTATTACACAGCAATTAATAAAAAATATTACAGGGGATAATAAAATTACTGCTTCTAGAAAAATTCAAGAAATATTCAAATCTATGAATCTAGAAAGACATTATTCTAAAGATGAAATTATTGAATCATATTTAAATATAATCCATCTAGGAAATAATACAGATGGTGTTGGAGCTGCCTCTATATATTATTTTAATAAAGAAGTTGAAAATTTAAATTTGATTGAAATTGCATCTTTTGCAGCTATGACTCGTAGTCCTACAAAATATGATCCAATTAAAAATCCAGAAAATAATAAAACTAGACGTAAATATGTATTATCTAAGATGAAAGAACACGGATTTATAACAGATGAAGAATATAATAAAACTGTTGATGCAGATCTTGTTGTAAACAAAGGTGGTACTATAAAAAATAAAGAAAATAGCGATGTCCAAAGCTATTTTATGGATGCTTTAATTTCAGATATAATAAATGATTTAGTAACCAAAAAGAAATATACAAAAGAAGAAGCACAATCTAAACTATATAATGGTGGTCTAACTATCCACTCAACTATTAATTTAGAAATACAAAAACAATTAGAAACTGCATTTAATAATAACGCAACATTTACAAGTAATACTTCTTCAAAAAATATACCACAGGCATCTGGAATTGTAATCGATTATAAAGGCCATATATTAGGAGTTGTTGGCGGAAGGGGCAAAAAAGAAGGTAATAGAGTGTTAAATAGAGCCACTCAAACTTCTAGATCTCCAGGATCAACAATAAAACCTATAGCTGTATATACTCCTCAGATTGAAAAGAATTTAATAAACTGGTCAACAATTTTAAAAGATTCTCCTATAACTATAATAGAAAAAGGAAAGTCTAAACTATGGCCTAACAACTATGATAGAAAATATTATGGTAATATGAATGTAAATACAGCTGTTCAAAGATCAATAAACACAATTCCTGTAAAACTTACACAATCTCTAACACCTAACGTTGGATTTGATTTTTTAGTAGAAAAATTAGGTTTTACAACTTTAATTAATTCAGAAAACAAAAATGGTGTTGTATACTCTGATATAACACTTTCTGGACTTAGCCTTGGTGGATTAACATATGGTACAACCCTTAAAGAAATAACTGCCGCATACCAAATATTTGGAAACGGTGGAAATTATAATAAGCCTATAACATATACAAAAATCATAGATTCCTCTGGAAAAGTTTTATTAGAAAATACTCATTCACCATCAAAAGCTATAGAAGAAGATACGGCTGGTGTTATGAATAGGCTATTGCAACAAGTTATAGAATCTAAAAATGGAACAGGTCGTGCTGCAAAAATGCCTAATACTACTATAATTGGTAAAACAGGAACTTCACAAGATCTTAAAGATCAGCTATTTATAGGAGCTACCCCTTCTCACATTTCTGGTATTTGGTTAGGACATGATACTCCAAAAGAAATAAGTTCTATATATTCTTCTCCTCAAATTTGGAAAAATATTATGTCTCCAATTATTGAAAAAGAATCTAAAAAAGATTTTAACATCCCATCATCAGTTAAAAAGCTTCAATATTGTACATCAAGCGGTAAAATTGCTCATAGCGGATGTGGCAATAAAGATACTGGATACTATCGAGAAAGCGGTATTCCTGAAATTTGCACTGTCCATAGACAAAGATAGTATTATAAATATAAAAAAGATCTCTATATAAAATAGAGATCTTTTTTATATTTATAATACGATGACTTAACCACTTCAAAAATATTTTCACTAGATAATCCGTAATGTTTTAATAGTTCTAAAGCCGTCCCCGACATACCAAAAACATCATTTATTCCAATTTTTATAACTGGCACAGGAGAATTTTCACAGACAACTTCTGATACAGCTGAGCCTAAACCCCCAATTATACTATGTTCTTCAACTGTAATAATACAACTCGTCTCTTTAGCAGCTGATATAATGATTTTTTGATCTATTGGCTTTATAGTATGTATATTAATTACACGAGCATTAATTCCTATTTTAGACAACATATTTTCAGCAATTAAAGATTCATAAACCATCAGACCTGTCGCAATAATAGTTATATCATTTCCTTCTGAAAGTATAACTCCTTTACCTATTTCAAAATTATAATCTGGATTATTTAAAATAGGTGTGGCTAATCGACCAAGCCGTATATAAACTGGAGTTTTTATCTCTATAGACTTCTTAATTAATTGTTTTGTCTCTATATCATCACAAGGATTCAAAACCGTCATATTTGGTATAGATCTCATCAAGGAGATATCTTCACAACACTGATGTGTTGCTCCATCTTCTCCGACAGATATACCTGCATGTGATGCAGCAATTTTCACATTTAAATTTGGATAACATATAGAATTTCTTATAATTTCATATCCTCTTCCAGCTACAAACATAGCAAAAGAGCTAGCAAATACAATTTTTCCTGTTGTAGCAAGACCGGCAGCAACCCCCAACATATTACATTCCGCTATACCGCAATCAAAAAATCTATTAGGAAAAGCTTCTTTAAACATTATGGTTTTCGTAGCTTTGGCTAAATCAGCATCAAGAACAATAATATCACTATATTCTTTTCCTAATTCAACTAAACTTTCACCATAACTATCTCTGGTTGCCTTCTTCACTAACATAGACATAATAATTCTTCCTCCAATTTATCTAATTTATGTTCTAGCTGATGAATAGCATCTATATATTGAGATTTATTTGGAGCAACCCCATGCCAACTACATATATCCTCCATAAAAGAAATACCTTTTCCTTTAACGCTTGTTTGAACAATAGCAGTTGGCTTATTTGTATTATTGTTTATTATAGTTTGAAATGTATTTTCCATACTTTCAAAATTATGTGCATCCATATCATATACATTCCAACCAAATGATTTAAATTTTAATTTAATATCTCCAAGATCACATATATCCTTAACTTTTCCATCTATTTGAAGTCCGTTATAGTCAATAATAGCTATAAGATTATTTAAATTATTATGATTTGCAAACATCGCCGCTTCCCAAACTTGTCCTTCTTGAATTTCACCGTCACCCAATATAGAATAAACTTTATATTTTTTACCAGATATTTTTCCAGATAAAGCAATCCCGCAAGCAGCAGAAAATCCTTGGCCTAATGAACCAGTACTCATATCAACACCAGGTGTTTTATTCATATCTGGATGCCCTTGAAGTTTAGAATTTATTTTTCTTAAGGTAAAAATTTCACTATAATTAAAAAAATCTTTAAGAGCAAGAATAGAATATAATGCAGGTGCTGTATGACCTTTTGAAAGTATAAATCTATCTCTATCAAAAGCCTGTGGTTTATTAGCATCAATATTTAAAATATTAGAATATAAATAAACTAAAGTATCTGCAATAGATAAAGATCCACCAGGATGCCCAGATTGAGCACTATAAATTCCTTCTATTATTCCAATCCTAACTTTACAAGCAAGCATTTTTAATTGATTTATTATTTTTTTTTCCATTATATCTATTTCCCCCTATATAACATTTTTCTATATAAAATGTTTTTTTAAAAAGTTTTTGAAATATACTGGTAAATTTGTATTTAAACTAACCTGTTTTTTAAAAATTGGATGATAAAAAGTTATTTTTTTTGCATGTAAGCACTGTCCATTAAGATCTTTAATAACATTTTTAGGTCCATAAACATCATCCCCAGCAAGGGGATTTCCTATATAAGAACTATGAACTCTTATTTGATGTGTACGACCTGTTTCTAAAAAGAATTTTACATATGTAAAACCATTTCCCTCCGACATCGTTTCATAATGTGTTATCGCCTCTTTAGAATTACTATCTGTTACGCACATTTTTTTTCTATCTTTCGAACTTCTGCCAATAGGAAGATTGATAGTATCAGACTTGTTTTTATATTTACCATAAACAATTCCATGATATTCTCTAGAAATACTATGATTTTTAAGTTGATTAGCTAAATCTAAATGAACAATATCTGATTTAGCAATTATTAAAAGTCCACTAGTATTTTTATCTATCCTATGTAAAATTCCTGGTCTAACAACTCCATTAACACTAGATAGTTCATTACAATGATATAAAACTCCACTAACAAGAGTACCAGTATAATTTCCTGGTGCAGGATGAACAACTACACCTTTTTCCTTATTAACTACGATTAAATGTTCATCTTCATATATAATATCTAATTCCATTTCTTCTGGAATAGCAGTTAAAGGTTTTAAATCTGGAATAGTAAAATTTATAATGTCCCCTATTTTCAATTTATATTTTTTATTTATTATACAATTATTAACTAAAACAAATCCATCTTTAATAATAGTTTGAAAAAAAGATCTGGTTTTTATTAGAATTTTTTCAGAACAAAAGACATCTATGCGTTTATTTATTTCTGATTTTTCGACAATAAAACTATAACTATCCAAATTATAAATCTCCTATAAAATAATTCAAGCGTGTTTTTCAAAAAACACAATATAAATAATTAAACTAATACTTGATAATGAAATTAAAATATCTGCAAAATTAAAAACTGCAAAATTAATGATTCTAAAATCTATATAATCTACAACATATCCTCTAAAAATTCTATCTATAAGATTTCCTATTCCCCCTGCTATGACAAAACCAAAACATATTTTATAAAATATGTTTTGAATCTTTTTAGTAAACATTAAAAAAAACGATACTAAAAGTATAATTCCACTGACAAAAATAAGTATGAATTTATTACCCTCAAAACTTCCAAAAGCGGCTCCTCTGTTTTCTAAATAAGTAAAATGTAATATATTCTGTAAAATAGGATATGTTCCAACAGGTTGAAGATATTTTACAACTAAAAATTTTATAAACTGATCAATAGCGATAAAAAATGGAATAATACAGTATAATATATATTTTATAATTTTCACCTCAAAATAATGTAAATATTAATCTAAAGCTAAACAACATCTTCCGCATATTGTTAAATTTTCATCATCTAATCCAACAGTTTTAGAAAACATCCAACATCTTTCACATTTTTTTCCTAAAGATTTACTAATATTTATAGATATACCTAATATATCTGTCTTATATTCTCCATTATCATCCTCTACAATATTTATGTCCGAAGAAATAAATATTGTTTTTAAATCCTCTAAATTAGACTTAATAAAATTTATAGTATTTTTATCTATAGAATGTATAGAAACATTTGCTTCTAGAGAAGACCCAATAATTTTTTCTTCTCTTTTGATTTCCATTGCTTTTAAAACTTCATCTTTTATTTTATACATTTTATTCCATTTTTGTATAAAATCTGTATTTAAATTTAAATTTAAATTTAAAGAATTTTCAAAATCATTTAATAAAATAGACTCTTTATTATCAGAATTTCTATGCGGCATATATTCCCAAACTTCTTCAGATGTAAATGCAAGTATTGGTGATAAAATTTTAGCCATATTTTCTAAAATAATATACATTGTAGTCTGTGCATTTCTTCTTTTTTTAGAATTCTTTTTTTCACAATATAATCTATCTTTTACAATATCTAGATAATAATTAGAAAGGTCTACTACACAAAAATTTCTAATCATTTGATAAACTTGATGAAATTCAAAATTATTATATGCTAATTTAACTTTTTCTAATAAATTATAAAAATTAAATAATGTCCATTTATCTATATCAGATATAAATTCTAAATCTATAATGTCAATATTTGGGTCAAAATCACTTAAATTTCCTAGTAAAAATCTAAAAGTATTCCTAATTTTTCTATATCCTTCTGTTATATTTTTTATTATATCCTTCGATATACGTATATCAGAATGATAGTCAGAAGAAGCTACCCATAGTCTTAAAATATCTGCTCCATATTCTTTTATAATAGCGTCTGGATTTATTCCGTTTCCAATGGATTTAGACATTTTTCTCCCATCTCCATCAACAACCCATCCGTGTGATAAAATATTTTTATAAGGAGCAGAACCTCTATATGATATAGATGTTAAAAGAGACGATTGAAACCAACCTCTATACTGGTCATTCCCTTCAAAATATAAATCAGCGGGCACTTCTAGACCTTCTCTTGTATCTAGCACCGAAATATTACTAACTCCACTATCAAACCATACATCCATTATATCTTTTTCTTTTTTAAAACTTTGACTTCCACATTTACAAGAATAATTTTTTGGAATAAAGTCAGAAGCATCTCTTTTATACCAAGAATCTGATCCCTCTTGTTTAAATATTTCAGATATATTTTTAATAGTTTCTGGTGAAATAATTATATCATCACAATCAGAACAATAAATAATAGGAATGGGAACTCCCCATAGTCTTTGTCTAGAAATACACCAATCCAATCTATCTTTTATCATATTTATCATTCTATCTTTTCCCCAAGATGGATTCCAAACAATTTTATCAATCTCCGATATAGCTATATTTCTAATCTTTTCAATAGAACAAAACCATTGTTCTGTTGCTCTAAAAATTACAGCTTTTTTACATCTCCAACAATGAGGATATTGATGAGAAATTTTATTAATAGCTAATAAATTATTGGTACTCTTTAACTGTTCTATAATATTATCGCTAACTTTAGATATATGCATCCCTTCAAATAATCCCGCATGATCATTATAGACGCCTCTTTCATTTACAGGAACTATAACTTCTAAATCATTATAATTAGAACAAACTATAAAATCATCCATACCATGTCCAGGTGCAGTATGTACACAACCAGTCCCACTTTCCAATGTTACATGATCACCACAAATTATTAAAGATTCTCTATTTAAAAAAGGATGTTTCGTTTTTAGTAACTCTAATTCTTTTCCAGCTAAAGTTTTTATAATAGAATATTCTTTAATTTGAGAAATTTCCATAACTGTATTGACTAATTCTTTAGCTATAATTAAATATTCATCTAATACTTTAACCAGAGAGTATTCAAACTTATCTCCTAAACATATAGCAACATTTGCAGGTAATGTCCAAGTTGTTGTAGTCCATATAACAAAATATATTTTTTTATCTTTATCTATTTCTTCAGAAAATAGACTATTATCAATCAACTCAAATTTAACATAAATAGAATCACAATTATTATTATCATATTCTATTTCTGCTTCAGCTAAAGCTGTATTACAATCAATACACCAATAAACTGGCTTTAAACCTTTATATATTAAATCTTTTTCAAACATTTTTCCAAAAACTTCTATCTGCTTAGCTTCAAATTCTTTATTAAGAGTTAAATAAGGATTATCAAATTCTCCAATTACACCAAGTGACTTAAATTGATTCCCTTGACTTTTAACACAAGATAGGGCAAATTCTTTGCATTTTTCTCTTATTTCTATGTCTGTTAGATTCTTAGTTTTGGACGATGATTTAAATGCCTTAAGTTCTATAGGAAGCCCATGAGTATCCCATCCAGGTACAAAAGGAGCTTTAAATCCAGACATGTTTTTACTTTTAATGATAATATCTTTTAATATTTTATTTAATGCTGTACCTAGATGTATATCTCCATTTGCATATGGAGGTCCATCATGTAATAAAAACAAAGGTTTATCTTTGTTTTTTTCAATTCTTTTATCATATATTTTGTTTTTATTTATATCATCAAAAAGTTGTTGATCTCTTGTATGTAAGCTACCTCTCATAGGAAAATCTGTTAATGGAAGATTTAAGCTTTTATTATAATCCTTTGTCATTATGCCTCTCCTAAAAAAAATTTATAATTAATTTAAACTAACATTTTTTTCTTTAACATTATTATTATCTATCTCATCTTTTTGATCTTTATCATCAATTTCTGGTAAAGCAGTTATAGAATCGAGATGTGTTCTATATAGAGATAAAAGTTTTGCTTTAAAAGTAGACACTTCTTTTTGTATTTTAAATAAAGATTTTCTTTCTTTTTCAATATTATATTTAGTTTCTTTTAATATGTTTTCAGCATCTAACTGTGCGTACTTAACTTTAGAGCTAACTCTATCTTTTGCTTCATCTAAAATAATATTCGCTTTTTCTTTAGCATCATTTACAACAGTATTACTTAGTTTTTGTGCATTAATTAAAGCCTGTTTTATATCATGTTCTTCATCTTTATATTCTTTTACTTTATGTGCAAGTATTTTTATTTTTTTTTGTAATTCTATATTCTCTACTTCTTTTTTTTCTATATATAACTTTACAAATTCTATATAAGTATCTACATCTTCAACTTTATATCCAAATATTCCAGATTTGGATAACTTTATATTTTTTATATCATCTGGATTCATAAAACTCCTCCTATATATATTTATGTAAAATTAATTTTATCTTTCCTTTTTTAGTTAATGTCACAGTATCCTGATAAATAAATTTACCAAATTTTTTTATGGTAATAATATCTCCGATAGTTATATTATAATTATGATCACATACTCTTTTATAATTAACTAAAATAGTTCCGCTTTTAATAGATATTAAACTATTAGACCTACTAATTTTAAGAATAGATGCAATAATACAATCAATCCTTAAAGAAGATATAATATATATATTTTTTTCAAATTTATGTTCATGAAAAAAATCAATATATTTTTTTTCACAAATATAAAGTTTAGCTTTCTTATTTGATATTTTCAGAAGATTATTTATACAAAAATCAGATATACCAGAAGATAGAAAACAAATAAATTTATTTTCATCCTCTAGTATATCTCCGATTAAATTTCTTTCTATTCTTAAACTAGTTAAAGAACCTAAAAAATCTCTATGTGTTAGATTAAAATTTCTTGAAAAGCTAAAACTTATTGGAACAATAGGAAAATCTTTGTAAGATATACCAGATAGATTATCAAAGATACCTAGTATTTTACGGCTAGCATTTTTATATCCACCAAAAAATATATAATTATTAAAACCTTTAGATTTAAATAAATTATCTAATGTATATACTTCTTGTTCATTATAAAATCTAGAAAATTTAAATATCTTATATTTATTAGACAATCTAAAAAGGTCTAATGCTTTGTTTTTTAATAATTCAATATCATCCAATTATAAATAAACTCCACTATTTTCTATCTCTTCTAATAGATCTCCTACAACACCAACATTATAAGGAGTTATAATAAATGTACTATTAGCAACTTTTTTTATCTGTCCATTATTTGCATAAGCAACACCGCTTAAAAAATCAATTAATCTTCTTGATATCTCTTTATTTGTCGACTCAAGATTTAAAACAACTGTCCTTTTAGAATTAAGATGATCAGCTATAGAACTTGCATCCTCAAACTTTTCAGGTTTAACTAGTACAACTTGTAATTTTGTAGTAGCATGGATATTTACAACTTTATTTTTTTTAACACCACTATTACTATCATAATCAAAAGCATCCTGATTTTCGTTATTATTATGTTCTTCATTGACCATATCCATATCATCTTCATATTCTTCGTCAGAAGCACCAATCATAACTTTGATTTTTTCCATAAAGCTCATAAAAAAACACCTTTCAAAATAAATAAAAATAAATAATATTTTAACTTTTATTAGTTATATTATCTATTTTTTTATCTTATATGTCAATATCTTTTTAAACATTCAATCAAACAAATTAGATAGTTATCAATTTAAATACAATAGATTAATTTATATTACCCCTAACTACTATATCATCATAAACTTGAACAAATGATTTATCACCAACTAAATCGGATAAAATAAAACCTTCTTCTTCATATATTATTTTTATTTTTTTTGGCGAAACAATATTTCCGTTATATGTATAAACAAAACTTTCTCCCTGATCAACCCTTAGAGCTATACGTGGTATTTTTATTCCTTTTTTATCTCCAAAAGATATCTTAGCAGACTCTTTTCGTAATGATAAAATATTCTCTGAAATAATATCAGATGATAAAATCAACCTAATACTATCATCATAGCTATCATCAATCTCATCAATATTCATAGAAATATACTTATTTCCTAAAGAAGAAAATTGAACATTAACTGATTTATTAATACTCAATTTATCTATATAACTTTTATCTACAAGGCATACATAATTCCATTTGCTATTTAAGATTATTTTTCCAATTTTTTTCTGTTCAGGAATATTTTGTTCATCTTTTAAATACTTTAAAAGATTAGAATCATTTAAATCTTTTATGCTTTCCTTTGTAAATATTTCTTCGTATCCATCAATTTTAGATTTAAAAAATCCAGATGTATCAGAAGTTATAGGAGTTGATTGTTTATTCATATTAGATAAAATTTCTTCTTTGTATGTATTAAGTTGAATAATCCTATCGTTAAATTGTGAGTTTTTACCTACAATTATGTCTTTTTTATTTAATGTTTTTAGCATATCTAATCGTAAATTATAAATATTAAAAATATCATAATTATTAATATTTTTCTGAACTTCCATCTGCATATGCTCAAACTGTTTTAATAATCCATCAATCAAATTAGATCCAGTATCATTAACTTCTGATGATTTTATTGTTTCTATCTCTATATTGATATTTTTTATTATATGCTCTTTATTTATGTCTTCTACACTCTCATAAGATGAGGCGATAACAGAATCTTTTGATATCTTTTCTCCATCTTTTACAAAATAATTTATGAAATTCAAATTGCTGATATCTTTATCTATTATTACTTCTTCTCTAACTACAACACCAGATGAGGTTATTTCATTCCCAGCTGTAAATTTAACAGCAGTCTCCGTTTTAAGATTATCAGAAAATATTAAAAAAAAATGATATATAATATATAAAGAAACAAATAAAATTAATGATATTATCAAAATTAATTTAACATTTATTTTGCTGATAAAAATTTTTTTTTTCTCAGGGTTATTCATTGTTTTCTAATATTGAAATATGTTTTGATGGTACAATAGTTGAAATAGCGTGTTTATATACTAAATTTTGATTTCCATCATAATCCAATATAACTGTAAAATTGTCAAAACCTTTTACATAACCTTTAAATTGAAATCCATTTGTTAAAAACACAGTAACACTTATCTTTTCTTTTCTTGCTTGATTTAAAAATACATCCTGTAAATTAATACCTTTCATCTTCTAACGATCCTCCATAAAATCTTCATATAATAAATCTTCTAATATTATATCATATTTTCATAAATTGTTCTATGTTTTTTTTACTTTTTATATAATCCACGACCTTTAAATCAGTTTTTTTTGTAATATACCAATTAATATTTGTATTATATCTATACCAAGTTAATTGTCTTTTTGAATATCTTCTAGTTTGCTTTTTAATATTTTCTATGCATTCTAATAAACATTGTTCTTTTTTAAAAAATGGAAAAAATTCTTTGCACCCTATGGTTTTAATATTATTTAAAAATTCAGTGTTTTTATATTGATTATAAATAGCTAAAGATTCTTCAATAACACCTCTAGTTATCATATTATCAACTCTATTATTTATTTGATAATATAATAAATCCCTTGTTTCATAATTTAAACCAATAAATAAAGGATTATATATTGGTTCTTTTTCTAAACTTTTTATATTATTTTCTTCAAAGGTTATTCCTGTTAATTTATATTTTTTTAAAGCATTAATTAGCTTGATATGATTATTTATATGTATAGTTTCTAGAACTTTTTTATCACACTTAACAAGTTCTTCTATAATAGGATTTATACCGTATTTAAAATATAATTCATCTATGTACTTAACTTTATCTATACATTTTTTATCATATTCTAAAAAATTAATTCCATTTGTTAAACTATCTATATAAAGTCCTGTTCCTCCAACAAGAATAGGAATTTTTCCTTTTTTAACAATTTTGTCTATAATTATACTAGCTTCTTTTACATATTGAGAAACACTATATCTCTGTTTAATATCCAGGAAATCTATCATATGATGTTTAACCATCTTTAATTCTTCTATAGATGGCTTTGCCGTAGAGATATCCATACCTCTATATATCTGCATAGAATCTGCTGATATAATTTCCCCATTTATATTTTTTGCTATATCTATTCCTAAATTTGTTTTCCCAGAGCATGTTGGCCCTACAATGCATATGATTTTTATTTTTTTATCCATATTCAATATTATCCTTATTTTTTTCTACCAAACATCTTTTCTAATTTTAGTTTATCAAATTCAATTAAAATTGGTCGTCCATGAGGACATTTTCTAATACAATCATCATTTATTATATTTAAAAAAAGATTTTTTAAATCAATAGAATCATTCTCATCATTTGCTTTTATAGCACTTCTACAAGATATAGAATGGAGTACAGACATAAAGATATCAGGAAATATATCCCTTTTATTATGTTTTATATTTTTTAATATTTCATAAAATATTTCCTCAACATCATATTTTATAAATATAGAAGGGATGCTATTTATTATTATATTTTTTTCTTCTAAACTTTCTATACCAAACCCATATGAATCAAATTTATTCTTATTTTCCAAATATATTTGATAATAAATACTAGATAATAATAATTTAACTGGAATTAATAAAATTTGTTTATCATTTAAATTTTGATTATTAAATATTTCTTTTTTTAAATTTTCATAAATAATTCTTTCATGAGCGGCATGTTTATCTATTATAAATAATTTATTATTATATTTAATAATTACATAAGTTTTTAAAATTTCTCCTAAAACAACTATATTATTTAAAACATTTATACTTTCAGATAAATTTTTTAATTTATCTTCACGTATATCTGTTATATTATCTACTATATCAAAATCCATTTTAAATAAATTATCATTAGTTATTTTTTTTGATTTTAAAATAGGTATATCCGTTATATAATTAGCTTCTTTTTCTTTAGCATACAACAAAAAATCTGAAGAATGATCATTTAGAATAGAAGTTGTATATATTATTGAAGTCGGTGATTCAATAATATATTGCTTATCACTATAAACTTTATTTCCTAAAGATGTTCTAGATATATAACTTGGTGTGTCAGTATCAATTAAAATATTTTTATTATCTTTTTTTATAGCAGATTTTATTGCAAAATATATAATATTATAAACAGATTTTTCGTCTGAAAAACGAACCTCTATTTTTGTCGGATGAATATTAACATCTATAGTAGAAGAATCTATCTTTATATTTAAAATAAAAACAGGATATTTTCCTGAAGGAAGATCAACTCCGTATGCTTCTTCTATAGACTCTCTTACTATAGAAGATTTTACATATCTATTATTAATAAAAATATTTTGATAATTTCTACTTGATTTATAAAAATTTATATTAGATATATACCCTTTAACAGAAATATTATCTTCTGTATAATCAACTTCTATTAAATCTTCAGAATTTTCTTTTCCATATATATATCTAATAGATGATAAAAGATTGTTATCTCCCGGAGTATGAAAAGATGTTTTTTTATCTTTTATAAATTTAAAAGAAATAGATGGATTTGAAAGAGCTAATTTTTCTATAATATTTCTTATATATCCACCTTCTATATTAGCATTTTTCAAAAACTTTTTTCTAACAGGGATATTATAAAAAAGATCTTTTATAAACATAGTTGTCCCTATAGAACTTCCAAAATCAGATATATCTCCTATTACATCATTAGTTGCTTTTATTTTATATCCATTTAAACTATCTATAGTTTTCGAGACAACTTCAACTATAGATACAGCAGATATAGAAGACATCGCCTCTCCCCTAAATCCTAAAGTATCTATACAATCAAGATCATCCTTTGAATAAATCTTGCTTGTAGCATGTCTCAAAAATATATTAGGCATATCTTCTTTCAAAATTCCAACACCATTATCAGAAACTTTTATATACTCTATACCACCAGACTTTATTTCTAAAATTATTCTAGTAGCTTTTGCGTCTATTGAATTTTCTATAAGTTCTTTGACAATAGAAGCGGGTCTTTCTATAACTTCCCCAGCTGCTATAAACTCTGATATGTATTTAGGTAAAACTTTAACTATCCCCATAATACTAAACACTCCTAAAAAACTAATTAACTTATATATTCTAATTTATTTTTAATTTTATTTAATATATTCATCCCTTCAATTGGAGTTAAATTATTTATATTTATATCATTTATATAATTTTGAATTTCAATATATTTTTTTTCTATACTTAATAATTTTTCTATATCATCATCATTATTAAAATCTTTTTCAGAAGTGGAAATTATAGAATTATTAGGTATAGTATTATTTTCTAAGCTATATAATATATCCGCCGCTCTTTTTATAATGCTATCTGGAACACCAGCTAGTTTTGCCACTTCTATACCATAGCTGTCATCAGCACCACCTCGAATTATTGTCCTTAAAAAACTTATATCTTCTCCAACTTTTCTAACTTCAATACTATAATTTTTAACACAATTATACTCTTCTTCTAGATCTATTAATTCATGATAATGAGTAGCAAACAAAGTTTTACATCCATGTTTTTTATTATTTACAATATATTCTATCGTTGCTCTAGCTATACTCATCCCATCAAATGTAGATGTACCTCTTCCTATTTCGTCTAAAATAATCAAACTATTTTGTGTAGAAGTTTTTAGAATACTAGAAAGTTCGGTCATCTCCATCATAAAGGTAGATTGTCCAGTAGAGAGATTATCATATGCGCCAACTCTAGTGAAAATTTTATCTACTATAGAAATGTTTGCCTCTTTCGCAGGAACAAAGCTTCCTAAATGAGCCATAAAAGTTATGATTGCTGTCTGTCTCATATAGGTGGATTTACCAGACATATTGGGTCCTGTTATCAATAAAATTTTATCATTTTTATTATCTAAAATCGTATTATTAGGTACAAACGACTCTTCTGATAAAAGTAATTCTACCACTGGATGTCGTCCATCTTTTATTATAATTTCTCCACTTTGTAGTATCTCAGGACAACAATAGTTATTTTTAACCGCAACTTCTGCAAAACTACACATAACATCTAATCTAGATATAGCATTTGTAGTCTTTTGTAAAACAACAACATGATCTGATATAAACGATAAAACTTCATGATAAATTTCACTTTCTATAATTCCTATTTTATCATTTGCATATAAAACTTTTGTTTCTAAATTTTTTAATTCCATTGTTATAAATCTTTCGCAATTTGACAATGTTTGCTTTCTTATATAGTCTTCTGGAATATTTTCTAAATTAGATTTTGTAATTTCTATATAATATCCAAAAATTTTATTATGTTTAACTTTAAGATTTTTTATACCTGTTTTTTCTTTTTCTTTATCTTCTATATCTTGTATAAATTCTTTTGTATTATTTAAAAGTTTTCTATATTCATCTAAATCTTTATTTACACCAGGTTTAACAATATTTCCATCTTTTAAACTATTTGATGGATTTTCATTTAAAGTTTTAAATATATAATCTTCTAGCTCTCTTAATATATATATATCATTATGTATAGATTTTAGAAAATGACTATCAAAAATATTAGTCATATCTTTTATAAAGGTAAAATGTTTAATAGCATTAAAAAAATTATACACATCTAAAGGTGTTGCTTTTAAATAGATAATCTTTGTCATCAATCTTTCAACATCATTGATCTTTGATAAAACACTTCTTATATCATCTCTTTTAATATGGTTTAAATAAAGCTCTTTAACAGCATATTGTCTATTTTTTATCTCTATTATATCTACTATGGGTTGTTCTATATAATTACGCATACATCTTTTACCCATAAAAGTTTTTGTACTATCTAAAACCCATAAAAGGCTACCTTTTTTTTCCTTAGTAATCATAGTTTCTGTAAGTTCTAAATTCCTTCTAGCAACTATATCTAAATATAAATATCTTTCTTTCTCATATTTGAGAAAGTTAACAATTCTATTAACTCCCTCTTTTTGAGTTTTAGAAAGATATGATAGCATTGATCCTATAGAATATATTTCTATATTTTCATCTTCTAAACTAATAGAAGAATTAGAAATTTTATTTTTCTTTATATGTTCTATTATTAGAGTTGAAAGATTTTCATAATTATAAACATCGTCTTCTATTATATCTAAAACACATGTCAATTTATCCTTAATAAATAATATTAATTTTTCATTATCCAAACAATTTCTATTAATCAACATCTCAACTGGAGAAAATTTTAATAATTCATTAATTATAGTAGTTGTTACATTTATTTCATCTTTAAAACTACTATAGTAAACATCACCAGTGGAAATATCACTAAAACTTATTGAAAAACTGTTTCTATTTAAATATATACTAGCAATATAATTATTAATAGATTCATCTAACATATCATCTTCTATAAGTGTTCCCTGAGATATAACTCTAACAACCTCTCGCTTTACAATTCCTTTTGCTTGAGAAGAAGGTTCTATTTGATCACAAATAGCAACTTTATAACCTTGCTTTATCAATCTTTTTATATAAGCTTCACTACTATGATATGGTATACCACACATAGGAGCTTTCTCTTTCATCCCACAATCTCTACCAGTTAATGTTAAATCTAATTTTTCTGAAGCCAAAATAGCGTCATCAAAAAACATTTCATAAAAATCACCAAGTCTAAAGAAAACTATATGATCTTTATGATTTTCTTTTATATCCATATATTGTTTCATCATAGGGGATAAATCAGACATATTATACCTCCATAGTATTATTTTCCACAACCTCCAGATGTACAACCACCACAACCTCCAGAAGAAGTTTTAAAAAGATTTTCATCATCAGCCATTGGATCATCCCCATTAATAGCATAAAGAAAGATATTATTAATCTGAGTTAAAATAGATTCTAAAGTTTTTCTAGTTTGATTATATAATAATATATTTTCATCATTTAAAAGTTCTTCTCTTGTTTTTGTATATTCTTTTAAATAGTTATCCATTTTTATCTGTTTAGGTTCTTCTAAAGCTCCTTTAGTTGACATTTGTTTTATATTTATCTCTAATAATGAAACTTTGTTTATTTTTTCTTGAAGTTCACTATTAGAATCATTTTCTTGTTTAATTTTAAAGAAACTTTTATACTCTTCTGTATTTTGCATCTCTTTTGCTAGTTCTCTAGCTTTAAATATTAATTTTTCCATTTTAAAATCTCTTTTCTATTTATATAATTAATTCAATTGTTTCCCTATAAGAACACATTTCATATAATCCACAATTTCTACTTTAACAAAATTTCCAATAAGAGATTTATCCCCAGGAAACTCAACTAAAATATTTTCATCACATCTCCCTGATATAAACCCATCTTGTTGTTTTCCAATTTCATCAACTAAAACGTTTAAAGTTTTGCCAACAAAACTTTTATTTAATTCTAAAGTTATATCTTCTTGATATCTAAGCATCTCTCTAAGCCAATCTGACTTTTCTTTTTTAGGAATTGGATCTTCCATTTTTTCAGCTGGTGTTCCAACCCGCTTTGAATATATAAATGAATAAACTGAAGCAAATTTAACTTGTTTTAAAACCTTAATAGTATCTAAAAAATTTTCATGTGTTTCTCCAGGAAACCCAACAATTATATCTGTTGTAAATGTTATATCAGGAATTACTTTTTTGCCATAATTAACCAAGCTTATATATTCATCAGCTGTATATTTTCTATTCATTTTTTTTAAAATTTTATCATTTCCCGATTGAAAAGGAAGATGAATACTATTACAAATTTTTTCACAATTTGCTATTGTATCAAACATATCTTCAGTTGCATCTTTTGGATGAGGGCTCATAAATCTAATTCTAAAATCCCCTTCTATATCATTTACACGATTTAAAAGCTCGCTAAAATTTATTTTTGGGGAAATTCCTTTACCATAAGAATTTACATTTTGCCCTAAAAGTCCAATTTCTTTAACCCCTGTGGAAATAAGACCTCTAATTTCATCTAAAATATTTTCAGGTGTTCTAGACTTTTCCTTCCCTCTAACATAAGGAACAATACAATATGTACAAAAATGGTCACATCCATAGGATATAGGAACCCAAGCTTTTATCTTGCTTTGTCTTTCAATTGGTATAGATTCTATAATTTCACTTTCTTCTGATTCTACATCAAATATTCTTTTATCTGTATTTATTGCTTGATATATAATTTCAGGAAGTTTGTGTAAAGAATGCGTTCCAAAAACTATATTGACATGATGATAAGTTTTTTTAATTTTTTCTTGAATATGTTTTTGCTGTGTCATACATCCACAAACAGCAATAATCATATTACGATTTGCTGTTTTATATCTTTTTAAAGCACCTATATTTCCAAAGACCCTATCTTCTGCATTTTCTCTAACAGCACAAGTATTGAACAACACAAAATCTGCATTTTCAGCAGAATCTGTAAATCCATATCCCATAAGGGCAATCATTCCCTTAATTTTTTCACCATCATTTACATTTTGTTGACATCCGAAAGTATGTATATATGCTAGTGGCATATCTTTATTTCTATATTTATTTTGCAGATAGCTAACTATTTTATCTATATAAAAAGATTGATTTTTATCATCTTCATTTGAATTATCATTAAAAAATTTTACTTTTGATTTTACCATTAAATTTATTCTCCCTGATTAATTTATATAGAAAATATTTTCTATATAAATTAAATTTTATCATTTTTACATATTTATATCAATAAAGATTATGTTAATTAATATATTTATTATTGAGATAATCTTTATTGATATAAATTAAAATTTATGTTATAATTAAATATATTCTGTAATTCTTGGCTTGTGGATAAAGCTTTTATAAAGCATCACCTTGCCCTTGCTATGATTTACAGACTATTATTTAAAAGAGGTGTATTATTATGATGCAAAGATCAGAAAAAACGGATATAATAAAACAATTTGCAACTCACGAAGGCGACACTGGTTCACCAGAAGTTCAAATTGCTGTTCTAACAAGAAGAATTAATGATCTTACAGATCATCTTAGAACTCATAAGCATGATCATCATTCTAGAAGAGGTCTTTTAAAAATGGTTGGTCACAGAAGAAATCTTCTTAACTATTTAACTAAAAAAGATGTTAATAGATATCGTTCTATTATTGCTAAACTTGGTATACGTAAATAATATAATAATAAATTAGATAACTATAAAGATATATTAAAAACTTTGTGGTTATCTATTTTAAATATTGAATAATGTTTATTATTATAAAATTTAAGATAAAAATAAATATAATATAAATAAATTTTCATTTGTTTATTTTTATGATAAATTTTTATTAATAAATTTTATTCTCTTTAATCCATATAATTAGGAGACTAAAATGAAAAATAAAGTTAAAATTTTTAAAACAACATTTGCTGGTAGGGATCTTTCTGTAGAAATTGGTAAAACTTGCGAGTTGTCTAACGGATCTTGCTGGATAACATACGGAGAAACTGTTGTTATGGCAAATATTACAGCTTCTAAATTCCCTAGAGAAAGTATAGATTTTTTCCCACTTTCTGTGGATTATGAAGAGAAATTATATTCAGTTGGAAAAATTCCTGGATCATTTATGAAAAGAGAGGGTCGTCCTAGCGAAAAAGCAATTCTAACTTCTCGTGTTATAGATAGATCTATTAGACCTCTTTTTCCACAAGATATGAGAAACGATGTTTCTCTTGTTATAACAGTTCTTTCATCAGATATAGAAAATTCTCCAGAAACGGCCGCTATGATAGCTGCATCTATAGCTATATCTATATCCGATATTCCTTTTAACGGTCCTATTGGTGGAGTTAATATTGGCTTAGTTAATAATGAAATTATTATTAATCCTAACAAAAAACAAAGAAAAAAAAGCGATTTAGCTTTAACTGTTGCAGCAACTTTTGATAAAATTGTCATGATTGAAGCTGGAGCAAACCAAGTTGAAGATAAAATTATGATGGACGCTATAAAACAAGGTCATATAGATATTAAAAAAATTGTTGAATTTATATCTAATATTCAATCTGAAGTTGGAAAAGCAAAATTTGATTTTAAAAAGATTTCTATTCCTGAACTTTTATTTGAAAAAATTAAAGATTTCGCAACTGATGAAATAAAATTTGCCTTAGATACAGATGACAAAAATATTAGAGAAGAAAGACTTACCCCTATAATTACGAAAATCCATGAAAAATTTGACAACACCTTAGAAGAAAATATTGACATAAATATCATTGATGAATGCATCTACTATCTTCAAAAAAACATCGTTAGAAGATGGCTCTTAGATGATAAAAAAAGAGTTGACGGTCGTCAAATGGATGAAATGCGAGATCTTTCAGCAGAAGTTTCTCTTCTTCCTCGTGTCCATGGATCTGGGATCTTCAAAAGAGGACAAACACAAGTTCTAAGTATAGCAACGCTGGCAGGAATAAAAGAAGCGCAAATTATAGACGGTATTGATGAAGATGAACTTAAAAGATATATGCACCACTATAATTTTCCATCATATTCTGTAGGTGAAACAAAACCAAGTAGAGGCCCAGGAAGAAGAGAAATAGGACATGGTGCTTTAGCTGAAAAAGCGTTAGACGCAGTTATTCCATCAGAAAATGATTTTCCTTACGCTATACGGATCGTTTCAGAAGTTTTATCATCAAACGGATCAACTTCACAGGGTGCGATTTGCGGATCAACACTTGCTCTAATGGATGCTGGAGTTCCTATTAAAAACCCTGTAGCAGGTATTTCTTGTGGACTTATAACAGAAGATGATAAATGGATGACTATGATTGATATTCAGGGACTAGAAGATTTTTTTGGAGATATGGATTTTAAAGTTGCTGGAACACATAAAGGGATTACAGCAATACAAGTAGACATAAAAATAGATGGTTTAACTTATGAAATGATAGAAGAAGCTTTTGAAAAAACAAGAAAAGCTAGAATTCATATTATAGACAATGTTATGCTAAAATCTATACCTACATATAGAAAAGATGTTTCTGAATATGCACCAAAACTTTCTACAATAAATATAAATCCAGATAAAATTCGTGATGTTATAGGTGCTGGTGGAAAAATTATACAAAAAATATGTTCTGATAATAATGTTAAAATAGATATTAATGATAATGGAAAAGTTTCTGTTATGGGAATAATAAAAAAAGATGTTGATATAGCTGTTGAATATATAAAATCTATAACAATGACTCCTGAAATTGGAGAAATTTATAAAGGCAAAGTTGTTAGAATATTAAATTTTGGTGCATTTATTCAAATTGCACCTGGTAAAGATGGTCTTTTGCATATATCTAAAATATCAACAGAGCGTGTTGAAAAAGTTGAAGACGTTTTATCTATTGGCGATGAAATAATGGTTAAAATAACCGAAATAGATAGACAAGGTAGAATAAATCTTTCTAAAAAAGATGCAGATGAAGAACTATCAAGTACAGAAAACTAATTTATATTAATTTTTAGCAGTAGATTATATCATTCAATATTTACTGCATTTTGCGATAGTGGTGGAATGGCAGACACGCTAGCTTGAGGGGCTAGTGAGGATTTTCCTCGTGAGGGTTCAAATCCCTTCTTTCGCACCATGTTTTTTATAAGTTAGAGTTGGTATACTTTGACACAATCAGAAAAAGC
Organism: Oscillospiraceae bacterium; assembly: GCA_030153485.1. GTDB lineage: Bacteria > Bacillota > Clostridia > Oscillospirales > Ruminococcaceae > CAMTHN01. The sequence goes on along the minus strand of JAGUQX010000007.1, from coordinate 19,015 downwards.
CTGCAACTGCAGGCTTTTTCTATATCCTTCAATACATGTGAAAAATTGTTTTTAACCTATCCAAATCATGAAATTTTAGCCCATAAAGCAATTCATACTCTGATATAATTGCATCTTTATTATTAACAAGTTGATAAAACACAGTAACAAAGGCATATTTAAGCTAATCATCGGTTATCTGCAGAGTGTTGCAATCCACTTTTACTTTGAGACGATATGATTTTTTCGTTGCATTACAAAATGTTTCACAACATTCTCAGCAGAGAATTTGACTGGAAAGTAGAAATGTTAAGAAATCAATCAAAATAAACATCGTAAATTTCAAACTCATTACGTTCGAATGTTATAATCTGATCCTTTTTCATATTAGATAATTCTCTTGACATTCCACTTCGATATACGCAGAGATAATCGGCTAATTTTTGGCGTGAAAATGATATGGTGAATTTATGACAACCTGCTCTCCTAGCTTCAAGATGAAGATAGGAGAGCAATTTTTCTCCAATTGTTTTCTTGGATAAAATTTCAATCTTCTGATTGAGATGCAAATTTTTCATAGCTAATATTTTCACCATATTTTCAACTAATACCTGATGAAAAGTACAGATCTTTTTACACATCGTGATAACCTCATGGTAATTTAAGAATAAAGCGGTGTAATCTGAGGTGCGATGACACTAACAGGACTAACCGATATTTCAGCACAAACAAAAGTTTCTGCAAATAAATCTCCTGGAAAAATCTGTGTAATAACACTTTGATTGCCAGAAACATCCTGTTTTATCACCTGTGCACTCCCTGCTAGAATAATGCCCACTTGGGAGATTCTCTTACCTCATAAAATTATGCTCTCTCCTTTTGTATAGTGTGACACTACAGGCATTAAGCAGGAAACTACCTCCTCGATTTGAGTAGAAATAATTCGTGAAAACATATCACATACAGATAAAATCCCAATATATTTTTTCATAGTCATTCTCCCTATGTTGCAAATGCAACATACAATTAACTTTTACTGTGTTATTATAAGGTACAATAACAAGATAACCAGAAAATATCAAGATAAAAGCTCGAAAATCTGTAAATTATTCGCAATAAATGAAGAAGAATGAATATGTCAAAAATGTTTTGTTTTCAATGTGCACAAACCGCAAAAAATACTGGCTGCACAACTGTAGGTGTATGCGGTAAAACCAGCGAAACCTATGGCACGCCAACGCCAACAACAGTAACTACCAACATTGAGTCAGGACCTTTTATTGTGGTAACGGGGCATGATTTGCATGATATGTATTTATTATTGAAACAAACTGAAGGAAAAGGAATCAACATCTACACACATGGCGAGATGTTACCCTGTCATGCTTACCCAAAACTAAAAGCATTTTCGCACCTAAAAGGTAATTTCGGTACAGCATGGCAAAATCAACAAAAAGAGTTTAAAGATCTGCCAGCCTCTATATTATTCACAACCAATTGTATTATGCCAGTTCGTGATAGTTACAGCGATTGTGTTTTCACAACTTCGTTGGTAAGGTATCCAAGCATTATACATATTGATGGAGAGAAAGATTTTACGCCTGTTATCGAAAAATCATTAGCACTCGGCGGATATGAAAATGTAAAATCTATGACAGGCATTAACGGTGGAGATTCGCTTACAACAGGATTTGGACATGGAACGATTTTATCAGTTGCAGACAAGGTTGTAGATGCCGTAAAATCTGGAGCAATCAAACGTTTTTTCCTTGTAGGAGGATGTGATGGTGCTGCTCCAGGACGAAATTATTACACAGAATTTGTAAAACAAGCACCGAAAGACTCCATCATACTAACCCTAGGTTGTGGAAAATTTCGATTCAACGATTTGGATTTTGGTGAAATAGGAGGACTACCACGAATCATGGATATGGGACAATGTAACGATGCTTACGGTGCAATCAAGGTTGCGATTGCGTTATCTGAAGCATTTGAATGTTCCGTAAATGAGTTACCTCTCAGTTTGATTTTGTCATGGTATGAACAAAAAGCAGTGTGTATTTTGCTGACACTATTCGCACTTGGAATTCAAAACATCTATGTTGGTCCAACTCTACCAGCGTTTCTATCACCCAATATATTAAATGTACTTGTAGAAAAATTCAACCTCACTCCTATTTCCACGCCAGAGCAAGATTTGAAGAAAATTTTGAAATAGTTTGAAATATTACTCTTCATCAAAGCAAAATGCTGACTTTCTAATAAAGTTTCAGACTTTTATAAAGACTACCATCAGTGGTTTAATTTTGAAACTATATAGTTTTAAATACTAGTGACTAAAAGAAGTATTACAACCGATATCTATTGCCAAATAAGAACGATAGCTTTCTATAAAAGCTATCGTTCTTATTTTAAAATTAAAAAAACCATAGAAAAATTTACTGTATTTATCAAAAATAAAGTTTGCCAATATTGGAAATTATATTCATTTTTTTCAAAACAAGTAAAAGACTATCGTGAGTGTAAAATATATATAAGTAGGTACTAAATTATGCCAGGTAAAAGCATAATTTTATTTTTATATGATGGTATTTATCGTAGTTAGTTTAATTTAATACACTAAAATAAAATGATATTTATATTATATTTATACAAATTAACTAATATAATATTAAATATCTATATTGTATTTTTAATATACAGGGTTTTAAAGTTATTTTATCATAAATATATGATGTTTTTATGTAAAAATTAGATAAGATAGCAAAAAAAACCAAATAATAACAAGTTTGGCTAGTTTATTTATGTAATATTACTATGTATAATATAAATATCTAATATAAATGTATACTTTGTTTCTGTATAAATATATTATAATATACATTTATACCTATAAACCTTATTTAATAATTTTAAGAAAGCGGTGTCTATATGAAATTCAAGAGAATATTATCTATTGTTCTTGCACTATCATTAAGTTTATCTATACTTGCTGGATGTGGTAATGGCGGAAAATCTTCTGAACTAAGGACTGTAAGTATGTTTGGAGGAACAGATCCATCTGCTGTTGATTATAAATCTATATTAGATGGTCTTAAAGATCAAATTGACCTTAAAATAAAAGATGAATCCTCTACAACTAACGAGGAATGGAAAGCTAAAATATTAGCAGATTTTGCTTCTGGAAACGAGCCAGATGTTATATTTTATTTCACTGGTTCTGAAGTTGAAGATTTATTAAAAGATGATAAATTTGTATCTATTGAAGAAATTAGAGAAGAATTTCCAAATTACGCACTAAATATTACAGATAATGCAATGAAATTTATGAAAGAATCAGATGGAAAAACTTATGCTGTTCCTGTAAGAGGTTTTTTTGAAGGATTATACATAAATGAAGATTTATTTGAAAAACATAATGCTCCTCTACCAACTGATTGGGATTCGTTTATAAAAGCGGTAGAAATTTTTGCAAAAACTGATATAACTCCTATTGCTGCCAGCTTTGCTGATGTTCCACATTATTTAATAGAAAATCTTATCTATTCTGCTGGCGGATCATCCGATCATGGAGTAAATCCAAAAACAATAGATCAAGTTCCTGCTAGTTGGAAAAAAGGATTAGAAATGTTTAAAACTTTAAGAGATATGGGAGCTTTTTCTAAAGATGTAGCCGCAACACAAGATCCTATAACTGGAAATTCTTTTAAAGAAGGAAAATCCGCTATGGTTGTTGATGGTTCATGGTTTGCTGGAGGTGTTCCAAACCAAAAAACAACTAAATTATATCCTTTCCCTGCTATGGACGGATCTGTAAAATCTCCTACTGGTATTATTGGTGGATTTTCTACAGGATTTTATATAACAAGAAAAGCTTGGGATAATAATGATAAAAGAGAAGCAGCTATAAAATTTGTTACAGCGATGACTTCTAATGAGTCTATTGCAAAATTTGCAAAAGTTGCTGGAGCTCCTGCTGCTGATATAAAACTTGATAATGACACTTCTATTCTAATCCAACAAGGAGTTGAATTATCTAATAAAGCTTCTGAAATCGTTATGCCTATGGACTCTAGACTTTCTAAAGAAGCATGGAACTCTTTAGTTTCTAGTATAAGTGGTGTTTCTGACGGAAGTAAAAAAATTGATGATGTTCTATCAGAATTAGTTACAAAAAACAAATAATCTATAATATAAATATGGTTGCTTTATATAAGCTTCCATATTTGTATAAAATATAATTATAGGATGTGTTGTAATATGATCTATAAAAGTAAGAGAATTGCTTTTGCATTTATTTTTCCAGCAGTTTTTTTTGTACTAGTCTTTTTATATATTCCTTTTTTCTTAAATATATTTAACAGTTTTTTTGAAATTAAAGGTCTAGCTGCAAAACCCGGAGAATTTTTGGGATTATCAAATTATATAACTTTATTTAAAGACCCTTTAATAAAAACAGCTCTTTATAATTCATTATTAATGATGGTTTTAACTATAGTTTTTCAAGTTGGAATTGCTTTAGTTTTAGCAATTCTTGTAGATGCAATAAAAAAAGGTGCAAACTTTTTTAGAACTGTTTTTTTCTTCCCTATAATAATTTCAGCAACAGCTATAGGTCTAATGTTTAATCTTTTTTATGCTTTTAATGGCGGTATGCTAAATCAAATACTTGGTGCTTTTGGATTAGATCCTGTTTTATGGCTTTCCAAAGAAACAGCATTAACCATGATTATAATTCCTGTTATTTGGCAATATATAGGTTTTTATTTTGTCATACTTTTAACTGGATTAAACAATATACCTACAGATGTTTATGAATCTGCAGCTATTGATGGTGCAACTGGATTTAAAAGAGTTTTTTATATAACTCTTCCACTTTTATCAAATGTTATAAAAGTTTGTGTTATTCTTTCAATAACAGGTTCTTTAAAAGTTTTTGACCTTCCTTGGATTATTGCTCCAAATGGAGCGCCTAATGGAATCACCCATTTTACAGGTACATATATGTATTACGCAACATTTAGAGAAGGTAATGTTGATTATGGATCAACAATTGCGTTAATGATAGTTGTTCTTGGAATTGTTTTCTCTCAAATTGTTAACAAATTCCTAAAACAAAAAGAATATTAGAAGAGAGGAAATATATCAATGAAACAAAAGACAACAAAAAGTTTATCAATGTTTTTTATATACGCCATCCTTATTTTATGGGCAATAACAACTATCTTTCCATTTATTTGGGTCTTTATAAATTCATTTAAGACATCCTCAGAAATTTTAAACAATTCTTTCTCACTACCTGCTTCCCCTACATTTCAAAATTATATAAATGCTTTTGAAAAACAGAATATATTTAGAGCGTATATGAATAGCTTTTTAATAGCTGGTTCTACTATGTTTTTCGTTCTATTTTTTGGAAGTCTTGCCTCTTATGCATTAACTAGATTTAACTTTAAACTAAAACCTCTTATATCTATGTTATTTTTAGGAAGCCTTATGTTTCCAATATTCGCAACGATTATACCTGTTTTCAAACTTATTTTAGGATTAAATTTAATAAACACACATCTAGGAGTAATACTTATTCAAATAGCAGGAAACATATCATTTGCTATCATTGTTATGATGGGTTTTATGTCTTCTCTTCCTTTAGAACTAGAAGAAAGTGCTTTTATTGAGGGATGCAATACTTTTCAAATATATTATAAAATAATTCTTCCTATATCAAGACCAGTTCTATCTTCTGTAGCTATTTTTACATTTTTATGGTCGTATAATGACCTTTTTACACAAATAATTATACTTAGACAAAAGGAATCATATACTATATCTGCTTTATTAAATGAAATAAGTTCACAATTTGGAATAGACTTTGGACTAATGGCATCTGCTGTTGTTTTAGTTATAATTCCTGTTCTTATCGTATATATGTTTTTACAAAAAAATATAATAAAAGGTTTAACCGCTGGAGCTGTAAAAGGATAAGTATATTTTTAGAAATGAGTTGATTGTATTGTTAAATATAAAAAATTTAACCTTGAAGCAAAAAATAGGACAAATGCTAATCTGTGGATTTAATGGAACAGATATAAATGACGACATATGCGTGCTTACAAGCGAATATTGTATAGGAAATTTTATACTTTTCAAAAGAAATATAAAAAATTACAATCAAATAAAAAAATTATGTGCAGATTTAAATGATTTGACAAATCAATATTTAAATATAAAACCTTTTATTGCATCAGATGAAGAAAGTGGTATGGTTTCAAGATTCAAAGATATAACTACAAATTTCCCAGGAAATATGTCTGTAGGAAGTGTGAATGATAAAGATTTAGCTTTTGATTATGCGTTTAATTTAGGAAAAGAATTACTTGATATTGGTGTTAATATGAATATTTCACCTGTTCTTGATATAAACACCAATTATAAAAATCCTGTAATAGGAATTAGAGCTTTTTCTGATAAAACAGAGGTTGTTTGTGATATGGGTGATTCAGTTATATCTGGTTTTAACAAGGCCGATATTATATCTGTAGGGAAACATTTTCCAGGACATGGAGACACAGAAACAGATTCTCACCTTGGTCTTCCTGTAGTGTATCATGATTTAGATAGGCTTAGATCTATAGAGTTAAAACCTTTTATATCTGCAATTAAAAACAATCTTCCAGCTATAATGATTTCCCATATAATAGTATCAAAAATTGATGATAAGTTCCCTGCATCTTGCTCTAAAAAAATAATTACAGATCTTCTAGAAAAAGAATTAGGTTATCAGGGATTAATAATTACTGATTGTTTTGAAATGGATGCAATTGCAAAACATATAGGAATAAATAAAGCTATTCTAAAATCAATAGAAGCAGGAGCAAATATAATAGATATAAGTCATACAAAAGAAAAACAAATAAGTGCTGTAACTGCTGTGTATGATGCCGTTATATCTGGTGAACTAGATGAAAATATAATAGATAAATCAGTAGAAAAAATACTTAGATTAAAAAATAATATAAAAGCTAATAATTTTGATATAAATATTATTAAAAAAGAATCTATAAAAATATCCAGAGCCATCTCTGAAAAAAGTATAAAATTAATATTTGGAGAAAAACCGAATATTACTGATAAAACTCTTTTTATATCAGTAATTCCATTTGCATCAACCCCTGCTGAAGATGATCCCGATAAACTTTCATTAGGAGAATATTTATCAAATAAAGAAAAAATCAATAATATTGATATAAATCACGAAATAGATGATAATCAAATAAAAAAACTATTGGAAATATCTTCAAATTATGATAATATAATATTTATCATGTCTGATGCATATTTATATAGTAGACAAAGAGTTTTATATACTAAACTTTTAGAAACTTCTAAAAATTTGACAATTATCTCTATGAAAACACCATATGATATAGAAGAGCTTCCTAAATGTAATAATTATATAAATGCTTTTGAATACACTATAAATTCTATGGAAAGTTTGGCAAAATATTTATTTAATAGGAAGTAGTGGTTAGTTGTATAAATTGGTTATTATAAATGAATCTCTTAATACCATTTCTATAATAAAAAATCATATAATTTGGGAAAATTACGGTTGTGAAATTGTTGCATTAGCAAATAATTACACAACCGCTTTCCAAATTATAAATGAAAATAAACCAGATATTATTATATGTGATTATTTTTTAGATAATACAGACTTTTCTGAAAATATTTTAAATATAAAAGCATCATTACCTAATACAAAAATATTACTTATTAGCAAGTCTAAAAATTTTATATCTCTAAAAAATGCACTGAATTTAGGCGTAAATAAATTTATAGAATTTCCTCTAAAAGATAAAGAAGAGCTTGAAAATATAATATCTGATTTAATTTATTCTATAGATCCTATAAAAGCTTCAAAATTATCTAAAAGAAAAAAAGATTCTAACGCTGGTCATTTAATCTATACAACTGCTATAAAGTATATAGAGTTAAATTATAATAAAAAATTAACTCTTTTAGAGGTTGCAGAAAAAACTTATATAAGTAGTTGGCATTTAAGTAAAATTATTAATAGCCATTCTGGATCAAATTTTAATGACCTTATAAATAGAATAAGGATAGAAAAATCAAAAAAATTGCTTTTACAAGCAGAATATAAAGTTTTTGAAATAGCAAGTATGGTAGGATTTTCTGATATTACACATTTTTCAAAATTATTTAGAAAATATATTGGATGTCCCCCAAACATATATAGAAATCAAAATAAGGATGGTGTTTTATGAATTTAAATCATATAGTCGATTTATCCGAATTTCCTATAACAGAACTTAATAAAATCATAGATTTAGGTTATAAAATAAAAAAAGATTATAATTTTTATTATAAATCAATGGAAAATAATATTATAGCAACTCTATTTTTTGAACCTTCAACAAGAACCATGCTTTCTTTTGAAACCGCAATGATTAGGCTTGGTGGAAATAATATTGGTTTTGATAACCCTTCAAAAACTTCTATATCTAAAGGAGAATCTTTTACAGATACAATCAAGACTATTTCTGCATACTCTGATTTAATGGTTATTAGGCATTCTTTAGAAGGTGCTGCAAAACTTGCTTCATATTTTTCTGATATACCAGTTATAAATGCTGGAGATGGAGGACACCTTCATCCAACACAAACTTTGACAGATCTATTAACTATATATATAGAAACCAAATCTTTAAATAATTTAGTTATTGGATTTTGTGGAGATTTAAAAAACGGAAGAACCGTTCATTCGTTAATAAAATCTCTTTCATTATATAAAAATAATCAATTCATATTTATATCTAGTGATACTCTTAAAATTCCAAAATATATAAGAAGATTTTTAGATCAAAATAAGTGCTCCTATATAGAAACTGTATCAATAGATGAATATATGACTGAATTGGATATATTATATATGACACGTATTCAAAAAGAAAGATTTGAATCAAAAGTTATATATAATCAAGAAAAAGATAAATATATATTAACTAGAGAAAAAATATCTAATTCAAAAAAAAGTTTGAAAATTTTACATCCTTTACCCAGAACAAATGAAATAGATATAAATCTTGATTTTGATGAAAAGGCTGTTTATTTTAAACAACTTAAATATGGTGTTTATGCTAGAATGGCTTTAATAGTTTTACTTATGCATGATAATATAACCATTCCTATAAGCAAAGCTTTTGAACTAGAAAATAAAATATGTACAAACCCAAAATGTATATCACAGGTAGAAAAGTCTGCAAAAAAATTATTTAAAAAAGATAAGTTTGATAAAAATATTTTAAACTGCGATTACTGTGACTATTTAATTTATTAATAGTCACAGTTTTTTATACAAATATGTATTATTATGGTATACTATAGGCTAATATAAAATATTGCAAAGGAAAATGAATATGATTTTACTTAATAATACAATTTCGAGTATTGCTGAACATACTCATGATCATGACCATGTCCATGGAGGGGTTCAAGGAATTATAAATTATTTGGCTTTTGATCTTTTAAAATTCGATGATCATTCAAAAATGATAGAATTTATAACAACCATTATCGGAGATTTTTTACAAATAATTTTAATGTTATTTATAGTTATATCTTTGATATCTTATTTTCAAACATTCTCGGTATTTCAAAATGTTATAGATAGAATTAAAAAAAACAACTCTATATTTGGAATTATTCCTTTAATTATAATTGGTCTCTTTTCCTCTACCTGTATGTGCACCGCATTACCTATTTTTATAGGACTTATATCTGTGAAAATTCCATTATATTTATCAATTAGCTTTTTAATTTCTGGTGCATTACTAAATTTAACAACGATAGGTATATTACTTGCTACTACAAGTTTAGAGTTTACTATAACTTATATTATAGTGAGTATATCGATTATAATTATAACATCTATAATATTAAAATTTGTAGATATAAAATATAATATTAATATATCTGATATTAAAAACAATACAATTAAAATATATACCGATAATAAGTCAAGATTATTATTTGTAAAATCTAATTTAAGACATTCTTTTAATATTTCTATTATTTATATAATTTTAGGTGTTCTATTATCTGGAATAATTAAAGTTTTTGTAGATTTAAATTTTATGACAGAGATAAATAATAACTCATTTTTATTCATACTCATGTCTTCTCTTGCAGGACTAGTTGTACATATGGAAATTGCTTCACTATCCCCTATTATTCACTCAATGTATGATCTTGGTATTAATTATTCTATAATAATTTCATTCATTATATCTACAGTATTTTTCTCTATCCCTTCCTTAATTATCTTAAAAAAATATATAAAAATAAAATATCAGTTATATATTTGGTCTATTATATTTATCCTAATTCTATTATCTGGCATAATTGTATCTAATATAACATAATTATTTTTATATTTTATATGGAAGGAATTTTATATTATGTCATTAAATGAATTTTATTTAAATAAAACCGATATTATAGATAAGAAACTAATATATAAACGTATCACGATTATTGGTATATCATTTAACCTATTATTATTTTTAATAAAAGTAATAATAGGTTTGTTTCTCTCTTCTATATCAATTATTGCTGATTCATTTAATAATCTATCTGATACAGGAACAGTTATAATTTTAGGAATTTCTTCTAAAATATCATTAAAGCCTGCAGATTATGAACATCCTCATGGACATGGTCGTGCAGAATATGTTTCCTCACTTATTATATCTTTAATAATATTTATGATAGGAATTCAATTTTTTTCTTCATCTATTGGATCAATAATAAATCCAAATCAACTGAAATTTAATTTTATAATGCTATTATTTTTAATATTATCTATAATAATTAAAATAGTATTGTATATAATGTATAAAAAATTTGGCAAAAAATTAAATTCCACTTCTGTAAATACTCTGGCAAAAGATAGTTTTTTTGATGCTATTATAACACTTTCTACTATTTTATCTATTTCCTATTTTGCTATATTTAAAATAAATATTGACGGTTACATAGGTTGTCTAATATCAATATTTATAATATATTCTGGTATTGACTCTTCAAAAAATTCAATTGATTTATTAATAGGAAAATCTATTGATAAAAAAACAATAAATAAAATTAAATCAATAATAATGTTAAATGATAATATATATGGTATACATAAAATACTTCTACATTCATATGGATCTGATAATATTGTTGGATGTTTAGATGTTGATATAAATAAAGATTTAAGCTTTATTGATGCTCATAAAATAATTGATGAAATTGAAAATACTATTAAAGAAAATTTAGGTATAGAAATTATAATTCATATGGACCCAAAATAAATATAAATAAAATTTATATGCGAAAATATTTTACAAAGTACGTATATTATAATAGATTATAAGAAAAAAATAAGATAATATATGTATATAATAATATCAATTTTGATGAAAAAAATTATGCTGAGGAGAATTTTATGAACTTTAAAAAAAGAGTAGCCCTATTATTAAGCTTTTGTATTACTGTGAATATAGCTACCCAAACAGCAGGTGCTATATCAAGTAATCCAAAACAAGTTGATGAAAAAAACAATACTAATAATATAGATATATTAAATAGTGTTGATGACAAAGAATGGTTTTTAGATGACACAGATGAAATATATCATGATTTTAAAGACTATATACATACAGTATTAGATATTTCTAAAAATCAAATAATATTATTAAGTGATATTATAAATTATACAGGAGATTTAGATATACCTTCACATATTAAAGGTTTACCTTCTATTATAAATAAATTTATAAATGTACAAAATATAAAAATTGATTCTACAACTTTAATATCTAAATATATTACACAAGAACTTTTCCAAGAAGATATGCAAAATCTTAAAACATTTTCTATCTCATCAAATGGAAATAAATCTGATATATATAAATTAAATTCTAACTTTTTACAAAATGCTCCTTTGTTAGAAGAATTATCTATAGAGGATACAAATATTAGCAGTATACCATCTAGTGTGTTAAATAATCCTAATCTATTATCAGTGAATATATCTAACAATAATATTAAATCTTTACCAAAAAATATATTTACTTTAAATAATAAAATAAAAAATCTAGATATATCTAATAATAATATTATAGAATTAAACCAAGATTTTTTTAATGAAAATACATCATTAGAAAAAATAGATATTTCTGGAAATAATATAATTTCATTAAATAATAACTATTTAAAACTTTCTAATAAAAATATTATACGAATAGAATATGATAATTTTTTCACCCCTATAAACGATTCTTATCCCCAAAATAGAGATAACTATAAAATTATATCTCCTGAAAATATTTCTAGTTTAAATATGATAAAAGGAAAAGAAATTTCCAATGAATTATTACACTCTATATTAGGAAAATTTTCTGTTATAAACAATAAAACTAATATTAGATCTACTCTAAATTCAGATATACCTCTAGAGTTTATTCCAACTTCTATGTCAAAAAATTATTTTACAAAAAATAATATTCCTAATAAAGTTGGAGAAGTTACTGGATTTATTAAAGTTGTAAATAGTAATAACAATAAACTTAAAACTAATATATTAAAAACTAATATATTAGAATCAAATTTTTCTTCATCTTTATTACAAAATATTATTTTAAAAGAAGATGTTTCGTTTTCAACAAATTTTGATCCAAATATATATTCATATAACCTAGTTATTCCTAATGGAATGGAAACAGTAGATATAAATGCTATTTCTGAAAATGATAACGCAACTTTATCAGGTGATATTGGAACTATATCTGTAGAAAATGGAAAAGAAATTTCAATTAATGTTACATCATCAGACAAATCTTCATCTTCTAATTATAAAATTAAATTTATACAAAATAAAAGTCTCTCATCTGATTCTACTTTAAAATCCATAGAAATAGATGGTCTTTTATCAGATTTTAATTTTGATAAAAATATTTTTGAATATAATATAAATATTGATAACAATACTGATTCTATAAAAATAAATCCAATACTTTCTGATGATTCAGCAACTTTAAATTTTAATGGAATAAATAAAGATATAATTTTAAACAATGGAAAAAACGTTTTTACTATTATTGTTGATTCGCCTGATAGATCAAACAAATCTATTTATGTTTTGAATTTAAATAAATCTGAAAATAATATAGATAATGATGGATCTTTACTTGAGTCTCTTTCTATTGATAATTATGAATTTATGCCTCTGTTTCAAAAAGATATATTAAACTATACACTAGAGGTTTCTCCTGATGTATCCTCTTTAAAATTAGACGCTTCTACGATAGCTGGGTCTTCTATTACATTTCCTAATGGCAAAAAAAACTTATCTCTAAAATCAGGGTTAAACACTTTTGAAATAAAAGTTAATTCTTCTTTTGGAGTTTCCAGAACATACACTTTAAATATACTAAGAAAAAGTGCTTCTTCAAATGCAGACCTATCTTCACTTAAAATAGTAGATCAAGATGGAAAAAGAATATCGTTTGATAGAACATTTAATAGAAATACTACAGAATATAAAATTAATAAGACTTTTAGTGATAAAGATTTTTCTGCAGATAATTTTATTAAAATAGAAGCTACTTCTAGTAATTCTAAAGCTACTGTATATGGAGCAGAAACATTTGTTTCTATGGATTCTGGCGAAAATATTATTTTACCAATAACAGTTTTAGCAGAAGATGGTATAACTAATAAAACTTATAACATTAATCTATCTAAAAAAGGTAATTCTATAGAATATAATAATGATATTGAAAATATTATTCCTTTTTCTGATAAAACTTTAATATGGGATAAACCTTTTTCAAAAGATATAACAGAATATAATATTGTTGCCCCTTTTGAACAAACATCAATTGGATTTTATATAGATACATATATGAAATCAACTACTATTGAATCAAATTTTGAAAATAATATAAAAGATTTATCTATTGGAAATAACCGTATTTCCTTCATTACAACTTCTTCGGATGGTTCTGTAAAAACATATAATCTTAATATTATAAGACAATCTAAACTTAATACTTTAAATAGTAATAATAATTTAATGGATATTAAAATAAATGGAATATCTATTCCAGATTTTAATCCTGATAAAAAATCATATACTATGTATATGAAAGATAGCATAGATCAAGTTGATATATCCGCATTTTCTTTAGATCCATCTTCAAAAATTAAAACAAATAATTTAGGAAATCAAAAAATTAATGATGGTGAAAATAGATTTAATATTCCTATAACAGGAAAAGATGGTAAAGAAAATTTATATTCTATTATTATAAATAGAACTACCCCTCCTTCGGAAGACTTATCTTTAACAGATTTACAAGTTAAAGATTCTTCTACAGGAAATTTATTGAATATAACTCCAGTTTTTGATACTAATATTGGTGGTTATACTCTAACTGTTCCAAACGCTATAGACTCTATTGATATTGAATCAACAGCTTTTGATATTACAGCAACAATTTCAGGAGACGGAACACATAAATTAATAACAGGAGAAAACGCTCCTCTGTTAATAACTGTAAAACTTCCAGATAATAGTGAATACTCTTATTCTCTAATTGTTACAAGAGAAAAAAGCGATGTTTCTACTTTACAGAGTTTAAACGTAAGTAATAATTCAATAGAAATCCCTCTTGATCAGCCGTTTGATCCTATAATAGAATCATATAGTGTTACATTTCCATATGAAATTGATAATATTGATATAAATGCTATAACTACAGATTCTGGAGCTAGTATAACATCAGGTCTTGGAAATATAATTATGGATGTCGGATTAAAAAAAGTTGCTATTGTTGTCCTATCAGAAGATGGAACTTCAACTACTTCTTATAATTTAGACATTACTAGAAAAGCTTCAACTGATTCTACCCTTTCAAATCTTCAAGTATATCTTGATGATAGAGCTATTGAGATTGACGGATTTGATCCAACAAAAACAGACTATGAAATAGAAGTTATAGATTTTATATCTTCAGGATATCTTATCCCAACTGTAAACAATGAATTTGCTACTTTCAAAGGAGATTTAACATCAGTAGATTTAATTACAGGAGATAATAAACTTTCAATTACTGTAACTGCTCAAGATGGTATTAGTATTACAGTTTATAATCTTAATATTATAAAGAAAAAATCTAATGTATCAACATTATCAAATATAGAAATAGCTTTAGATGGTATTGATACTAATATGGTTCCTTCATTTTCATCTGATGTATTATCATATAATATAGGCAGTACTGACGCTTCAGTTATTTCCATTAATGCCACTAAAACTAATGAAAAATCTACTGTGACAGGAGACGGAGATATAGATCTTATACTTGGTATAAATAATATACCTATATTGGTCACTGCAGAAGATGGCACAACTACAACTTATTATATTATTATAGAAAACGTTATATCGTCAAATGCTAAATTAAAATCTTTAGCTATTATTATTGATGGAATAAATATTCCTATAGAGCCAACTTTTAATCCTGAAAGATTTGACTATAAAACATTAAATGCAGTTTATAGCGATTCTGCTGAGATAGTTGTTGTTACAGAAAATAATAAATCAACTATAATTGGAGACGGTAAAATATCTCTAAATGATCTAGGAGATAACAGAAATTTAATAACAGTTACCGCAGAAGATGGTTCAACTCAAAATTATAGTATAAATATTATCAAAGGTGCATCAGATAATGCAAATCTTAAAACTTTAAGTGTAACTGATATAACTGGAGATTTACCATTAGACCCAGTTTTTAATAAGGATACTTTAGAATATACATTAGAAGTTGAAAATAATATTGATAAAATAAATATACTTGCTACTGCAGAAGATAGCAAAGCTAAGATTTTAGGTATTGGAAATAATAAAGATCTAGCTGTTGGTGTTAATGCTTTTGATATAGATATTACTGCAGAAGATGGATCCACTAAAAAATATAAAATATCTATTACTAGAAAAGGATCCACATTACTGACTGATATATTTTTAGAAGCTTTAGATGGAAAAGAAATTCCTCTATCACCTAGGTTTAATCCATCTACTAAATCATATACAGCAAGTGTAGAAAATGACATTGACGAAATTTCTATATTAGCGTCATCAGATTCAGGAACTGATATTACTGGAGATGCTGGTAAAAATAAAAAACTAGATTTTGGACTTAATACTGTTTCTATAATTGCTCAAAATAAAGCTGGAGAATCATCGGAATATATTATAGAAGTAACTAGAAAAGCTGTCCATCTGCCAGCAATTTTAGACTCTTTAATAGTTAATGTAAATGGTGTTTCACAACCTTTAACACCTATATTTGATAGTTCTATAAAAGAGTATACTTTAAATTTGCCTAGAGAAATATCAAAAGCAACTATATACGGAACTAATGCAGATTCTAGATTTTCTATATCTGGAGCGGGTGAAATATCACTAAATCATGGAGAAAATATTGTTACTGTAACAGTTTCGGATACTATAGATCCATCAAATACTGCTGATTATATTATTAAAATAAATAGAGAAAAAGCAAATAACAATGCTAATTTATCTTCATTATCCTTTAATGGGTATTTGGGGCTAATATCCGAAGGTGTTAAAGATTTAGCGTATACTCCAACGGTTAGCCCTGGTGTTAGCGAATATCAAGTAACAATTTCTGAACCAAAAGATTTTACTATAACAGAAATACTAGAAGATTCTAAAGCAACTATTACACATAATAGACCTGCATTATTATCAGGTAGATTTAATATTTGGGAAACAATTATAACAGCAGAAGATGGCGTTACTACTAAGACTATTTACTATAAAATATATTTACAGGAAAATATTGCAAGTATATTTGATTTTAGTCCAGTAGACGATATTACATTTAAAGAAATTACATTATCTCCTGCTTATGATGATGATATTAAGGATTATACTTCCACAGTTCTAAATGAAACAACTGGAATAGAGATAACATTAAAGTATTATGATGCAAATAAAACTATAGTTATAACTGGTAATGAAAATTTAAAAGTTGGACTTAATGTTATTACGATAGATATAACAGCTGAAAATCCAAATACAAGGAATATATATACTATTAATGTAACTAGAGAAGCTGAAGTTCCCGCTTTCTTAGAAACATTATCTATTACTGATAAAGATGGTGTATCCCTACCTTTATCACCTGTATTTGATAGTTCAATAAAAGAATACACATTAGAAGTTCCTAATAGTATCTCTGAAGTAGATATTAATGCAACTATAGATTCTAGATTTTCTATATCTGGTACAGGAAAAAAATCTTTATCAGTTGGCGAAAATACTGTTACTGTTACTGTTACAAATAATAAAAATTCATCTAATACTGCTGATTATATAGTTAGAATAACTAGAAAAGATGCTAGCAATAATACAAATTTAGCCGACCTTAAATTTAATGGATATTTGGGTCCAATCTCTGAAGGTATTAAAGATCTTTCTTATACACCTAGCTTTGGTGCTGATATTAAACAATATAATATCACTGTTGGAATGCCAGAAGATTTTACAATAACTGAAACTCTTGAAGATAGTAGTGCTACTATTACCCATAATAGACCTAGATTAGTTTCTGGACAAACAACTACATGGGAAACAACTATAACTGCTAAAGATGGTGTTACTACTAAGACTATTTTATATAAAATATATTTACAAGAAAATCATGGTTATCTAAGAAATATAATTATATCAGATGATGTTGTTGGAACAGATATTAATTTTTATCCGATATACTCTCATCCTGTAAAACAATATTCTGCAAAAGTTAAATATTCTACCACTGGTATTGACTTTTATATCTCCCCTTTCGATAATAAAAAAACTATTGTTATAACTGGAAATAAAAATTTAAAAGTTGGACTTAACGTTATCACCCTAGATGTAACCGCAGAAAATAAAAATGATAGAAATATATATACTGTTAATCTCACTAGAGAACCTTACACAGGTCCTGCTTTTTTAGAAACATTATCTATTACTGATAAAGATGGTGTTTCTCATCCACTATCACCTTTATTTAATAGTTCAATAAAAGAATATACATTAGAAGTTCCTTATACTGTCTCTGAAATAAATATAAATGCAACTACAGATTCTAAATTTTCTATATTGGGTGGAAATAATGATCTCATAAATTTAAGTGTTGGAAATAGTCTAGCTATAGTTACTGCTACGGATAAAACTAATTCATCTAATACTGCTGAATATATAGTTAGAATAACTAGAAAAGATGCTAGCAATAATGCAAATTTAGCTGGACTAAGTTTTAAAGGTTATCTAGGTCCTATATCTGAAGGTATTAAAGATCTTTCTTATACACCTAGCTTTGGTGCTGATATTACAGAATATAATATCACTGTTGGAATGCCAGAAGATTTTGTAATAAACGAAACACTTCAAGATCCTAAAGCTAGTATCGTACACAAAAGACCCCCACTAGTTGCTGGACAAACAACTACTTGGGAAACAACTATTACAGCTGAAGATGGCGTTACTACTAAGACTATTTTATATAAAATATATCTGCAACAAAATATTGGTTTTATGAATGATTTTATTCTATCAGATAGCATTACTGGAAAATATATTACTTTCTCTCCATCATATGATATTTTCGTAAAAGAATATTTTTCAACAGTTGAATATTCTACCACCGATGTTGACTTTTATATCTCCCCTTTAGATAATAAAAAAAATATTGTTATAACTGGTAATAAAAATTTAAAAGTTGGACTAAATGTTGTCACAGTGGATATAACCGCTGAAAATCAAAATGTTAGAAATATATATACTATTAATATTACTAGAGAAGCTGCCGAAGTTCCCGCTTTCTTAGAAACATTATCTATTACTGATAAAGATGGTGTATCTCTACCTTTATCACCTGTATTTGAT
>JAGUQX010000022.1 GCA_030153485.1 Oscillospiraceae bacterium | reverse complement strand
GAAAGCATGATAACTGGTGAAGATGGGCTATTTACCTTCCTAAATATTCCATACGGAAATTATTATGTTAGTGAAATTGCTTCTCCAGAGGGGTTTATTTTATCGGATAAAAAGTATCCTGTGGATATATTTTCTGATGGTCTTATAGTGAATATCTCTATGATAAATCAGCCTGAAAAAGGTAAGATTGATATTGAATATATAAAACCTGATGGCAAGCCGAATATCTCTATTGGAACAATAAAAAATCCTTCTACTGGCGATGTTTCAGGAATATTATTATTTATCATCACTGGTCTTGGAGGTTTAATTTCAGTATTTATCCTTAGAAAAAAGGAGAGTTAACTAAAAATGTTTAAGAAAATATCAGTTTTGCTTATTACAAATTCTGCTATAATAATACTGTTATTAACAATATTAAAGCGGGGGTATATAATGTGGTATGAACTTTTAATTAGCATTGCTGTTGGATTAATCACATCATTTCTTCTAACTATTTTTATGTACTATAAATATCTTAAAAAAATACCTGAAAAAACTGAAGATAAAATTAATAATCTTCTAAATCAAAGATTATCTTATGAAAGTTCTAATCATAACTCTTTAATAAATGCAATTCAAAATGGCACAGAAGCTAGAAAAAGTGGTCTCTCTTTAGAACATAAAGATATAAAAGATATTTTGGTTAGAGATTTTAGTGAAACTAAACAATCAATCTTTAACATTGATAGCATGATAAAAACGGATAAAGAAGTCAATAATCTAAAATATCAACATCTATCTATAGACCAAAAAACTATTATAGATAATCTTAATAATCTAAAAAATATTGGAGAACATCTTAAACAATCAAACTATGAAAATCAAAAATTAAAACAGGATATATCTTCTAAACAAGAACAGATTAAATCTCTACAAGATAGAAATTTGATTCTAGAAAAAACTTTAAATAAATTAACTGAAAATTATCATTATGAATATAAAACAAAAAAAGATTTTGGTAGAGAAAGGTAAACAATAATGGGTAAAAAAATATCAGCAATAATATTATCATTTTTAGCAGTAGTAAACATTGGTTTTACTACTGCTTTTTCTTTGGAAAATAAAGATTTCGAGATTATCTCCCAAACAATTACAAAAGAAGATCTTCTATCAAAAGAAGAAGATTTATTCCCTAATATTATGAACTTTAATATTGATGGAGAGACTAAAGAGTTTACTCTAGATTCTCTAAAATTTGAAAATACCGTTATTAAAAATCGTACTGGAATAGCTATAGGTTCTATTGATTTTCCACTAGATAGTATAAAACCAACCCCTCCTAAAAGTAATAGTTTTTATTACTTTGATACTGTTTTAAACCGAAATATCCCTGTCACAATCCCGCTG
>JAGUQX010000029.1 GCA_030153485.1 Oscillospiraceae bacterium | reverse complement strand
GTGGCGGCGCTTGTCTTGTTGGTGCTCCTGCTCCTGGAGGTGGTGGCGGCGCTTGTCTTGTTGGTGCTCCTGCTCCTGGAGGTGGTGGCGGCGCTTGTCTTGTTGGTGCTCCTGCTCCTGGAGGTGGTTGCGGCGCTTGTGGTGCTGGTCCTGCTGGCGGTTGCGGCACTTGTGGTGCTGGTCCTGCTGGCGGTTGCGGCACTTGTGGTGCTGGTCCTGCTGGCGGTTGTGCACCTGGTCCTCCAACTGGAGGAATATTTGGCTGTTGAGGTGGTTGTTGAATTCCAACCACTGCAATACTACTATTTAGATTAACATCAGTTTGCCATATATCGCTATAACTACTCGCATTTGAAAGAACCGATTTATCATTTTGAACTAATGACATCTCATCTATATCGGAGCTTTTTAAATATATATGTTCAGCATTTATCTCAACTTCTTTGCCCGATAACTCAAATACATCTTCAGAAATCAAATTTAATATACTGGTTGTGAAGATTATTATTTTAGAGCTTCCAGTAGCACTGTCTGTCTCAACTAATAATTTTGTTATATTATCATCTTCTTTTCTAGATGCTAATATAATACTATCTTCAGATATAATAAATCCTGATTCATTAGAACATCCAGGTTCTGACATTATCATACCCACTGTATTATCTGTTGTTATAGAATTATAACTCGATCCAGTTACTATATATTCTCCAAAATTATCTTCTAAACTTTGTGCTGCAACAATCGTATTCTCCAAAGGAAAACTAAAAAATTGTTGTTCACTAGGACAATAAAGAGCTTTTTTTATATATTTTTCATTATCTCCTAAATAATCTGGCGTAATATCTAAATAAATTTCCTTATCTGTTCTTAAGATAGATTGTGCAGACTCCATAGCACCATTTACAATAGGGTTTGTATATAAACCAGAAGAAAGTTCCGCTATATCACAAGCAAAATATTCTGTCATAATAATCCTACTATTAGGAATAACATTTGTAATAGCTTCTAGAATAACGTATCTATTTAATTTTTTATCAGCATCTTTACCAGTATAAGCTGTAGCTTGGTAAGATCCAGTAGGATTATAATGATCAAATGCGACAACTGTTCCTACCGGAATAAAATAATTTGTACTACTAAATGATTTTCCATTTACATAACCTTTTCTAAATTCTGTTCTAGCATGTTCTTTAATATCTGGTGTAGGCTTAACACAATAATGATCTGCATATTTTCCTAAACTATCTATATCTATAACTAAAAAATTATCAGGATCCACTCCAAAGAAAGCTGTGTTATATTGGTTTACAGAGAAAAATAAAGGCATAGAAAAAAAACAAGCAATTCTTTTTAATAATCCTAAAGATGTTTCAGTTTTTATAAATATTATATTTTTATTATCAGAAATATGATCCTTAATAGCATCAGGAAGATCAGAATTTGAAAAGACATTATGATCACTTGGAATAACAGGACTATCATTATCTATCAAATTACAGTTTGGAAGATCATAAGGACCATTATACCACTTCAAAAAAATGCCTGTATAGTTCGAGAGAAATTGAAGGTAATTTGTATTAGGTAAATATAAAACACCATTAAGACAATCTCTATAAGAATCTATAGGAGCAGAAGCTAATTGAAGTGTAATAACTTTATTCAATGACATACCAATCCCAACAATTACACCTTTAAATAGATATCTTTTTTTACCTTCATTTAAATGTTTAGTTTTAGCCTTTGATTTACCTGAAGATAGTTGATTATCAGTAGAACCATCATTTTTTTTATTGGTTGAATTTTTAATTACATAAACAGAAACTCTAACTTCTAATCTATTAAATAAATATTTATTTATTTTTTCTACAAAATTAATATCTCCACTAAAACTAGCTGTACAATTTGATAACACTGATTGCTTTTGTATAATAAATAAATCTGTCAGAGGAATTTTCATATCTTTAAATTCAAAACCGTTTGCTGTAGTATCATTGAAGAATATATCTGCATAAGTTTCATCTAAATTAATATCCGAAAATAATTTCATAATAATTCACCTCCTATATTTTATGTTTTTGAAATTCCATTTTTGGTCACAACTCCATTGTTATCTATATCTAAAACTTTAATAACTCCGCCTAAAGATCTATTAGATGCATCATAGATTCCTTTATTAATACTAATAGAATCATCTCCAGTAATATTAAAGTCTTGTTCTGCTCTAAGATATAACTTTTGGTTTGATATAATATCTATCTCATCAGCCTCCATAAAAACTACACCATTTCTAGAATCAAATATAGCTCCTGGTACAACCTGGCCTTGAGCATTAATACTTTGTTTATTGATAGTAAACGATCCATCGTATGTAATAGAACTTTCTTTATTTATAATACTATATTCTGTGATTTCTTCTCCTGAACCATCCCTGTTTATATTTATTGGATCTAAACTTACATGGACAAAACCCGATGTAGAATCAATAGCTAAATTAGCTAAAACCATAGAATTATTAGGAGGAAATAAAGTATATGACGTATCATCTTCTACTGTATGTGGTAAAATTAATTTAAATCGCATATATTCTCTTTTGTCTCTGTCCTTTGGAATAACGCCATGATTTAGAGGTAATACTACTGGAAGTCTTTTCTCTATATCATTATTTGCTACATCCTTCTCTGTTATATCAAAATATCGAAGTATTCCTTTAAAATAAACACTATGAAATGTTTTAGGAACTTTATGATTTACTTCAAGATCAAAATTAATCATTTCGTCACTTTCATAAGGGAAAAATTCAGCAGGATCCAAACTTTCTGGATACAAAAAATTTTGAAACCCTTTATTACAGACAATTACATGAGCAAAACATTTAACAATATTTGTTCCAGCTTGGGTATATATATTAACATAAGAGACTGTCCCCTCAATTATCATAGCCTCGGGTGTTCTAAGATCGTTTAATTGCATATTTGTTCTATCTAGTACTACTACAGAACCTACCTTTAAAATATCTTTTGTTTCAAATGCGATAAAATTACCAAATGAAACCGCATAAACACTATCACGTATTATAACATTCTTACCATACATAATAGAACTAGATAAAGAGAAGGTAAAAGCTTCAACACAACTTCCATTTGAAATATCACTATTTCTTGTAGTAATAATATGTCCAGAGTATAAGTATACAGCCCTATTATTTATTGGAGCACCAAATTCGATAGACGAAACTTCTCCAGAATAACGAGCAATAACAGATTTAGAAAAAAACATTCCTTGTCTTCTAATAAATCCCCAAATATCTTCATCATTACAACAACCGATAGCAAGAATTCCATTATAAGCATCACCCACTAATGATGTCTTTGTAACTTCTTGTGGATCTTGTGAACTCTGTTCTAAATTAAGTTGTATATCATGAGCAGTAAGACCCAAAGCTGTTATAATCTCTGGGAATGTTGCATCTGAAAAAACATTTATAAGGGTTTTTTTATCATGATTATACTTGATACTATCAGAAGCAACATAAACTTTCATTATTGATGCAGGAGTAGTAACATCATCCAACATATCTATATCAAATATATTAAATTTCACAAATGGACCTTCAAATAATATATCCTTTTCATCTGCACTGCAAATAGTTACATCTAAGTTTGTTGACGAAGAATATGTTTTAATAAATTTGTCTAACTCTGCTTTGTTAGATAAACGTAAGTCAATATAAAAAACACATAATGCATGTCGATTTTGTTTATGAACAATTTCTACAGAAGTCATAACTAAAAGAGGAAAACCATAAACTATATAACCACTTTTATCTGTAGTCTTAGTATTTTTATTTTTGGATTTAGCTTTTTTAGGTTTTTCATCATCTTGATCTTTTTTAGGAACAATAACCGTTGGTGCTGGTGTTGGTGCTGGTGCTGGTTCTGGTTCCTGTATTGATGGTGGGGTATATAAAGGTTGTGCAGGAGTTGCTGCACTATGGCGTGTACCTGGTTGTTGCTGATCTTCAGAGTTCGCCACTTGTTGTTGTGATGGAGTTGTAACCACTTGTGACGAAGCCTCAACTTGCGGAGGCAGAATAACTGGTGGTGGGGTATATAAAGGTTGTGCAGGAGTTGCTGCACTATGGCGTGTACCTGGTTGTTGCTGATCTTCAGAGTTCGCCACTTGTTGTTGTGATGGAGTTGTAACCACTTGTGCTGACACCCCAACTGGCTGTGGTATATTTTTTCTAGCAGTTTCTTTTGCTTCTTTTTTTGCTTGCCACTCTTGTTGAGGGTTCCCTATGTTATATCCCCCAGCACTTCCCCCACTTCTATATTTAGAAAATTTATTATCAGCATTTTTATTTACATAATCTACAAGTCTTGGCTTGTCTGTAGCTCCAGCAGGCATAAAAGAAGTTATAGGTGCAAAATCTGGAAGATGACTAGTTGATTCGCGACCTCCAATAGACCCTTTTCGTGTTATCCCATCTTTACTTTGACTATTTTTACCTTCTAATTGAGTTTTATTTTTTTCAAGAGTTTTATCTTTAGAACTAGCTCCCGCATATAAGGATCCCAAATCTACCCTTGAAATGTCTTGACCCAATCTAACAACATTTTCTTGAACCATATCGGAGGCTTGATCGGCTTTATCTTTATCAGGTTGTATCCAACTTTTTCTGTTTTTTGTTTGTTCTTCTTTTTCTTTTTCTTCATAAATATCTTTTTTATTTTTAACAGAATTTTGATGAACATCTCTAATAAGATCCTCGTCAAGAGGGTCAATAGGTTTTACAGGTCCCTCTTCCCAAGCTTTCTTTACCGAGTCAAGCTCCATCCCCAGCTTATCAGCAGCTGAAGGTTTTTTAGGATCCATGCTATCTGTGGTTCCAAACAAATCCTTTACTCCGCCTCTTTCTTTCGGTCCAGAAGACGAAGTAGTCCCTAAATCACTATTTCTTCTACCAATAGAACGTCCACCTTTAACACTTTTTCTTTTTTCTGGAGACGCATTAGAGGTTCCTCCATTAGCACCAGTTGAAGTATTTTTTGGAGCACCATCACTATCATTATTACCATTATTACCATTATTACCATTATTACCATTAATTATAGGTGCCATTGTTCTTCCCTCCATTTATATATATTTTCTATAATAATCATATAGAAAATTTTGTATTAAAACAAATTAAATTTATATACATAACTATAAATACCAATATATAAATCATAATATCATATATTTTACAAAAAATAAATTATATAATTTATTTTTT
>JAGUQX010000020.1 GCA_030153485.1 Oscillospiraceae bacterium | reverse complement strand
GATTGATACCTTTTTAATCTTTGGATTTTCCCTAATAACAAACATCTTTTCCCTTATTAAATATGGCTTTAAATTAAGATATATTCTACCTATCTTTGATAGTGTTTGGATATATCTTTTATTATTTTTCCTCCTGATTATCATAGATATTATTCTTTTGTATCGGATAAAAATAAACTTTGAAAATCTAAATATTCACCATAAAGGAGATAGCTCTTTTACCAGTGAAAAAGACCTTGTTTCCCAG
Source organism: Oscillospiraceae bacterium (assembly GCA_030153485.1). Lineage (GTDB taxonomy): Bacteria > Bacillota > Clostridia > Oscillospirales > Ruminococcaceae > CAMTHN01. The sequence goes on along the minus strand of JAGUQX010000020.1, from coordinate 6,452 downwards.
TATAAAGCTGTCGGTGAAAAGGGAAAAATACAAGGAGGAGGAGGTGTTATTATCTCCCATATTGGAGAAACTTTTCTAGTGGACGATAGCCCAGTAAACAACCTAGTTATTGGGATTACTCGGTCTGGAAAGTTTGAAGTTTTTGTTGCTCCCGTGATTGATATCTACTCCCGAAGTGAGGAAAAACCCAGCCTTGTTATCAACGACCCGAAGGGAGAAATACTATCTTCTAGCTATGATACTTTGATAAATCGGGGGTATGATGTGAAGATTATTAACACGTCAAACCCCAACTTTTCCAGCTCATATAATCCACTTTCTGTCATTGTTGACTGCTATAAATCGGGAGATATTGACATGGCTCAAACCCTTACAATCTCCCTTTCTAACATAATATTTTCCGATAAATCAACCATATCTAAAGACAGTTTTTGGGAAAAAACTAGCTCCACCTTAACCTCTGCAATTATCATTGCTCATGTTATCGATTGCGTGAAACTGGGCTGTGAAGAGAAGATAAATCTTTATTCTGTGGCTAACTTTTTATCCAGTTTAGGCAGTAAAACAACAACAAATCCCTTTACAAAAGAAAAAGAAAATGCTCTAGATAAATTCTTTGAAATTCGGAAACAAACCGACATTGCCAAAAGACTTTACGGCACCGTAATGCTCTCAACTGGGCAGACTAGAACGAGTATTTTCACCAATACGATGAATAAACTCAACCTCTTTTCCATCTCTTTGGTGGCTAAAATGACGGGAGAAAATGAGATAGATTTTAAGGCGGTGGGCTTTGGAAAAAAGCCTACTGCTATCTTTTTACTTACTCCAGATTATGACAGCTCTCTACACTTTTTATCAGGATTATTTATAAAGCAACTCTATACTATCCTTGCCCGTGAGTGTGATCTATCCCCATCCCGTCAGTGTTCCCGTCAGGTTGTTTTCCTCCTAGATGAGTTTGGAAATATGCCACCTATTCCTGATATGGAGAGTATTATCACCGTTTGTTTAGGGCGAAATATTAGATTTAATCTGATAGTTCAGGACTATGAACAGATTAAATCTAACTATCCAAACTCATATAAAACTATAATTTCCAACTGTGGAAATCAGATATATCTGCTAACTGGTTCGATTGAAACCTCTAAAACTTTCTCTAGTTTAATAGGAAGTTCCACCGAAAAAACCTTCTCCCGAAACTCCCAAAACTTGTTGTTAAATTCATCTTTAGGCGAACATTATGAAGAAAAACCCCTCCTAAATCCAACCCAACTTATGGAGCTAAAACAGGGGGAATCGGTGGTGGTTCGGGTGATGAAACGGACTGATTTATTAGGAAATGATATCGTTTCTAACCCTATCTTCAACAAGGAAAAAACAAGGCTTAAACCCCGACTTTCTTACCTTGCCCAGGAGTTTGACACTGGAAAATCTATCTTTGATATCCCGATAAAACCTAAGCATATAGGTATAAATCTAGAGGATATCATCTATCTTCCAGAACTGGAAACTACTTCAACAAATCTAATACAAACTATTCCTTTAGATGGCAAAAAAGAGGAAACTTCTGAAGAAAATGCACAAAAAAACACCTCTATTTTATCCGATTTAATTTCATCTCAACAGCTTAAAATACTAGAAAAAAAGCTGGGAATTATCTTAAATTCCCATGAAACTTTAACAGAGTTTACAGCAAATCTTCAGCAGATGATATCTGCAGGAGAGATTTTACCCGAGGAAAAAGAACAGATTTTAGAACTATTAAAACCCAAAGAAAAGAGCAAAGAAGGTGACCAAGATTGATAGTTTAAACACCCTACAAAAGTTGGAGGATATCCTCCATCTTAATTCCATTGTTGACCTTGTTTTAAGGTGGCTAGGATTTTCCATCATCAAACTTTTATACACGATAACATCCATGGTTGAGTCGGGAATTGACATGGTGTTTAGCCTTTCTGACTTTTTCAAAACCCCTGAAGTTGAGAGTTTCATATCATCTTTTGCCCCTTTATTTATCCCACTTTTAATCGCCAGTATTATCTATATCGCCTTCGCTTTCTTCTTTCAAAACAAGAATGTTAGAAGTAAACTTATAGAAAATATCGCCATTTCTGTGGTGGTAATCGTAGGACTTCCAGCGATTATGACCACCCTTTTAGAGCTTTCAAATATTGGAGTTTCTGCTATTTTTCCTGCTGATATTTCTATCTCGCAAAGTCTAATTAAGGATAATATAACCGACCTTTTACTCTATGATGATAATAATTTTTCTCAGGAAAATTTAAAAAATAATCTATCTCCAGAGAACATTTTACGCATAGACCCAATCCAGGTTATCCATCCAGACAAGGCGAAGAACAAGAATATTTTTGATAGTAAAATTGTCTTTGATAAAGATGGAAAACCAACAATCCAGTCCCTTTCAAACAGTTGGTATTTGGGGGTTTTTAAGGAGGCTTATTACCGATATCATATTGATTTTTTACAGATATTTATCGGGCTAATCTCTTTAACCTTAGTATTTCTTTTCACCATATTTAAGATCTGTAAAATCTGTTTTGAACTGGCAGTTCATAAGCTTCTGGCTACCCTACTTGCTTTCTTTGATATTGGAAAAGGTGTTCGAGTAAAAAAGGTTTTACAAGATATTATCATCTCAATTCTAACCCTATTTTTCACTATAATTCTCATTAGATTTTATCTAATTGGTGTCGCTTATGGAGGCGGAATTGACAATATTTTAATAAAATTAATCTGGTTGATAACCATCTCCATCGCCACCATCTGCGGGTCGGATTTAGTTGAAAAAATATTAGGAATCGACGTTGGAGCAGGGAATGTTGCCAAAGGTTTTGCCACTGGATATTACGGAATCCAGACGGCTTCTTCCATAGCAAAAGGTGGCGGAAAAGCTATTGGCGGTGCTCTTTCTTTAGGGGGAAAAGCCGTGGGTGGGATGGGTAAAATCTCCTCATATTCGGCAGGTTTTTCCAAAGGAATTTATGATAATATGACAGGAAAAACCTCCTCTAGTTCAGTAGATAAAGATAGAAAAAAAGAAAGTTCTAGCCCTGTAAGTAGTCCATCTGGAGATAATAAAATCCATAAAAACAACGGTAATATTAATCCAATAAATAGTTCTGCAGATGGAGAAAAAACGCCATCTACTCAACAAGAAACATCTTCCCAAACTGGACAAAAAGATAAGAATAGAGATAAAAATAAACTCCCTGATAATCCTAAAATGGAGGGTATTCACGATAAGATAAAAAATTCTACACCCTATAAAAACACTTCTACCCGATACAATAAAGGTAAGAAATTAGCTCATAATCTATCAATGCCAAGGAGGAAATCAGATGGAATACATCATGATAAAATCAACAAAAAAGAAGATAAAACTTTATAAAAATATCTATCTAAAAGACCTAAGTATTATACTAAGTTTTTTCTTTTTATCTATTATTTTAAAGCCGATTGTTCACCCAAATTTGGGGATATCCTTTCAGATATTTATGGTTATTATTGGAATTATCCTGGTAATTCCATCCCCTACAAATAGAGGAAAACCAATCTATAAAAGTCTTTTTTATACCCTGAAAAAGAAAAATATGTATAAAAACTTTGGAGGTGAAGTTGATGAAATATCTAAAAACTAACGATCTAATTCCCATAATAGATTATCATCTAGACCTAGCTTTTCTCCTAAAAGACGACACAATCATGGATATATATCATATCCAAACCTTTGATTTAAACGGACTTTCTTCTGATGAAATCAGTAGTAAAATAACCTCTTTTATCCTATTTCTACGAGGGTATCATTTTGATATAAAGATTGTTTCCATGAATTTTCCCACAGTAACTTTACCTCAACAAGAGTATCTTCGAGGGCGGATAAAAAGGTGTCAAAACCCTGAACATATTCCATATCTAACCGACAAACTTTTTGATCTAGAGTATCTAGAAAAACATAACACCGATACGGAGTTTTACCTAATAACCTACACAAAAAGAAAGGAAAACACATCCAGTAAAGAACTAATATATTCTCTTAAAAATTCCCACTTTAACCTGTCAGAAATCCCCCTAGAGAAAAAAGAAAAGATTATTTTTAAACTTATGAACCAAAATTCAGCTGTTTAATCATAACTGTTAAAAACACTATTAAAATTCCTATTTTTTTGCCGAATTCTTTCTTTATTTAATTCTTCTTTTGCCCATATTCTTTGTGTAATTTTAAAATCTTTTTCTTTTTTTCTTTGCTTTTCTTCCTCTTTCTTTTTATCTCTTTTTCTCATCATTAGTATCACATTTAGCCTTTGTGATGCTTGCTTTAGTAGTTCGTCGGTATCCATAATATTACTAGATTTTTTAAATGATTCATCATACTGTTCTGCCATTTTCTCATCATTAATAGAATTATTACTAAAAGATTTTTTAAACATTATACCTCCAAATAAATTTTAAATAGGAGTGAAACCATGAAACCAAAACCCAACAAAACCTTAATAAAAAACCTCCAACCAATGGGAGGAATATCCTTCAAAGATGAAAGATATATAAAAACAGGAACAGGATATATTGCCTGTATTCGCATCTATCAATACCCCGAAAACGTTGATGACTTTTGGCTTTCCAGCATACTTTTAGAACATGAAGCAATAACCACAATTGATATTTCTACCCAGGATAGAAACAGTTCGGTAGAAAATCTTAGAGGAATTATTAAAGAGCTGGAGAACCAACATGCCACAGAAAAAGACCCTATCCAAATTCAAGAAATCATCTCCCAAATTGGAGGAACTGTTGCTATTGCAGAGAGTATAAACTCTAACGGCGAGGTAATAAAGGACACTTTTACTAGAATTTTTCTTTCAAATATTGATAAAAAACAGCTAGAACTTAAAGCCTTTACCCTGATTCGGCAACTGGAGGGTAGAGGTTTTAAATCTGCCATCTATCTAGGTGAATCCGAGTTTGAGTTTTCTTCCTTGTTAAATTCGTATACTTCTCAAAATAATCTAGATAAAAGTAACCAATCCCTACCAGTTACGGCGTCGGTTTTAGGGGGTGGAATGCCCTTTAATTTCTCTCATCTAAAGGATGAAAATGGAATATATCTAGGAAATAGCTCCACTGGTGGGGCTATTTTGTTTGACCAATTTAAGGTGAGTAATACTAGAAATTCCTATGAATCTATCATCTTTGGAAAGAAAGGAGCGGGAAAATCTACCCTAATTAAAACATTACTTTTACATAATATTATCAAAGGAAATTATAACAGAATCTTTGATCCTAGTAATGAATACACGGGGCTTGTAGAAAAATTAGGGGGAAAGATTATCCATCTGGACGGTAAAGATGGGATGGTAAACATCCTCCAAATTCTTCCTTTAGGTGAGGAAACTTCCTCCTCTTTTTCCGCTCAGATTAACAAGGTTAAAACCTTTTTCGGGATTATTTCTGGTATCGATGATCAGGTTGTTTTATCAGAATTTCAGCGGATTGTTGGACTTCTTTACGAAAAATTTAAGATAGATAAAGACAATTTTATAGATAAAAAGCCCTCTGATTTTCCTATTTTATCCGACCTTTTACAGCTGGTAAATAAAGAGGTTTACTCCTCTGATGATAGTAAAAAAATCAAACAGGACATCTCAGAAAACCGTGGGAAAATACTAGAAAATATTCAGATAACATTAGAATCTATCGTTAAAAACTATGGAAATTTATTAGATGGACACACAACTATAGAAGATTTTTCAAAGGAAAAACTAATAAGTTTTAACATAAAAGGGCTTCAGAATTATAGTGAAAACATCTTTTCCGCACAGATGTTTAACATACTAAATCTCCTTTGGGGAGAGCTTTTAAAGGTAGGTTCTAAGGTTAAAAAAAGGTATGAAAATGGTGAAATATCCTCTGAAGATATAACCAAATATCTGATTACTGTGGATGAATCCCATCTACTTATCAACTCTAAAAACGAAATTATTGTGGACTTTTTTATGTCTTTCGGTAAGCAGAATCGGAAATATTTTGGTGGTTTTAATCTAATATTTCATGATATAAAAGATGTTATCCCAGAGGTATCCAACGACATCTATATCAGCAAAATCAAAACTTTATTTGCCCTACTACAGTATAAATTTTTTCTAAATCAAGACCCCAGTTCTATCAAAACTTTACGTACAGTTTTTGAAAAAGAACTAAGCCAAAACGAGGCAAATCGTATATCAAACTTTGGTAAAGGTGAGATGATTTTAATGGGAACATCTAGCAATAACCTTCATCTTAAACTATCGGTTTCCCCTGAAGATTTAACCCTTTTTAGTGGTGGAATCTAGTGGAAAAGTTCCTTTTAAAATGGCTATCTAAAAAGGTTTTATGGTGGGGGTTGTCCTTTTTATTTAGTGGTTTTTTCTTCTTTTTAGTAATCTTTTCAT